>CAZJLP010000003.1:61686-184483 GCA_964546955.1 uncultured Opitutaceae bacterium | reverse complement strand
AGTACGTCTTGATCGGCTGCCCGATGAAATCGCCGATCTCGGAGAATGCGACGATGGCGTCGTATCGGCTCACGATCTCCTGCCGCGTCAATCCAAGGACCGCGGCGTTAAGGAAAATATTTTCTTCACCAGTGAACTCGGGATTGAATCCGGAACCAAGTTCGAGCAGCGCGGCTACCCGACCTTTTACGCTGATGCTCCCTGACGTCGGCCGGAGTGTACCGGCGATCATTTGAAGCAGTGTGCTTTTGCCCGAACCGTTTCGTCCGATGATTCCCAGTGCTTCACCTTTTGCCACTTCAAATGACAGCTCATGTAGCGCGGAGAAGTCGCGGTAACGCTGGGAGCTGTTCGCGCGAATTCTCTTTCTTAGTGCAGAGCGGCGCGGAAGAAGGGCTGCGATCTGCTCGAGCAAAGGCGAGGTAATCCGAGCAGTTGGCGTTTCCCAGATCCGATAGGCTTTAGAGGCTTGTGCGACCGAGATCATGACGGCGTTTTTGGAAGCGTCAGACGACATCGGCAAAGGCGGGTTTCAGCCGTTTGAAAATGCGGTGCCCGATACCACAAGCAACACAGCCAAATACCCATAGGTAAGCAAGATGCCGGGGATTTAGCGGCTTATCCCAGAGGACGGCATTGCGCGCTTGCTCGACCGCGAGGAGCATGGGATTGAAGCGCAGGATTGTCCAGGCCGTGCCCTCGATCCGGGTGGCGGGATAGAAAATACAGCTGGCGAAAAGTAGCGTCAGCGTAAGAAACTGGGTGAGCTGGCCGACATCTCGAAAAAACACGCTAATGGCCGAGAGTCCCCAGGCAATGCCAAGAGCAACCAGGACCATCGGCGCCAACACGAGCGGAAGCCAAAGGATCCCAACATTGATTCCCCGCCCGAAAAACTGAACTCCGCAGAGCACGAGAAACAGAGAGGTCAAAAGATGAAAGCCGGCGCTACCCACGGCGGCGACTGGGAGAACTTCGAGTGGAAACACGACTTTCTTCACAAAGTTTGGATTGCTCACGATGACCGTCGGGGCTGTCGCCAAAACCTCGGAAAGAAAATGGAATATGGTTAGTGAAAGGAAGACCCCGAGCCCGTAATCGGTCGCGGTCTCGTCCGGCAAGACCCCGAAACGGTTACCATTGAACTTGCCGAAGACGAGCAAGTACAATCCCAATACTAACAACGGTCCTAGCAGCGACCAAACCAACCCGAGATGGCTCCCTTTGTGGCGCAACTCCACGCTCCTCTGGGTGAATTGCCAAAGCAAACGGCGGTGTTGCCAAAGGTCGCTGACGAAAGGAGCGAGGAGTCGAAGCATCGGGCTCAATATGTGCCTGTACAGGAAACGGGCATGCATTCAAGCCAAGCTTGAATCGCGAACGCAGGATCAGTTCCTGCAGACTTGATTTTCATTGAAAGGACAGAGATCCCAGTTGGCATGTGTTCAATGGCTCACGCGCACACGAAGGGATGTTTGGCCCAACTGACGTATGGCTTGTTCATGTGCGTTTTTTCGAGCGCGGTCGCTGCGGCGGAACCGCTCACGTCGCTCGCGGGAGCTATGCCGGAAGTGTTCGTCGCGGAATTGGGGCGTGTGATTGAAGTAGCGCGCGGGACAGCGCCCGCGGTGCTGCAGAAACGCATCGAGCTGTCTTCCGCCAGCGCGGGCAAAGATCTTCAGCGTTCATATATGCTTCCGTCCGCTTCAGGGAACCTGAGCGTTGCCCAAATTTTGGAACAGCGAGAAACGACTGCGGGTCAGGATCGTGAACTCCAGGCGTTTCTGTACGGGTTTGGAGCAAATCAACCCATTTTTCATTGGGGCGCTTTGTCGAATGCTCACAAATCTGCTAAAATTCAGGAAGCTATCGCCCACCGAAACACTACGGAGGCTCTCCGACTGCTTCTTATCGACGTTCGACGCAGATACCTTGACCTGGTGATTTCGAATCATGCGCTATCAAACGCCCGGAAGGCGCGGGCGGCGCTTGAATCGGAGCGCGAGATCATCAAACGACAGGTTGACGATGGATTGCTTTCGAGTGCGGCGTTTTCAGTGGCCACCATGCAAATGGAGGATATGACCATGACGATTCAAAGGCTGGAGAATTCTCTGAATACGGGCCGCCGGTCATTAGCGTATGTACTGGGTTCGAATGCAAATATCCCGGTGGAAACGGAGCTACAGATTCCGGCTCTTCCAAATATTGGTGAGCTCATCGCAAAACTGTCGCCTGCGATCGCATCGACTCCCGATCGCGTAGCCAACACGGTCGACGCTATCCGTTCCGAACAGCTGAATTTGAAGGTCCTCGATACCCGTCTGCTACCAAAATTTAATCTTAGTGCATCGGTGGGGCAGGACAATCGCAATCCTGACAACGACGTGCTCGGGCCTAAGCAGATTCTCACGACTTGGACCGGCGGCGTCTCGGTCAGTTGGTCGATTTTTGATGGATTTGCAACGCGAGCTTTGCGGCGGCAGTCGAAGAACAGGCTTCGTCTGCTCGAAATTGAACGCCAGCAGGCCGAACTCTTCACCACCGATGAGCGCCGTTCGGATATCGAACGGCTTCAATTTGCTTGGAAATCGTTACAGCGAGCGGAGACCAACCTCCAATCCGTTTTCAGCGCGATTACCACGGCCGAAAAAGATTTGGCTGCCGGAATTGGAACGCAGAAGGCTGTCAGTGACGCCCGGGCATCGATCGACGCACTGACACAAGCAGCCAATGTGGCCCGAGCCGATTGCTACATGGCCGTGGTTTACCTCCTCTCAAATCGCGGAGAGGATCCGGTATTGCAGCGCGCGGCGCCGAACCGCTAAGTGTTACTTTCATGCGGAAAAAGACGATGTCGGTTGTGTTGTTCCTGTCTGCTATTGCAGGCGGCGTGGCATGGTACGTGTATGCTGGTGGGCTTGCCCATGCACAAGTTACACGGATCGTCCGCGGATCAGTCGTTCGCGCCGTTCCCGCTAATGTATTAGTCCTGGCCGAGGCGAACGAAGAGATCAAAGCGGACTATGGCGGCAGGGTCGTGAACCTCGCAGTCAAGCGGGGGGCGGAGGTAAAAAAGGGTGATCTTATTTTCGAGTTGGACGTGCAGGATCTCGATTTGGAAATCCGCCGGATTGAAAGTGACATCAAAGCGATCGACGATCGCCTGAAGTTAGGCTCGCCTTTGCGATTCGAGGTCGCGACGGCAGAGGAGACCGTTCGGACCAACACTCGTTTATTTGCGGATGGCCGGATTTCTCAGATCGAGTTTGACCGCTCGAAGCGCGCGGTTGACCAAGTAAAAGACCGATTAGCGAACGAAGAAATCCAAAACCGGCAATCGCTGACGAATCTTCAAATCGCTCTCGATCAGAAAAAGCTTCAAAAACAGCGGATGCAAATAACCGCGCCGTTTGATGGGACCATCACCGATTTGTATGCGCGCGCGAATACCCTTGTAGGACCTGGAACCGCACTCGCGCGCATCATTTCCCGGGAGCGGCTGGTCCAGGCTCAAATCAGCGAAGAAAACTTTGCGGCGGTAAGACCCAACTTGACCGCTAATGTCCAATTTCTCGGCTATGGATATCAACAATTTACCGCGACCGTTGATCGCGTGTTGCCTTCCGCTGACGAAAAAACGCGGCGCTACACGGCGTTTCTTAGCGTAAATATTCCCCAGGAACAACTAATCCCCGATCTCACGGGAGAGGCGAGTATTGTCGTTGAACGCAAGGAGAATGTTTTGGTTGCTCCCGTTCGAGCGATGATGGGACACAACTTGGTCCTGGTCAAAGAAGGCCGTGTTGCTGTGACTCATACCATGGTAGGTGTGGCGGGGGGGGGAGTGATCGAAATTGAGCGCGGCGTCGCAGAAGGAGATCTGGTGGTCGCCCGCGACCCGGCAGAATTCCAGGACGGGCAGCGCGTACGCGTCGTTATGCCGCCGGCGACTGCCAAGTAATGTTCACGAACCTTCGCATAGCGCTTCGCTTCATCCTGGCGAAGAAGCGCGCAATGCTGATGAGCCTCGTCGGCATTTCCTTCGGCGTGGGTTTCATCGTGCTTACGCAGGCCGTGACGTCGGGTTTCCAAGATTTTTTCATCGCGACAATTTTGGGAACGGACGGGGCCATCAAGATTGAGGACAAATTTCAAATGACGGTCGCGAGCATTCCCATCGACTCCCAGAACGTCACAGGAGACCGGATCGAGGTCGAAAGTATGCGGCGGTACATAGAAGGGATTCCCGAGCCTCATTTGATTCGGAAACAGCTCGGCGCATTTCCCGAAATTCTAGGTGTTTCTGAGGTTGTTCGAGGAAGCGTGCAACTGCAGTCGGCCACCCGCGAGGAGACAGCTCAAGTCCTCGGCATCACCGTAGAAGATCATATGAGCGTGTCTAGAATTCAAGGGCAAGTGATCCAGGGCTCGATCGAAGATTTCAACGCGACGCCTTTCGGGATTCTAGTAGGCTCCGATCTTGCCCGCCGGCTGCGCGTGAACCCGGGTGACTCTGTCTTCGTCACCTTCGCAGGCATTGGAACACGCTATCGCGTGGTCGGAATCTATGAAACCGGTGTGCGGGACATCGACCGCATCCGGGTTTTTATGCATCTGCAGGCGGCTCGAAACCTTCTCAAACGTCCCTTTGGCGCGAGCTACATTCAGGTCACCCTGCAGGATCCCAATCGGGCGCCTCAAATTGCCCGGCAGATCGAGGCGTCGATCAACCATCGCGCGACCGAGTGGCAGGAGAGGGAACGGCCGTGGCTCTCGGTCTTCCGTTTCTTCCGGATATCCGCCGCCATCACCGTGTCCACGATCATCATCGTCGCGGGCCTCGGCATGTTTAATACGTTGGCTATGATCGTAATGGAGAAAACAAAGGAGATAGCGATCCTGCGCTCGATGGGGTTCACGCGGCACGACATAGCGACGACGTTCATGTTGCAGGGCTGCATCGTGTTGGTGGTGGGCGTCTCTTCCGGCTGGGCTTTCGGAGCGGCGTTCACCTGGATAGCCGAAAGTTTGCCCATCCACGTCCGTGGAGTGTTCTCGACCGATCACCTGGTGGTGACGTGGTCTTTCGATCACTATCTCGGTGCGGCTTTGGCGGCGGCAATCGTCATTCTCATCGCAAGCTGGCTGCCAGCTCGGCGGGCGGCTCGGCTCGAGCCGGCGGGTATCATCCGGGGGACGTCCCAATGAGTCCGCCTCCTGCCGCGTCCCAATCGCCCGGAGCTTCGATGAAAGAAGCGATTCGCTGTGCGCAACTGAGCCGGTTCCTCGGGGAAGGGGAGGCGCGTGTGCATGTGCTTCGCCAGGTGTCCTTCGCGGCTCACGCGGGCACGGTGACCGCCATTGTCGGACCCTCCGGTTGCGGCAAAAGCACCCTTCTTTACCTGCTGGGGCTGCTCGACCGGCCCGAGGGAGGAGAGATTTGGATCGGAGGCGAGAATTTGGCCAACTCCTCCGACGAGAGACGCACTCAAGTGCGCAATGAACACATCGGCTTCGTTTTTCAGTTTCACTTCTTGCTGTCGGAGTTTTCCGCGCTGGAAAACGTGATGCTCCCGATGAGGAAACTCGGCCGCCTTTCGAGTGTGGAGATGGAGCGGAGGGCTCGATCGCTCTTGGGGGATGTGGGCTTGGCCGAGAAAACGCATCGGCTGGCAACGCAGTTGTCCGGCGGCGAACAGCAGCGCGTCGCCATCGCCCGCGCTCTGGCGAACCAACCTTCGATCATTCTGGCGGACGAACCGACCGGAAATCTCGACGTAAAGAACTCAGGCATCGTCTTCGATGTGCTCACCCGACTGGCGAAAGAGAACGGGCAGGCGATCGTTCTCGTGACGCACAATCCCGACATTGCTAATCGTTGCGATTCGGTACGCCCGATGCGCGACGGCGTGTTCGTTTAAGCGCGTGGCGCTTTGATTTGAGATTTGAGACCCCGGAGGGGGCGGTTTTGCTGGCTTACTCCTTCGCTCGCTGTGCCCCTTATGCCGGACACATTCCTTTTCCCGATGTAACGGTGAGCGGCGCAGGGGCTCGGCCGTCTCAAATTTCCAATTTCCAATCTCAAATCGGGCCGCCTGACTTTTTACATTTGTACCGTTCTGGCGGCTCCAGCGGCGGCCCCAAACCCGATAAGCCCGGCCAGGTCGCTCGTGTGCGGCTGCTTATTAGCGCCTTAAATCCCGCGGCTTTTACAAAATTTGGTTTACTTTCAAAACCGTGGGGCCTTCGCTCGACGGCTGATCTTAACCTTTTCCAGACGTCCTGTGAGCCCAACACACTCGCGAAAAACATTTTTTGCCAAATTCGCCGGCCTTCTGGCCGCAGCGGGCATCGCACCTAAGTTGTTGGCCAAGCCGGCCTCTCCGGCTGCCGCACCGGTGGCTCCGTCTGCCCCTTTCAAAGTTCGCCCCGATACTCGCGCCGTTTCGCGGTCGAGTGATTCCCTTTAACGCCTCGGCCTCAACCGGAGACCTCCTGGCTTATGTCGAAACTGTTCCCGAAGTCGGCCAACCGACTGCCGCTCCAGATTATCATCTTTCTGTTTGTCGTGGTCGGAGTCGTCACTGCGGCGACAACCTACTACGCCACACCGAAGTACACGCGGATCGGCTACAAGCCGGAGCAACCCGTGCCGTTCAGCCATGCGTTGCACAACGGTCAATTGGGGATCGACTGCCGGTACTGCCATTCGGCCGTTGAGAAATCCGGCACCTCCAGCCTGCCCACTGCGCAGACTTGCATGAATTGCCATTCGGCGATCAAAGCCGACAGTCCCTTGTTGGCGCCGGTGCGCGAAAGCTACGCGACGGGCAATCCCGTCAAGTGGGTGCGCGTGCACCAAGTGCCCGATTACGTGTTCTTCAACCATTCGGTCCACGTAAACCGCGGCATCTCTTGCATCGAGTGCCACGGCGAGATCAACAAGATGGATACGGCCGAGCACGCCAAGCCGCTCAGCATGGGCTTCTGTCTCGATTGTCACCGCGATCCCGCATCGCACGTTCGACCCCTGAGCGAAATCACCAATCTGAACTGGGACCCTAAAGGCCAGACCATTGAAGGAAAGACGCACGCCGAGTGGGCGGCCGCCTTCGTGAAGAACAACAAGATCACGCCTCCGCAAAGCTGCACCGGCTGCCACCGATGAAACGCAAAGTTCACCCTCCCGCCCCGTCAGAAAGCGAGCTGAACGGCCCGAAATATTGGCGCAGCCTCGATGAATTGGCGGCGACGCCCGGTTTCAAGCAACACTTGGAACGCGAGTTCCCGGAAGGCGCATCCAATCTCGAAGGCGTCGATCGCCGCCAGTTTTTCAAGCTCATGGCCGCGTCCTTCGCCCTCGGGGGCGTCGGTCTCGCCGCCGGTTGCCGCCGACCCGAAGCCTACATTCTTCCCTACGGAAAATCGGTCGAGAATATCGTCCCGGGCCTTCCTCTCTATTACGCGACCGCCATGCCCCTGCGCCGGTCGGCTATCCCTCTGGTGGCTGAAACGCATCAGGGCCGGCCCACCAAACTCGAGGGCAACCCCAGCTACGCGCCGCACGGCGGCACAAGTTCGCTTCACGCTCAGGCTTCGATCCTCGATCTCTACGACCCGGACCGCGCCACCACGCACACGATCGATGGGCGTTCCGCGGAGTTGGCGGCGATTCACGATAGACTTTCCTCCCTCAGCCGGACGTATGGCGGCAATGGCGGCGCCGGCCTCGCGTTTCTGGCCGATGAGTCGAGCTCTCTCACGCGCGCGGCGCTCGTCGCTCGCCTGAAGGCCAAGTTCCCGCGCGCGATCTGGGCCGAATATGAGCCAGTTTCGGATGAGCCGCCGACCTCGGTCGCCCAAGCAGTCTTCGGGCGCAATGTGCGTCCGCTCTACCAGTTTGGCCGCGCGAAACGCATCCTCTCGCTCGACGCCGATTTCTTGCGCGCAGAGTCGGGCACGCTCTACTACGCCCGGGAATTTTCAAAGGGCCGTCGCGTCGTCTCTAAGGACGACGATATGAATCGCCTGTATGTGGCCGAGAGCAGCCTGACGCTGACCGGCTCGATGGCCGATCATCGCCTTCGTCTCGCCAGCAGCCACATCCTCGCCTTTGCCGGTGCGCTGGCAGCGAAGGTGGGCGGCGCGCAGTTTGCCTCGCTTGCCCAAGGACTGGATCCGGCGGCGATCAAGTGGATCGAAGCGTGCGCGCAGGACCTTCTCGATCACAAGGGCGCGAGTGTCGTTGTCGCGGGGCCTCATCAGCCCGCCGCGGTGCATGCGGTCGTGCACGCGATCAATGCGGCCCTCGGCAATTTCGGCCAGACTGTCGAACTGCTCGAACTCGACACACCCGCGGCGGCCTCAATCAACGACGTCGCCGCGGCCATTAAGTCGGGTGCGGTCAAGACGCTTGTCGTGCTCAACGGCAATCCGGCCTACAACGCGCCGGCCGACTTGGACTGGGCCGCACTGCAGAAGCAAGTGCCGGAAGTGATTCGCTACGGCTACTACGGCGACGAAACGTCGTCCGTCGCTTCCGCCCAGCGTGTTCACATTGCGGCGACGCACTACCTCGAAGCCTGGGGCGATGCTCGCACGATCGATGGGACGGTCGTCCCCGTGCAGCCGATGATTCAGCCTCTGTTCAACGGGCTGACCGAAATCGAAGTGCTCGCTCGCATCGCGGGCGAGGCCACCACCGATCCCTACACGCTCGTTTTCCAAACGGTGACCGGTTTCGCCCGGGCAACCGACCCGGAAAAGGCTTTCCGCAAGTTCCTGCACGACGGTTTACTCGAAAACTCCGGCTACCGTCGCGCAACAATCGCGCCCATTGCCGCGGGGATTACGCGCCTGGTGAACGAGGCTCCGAAGTTCGTCGCTTTCAGCGCGGACAATCTCGAAGTTCGCTTCCTCCACGACTACAAGGTGGACGATGGACGCTTTGCCAATAATGGCTGGCTGCAGGAGTTGCCGGATCCGATCACCAAGATCGCCTGGGACAATGCCATTCTGATCAGCCCTCGCCTCGGCAAGGAACTGAAGATCACCCCGAGTCTGAACGGCCTCGCCGCCGCCTCGCGCATCGAGGAAAACGATTTCACCATTGGCAAGGAGAACGCCCATATCGCCGAGGTGACTATCGGTGGACGGACCGTTCGCGGACCGCTGCACATTCAGCCGGGTCTCTCGAACTTCACGATCGTCCTTCCGTTGGGTTATGGCCGAAAGAAGGACGCTGGCTTTCACGGCCGCGTGGGCACGGGACAGGGCCACAATTTTTATCCCGCCCGCACGTCCGGAGCGATGTCGATCGCCACCGGTGCGACGCTTAAACTCACGGGCGAACGTTACCTGCTGGCCAATACGCAGGAGCACTGGTCGATGGAGGGCCGCGACATCGTGCGCGAAGCCAACTTCGACGACGGCAGTCCCGAAAGTTTCAAAAACAAGCCAGGCTATGTAAACGAAATCGGCATGGAGTCGCATACTCCGGCCGTTTTGGGCGAACAGGGCAAGAGGCTGCCAGGCGAGAGCGAGGCTGACTTCAAAAAACGCATTCACGTCGGAACTCCGCGCGGCAATTCGCTCTACGATAATCCCGATCTGAATGGCCTGCATCAGTGGGGCATGGAGATCGATCTCAACACCTGCATTGGGTGCAACGCCTGCGTGATCGCCTGCCAGGCCGAGAATAACATCCCGATCGTCGGCAAGGATCAGGTCCTCCGCGGCCGTGAGATGCACTGGATTCGTTTGGACCGCTATTATTCGGATGGCAAAGCCGAGGGCGCCGCGTTCGGCGGTCCCGGCAACCGCGAGATCCCCGAGGATCCGCAGGTTTCGCTCCAGCCGATGACGTGCGTTCATTGCGAACTCGCTCCTTGTGAGACGGTGTGTCCCGTCAACGCGACGGTGCACGACGAGGAAGGCATCAACGCGATGGCCTACAATCGTTGCATCGGCACCCGCTATTGCGCGAATAACTGTCCGTACAAAGTTCGCCGCTTCAATTTCTTCGATTGGAACAAGCGACAGCTCGACAACCTGTACATGGGGCCGCTCGGACCGAGTGGTGTGCCGGAACTGGTCAAAATGGCGAAGAATCCGGACGTCTCCGTGCGCATGCGTGGCGTCATGGAAAAGTGCACGTACTGCGTGCAACGCATCCAGGCCGCCAAAATCGCGCAGAAGGTCAAAGCTCGCGACACCGACCAGGTGCGCGTGCCCGACGGCGCGGTCAAGACTGCCTGCCAGCAAACGTGTCCGGTCGACGCAATCGTCTTCGGCGACATCCTCGATCCGAACAGCGCGGTCTCGAAAGCCAAGGCGCGCACGCAGGATTACGCGGTGCTCGGCTATTTGAATACGCGCCCGCGGACGACCTACGGCGGCAAGCTGCGCAATCCGAACAAGGCTATGCCGGATTATGCCGCGCTGCCCGCCAGCCGGATCGAGTATAACAACAAGAATCATCCCGCGCACGAAGAGCATGGCCATGAAGGCCACGATCACGGTGCGCCCGCCACTGGCGGAGCCGGAAAGCACGACACGCCGGAACACAAACACGGCACGCCTGAGAAGAAGGGCCATTCGTTGCTCCAGAAAATCACCACCATCGGAGGACTCAGCTAATGGCCGCTCATCACGCCTCTGCCCACGCCGCTCCGGCCATCCTGAGCGAAGTTCAGCCCGCGTCGCTTCCGCGCGCGGTCCTGGTTGAAAACAACCGGAGCTTCGGCTGGATCACCGAAAAGATCTGCGGAATCATCGAAGGCAAGACCCCGACGTGGTGGTGGGTTTGCTTTGTTGTCGCCTGCTTCATCGCCTCGTTCACCGTGGCCGGCATCACCTACCTCGTCTCGACGGGTGTCGGCGTGTGGGGCCACGCGAATCCGGTCAATTGGGCTTGGGACATCGTCAACTTCGTGTTTTGGATCGGCATCGGCCACGCTGGTACATTGATCTCCGCGATCTTGTGCCTTCTCCGGCAGAAGTGGCGCACGTCGATCAATCGCGCGGCGGAAGCGATGACGATCTTCGCGGTGGTTTGCGCCGCGATCTTCCCCGTTTTCCACGTGGGTCGTGTCTGGTTCGCCTGGTACCTCTTCCCGATCCCGACTTCGAACTACGTCTGGCAGAACTTCCGTTCTCCGCTGGAGTGGGACGTCTTCGCGGTGTCCACCTACGGTACGGTTTCGGTGCTTTTCTGGTACATCGGCCTCATCCCCGACCTCGCGGTTCTACGCGACCGCTTTCTCGTCGCCGGCAATCGCGTCCGGGCGTGGCTGTACGGCTTCTTTGCCATGGGCTGGCGCGGTTCGAACCGACACTGGAGCAACTACGAAATGGCGTACTTGATCCTGGCCGGTATCTCGACTCCGCTGGTGTTGTCGGTGCACACCATCGTGTCGTTCGACTTCGCGGTCTCGCTGATCCCCGGTTGGCATACGACGATCTTCCCGCCGTACTTCGTGGCCGGCGCGATCTTTTCGGGCTTCGGCATGGTGCTCACGCTCATGCTGCCGCTGCGAGCGATCTACAAACTGGAAGACCTGATCACGCAGTACCACATCGACTGCATGTGCAAGATCACCTTGGCCACGGGCACGATGGTGGGTTACGCGTACGCGATGGAGTTCTTCATCGCCTGGTACGGCGCGAACCCCTACGAAGGTTTCGCCTTCGTGAACCGCGCGTTCGGCCACTACTGGTGGGCCTACTTCATGATGATCACGTGCAACGTGATCACGCCGCAGTTTTTCTGGTCTTCGCGCGTCCGCCGCAACACGACGCTGGTCTGGGTGCTCTCGATCTTCGTCAACGTCGGCATGTGGTTCGAACGCTTCGTGATCATCGTGACGTCCCTCGCCCGCGATTTCTTGCCGTCGAGCTGGGGTTACTATTCCCCGTCGATCGTCGAAATCTTCACCTTCTTCGGAACGTTCGGCGTCTTCTCGGTGCTGTTCCTGCTCTTCATCCGTTTCCTCCCCGTCATGCCAATGGCGGAAATCAAGGCTGTTACCCCGCAAGCGGACGTTCATGGCGATCACCATCACGGCGACGACAAGACCGGTTTCGGCGACCCGGCGAGCGTGCAGCAAGGCGGAGGCAAACACTAATCGACCATGGCTACACAACCTTACGGTCTCATTGCCACCTTCGATAACGTCGCGGATCTGTACCACGGCGCGGAGAAAGTGCGCGACGCGGGCTTCAAGTTCTGGGACTGCATCACGCCGTTTCCGGTCCACGGTTTGGACAAGGCGATGGGCTTGAAGCGCTCAATTGTGCCGCGGTTTTCCCTGGCCGGCGGCATCACGGGCTTCTGCACGGGCATGTCGATGATCTGGTTCATGAATGCGTACGACTATCCGCTGGTGGTGGGCGGAAAACCGTATTTCAGCCCGATGTTCGCTTTCCCCGTTTCCTACGAATTGACGATTCTGTTCACCGCTTTCGCGACGATCGGGGGCATGTTTTTTGTGAACCGCCTGCCAATGCACTATCATCCGGTTCAGAAGTACGACAAGTTCTACCGCGGGATGGACGATCGCTTCTTCATCGTGATCGAGGCGCGCGACCCGAAATTCAATTTGGGCAACACCAAGACCCTGCTCGCCACTGCCGGCGGGAAGGAAATCACCGAACTGGAGCCCTGAGCCATGCGTTACGCCTATCTCGTTTTCGCACTCATTTGTGTGCTCACGGTCTCCGTCCTGGGCTTCCGTGGAAGCATCACCGGCAAGGCGCCGCTCGAAGTCTTCCCTGACATGGACCGCCAGCCCAAATTCCGACCGCAGGCGCCGAGCGCGTTCTTCGCCGACGGCCGGGCCGATCGCGTCCCGCCTCCCGGCGTTGTCGCGCGCGGCCGCACGCCCGAACTCGACGCGGCATTCCTTCGCAACGAAGACCACCACGACTTGGGCAAGGATGCGAAAGGTCAGTTTGCCCGGGGATTTCCGGCCAGCGTTCAAGTCAACGCGCAGTTGATGGAACAGGGGCGCAAGCTCTACGGCATCAACTGCACTCCCTGCCACGGTGCCCTGGGTGACGGCAAAGGTATCGTCGCCGCGTACGGTTGGGGCGCTCCGGCCAACTTCCATCAGGACAAGTTCCGCCAGATGCCCGAAGGAGAAATTTTCAACACCATCACCCATGGCAAGGCGACCATGCTCCCGTACGGCGACCGCTTGGTGCCGCAGGAGCGCTGGGCCGTTGTCGCTTACGTGCGCGCTCTTCAGCGCGCTCAAGCCGGCACGCCGGCCGACGTGATCGACCCTGACGCCAAACGTACTCTCGGTATCAAATGAGCACCCACGCTGCCACCGCTTCCGCGGACCTTCCGGCTGCCTCCGCCAGCGGCGCCAAAAAAGCGCTGATTGTCGGCATCGCCGGCATTGTGGTCACGCTCATCGGAGCGCTTCTCCCACACAACGGACACAACGTGGCGCATGCCTGGTTGGTCGGCGTTTCCTATTGGACCGCCATGGCCATCGGAATGCTGCTACTGATCCTCATTCACCATATCTTCGACGCGTCATGGTCCACGGTGATTCGCCGCCAATTCGAGCATGGGGTGAACGCGTTCAAGCCGCTCGCGATTCTTTTCCTTCCCCTCGTCATCCTTGCCTGGGTTCCGGGCACGACCGACATCATCTGGCCCTGGATGGACAAGGCACATGAGCTGCACGGCCACGGCACGGTCGGCAGCGACCCGCTCTACGTGAAAAAGGAAGGATTCCTCAATCGCGGAATGTTCACCGGGATGACGGTCGCGTTCTTCCTGATCTGGGTCTGGCTCTCAGGCCGTGTTCAGCGTGCCTCGTTCATGCAGGATCGCGACGGCGATCTCCGCTGGACGTTCATGAATCGGAAGACGGCGGCCATGGGTATTCCGCTGGTCGCCCTAGCTCTTACGTTCGCAGCAATCTACTGGATCAAGAGTCTCGAATACCACTGGTTCTCCACCATGTACGGCGTCTGGTTCTTCGCCAACTGCGTGCGCGGGGCGCTGAGTTTCGGCGTAATCATCATGGTTTGGCTGCTGCTCCGCGGAGATTACAAGGGCGTCCTCAATACGAATCATTTTCACTCGATCGGTCAGCTGATGTTCGCCTTTACGGTCTTCTGGGCGTACGTGACGTTTTCGCAGTACTTTCTGATCTGGAACGCGAACGTGCCCGAGGAAACGTTTTGGTCCAACCTCCGCGAAATCAACGCAGACGGCTCGGCGAACCAATGGAAGTATGTCGGTTTCGTGATCCTCTTCGGTCACTTCTTTGCGCCGTTTCTCTATCTGCTTTCGTATCGTCGCAAGGTGACGCCCTCCCGCATCCGTTTGGCCGCAATTTGGATTCTGGTCATCATCTTCATCGATATCTGCTACAACGTTCTGCCGGCCCTGAAGGACGATCACGGGAACCCGCTCCCGTTTCTTTCGCTGAATCTCGTCTGGACGCTGTCTTCCGTGATCGGCGTCGGCGGTATTTGCATCTGGTCGTATCTGAAGCACCTGCCGACTCAGAAACTCATTCCTATCCGCGATCCGCGCATCGGCGAATCTCTCACCCACCATGAGTGACACGAATTCAAAGACCAATTTCTTGGCCACGGTGATTGCCGCGCTCGGCGGTGTGGCGATCTTCGTGCTGATCGTCGTCATCGCTTATTCCGGGCACAAGCCGCAGCCTCTTCCCGATGGAGCGAAGACAGCCGAGCAGCGCCAGGACCTCTTGAAGGAGCAGCGCAACAAGGATGAGAAGGCGACCAAGGAATACGCCTGGATCGATCAGCAGAAGGGCGTCGTCCAACTCCCCGTCGATCGCGCGGTCGAACTCACCATCAAGGAGCTCAACCCGAAGAAGTGACCGCCTCTCGGCCGCAGCGCCGTCTTGCCTGACTCCACGCGTTCCGTTCTCTTCGATCTTTTTTACTCATGGCCTCTGCTTCCACCGCTCCTCAACACCGTGTCGTAGCCGCTGTTGCGGCCCACGGCGCAGAGCCCGCGCAAATCGACACCTCGCTGCGCGTTCCCGTCTTGTTCTCGATCGCCGCCGGGCTGTTGTGGCTCTTCGTGGCAATCGCGTTCGGGCTGGCTTCGTCCTTCAAGCTCCAAAACCCGGAGTTCCTGGCCAACTGCGAATGGCTGACGTACGGACGCGTCACGCCGGCCGCGACGAATGCTCTTTTTTATGGCTGGGGCGTGAACGCTGCGGTAGCGGCGAGCTTGTGGATCTTTGCCCGTCTTTCCGGATCCACGCTGCGCTACGGCAATCTGCTCCTCGTCGCCGCGCTGTTCTGGAACTTGGGCGTGACCGTCGGCATCGGTGGCATCCTTTACGGCGACAGCAGCGGAATCGAAGGGTTGGAAATGCCGAAGTACGTCGGACCCTTTCTTCTTATCTCCTTCGCGCTGATGACCGTGTGGTTACTCGATGTTTTCCGCAATCGCCGGTACTCGCACGTCTATATCTCGCAGGGTTATATCCTGGGAGCGATGTTTTGGTTTCCGTGGGTCTTCGCTGTGGCCCAGCTGATGCTGAACTTCGTACCTGTGCGCGGCACGGTGCAATCGATCGTCAATGCCTGGTACGTTCACAATTTGCTGACCTTGTGGTTTGGCTCCGTCGGACTTGCGGCGATTTACTATCTTCTCCCCAAGGTGACCGGGAAGGCGATCGATGCCTATTATTTGGCGCCGCTTGGCTTCTGGTCCTATGCTCTCTGCAATAGCTGGATGGGCACACAACGGTTGCTGGGCGCACCGGTACCGGCTTGGGTCCAGGCGGCCGGCGCAGCGTCTGCCTTCATGGCGATCGTTCCGCTGATGATCATTTCGATCAATCTCTTTGGCTCGTTCAAGGCGGGTTGGAGCGCGGTGAAGGAGAGCGCAGCCCTGAAGTTCTGCGCGTTTGCCTTGCTGAGTTACCTGGTGAGCTCGTTGCTCACCATCATCCTGTCGGTGCCGAGCTGGGCCGCAGGCCTTTCGCTCACTCTTTTCGCCGAGAGCCAGGTGCATCTCACGTTCGTCGGCTTTTTCACCATGGCGGCGTTTGGAGCGATTTACTTTTTTGCTCCGCGCCTGACGTTGAAAGCATGGCCCTCGGCCGGCCTGATCAAGGCTCATCTCTGGCTCTCGATCCTCGGAACGTTAGTGATCTTTTTCGCCTTGGCGGCGGGCGGTGCAAAGCAGGGGAGTGAACTTGCGAATGCGGGCCGTCCGGTGCTGCAGATCGTGCAAGACCTGAATTCCTACTTCCTGATGCATGCGGTGGGTTTGGGGCTCCTCGGTCTCGGCCAAGTGGCTTTCCTGGTGAATTTCGTGAAGTTACTCACCGCAAAACGCGCGCCGAATGTCTCGGCGTCGACCCTCTTCCGCTCCGCTCCTCAGATGGAGGTCACCGCCTAATGAAACGCGCGCCTTTTATCTTCCTCGGCATTTTCTCCCTCCTGGCGTTCTCCTGGACGGGTCTCGTGCTGAGCAACCAGATCTCGTACGGCAAGATCGGTCCCCATGTGGACGAAATGGAAAACAAAGCGCATCCGCTCCCGCTGCCGGGCGTCGCTGCGCAGGGAAAGATCGTCTATCAGGATCTCGGATGCGTCCATTGCCATACCCAGCAGGTCCGCCGCGATGGCATCAGTTCCGACCTTGCTCGGGGCTGGGGCAATCCCGCGATGGAGGCGCCGCGTTCCAGCGTCGCCCGCGACTACCTCCGCGAACCACGCGTTCAGCTAGGTTCGGTCCGGATCGGTCCGGATCTGCGCAATGTGGGCGCACGCAAGGCGGAAGGCGATCGGACGTACGATGCCGCCTGGCACTACAAACACCTTTACGATCCGCAACTCACTTCCAAAGGCTCCGTCATGCCTCCTTATCGCTTCCTCTTTGAAAAGCGAAAGATCGTTGGCCAGCCTTCGGCGAACGCGATTCAGTTGCCCGCGCCCTATGCCGCGGGTCCTGGAGAAGAGATTGTTCCTACCGCTCGCGGTGAAGCGCTGGTGGCCTATTTGCTCAGCTTGAAGGATACCTACGCGTATCCAGACGAGGCGAAGAAAGTTTATACGCCAGCCACGGATGGCGCGAAGAAAGACGAAAAGAAGGCGGAGGGCCACAAATGAGTTCACGCACGCCGCAACGCACCACGCCGCAGCTCGAGCAATCGGGCGCTTCTGACGCCAGCCTGCAATCCGTCCACGAGCACCTCACGCATAAGAAACCGGAGCGCAAGGAGGGCTATTCGCCCATGCCGCTCGCGCTTCTCGGCGTGATGTCCAGCTTGATTCTGGTTACCTCGATTTTCTTCGTTCACAATGTCGCGGGCTTCGATCCTTTAGCAACGGACACGCGTTATGTACCCAGCAAAGGACCGGTTCAGGCAACGGCCGTCGACCCGGTCAAAATCGGGAAGTCGTTGTATAACTCGGGCGGAGCTTGCGTGACCTGCCACGGCCCGACCGGCGCGGGGGTTCCCGGCCTGTATCCGCCGCTGGCAAACTCCGAGTGGGTGACGGGCAGCGACGAACGGCTCATTCGCGTGGTCCTGCACGGCTTGACCGGCGAGATCACCGTGGCCGGCACGAAGTACGCTGGCGCTGTCGCCATGCCGTCCTTTGGTCAAGGCGGTCAATACAATTGGTCCGACGAGCGCGTGGCTCACGTCCTCACTTACATTCGCACCGACTTCGGCAACACCGGCGCGCCCATCGCTCCGGAAAAGGTCAAGGAAGTCCGTGAAGCCGCCAATCGCGGCAGCAAGCCCTGGACCGCGGCCGAGTTGGAGTCGTTTAAGTAAGCGGGGAGCGGTTGGGTTTGGGACTGCGGCTCGCAGATTCGGGAAATTTTCTCTTGGTTCCTTATCTTTCTCTCGAGATCGGGACCGATCGAGAACTCGCGGAGAAAGATTAGTTAGCCTCTGGAAACGGCAGTCCTGAGGTGGAGCGCGATCTCCGAGCGCGTTATTGGACGTGCTTCTACGAGGGGCGCCGGCTCGAAACAACGCGCTCGGAGATCGCGTTCCACCTCAATCCGCTCCTCCCTGAGGTTTTCAAAGGCTCCTTGGGATGAAAACAAAGAGAAAGATGGCGGGGGCCGCTGCCCGAAGCAGCGCACATAGTACGGTGCTACTTCCACAAATACACCAAATGCTCCTGCCGTACCCAGCCGGTTTGGCCGTCGGGGAAGGCGAGGCGGGACCAGCCGAGGAAGGTTTTGTCGACGATCGCGACGCTGCCTGGATCTAATTTGGTGGTTTTTTGGGTCGAATCCACCTCGGTCGGAATTGAGGCAAGGGTGGCCGGCCGCCAGACTAGCGCGGTGCGAACGTCGTGAGCCGGCGAATACACAACGAGGGCGAAGCCCGATGTGGTCGCGGCCAGAAAGCCAAACGAACAAAGGACGATGCCTATGACGTGGAAACGTCCGCTGTGTCCTGCATAGGCCGATGCGAGGAATCCGGCGATTCCCAGGCAAAACACCGCTGAGGCGGCGATCAGCATGACCTGCCAGCCCGGCGGCGACAACTGGCGCGCGATGGCTACCTGACTCCAGCGCTGAGGGGGTGGGGCGGAGAGGGTGGAGGTGTAACCGGCTTTTTGCAGCACGAACGCGAGATTGCGTTGAACAAGCTCGTTGCGGGGTTGCTGCACGAAGGCAGCCGTCGCATGGGCGGCTGCTTCGCCCCAACGGTTTTGCTGCGCGAGTGCGAGAGCCAGGTTGTGACGGACGCTCCAGTCGTTGGGTGTTTTTGCGACCGCTGCCCGCCAGCCTTGCTCCGCTGCGGCGAAATCCCCTTTGCGATATGCAAGGCGCGCGTCGGCGGCAGCCGAAAAACCATCCGTCGCTAAAATCGTGATGCTTGCCAGCGCCACGGCTGCGAACGGCAGAAGGTTTTTTGGCCGAAAGAGAGCAAAGGTGGAAAAGCCGGGAACGATTTTGGCGGCGAGAGCCGCCTCTGCGCGTGGAATCCAATCCGACGGCAACGCGGTCTGGTCTCGATAAAGGGCGCGCTCCGACTCTTCCCACAAGCGGATCCACTCGTCGGCCCCGGCAGCGTCGTCGCTTCCCGCGGCGCTGCGAAAGGCTTGAGGCGAAGGCGCGGCGTGAGGAAGACGCCAAAGTATTCCCGTATCGTGCTGCCAGCGCCGGAGGAGCGGGCCCGCGACCGACGCGCTCCCGTTTGCACGACTGAGTTCCGCCAGCGTGCTGACGAGGCGTGCTCGCGCTTCGCGGATTTCCCGGAGGGGATCGGTCCGCTTTGCCCGTCGGAGCGCCAGACAAATCCAAAACAGCAAGACGGCCGCGAAAGGTGCCGCGGAAAGGAGGGCAAGCGTGCGACCTTCGAAGGGACGCAGAGCAAGTCCCGAAGAATCCAGGGGGTCGGTCGGCAACGCCGCGGGGCGTTCGGGCAACTGCGGACGAGTTCCCGCAGCAGCGGCGGTGGAGGGAGCATCCGCCGAAGGTGCGCCCGGGTTCGCGGGAGGGGAGGTAGCGGAAACGCTCACCGTGACCGGTGCAGTAGAAACGGTCTGGTACCCGCCCTTTGCGGGATCGAAATACGACCAGGAGAACGGCCCCAGCGTGTAGCTGCCCGCGCGGGTCGGGACCAGCACGATGTCCTCCGACAAGGTGCCATCAAAAAGGGTGCCGGTTTTGATGGTCCGCTTGGCTTGCGGCTGCACCACGCGAAAATCCTTGGAGACTTCGCGAGAGGGCAGGCTCACAACGTCAGGCCAATTGCCGATCCCCGTGAGAGTCACCGTCCACGTCACCGGCTCACCCACGGCAACCGAGGCGGGTACGACGTTGGACTCGACCTTGAATTGTCCGACCGCGCCGCCGAACGAAGGTGGAGCGTTTGTGGGGAGCGGTTTCACCGTGATCTGCGGTCGGTTGCTGCGGATGAGGAACTGTTCGTAGTTTGGGCGCTGGCTGAAGAGCGACGATGTGGCCCCTGTTACGAGGAGAACGGAGGCCGTGGCCTGGTTGACGGTGTGGTCGCCGGGAGTCTTGATGTAACCGCGACTGCCGGCGCTTAGGACGACCCACTGTTCGCCATTCTCCATTTTTTGACTGGGTTGGGCCTGGCCCAGAGCTTCGGCCACGATAGGCGAAGGGTCCCATTCGAAATGGCGCACATCGCCGTAGTACCGCTTCAAGGTGCTGAGATTATAAACGACGGGAAACACTTCGCCGGCCCAAACCGATTGAGGGAGAACAAACCGACCGTTCGATACCGCGTCGACTGACAGAGAGCTTTGACCCACAGTCGCGGTAGTCACCATGAAGGTCACGGCCGGTACGGTCACAGGACCTTTGTCCGTTTCCACGGTAAATGAAGGAATCGTGACGGGAGTTTTGGAGAGCGGACGCGCGACATAAACCATCATCGTCATTGCCGTGACTTGGCCATTGACGATCTCCATGGAAGAACCGGTTTGGTCGGTTGCGGAGAGTTCGAGACGGTCCACTTTCGGCACGACCGGTTGGGAGGTGGGTCGGCAGTTCTCAAAAATGAGCTGAATGGCGGTCTGCTGGTCCACGGCGAGCGAACCGCCTGATGGCTCCCAGCGGGCCGATTGCGCATGGACAATCGAGCTACCAGCCAAAGCGACGGCGAGTAAGAAGAAGACGAGACGTAGGGGAGAAAAGAGCATGGCTTACCAATCTTTCTGCGGTTTCTGCGGGGCTTTATTTTCGCCTCTCATGAGTTGTTGGAGCTTTCCCGGCGCATCTCCCTGTCTGACCTGCTCCAACCGTTGCAATGGAACCGCGAGGACAGGATCGACCATTTTCGATTCAGGTTTTTTATCCGGGTTGCCGCCCACCTTTTGAACATCATCAGGGGGCGGTGGCGGTTGCTCCGAAGCCTTTTCTTTGTCCATGTCCTTGAAGGCGGATTGCGCGTCCGACGAAGGAGGTGGCTGCGATGGAGATTTTTCCCCCTCCTTGGACTTATCCTGTTGAGAGGGATCGGAGCTTTTCTCGTTTTTGGAATCCGCGGATTCGGATTTCTGATTATCCTTGTTCGAGTTGCGTTCCTTTTGCTCCTGCTGCTGCTGTTTTTCGTCTTTCGGTTTCTGATCGGGAGGGTTTTCGGGTTTGGGCGGAGGAGGCGGATCCTTTTTCAGCAACTTCTCCAACTGCTCCTGCAGATTTGTCCAATCGGCTGCGGAGGGATCCAGCGCTTTGCCGGCAGAGACAGCGGCGAGGGCATCGTGAAGCGCGGATTCGACCATCGGCTTCTGGGCGGCTTTCTGTCGTTCCCCATAGGTGACCGTTGTTCGCGCGAACTCAGCGTAGTCGCGCGCGCCCAGCGTTTCTCGACCCGAGAGTTGGGCCACGAGGCGGGAAACGGGCTCTGCCGTGGCATCCTTCTCCTCACCGGCAGCGAACAAAACAGAAGCCAAAAGCCAGACGCCGGAGGCCAGACGACGGAAGGCCGCTGGAAGGTGGATGGACGGGGTGATCAACGACGGAGGTGGCATGGTCTGGTGGCCTCAGGTTTGGAGCGCCGGTTCCTGGTTTGGGGACTCGGGCTTGGGGTTGCTTGCGGAAGGCCCGCGCAGATCGCGGGGTTTCGGGCGCACGGGGAATTCATGGCACAGGCTGAGAAAAAAAAGCAGCAAGGCTGGTCCCAGGGCCCACTGGAAACGTTCGGCCAGTCGCACCTGGCGTTCTTCGCGAAAGGAGCCCTGCTTACCCGTCTCGACTGTGGATCGCACCAGTTGGGCAAGGTCGACCCAACCGCTCGCGTCGGTGTAGGCCCCGCCTGTTTCCGTAGCGAGGGTCCGCAGCGTCCCGCTCTCGAGCTTTGAAAGGTGGACTGCGCCCCGCTCGTCTTTCACAAAACCTCCTGCTTCGTCGGGCAGCATGGCTCCTTCGGCGGTGCCGACCCCGAGTCCGATCACGCGAATACCGCGTTTTTTCAACTCGGGCAGATGCGACTTCCATTCGTCGGAGAGCGCTTCGCCATCGCTCAGGATGATGAGAAAACGGTCAGCGGAGGAGGTTGCGCTGAAGGCTTCCAAGCTCGTCTGGAGCAAGGCGTCATAGTTCGTCCCGCCCTCCGGCAGGTAGGCCGGATTCAACGGTGGCAGGAATTCCCGGAGGATTTCGTAGTCCGAACTAAGAGGGCACTGAAGGAACGCAGTGCCGGCGAAGACAACCAGCCCGACCCGCTCGCCCGAGACGCGTTCGAGCAGGCTGGACATGAGCAACTTTGCCTTCTCCAAGCGGGTGGGTTTGACGTCGGCGGCGAGCATGCTGCGCGACAAGTCCAAAGCCATCAGGATTTCGCGAGACTGATCGAAGACGGGTTCGGTGAGACGTCCCCATTGTGGGCGAGCGAAGGCCACGATCGAGAGCGCGAGTGCCAACCAGAGGCGCCACCGCACGCGCGGCACGGCCGGTCGTTCGCGAGCGTTGCGTGCGAAGGAGAGATGGTTGCCGGCAGCCTCGGCCCGAAGAACCTTGGGCAGCGCATTTGTCTCGCGCTGCCGGCGTTGAAGATCGCGAAGAGCGAGAAGGGTGGGCACGACGAGCGCCCAGAGGAGATAGGGCCAATGGAAGGTCATGCGGTCGCAGGGTGCGGTGGAGCGATTGCGCGTGTTCGCACGGACGACTTCCGTCGGGCGAAAACCGCGCCCAGGAGGAATAGTCCGAGCCCCGCGCCGGCGGGCCAGTAAAACAACTCTGATGTGATCAGATGAGACTTCGCCTCGAACTCAATTTTTTGAGCCTTGTCGATAGCGGCGAAGGCCGACTCCACCGTCCGGGTGTCCCCGGCAACGAAAAACTTGCCGCCCGTGGCTTCGGCCATCGCACGGAGGGTGCCTTCATCCAACTCCGACGGGACCGTGCGGCTCCCGACGCGTTTGCCGGTGCGGGAGTCATGCACCGGCATGCGGACGAAGCCGTTGCGGCCGGCGCCAATCGTATAAATCGGAATTCCGCGAGATTTCGCGATCTCCGTGGATTGCATCGGAGTCAGTACACCCTGGTTGTTGGCGCCGTCGGTGAGTAATACAACAAACGCTCCTTTGCGGATTGTATTCTCCTTCCGCTCGGCCTGTTCCAAGCGCGTCAGTGCGACTCCCAGTCCATCGCCGATGGCCGTGCCATCCTGGATCATGTGGAGTTTCAACCGCTCGACTTGTTTGATCAACCAACCGTGGTCGAAGGTGAGGGGTGCGAGGGTGTAGGCGCGCCCCGCGAAAACCACGATGCCAATACGATCGTTGGGGCGGTCGTTGATGAAGGCTTTGATGATCGGCCGGATGGCTTCGAGCCGGTTCACGGGCTGACCGTCGATCTCGAAATCTTCGTACATCATCGAGCCCGACAGATCGATCGACAGAACGATGTCGTAGCCCTGGGCTTTGGTTTCGCGTTTGTCGCGGATTTTTTGGGGACGAGCGAGCGCCCCGACGAAGAGCACGAAACCCATCAGAGCAAGCGCGACGGCCCACCGCCCCCCGGTGGCGAGGGAGGGGCGGTGCCACGCTGCCGCGAAGGGAACGAGCAGCACCGAGACCCTCCGTTGCCGGCGAAACCAAAAAGCGATCGGAATGAGGGCAAGAGCGAGCAACCACCACGGGTGCGCCAAGACCAAATCGTCCGACAATGGCAGCGGGGGGCCGTCGAAGGCGGAAAAACCGTCGGGAATTTTGAGGTGGAGCTTCCTCATGCTCGAGCATTCATCCGGGCGTGAAAAAAGCGGACCAGGGCATCGAGTCTGTTTTCTTCAGTGCCCACTACCAGACGGCTCAGCCGGTCCGGGAAAAGATCTCGCCAAGCCGCTTCGCGCTGTTCGCGCCAAGCCGCGTGCGCTGCGCGTTCGGCAGCGGAACCCTCCAGCGTGACCAGACGGCCGCTGACCGGATCGTAAACCGTATGGGTTTCACCGCGCGGCAGTTCGCGCTCCCAAGGGTCGTCGACGCGGAAGCCCATTGTTTGGAATCGGCGTCGCTGAACGGCCCAACCTTCAGGGGCGGGCCGCGGCGGGAAATCGCCGAGCCAGATCAAGACACTGTGACGCGGCGCCGCCCGGGCCATCAGCTGCCAAGGAATCTGCGGAGCTTCGCCGGCGCGGGGATGGTCTAACTCCGGCGCGGGACGGCCCATGAGGGTCGCGGCCAAGTGGAGAATTTGCCCGCGGCCGCGCACAGGCTCGCGAAAGGTGTAGCCGTCGGCTGAGGCATGGACGTAACCCACACGATCGCGATTCACCGCCCCGAGCAACAGGACGAGGCCCGCCAATTCGAGCAGCGCTTCGCGCTTCGATTGTGCGCCCGAGCCAAACTGCAGGCTCGGAGTGTCCTCCAGGACGAGCATGAGGGTGACTTCCCGTTCCTCGACAAACTTCTTTCGATACGGCTCGCCCAGGCGGGCGGTGACGTTCCAGTCGATATCGCGCACGTCGTCGCCAAATGAATACTTTACGACCTGATCGAATTCAATCCCACGGCCGCGAAATGCGGAGCGATATTCGCCGCTCAGCACGGTTTCGACCGCGTGGCGGACCCGCCATTCCAGCCGGCGCAGCAAAGCCAAGGCTGAAGGCTGAAGGGCTGAAGGCTGAAAATCGGAGGTCACTTTGCAGCGCTTTTGTAAGGGATACTGTTCTCGGCCTCAGCTTTCGGCCTTCAGCCTTTAATGGTCGGCACCGGTGTTTTCTCCAGCACCCCCGAGATGACCTTGTCCGAAGTGATTTCCTCAGCTTCGGCCTCGTAGGTCAGGCCCACGCGGTGGCGCAGCACATCGGGCGCTATTTCCTGAACGAGCGACGGGCTGAGGTAATCGTGGCCTCGGAGCCACGCCAGAGCGCGTCCCGCCTGGAAGAGCGCGAGCGAGGCGCGAGGCGATGCGCCGAACGAAAGGTAACGTTTTCCGGGATTCACTTGGTTTTTCGGATCCGCCGCCATGGAGCGCGTCGCCCGGACGAGGGCGAGAATGTAACCCTGCACGGCTTCGGCCACGTGGACGCGATCGACTTCGGTCCGCAGGCTCAAAAGCTCCGCCCCGCTCGATACCGGTTTGAGTTCCGGCTGTTGGGTGACCTGCCCCCAACGCTGCATCATGAGGCTTTCTTCGTCGGCTGTCGGGTAGTCCACCAGCAATTTGAACAAGAAACGGTCGGTTTGGGCTTCGGGGAGGGCGTAGGTCCCTTCCTGTTCGACCGGGTTCTGGGTGGCCATGACAAAGAAGGGCTTCGGCAGCGGATGAGTTTGGCCGCCGATCGTGACTTGGCGTTCTTGCATGGCTTCGAGCAGCGCGCTTTGAACTTTCGCGGGAGCGCGGTTGATTTCGTCTGCCAGGACCAGGTTGGCAAAGATCGGGCCCCGGTGGGCGGTGAATTCGCCATTTTTCGGTTGGAAGATCATCGTTCCGACCACGTCGCTGGGCAGAAGATCGGGGGTGAACTGAATTCGCTCGAATTGTACGCCCAGAGCCGTTCCGAGTGATTTTACCAACAAGGTCTTGGCCAATCCAGGCATGCCCTCCAGCAGCACGTGACCGTTGGCAAGGAGCGCCACGAGCAGCCTCTCAATAGCGGCATCCTGGCCAATGACAGCCTTGCCGATTTCATCTCGAAGTTTCTGGGACCAAGTAGGACCGGTGATCATGAAGAGGAATTAATAAAAGCTGAAAAAGGGGCCTAAGTTTGACTCGGGGCAGGGAGAAGAGTTTCGCTGAGGAAAAGACGCATCCGATGGACTTACCAACCCAAATTCAATCCCGGCTTGATGCGCTTGGAATTTTGGCGGCGGACGTCGAAGAACGATTTGTGCGAGGTTCCGGCCCAGGAGGCCAGAAAATCAATAAAACCTCGTCCACGGTCTGCTTGCGCCATCGCCCGACTGGAATCGATGTGCGCATTCAGCAGGAGCGATCTCAAGCGGCGAACCGCGAGCTGGCTTGGAGCGAACTTTGCCGCAAACTGGAAGCCCGCGTGGTTGAAACCGAGCGTCAGCGACGCTCCGCAATTGAGCTCGCCCGGCGCCGGAATCGGAGGAAGAGCCCCGCCCAGAAAGCCCGTATGGTGGCCGCCAAGCGCCTCCGCAGGGCAACCAAAGACCGCCGAGGCCGCGTGTGTGGCGAATGAATTCTCTCCCTCACAGTGATGCAGTGGCAGGGCGCTCTTGTAACAACTTCAGTAGGCTTAGGATTCCTGGTGGAACTTCTTGTCTTCCCCGGGTCAAACCAACGCTATGACGGACGTGTCAGTCCCGCTTCGCCAAAAATCTCTGGTCGGCCTTGCCATTCTCATCGCGGTGATGGCGGCGGGCTGCTCGACCGCAAGCCGCAATTCCATCGCCGGCTCCTCTCAACCCAGCCTTTCAGCGCCAAAATCGCCGGCGAGCGGCCCCACGACTGCGGCGAATCACCTTCCGGCCGGCGAATACCCCGTGCGCGTGGAGTCGGAACCGTCCGGCGCAATGGTCGTGGTGAATGGCATTCCGATTGGTAAGACGCCGCAGCGGGTCATTCTTCCAGGGACGCCCCGAGGTTTTTGCCGGGAGCAGGTTTCGCTCAAGGTCCGTTTCATTGCAGCGGAAGCGGGACAGTCGTCCCAAACCGTGGAAGAGCTGTTGACGCCTCTCGACAAGATTCCGGCGGCCGTGAATTTCACCCCCGCCGGGACGACGCGGGTCGCGCGCTGATAACGAGCGCATTGCGCCCGCAAGAGGGGGACCGTTTGAGAACGAAGTGCGATGCGACTTCGGGTGGAACCCGCCGTCCCGGCCGGCTCCAGCTTTCCGCTCTGGTCTGCGCGTTTTTCAGAGGCTCTCGGACCGATCCCGTTCAGCCTCCGCTTCGTACGTTGTCACCCACCTTGAGCACGCCGGTTTTTGTCTCGTGGATGGCATTCTGGCCAAAGATAACATCGGTGGGGGCGTCCGGAGAACGCCGATATTGGGCCAGCGTCTTCAGAGGTTCCTGACCGCGTTGAGCGGTAGACTGGTCGGTCGTGGTCACAATGCACCGCGCACAAGGACCGGCGCTGCGGAAGGCCACCGATCCGATGTGGAAGCGGGGCCAAGTGTCCTCCATGTAGGGAGGGCAGCCCGAGACCACGAGATTGGGGCGAAACCGGTTGAGCGGCACAGGTTCGGCCAGACGGTGATTGAGGTCCTCAAGGGAGGCTTCGGAAAGGATCAGAAAGGGGTAGGCATCGGCGAACGTGACAAGATCGCCCGGTCTCGCTTTTTCAGGCTTCACGGGCCGGCAAAACGCCGGGCCAATCCGCACGAGCCGGACATGGTGGCTCAAAAAATCGCTCAGCCAGCTCGCGGCAAGTGCGCCAGCGTCTTCCGCTTGAAGACCGGTGCTACTCCATACCTGGACTGTGGCGAGACTGGGGTTGGGATCGGAGAGTGGGACCGAGAAGGTACCCTGTTTGGCTGCTGTGAGGGAAAGAGTGGTAGAGGAAAGGGCCGTTTCGATCAGGCCGAGACGGGGAAACGTTCGCTGGGTCAGGAATTTGCCCGCCTTATCCACCACAAGAAAACGCCGGTCGCCCACCAAGCCGAGGGGGTCGATCGGACACTCTTTCAGGGCGATCCCGCGGCATCCTTTTACTGGATACACAAAGAGTTGTGTGAGGAAAGGCATGGTCGAAGTGGTGAGTAACGGGTAGCGAGTAGAAAACCTCAGACTCCGGCCTCTGCGCGCCGTTGTGTCCGTAATCCTAAAGCAGTGCCCGGTTTTGATCTCAAGTACCTCGTAACGAGCCTTGAGAGGTATTCTACTCGTTACCGGGAGCTGCTGCTTGCCTCTTGAAGGTGACGGAGTAACGGCGTTTTTTGCCGACCGTGTCGAATTCCGTGGGCAGGACTCCGTCCAAACCGTAACACATGCGGAGACGGTCGCCGTTGATCTGGTAGATCGCCGGGATTGTGCGACCCGCGTTTTGACCCTCCATGCCGCGCATGATCATGGTCCGGAACGGTCCGTCTTTTTCGAGCCGGTATTCACCTCGGTCGGCCATTTCTCCTCCGAATCGTACGCAATAGGTGTGGGCAGTCAGCTCGACCTGCATCTGGGCAAGCGCCATCTCCGGCGCCGGATCGCCTTCGAGCTCAGCCTTGATCGGCAGCCAGATGCCTACCAATGGAGAAGTCATTTTTTAACCGCGAATGGACGCAAATGGACGCGAATTCGGAGGGAGGAGGAATGCTGATCTCCGCTAATCGGCGCTAATTCGGAGGAGTTAATGGGATTGGAAGACAACGCAGGAGTTTGGGTGAACGGAAAACGATTGCTGGCGACGAGGTCCCCAGCGAGCGGAGCTCCCTGGTCGGCCGGCTCTTCCATGCATCGACGATCGGATTAGCGAGAATGAGCGCAGATCAGCGTTTCTTTTCAGCTGCGTTTGGCGATTTCACGGAGGCCGGTTTCCACCTGGGCTGGAGAATTGAGATCTTTTGTGCCTTTGGCCCCGAGCTCTTCGAACCGACGGGCGCCAGGAAGAACGTTGGTTTCGTAGGATCCGATCGCGGCGTTGTACGCTTTGAGAGCTGTGTCCAAGCCCTTGCCGATGCGATCGAGGTAATCAGAGAAGGTTTTCAGGCGGTCATATAGTAGCCGCCCGTAGTCGCTAATTTCCTCCGCATTTTTCGAAATGGCTTCCTGCCGCCAGCCATAAGCCGCTGCCTTGAGGAGGGCGATGAGGGAAGTGGGTGTCGCAAGGAGGACTTTCTTGGTCAGGGCGCGATCGAGGAGAGTGCTGTCCGATTGGAGCGCGGCGGTGAGGAAATGGTCGCCGGGCATGAACAACACGACGAACTCGGGCGCGGGTTGAAATTGTTCCCAGTAGCTTTTGGCGCCGAGCGAATCGATATGGCCGCGTATTTTGGTGGCATGCTCGGCGAGTTTCACGGCTTGCTGCGCGGGGTCCGCGACGTCGAGCGATTCCCGGTAGGACTGCACGGGGGACTTCGCGTCGACGACAATGCGTTGACCACCGGGCAGTCTCACCACGAGGTCGGCTCGCAATGCACCGGACGACTCCTGCTCTCCAAAATCGCAATAAGGCAGCATATCCGCCATCTCCACGACGCGCCTGAGCTGCAGTTCCCCCCAGCTTCCCGCGTAGCTTGTCGAGCGGAGGGCGGTCGAGAGTTTGGACGCCTCGCTTTGAAGTTGAAGCTGGGCGGTGTTCAGCGACTTCAGTTGTTCCCCCAGCGCACCGTAGGCGTGCTGTCGCTTCTCTTCTATTTCGACGATCTTCTTGTCCACCTTTTCAAGCGACTCCTTGAGCGGTTTGACCAAGGCATCGATCGCTTGCTGGCGAGCCGTGAGGTCGCCTTCCGCCTTTTGCTGAAATTGACCAAGCTGGGTCTTTGCCAGTTCGAGGAAAGCCGTATTGTTCTTCTGCAACGCATCGGCGGAGAGGGCCTTGAACTCGTTGGTCAGGCGCTCATGCGCGTCTGCAAGCGCTTTCAGTTTTTCTCCCGCCGCCGCGCGCTCCGCGGACAGCGTCGCCGAAATTTCGGCGCGTTGTGTCTGCAAGTCGGCAAGGGCGGTTCGGGCGGCGGTCAGCTCTGCCGTAAGGCGAACCGCTTCTTCTTCGCGCAGTCGGAGGCGTTCGGCTACCGTCGAACGGCGGCTCGCGGCCCACAGCCAGATTACGATCCCGGCGATGACGGCAGACAGCAGAGCAGTGAGGGCGACGTCCACGGCGTCAGAGTCGGACGGAGAGGGTGCGGGTGGCAAGCTGTCCGAGGAGGTTTCAGGGGCGCTCCACGCTGGATTCTCTTCGACTCGACCCGTTCAAAGGACGGGATTCAGGCTCGCACAGGACAGGAAAAAAAGGCGAGGCCGAGTCCGGGCGATCGCGGTTTGATGGGCGTCACGACATCGTAACCAGGTATTTTTACGGATTGACAGAGCGGTCCTTGACAGGTGCCCGTTCGGGCGGCACACAACGTGTATGCTTTTGAGACCCTTGCATCGCGCATCGCGGCGGAGTCTCGGCACCTTACTCCATGCTCAAGGAATTTTCGCCTGCCACGGCGGACACGTCCGAGAAACCTGAGAAACCCCTGGTCCTCGTCGTTGACGACGAATACGGGCCTCGCGAATCCATCGCCTACACCCTGGCGTCGGAGTTCGAAGTCGTCACGGCGGATCGTCCGTCCGAAGGGATCAAGCGCATCCAAGAGCGGCAGTTTTCGGTCGTCATCCTGGATATTCGCATGCCGGAGATGGATGGAATTCGGGCGCTGGAGGCGATTCGCCGAATCGATCAGGAGCTCTCCGTTGTCATGCTGACGGGTTACGGCACGCTGCAGACGGCCCAACAGTCCATGGTGCACGGCGCGAACCAGTACCTGAGAAAGCCCCCCGATATCATGGAGCTGCTGGAAGCGGTCCGGAGCCAGGCCCAGGCCGCTGCCGTGAGGCGCCATCAGGGGCGGCTCAACCGCGAAATGGAAGAAATGAATTCCGCCTTGAAGCGGGAAATCGACGAGAAACAGCCGCATATTTGGCAGGCGCGGGCCGCGGTGGAATTGGTTCACGACTTGGCCAATCCGCTCACGGTGATGATCGGGTATGCGGCGCTGCTCGTGCAGGAGGCCAAGAAAGCGGCTCGCCGAGACCCCGAGCAAGGGGAGAAACTTCACAACTACGCAGACGTGGTGAGCCGCGCGGCAGAGTACTGTCATCACTTGGCCGAAAACTGGCGTCAGACCACACGGAAGAGCACGCAATTTACCGATCTGGATTTGGTCCAACTGGCTCGTGAGGTAAAAGAGGTTATTTTCTTCAACAACAGCTCCATCCACTTCACGGGTCTGGCTTCCGCACCGATCCGGGGTTCACAGTTCGAATTGACCCGCGTCTTTCAAAACCTCTTCAAGAACGCTCTCGAGGCGGGTGCCACGCGTGTCGTTGTTTCGGTCGCGCCCTTGGAAGCACAGTTTGAGATTTCGGTCGCCGACAACGGCAGTGGCATGGACGCCGCCACCGCGCAAAGCGCGCTCAAGGGAGGATTCAGCACCAAATCTCATGGCACGGGTTTGGGGCTGGGTATCTGCCGACACCTTTTGGGCGCTCATGGCGCCTCTATGACCCTCGAGAGCGAGCTGGGTAGAGGCACGACTTTACGGATGGCGTTTCCGCGCTTGCGAGCGGCCGGCGATACGTTGAATCCCATCTCGATCGCCAGCCAAGCCTGACCGTCCGCTGGCGGCGCGGTCGTGGCCGACCGCCTCTACGGTTATGCTTCTTTGCGCCCCCCAAAGGCGCCTTTTGTCTTTTCGATTCCGATTTTCGCTCTTTCACTCAGGCCGCCCCGGCATCACGGGTGACAGGCTGGTTTTACGATGACTTTCAGCACCGCTTTTTGGATGGCATTGGCTTCGGTTGTCATCGGCATCGTCGTTTTCTGGCTCAATCCTCGACGTGCCGTCAATCGAGCGATCGCTTTCCTGTCGGCTTACATCGCGGTCTGGATGGCGGGCTTTCACCTGGCCTTTTCGAACGGGGAGTCGACCTTCTGGAATCGCGTGCCTTGGACCATCGGCGCATTTCTTTTCGCCGCGCTACGCATGGCCCAAGAAGCGGTGGTGCGGCCGGGGCAGGGATGGGCGGGCGGACTGCGCCGCTCCCGTTCGATTATCGTATGGGGCGCCGTGCTCGCGGCACTGACGACGGCCGACTTTTTCATTGGGTTTGAGGCGGGCCGCGTGGCGCCGCAATTCGGCTATTATTTGTATTTGGTTCTCGGATGCGCCACCGCCGCGGGCTTTGCATTGACCGCGGTGTGGGAGCTGCGACCGCTCATCGGCGCCCCCCGCGTCGAGCTGCAGGTGTTGTTGCTCGGTGCGCTCGGATTGGCTGGCTGGGCCTTTGGCGGCTCCCTGATCTCATCTGCTTTGGCCCAACCCGGCCTTGCGCGGCTGATTCCTCTCGCGCTCGTAGCCCATCTCGGCGGCACGGCGTGGGCCTTGAGTTCAACGCGGGTCCTCGACGCGCGGCACATCCTTATGCTGCTGCTCGAAAAGGCGGTGCTGGTGGCGGCGGTGGCGGTGTTTGCTTGGGGATTTTACCTGTTGGCCGTGAATTTCCTGCCGAGGCCGGTGGCATTCGTGGCGGCAGTGGCGGTGGGACTGTGGTTTGCCGCCGAGATCAGTCCGTGGCTCCAGGAAACTTTCAAGGGCAAGGTCGAGTGGGAGCGTGTCCGGCGGACCGCGCGGGAGATCGCGCGCAAGGAATTGCGTCCGGAAGCAATGGAAGACGCGTTTATCAAGCTGCTCAGAGAGTGGACCGGGTGTGAAAGCGCGCTGATCCTCATGAGCACGCAAGGACGGTTGGTTGGGGGCGGATTGGAATTTCGAATCGATTTACCTGCGCTCAAGACGCTGCATGCACTCCGCTGGGCTACGCCGGAACGAATGGCCCGCGAAAGGCCCTCGAGCGACGTTTCGGCGCTCAAACAATTGTTGGATGAGCACCGCTTGGGCGCCGTGACGGCGAGCGCCGGCCCGTCCCTCGCGTTCATGGTCGCAGTCGGCGTGCCCGAGTCCCGGCGTTGCTATACTTATCCAGAAATCACCCGATTGTTGGATTTGGCGGCTATTTTCGAAAGCGCCCTCGCTCGCGCTCACTACCTGACGAAGGCTCAACACGCGGAACAGCTCGCCACGGTCGGCCTGCTTGGGGCCAGTATTGCGCATGAAATTCGAAATCCGCTCGTTTCCATCAAAACGTTTGTTCAATTACTTCCTCAACACTATCAAGAACAGGTATTTAGAGACAAATTCTTCCGTCTGATTGGAGATGAAGTGGGACGGATCGATCGGCTAACGGAGCAATTGCTCGACCTCGCCGCGCCGCGGGTGTTTGCCGCTCAAGAGATTGGAATTAACCTACTTATACGTTCTTGCCTTGAGCTTATCTCGGCGAAGGCGGAAGACAAAGGAGTTGGCCTAATTTCGTCACTGGAGGCCAACCCGGATGTCGTTTTCACCGATCCTAATGCTGTTAAACAGGTTGTGTTGAATCTCGGCTTCAATGCCATTCAAGCTTTGGAGCACAAGCCCAGCGATCGCTGGATCCGCTTTGAAACACGGCAAGTGACTCAGGGAATTGAGCTTAAGGTGGAAGATAGCGGCCCCGGAATCGCGCCGGAGGTATGGACTCGCCTGTTCCAGCCTTTCCAATCGACGAAATCGAGTGGGTTCGGCTTAGGGCTAGCAATTTGCAAAGACATACTTTCTAGTCTGCATGCCAGCATAACGGCCGATCCGCCCGTAACGGGTTGCGGAGCGACGTTTCGTATTGTCCTGCCATGCCAGCCACCTTCCTCCTAGCAACCGAAGACCCGGATTTACTCCGGGCGTGGTGGGTATTGGTGCCGGCGGGATGTCCGATCGTGGCTCTGGGTGAGATGGTTGAGCCAGCCCCGATCCCTGCGGGGGTTCCCGTCGTGGTGGTGATTGATGCCAATGCGGTGGAGCGTGTGCCACTGACCTTTGTGCGGTACCCCACCGTGTTTGTGGGCGAGCCTCGCAGTCCGGTCTTCGAGCAAGCCAAGGCGTCCCGGCGCGCAAAGCTTTATCTTTCATACGCTGACAGCCGCAGCCGGCTGGGGGAGTTCCTTCCGCTTTTGCAGGAAGTGGCCGAGGCGAATGCGCTGCTGGAATTGCAGACCGAAAGGGCGCGCCGAGGCGAACCAGTCCGCGCAGGCGTGTCCGGACGGACTCAAGCCTGGTCCGACACGCTGGAGATTTGGGACTTCATCGAAAGCGCGGTTGAAAATCTCGCCTCGCGCGAGCGACTGCTGGGCGAGTTTCGTCGGGCCGCACGCCACCTGCTCCGTTCGTCCTACGTCCTATTTTTCCTTCGGGAGAGCGGGAGCTTTCGTTCGGACCGCGGCGAGTTTTCCTGTCAGCTCGACGACCCCGTGATCACCTATCTTTCGTCCTACCCCGCCGTCCTCGATGGGGCGGAGTGGCCAGGCCCCGCCGACCCGCAGGCGGAGTTGGCCGTGCGGCACAAGCTCTCGTCCTGGGCCGCGAGGCTCCTGGTGCCGATTCACGACAACGGGCGCCTCCAAGGTTTGATCGCTTTCGGCGTGCGGGACGATGGCCAGGCCTACGACGCGGGGGATCGCGGGCGTGCGATTTTCATCGCGCGCTTACTGCGACAATTCCTCGCGCAATCGGCCCAACTCAAGCGTTTCTCCGACCATTACGAGCGGTGGCGGCTGGGTGAGAAACACCTACCGAGTGTCCTGATTCTGACTGCGGACGAACCGCCGCCCAAGCACACTCCCGTGGCGGTGCGTTCGTTGATCGGCGATGTGCGGCAAAGCCGGGAGACGCGTCGGCTAATCCCGACCCCGGGCCAGACGTTGCGTGCGTCTGCCGGCGTGTTATCCGAAAATCAGGGTGTGTGGGCCTTTTGGGAAGAGGCTGCGGCGGAAGTTCGGGAGTCCGTGCAGAAGCAGAGGGCGGAACGGCTCGCTTTGTTGCACGATATCGCGCTCACTCTGAATCACGAGATCGGGAATGCTCTCGTATCGTTGGCCGCATTACGACACAAGCCTGGCTCCGAGACCAATTCTCCGGTTCTGCTCGCGGCGATCAAGCGCGACATTGCCAGTCTCGAGGCGGTAAATCGTCATCTTGCGTCGATTCCGACGTTCAGTGAAGTGAACCCGGAGGACGCCGATCTCGGGCAGCTGCTGGTGGAGGTCGGACGGAGGACAGGGGTCGCGGTGAAAGCCGGCAGCGTGCCGGTGGTGCTGAATATCGCCCCAAAACTGGTCGAATTCGCGATCGAGGCGATCGTCGAGAGCATCGTCGAAAATCGCCAGGACCGCGGAAAACGCGACCTCACCGTCCAACTCCGCACCACGGGCGACGGCGAACACCTTCTGGCATTGATTTCGATCAAGGGGCCCGACCTGGCACTGGAAGGAATTCTGCCCGCGCCCGAGCCGGGCGACGCGCCGAGCCACGGGCGGATCGGCGTATTCGTAGCGAAAGAAATCATCCGCCTGCACGGGGGGGAGATACACTCCGGACCCGGCATGGCAGGGGCTGAGATTCTGATTTCGCTGAGGAAGTGGTGAGTGGGGGCGGAGCTGCCGACGCCGTTCGAGATCGGAATAATCGTTCTCATTCTCTAACTCCTACTCGTTCTCGAGCTGAGCGTCAGTGCGATAGAGGCAATATTGCATCGGCAGTGTGCGCCATCCCTGGGGGAGAACGAGCTGAGCCCCCCCAACCGTCACCGCGATTCGAACAACTCCGCGATCACATCTTCCAAGGGCACATCCTCGATCGTGATGTCGGCGACCGGGCCCGATTTCAGGATTTCTTGCGAGACTTCGACTACGTTTTCGGTGGGGACACTGAGTGTGTACTGTCCCTCGTCACTGCGAGTGACTTCCCCGTAGCGGGACTTCCAGCCGTCCGGAAAAGCGCCGTTTTGGGGAAGGAATTTAATGATCTTTTTGCGCGCGCCGGAGCCGGATTCCAATCGGTCCAGCGCGCCGTCATAGATCTTTGTCCCTTTATGTATCACGATCACCCGTTCGCACAGCTCCTTGATGTCTGCCATGTAGTGGCTCGTGAGCAGAATGGTGACGCGGTGCTTGCGGTTGTACTCGCGCAGGAAGGAACGCACCGCTTTTTGCGAAACCACGTCCAAGCCAATCGTCGGCTCGTCGAGAAACAGCACGCGCGGGCGATGAAGAAGCGCGGCAATGAGCTCCATCTTCATGCGTTCCCCTAACGACAATTCTCGGACCATCACATTGAGTTTCGGTGCAATTCCGAGCAATGTGACCAGCTCATCGAGCGTTTCTTTGAACTGCACCGGCGGCAGCCCGTAAATATGGCGCAGGAGGTGGAAAGATTCGATCGCCGGTAAATCCCACCAAAGCTGGTTTTTTTGTCCGAGCACGAGAGCGAAGAGCCGCCGATACGCGTTTTCGCGTTGGGTCGGATCGTAGCCTGCGACACGCGCTTTGCCCGAAGTCGGGTAGATCAGTCCCGCGAGCATTTTGAGCGTGGTTGTCTTGCCCGCGCCATTCGGGCCGAGAAATCCGACAAACTCCCCTTCGGCGATGTGAAACGAGACATCCTTCGCGGCCGCCGTCTCTTCGAATTCGCGTTTGAAGAGGCCGCGCACTCCACCCCAAAAGCCCGGCTGCTTCTTGTAGGTTCGGAAAATACGGGTCAGGTGTTCGACATCGATCATGGCCAGAAACGGGAGTGAAGCCGGCTTTAGCGGCGTTGCAAAGAACAACAGCAGTTCGTCTGCGCGCAGACAGAGAGAATCCGCTGGCGCGCGAGTGAGTCTTGTGTAGAAGCAGGCGCGGGACTTTGGCTGGGCTCGCGTCCATTCAGATCCTCACTGCGCATCTCGCATTTTATGAAATCGTTGATTGTTCTCCTCTCGGCCGTCGCCTTCCCTTGGATTGCTCTGGCACAATCCGGTGCCACCGCGTCCATTCCCGTCCCCGATCCCGACCCGCTGGGCCGCGCGTTCCTCGACCATTTCTCCCCGCACCATCCCAGCTATTTCCTGTATGGGGCGGATGATCCGGTGGTGAAGTTTCAGTTTAGCTTCAAATATCGAATGGTCGGCGACACCCCTGAGACGGGGCACCCCCGAAACGTCTTGAACGGATTGCACTTCGGGTACACCCAGCGCTCGCTGTGGGATATTCGGGCTAATTCCAGCCCCTTCTTCGACACGAGTTACATGCCTGAATTCCTGTTCGAATCGCTGGCCCCGCGCACGTGGAAGTGGCTTCATTGGATGAGCTATCAGGTGGGAGCCCAGCACGAATCGAACGGACGCGACGGGGCAAACTCCCGCAGTTTAAACATGCTCTACTTGAGACCGGCGTTTGCGTTTGGAAACTTGCAGGGTTGGAACCTCCTGGTCGCTCCGCGCCTCGATTTTTATGTGGGAGATCTCGAAGACAATCCGGATCTAAAGGAGTACCGGGGGCATGGAAGCCTCTACGCGGTGTTTGGCAAACGGGACAGTCTCGCGGTGGCTTTCACGGGCCGAGTCGGCAAAGCGAGTCACAAGGGAAGTGTTGAGTTCAATGTAACGTACCCCGTGCGTTTCGCTTTCGGAAACTTTGCCAGCTTCTTTCATGTCCAGTATTTCAGCGGATGGGGCGAGAGCTTGCGCACCTACGATCAGAAAACCTCGACGATCCGGGCGGGCTTTTCGATCGTGAGATGAGCGGTGGAAGCTACTCGTCGGCTACGGAACCGAAGTTGAGGTCGCCGGCGCCACTCGGCGAAGAACGAGGAAAGACGCCGATTTGACCTTAAATCCCGCCTAGCACCCGATAGTCGAGGACCGTGTGACTGATATGCCCATCTCGCAGGGCAGCGCGATCGGTCAGAGGTTCCGGCGCGGAAATATCGTCGCCGACCTTAAAAATGAAGCGATGCGTGCCGTCGTCGGCAGCGGGACTGAAAAGTCCAGGGATAACGACGCGCGCGGGAATCGTGCGTTTCACCTCGGATTGCGGTTTGCAGGTGAACGGAAAATTTAGGTTGTGCACGGTGAAGGTTCGCGGCCCTGTCTTCGGCAAGATTTCGGAGGCCAGGCGCGCCGCGTGAGTCGCGGAGGTGCGGACGGTGGCCAGGGTGTAGTCGTCGGGCGTCCCTTTCGCTCCGCGGATCGCCTCGAAGGCTTCAAAACTCAGATCTTGGGAGCAGGCCAATGCCGGCAGTCCGTGGACCGCGCCTTCCCAGGCGCCGGCAATGGTGCCGCTGGCCAGGATGAAACCGAGGCTTGCGTTGAATCCGACGTTGATACCGCTGACCACGCCCTCCGGTTTCGTCGGCAAAAGATGCGCCAGAGCGATATTCACGCAATCGCTGGGTGTGCCATCGATGACCCACGTGGGACACCCTAGGCCGCGGTCGACCGCGCTGGCGTGGACGGCTCGGTGACGCGATTTGGCCGCGCCGATCCAACTCTGCTCGGTCTTGGGCGCAGCGACCGCCACCTCATGTCCTGCCCGCAGCAGGGCAAAGACCAATTCGTGGAGGAAGACGCTTTCGATGCTGTCGTCGTTCGTGACCAGGAGGCGCATGACGATAGCTTTCGGCGATCGGCGTTCGGCTGTCAGCTTGGAAGTGCGATCTGGCCCGAGGTGGGGCAGAGGCGCCAGGTCCAACTCCCCAACGAGAACGCAAAAAAACCGGAGGCGCGATGCCTCCGGTTTGAAATGCTGAATGCTGAAAGGCGACCGCCGAACGCGGCTTGGCTTATTGCCCGGCTGGCGCCCCAGCGGGCGCAGCCGCTTCGCCTTGCTGCTTTTGCTCGAGCTCCTTCATGGCGGCCTTGCGCGAGAGACGGACCTTGCCGGTCTTTTCGTCGACTCCGACGCACTTGACCATCATTTCATCGCCCACTTTGCAGACATCTTCCGTGCGGCGCACGCGGAAGTCGGCAAGCTCGCTGATGTGGACGAGGCCTTCCTTGCCCGGCATGCATTCGACAAACGCGCCGAACTCCTTGGTGCCTTTGACGACGCCGCGGTAGATCTTCCCGACTTCAATCTGGGCGCCGCCGCCGCAGAGACCGTCGATTTCCTCCACCGCGCGGTTCATGGCGTCGGCATTGTTCGAGTAGATGAACACCTTGCCCGAATCGTCTTCGGCGATGTCGATCTGCGCACCGGTCGTTTCCGTGATGCGGCGGATCGTCTTGCCACCGGGTCCGATGAGCAAACCGATCTTTTCGGGATCGATCTGGATCGTCTGGATGCGCGGGGCGTACGTGCTGAGATCGGCGCGGGGCGCCGGTAGCGCGGCCAGCATGTTCTTGAGGATTTCGACGCGGGCGTCGCGCGCCTGCATGATCGCAACCTTGGCGATCTCGAAGGGCAGTCCGTTGATCTTGAGGTCGAGTTGGAAACCCGTGATGCCCTTGGTCGTGCCGGCGAGCTTGAAGTCCATATCGCCGAAGTGGTCTTCCTCACCGAGGATGTCGGTGATGGTGGTCCACTTGGTGATCGAGCCGTCCGCACCATTCTCGGTCATCAATCCGCAGCTGATGCCCGCGACGGGAGCCACGATCGGAACACCAGCGTCCATCAAAGCGAGACAGCCGCCGCAGATCGAGGCCATCGAGGTCGAGCCGTTGGAGGCCATGATTTCGGATACGACGCGTATCGAGTACGGGAATACGTCTTCCGGGGGCAGTACAGGGACGAGCGAACGCTCGGCCAAAGCGCCATGACCGACTTCGCGGCGGCCGGGAGCGCCAAAGCGGCCGGTTTCGCCCACGGAGAAAGGCGGGAAGTTATAATGGAGGATGAAGGACTTGGAGCGGGCGCCGCCGGTGAGTGCGTCGAGGTCTTGGGCCTCCTTGGTCGGCCCAAGGGTCGTCGTGACGATGCTCTGGGTGTCGCCGCGCTGGAAGAGCGCGCTGCCGTGAACGCGAGGCAGCACGCCGACCTGGGAGGAGATTGGGCGAAGCGATTTGGCGTCGCGGCCATCGGCACGGACGCCGCGCTCGAGAACCGTCTTGCGGTAGACTTTGTACTGAAGGTCTTCGAAGACGACATTGAGGTCGACATCGGTGAACTTGCCTTCGCCGAGTTCGGCCGTAAGGGCGGCTTTCGCTTCTTCCTTCAGCAATTTGACGGCGGCACTCCGCTGGGCCTTTTCCTTGCCGAAAATGGCGGTGGCCAGGCGCTCAGCCGGGACGACGCGCTCGATGATGGCTCGGGCCTCGGGCGTCGCGCCAACGAGGGCGAACGTAGCCTTGGGTTTGCCGGCGCGAGCAACGAGTTCTTTGATGCCGCGGATGATGGGTTGAATGGACTCGTGACCGAAGGCGAGGGCCTCGATGAAGCGCTCTTCCGAGATTTGGTCGGCAGAGCCTTCGATCATCAGCATGTCCTTCTCGTTGCCCACATAAATCAGGTCCAGGGTCGAGGTGAACATCTGCTCAATCGTAGGATTCGCGACAAATTTGCCTTCGATTTCCGCCACGCGGACGGCCCCGATCGGCCCGTTCCAGGGAATATCGGAAATGGCGAGGGCGGCGCTGGCGCCGTTGACCATCGGGATATCGGCCTCGTTGCTTTGGTCAGCCGAGAACAGCTGCCCGATGATTTGCACTTCGTTCAGGAAGCCTTCCGGGAAAAGCGGACGGCAGGGACGGTCGCAAAGGCGGGAAGTGAGGATTTCCTTTTCGGAGGGACGGCCTTCGCGCTTGAAGTAGCCGCCGGGAAAGCGGCCGGCCGCGGAGTATTTTTCGCGGTAGTCGACCGTGAGCGGAAAGAAGTCCTGCCCAGGCTTCATATTCTGGGCGACCGTGGCCGTGACGAAAACATTGGTTTCGCCGACGGAAACGTTGACTGCGCCATTGGCGAGCTGGGCGATGGAGCCGGTGGAGAACGTGATCCCTAATTCCGGGATCGTTACTGAGTGTTTCTGATTCATTTACTTACGTATTTTCTTATCGGGTATGCGTGCCTCAGCTTGAACGAGCAGCGGAGCGCGACACGCGACGCAACGGCTCGGGGTTGGTCCCTCCGCGACGGCCAAGTCCTCACGAACTTGGCTACTCGAGGGTGCCCGCTAATGATTGGCAGCGGGACTTGGTGTTTGGGCGGTAACCGGCCCTGCATCCTCGCTCACGGCGAGAGATTTCCGTTTGAGGTCCGAGGCGAATCGTTCGGCGATCGGATTCTACCTTAACTGCAAACGGAAATGTCCCGCGCTAGATTTCGAGTGTCGGAAAGACAACGGGCGATCCGCGGATCGGATCGCCCGTGAGCAAAAATGGTTACTTGCGAAGGTTCAGCTTCTGCAGCAACTCGGTGTACTTGGGCAGGTTATGACGCTTCAAGTAATCGAGCAGTTTGCGGCGGCGGCTGGCCATCTGGAGAAGGCCGCGGCGGCTATGGAAGTCTTTGCGATGCGTGCGCAAATGCTCGGTCAAGTGATTGATTCGGGCAGTGAGCAGCGCGATCTGGACCTCAGAGGAGCCGGTGTCCTTTTCGTGGGTTTTGAATTCAGCGATGATTTCGGGTTTTACGACTGTTGACATGGTTTTAGGTTAATTATCACGACTGTAGGGGACCTTTGCAGGGCCCGTGCCACCCGCCCTCGCAGCGGCGTAAACCGCGGCTAAAGCCGGCGTCACCGTTCCAATCCCGCGGGATGCGGGACCAGTCATGGTGGGAGTCCGCAACCGACGGACTTCCACTAACGCAAGGTAGCTGTATCCCGGATCAAAAGGCATGGGGCAAGCGTTTTTTTGAGCCAAAACGGTGGCGGCAGATAGGGGTAAAAAGTCCCATTCGTAAGCGACGATTCTTACGCCTTAACAATCGGTCTGCCAGTGGATTCCTTTACTAAAAATATGACTTTGCTATCCGGTCCCTACCGGGCGGCGGCAGATCACCGAATACGGCTGCCTTGGTAGACTTTATCCGCTCAGGGATGCTAGGCCTGAACGCCGCGGGTTGAGCGGCGCCCTCACCCCATCCGGCCCGTTCTTCTCAGCCCGGCCGCTCATCCTGCCCTGAGTGTCAAGTCGCGAACACCCGAACAGCCGGGCAGCTTTTGGATTTTGGCGATAATGCTTTGGCGGTGGTGAAAGAGCTCGTTGCGGACAACCGAATGGCTGGCGAGGACGATGAGGCGGCCGCGGGGATCGATGTTGGCGGCGTGGGAATACTGGGCATTGGCCGCGCCGACAATTTCGGTCCAGTTGTCCCGAATCGTTTGCTCCGGTGAAGCGCGACCGATCTGGTTTTTCACCAAGAGCTCCTCGATGAGCGGACCCAAGTCGCGCGTCGGGCGCTTGCGCATGCGCGGTGCAACGTCGTCGGGCAAGCGACGGAGCGCGGCGATCAGCTCTTCGGCGGAACGGCTGAAATGGGCGGGCTCGTCAGGCATCGGTCGGGGAGGGCGTATCTTTCCGGCGCTCGTGTTCGTAGAGTCGGCTGTAGCGCAGAAAGGTCACGAACGTTGTGGCTGCGGCGATGAAAAAACCAGGATAACCGTCGCGAAAACCTCCGCGGAGAAGGTATCCCCGGAAAAAGCGCCACGGCGGGCGGAAAAGGCTTTCGAGCAGCCGCCATTTCCGTCCTCGTGCCGTTTGAATTTGGACGAAGTCGTCGGACTGCCGGATCGATTTCCAGCAGAAGGTCCGAAGATCGGGAAAGGGATAGTGGAGCAGATCGGCGTCCAAGTGCAGCGTACGGCCGCCAGTCGGAACGATATGGGTGTGGGCAGGGTCGAGCCCCCACTGTCCATGCCCTCGCTTCAGCAGCCGCAGCACGCAATCGGGATACCAGTCCCCATGCCAAATCCACCGATTGAGAAACCAGGACCGGCGGGGAAATTCGGCCGCAATGAACCGCTGATCGTCACCGTTGCGGAAAAAATTTTCCAGGGCCGCGCGCAACAGAGGAGATACCGCCTCGTCGGCGTCGAGGGCGAGTATCCATGGCTGCGTTGCCAGCCCCAGGGCCTCGTTTTTGCTGTCGCGGAAACCGCGCCACGGAAGCTCGTGAACCAAGGCACCGTGTTTCCGGCCAATTTCAGCTGAGGCGTCGGTCGTGTTGTTGAGGGCGAGAATGATTTCCACTGTCCATGCGCGAACGCTCTCGAGGCAGCGGGGCAGATTGTGCGCTTCGTTGGAGGCGACGATCACAACCGAAATGGGAAGCAGGCTGGGGATCGAGGACACGGGAATGAGATGCGAGCTCGTTACTTTTTCAGAACAGAGCGGGGGATCTGGTAAAGATAGCCGCAGGAGCGCCAAGCGCGGACCAGTGCTTTCTTAGTGGCGCCGCCGCGGAAGGTCAGGGCGCTGAGGCCGGCAAGGACAGTGAAAGCGATCGCCTTGCCGACGTTGAGGGGAAAGCGTGATAACAAATAAGCGGTGGCGCCGGGTTGGGCGGCGCGTTCGATCACACGCGAGCAGGCGGAATCAAACGAGTGCCTCCTCGCGTAGCTGAAGGTTGTGCGGCTCGCCGGCATGACGTGGCGGACGGAGGCAGCGGGCGCGAACCAGATTTCATAACCCGCTTGGCGGAGGCGCCGCAGGAACTCTGTTTCTTCGCCGCCCATCAAACGAGTCCCTTGGCGTCCGAGGTTCTCGTTGAACTGGCCGACTTTGGAGAAGACGCTGCGCCGGATCGCAAGATTGGCTCCCATCGGAAAGCGATTCGTTTCCACTTCCCCGGTCGTCTCGCGCAATGCGAGCGGGCTGTGCCATTCCGACACCCACTCCGGCAGACCAGTCGGAAAAAAGGGAATGACTTCGCCGCCGACGGCGCCGATCCGCTCCTCGCCGTCTTGGTCGAACGGTTCGAGCAAGGCGCCGAGCCAGTTAGGGGGTGCGAGGATGTCGTCATCCGCAAACACGATGATCCCGCCTCGGGCTTCCGCGATCGCCCGATTTCGAGCATGAGAAAGTCCCTGCTGCGTCTCCTTCGCGTAACGCACCGTGGGAAAGTCCGCGACCACCGCCGGCGTGTGGTCGTTCGAATTGTTGTCCACCACGATTACTTCGAAATCGTCGCTTGGCAGATGCTGGCGGGTGATGTCTTGGAGCGTTTGGCGAAGAAGGTCCGCGCGGTTGTAGGTCGCGATGGCGACGGTCGCGCGCGGCGATGTGGTCAGTTCGGTCACTTGGGAGGAGCGTACCCGCAAGGGGTGTCACAAATCAAGGTTGCGAGGTGTCGTCCATTTCAGCCAGGCCCAGATCCATCCGCTAGGCAGCCCGCTGCCTGGAATCCGCTTGAAGCGCAATATGCGCTGGAGCACGGCGGGACGCTCGGGAAAGCGCTTTCGGTAGGCGAGCGCGGAGCGGTAACTGAAAAACCGAGCGAGCCAACGGCCCGTGCGAGGCGTTGCCGCGAACTGTTCGCGAGCGATCCTCAACCGAAGCAGGTGGGTCCGGCGCAGCATGACCGGCCAGGCGCGTTCGGTCCACTGGCCGGGGCTGACGCGATAGAACGCGGCTACTTCGCGCACCACTTCGACCCGGCCGGCGGCGGCGAGGCGATACCAGAAATCGTAGTCGGCCAAGGCTCCGAGCTCATGGGAGAACCCGCCGAGCCGCAGGCCGAGTTCGCGGGGAAAAACGACGCCGGGAAAGGGAGTCATCGCGCTCTTGAGGAAGTACCGCGGCGGATAGGGCAGGATCCCAGGTTTGCCGGTTGGCCGATCGATCGACGGCATGGCCGCTCCTTGCACCGTCTTGGTGCAGACGGCGGCGATTCCTTCGCGCAGCCGAGGAAGCACCAGGTCGAGGTACCACGGATACAGCGCGTCGTCCTCGTGAAGGATCATCACCCATTTGCCGCGCGCGAGCTGGAGGCACCGATTCCAATTCCCGACTCCGCCCAGGGGCTCGGAGTTGACCTGATAGGAAATCGATCTTGCCGAACACGCTTGCACTAGGCGCTGTGTTTCCAGCAGCGCCCCATCGTCCGAGACGACGATCTCGTAGTCGGCGGAGGCGGTTTGGGCCACGATACTGGCCAGCGTTTCGGCGAGCAGGTCGGGCCGCTTGTACGCGGGAATTCCAAACGTGATCAGCGGCGTCGATGCGGGAATTTGCGGCGTCATCGCGACCCGTTCCAACGCGGGGACAATTGCTCCTGCAAGACATTCCAGACTTCAGCGGTTGAGATCCGGCGGACGCAGTAGTTGTAGTACGAATCATCGACTTTGCACTCGGCCGGCGCGACGCAGGTGACGCAGGGCTGGGGCGCCTGGAGGATGCGATGACCGCGACCGAGCGGGGCAAACACGACCGGATTTTGCGAGCCCAGGAGTGCCACTACCCGCGCCCCCACCGCCGCGGCGACGTGCATCGGGCCGCTGTCGTGGCAGAGCAAAACTTCGCAGGACGCCGCGAGAGCGGCAAACTGCGGAACGGAAAGCACGCAATCCACCACCGTGACGGGGGTCTTTGCCGCGGATCGAATCGCGGCGATAAAGCCCGCCTCGCCCGGGCCGCCCACGAGAATCGACCGACATCCCAATTCGCCCTGGGCGCGATCCACGACTTCGGCGAATCGCTCGGCAGGCCATTGCCGAAAGCTGCTGCGGCTGCCGGGATGCACCAACAACCGAGGACTCGAATAAGGCACCTGCAGGGACGTCAGAAGCTCGTGGGCGAAAACCCGGTCGGTGTCGCGCAGATGAAGGGCTACTTCCCGAGTCGCGATCGGCACGGCCGCCGTTTTTAGGAGAGTCAGGTAGAACTCCGTTATGTGGCGCTGTTCGTGCAACGCCGTGGGATCCGTAATGGTGGTCGTGTAGAGCGAAGTCAGGTGAGGCTTGATCCCTTCGTGGAGGAGAGCGGCCCGGAACGGGGCTCCGGTCAGGCGCGACAAAACGGCGGTTTTCTCGCGGTTATCCAAGTCGAAGACATGGGTGAAGCGGGCCGCCCGAAGCGAGCGCCCCAACGCGAGCCACTTCGCGATCGGTTTGGTCGCTCGCGGGAGAGTAAAGACGCGATTGACGGTGGGGTTCAGGGCCAGCACCTCGGCGTAGCTCTCTTCGACCAGCGCGGAAAGTTCCGCGCGCGGCCAATGCGCGCGCAGGTTCGAGAAAAAACTGCCAAGAAGCACGATATCGCCAAGGTAGCGCCGGCGAATAACCAGAATCCGGGGGGCGGCGGTGGCGGGCATGATCAGGCCGCGGCGTGTTGGCGATCGTAGAGCGCTTTGTAGAGCGCGCTGCTGGCGTACAGCTGGGAGTGAGAACCCGAGGCCACAATCTCGCCCTGGTCGAAAACGAGGATCAGCGAGGCGTCCCGGATCGTGCTGAAGCGATGGGCAATGATGAGCACAGTTTTGCCGACGGCCAATTTTTTCATCGCCTCCTGAATCACTTGTTCACTTTGGGCGTCCAGCGCCGACGCGTGTTCGTCGAGGATGAGGATGGGAGCGTCCCGAAGAAACGCACGCGCAAGGGCGAGCCGTTGCTTCTGACCGCCGGAAAGCCTTGCCCCCCGTTCGCCCACGGTGGTCTCGTAGCCTTCCGGAAACGACTGGATGAAATCGTGCGCGAACGCGTTTTTGGCCGCGGCCTCGATGTCGGCACGGGTGGCGCCCGGACGGGCGATCGCGAGGTTGCTGAAGATCGTGTCGTTAAAGAGGACGGGATCCTGGGAGACGATCGCGATGTTGCGGCGAAGATCTTCGAGCTTGAGCGAACGCAGGTCGTGGCCGTCGAGGGTGACCTTTCCCGACACGGGTTCGAAAAAGCGCGGCACGATATTCGCGAAGGTCGATTTTCCGGCACCGGAAGGCCCGATGAGGGCGCAGATGGTACCTTGGGGTATATGGACCGAGACGTTCCGCAGGACCGGCTCGGTGGGCTGGTAGGAGAAATGCACACCTTCGAAGGCGATGTCGCCTCGCGCGCGGGGCAAGGGAAGGGCATTCGGTGCGTCGGCAATGGTGACGGGGGCCTCCAGAATCTCTTCTAGCCGATCGAGGGCACCGATGCCCCGTTTGAAGTCGTTGTTCAGCGCGCCCAATTTTTTAATCGGCTCATAACTCGCGTACAAAGCGGTGACCAGAGCGAGAAAAGTGTCCTTGTCGAGTTGCACCTTGTAAGCATAGAGCAACGTGAAGGAGATGCCGCATGCGGAGATGATTTCGATCAGCGGGGTCAGAGCTTTCTCGTATTTGACGAACTTCATCTGAACCCTGATCAGCGCGCGCGAAACCAAACCGAATCGTTGGATCTCCCGCTCCTCCAGATTGTATGAACGGACCTCTTTTGCGGCCGTCAAATTTTCGGTGATACGGTTGGCCACCGCGCCGAACTCCGCCTGAATCTGGCCCGCGCGGGCGATGAGTTTTTTTCCAATGTACCGGATCGGGAGCACGCAGAGCGGGATGACCCCGAGCGTGACCAGGACCAAAGCGACGCCCTGCACATGAAAGGACAGCCAGACGAGGTAACCGATCGCGCCGAGCAACGTGGCTGGGCTTTTCACGATCTCATTCGCGGCGTTCGTCAGCGTGGTCTGGAGCTGATTCGCATCCGCGAGGGCGCGGGCCAGGAGATCGCCGGTGGAGTTCCGGTGGAAAAAGGAAAGAGGGAGAATCTGCAGTTTGCGGAATAGATCGAGCCGGATGGCCTCGAGGACGCGCGTGCCGATCAGCTGAATGAGGTACGCGTTGCAATAACCGGCGACGCCCCGCACGACGAACACGGCCGGGAGCCAAAGCACGACGAGCGCCAATTCCCAGGTCGAGATGTCGTCGTAGCGCGTGTACGATTCAAGCTGCCCGGGGGTCAGCGCGGGTCGCACGATCGCGTCCAGACGTTGGCTGATGGTTTTGCTTTCCTCTCCGTTGCGGCCGAAGTCGATTGCAGCCTGTGCGAAAGAGGGACGAAGTAAGGAGACCTGTTCAGGCGAAAGATCGAGTTTGTCAGCCAGGACCTCGAGTTTCCATTTCTCCGGAAGGTCCGCGGAGCGTTCCGGAAAGATGACCGGAAACACGTGGCGTATCATGTACGGCAAACCGGCCCCGTAGACCACGCCGTAAATCAGCCCGCACACGATGGCGAGGGCGAGGAGGCCCCGGTGCGGTCGAAGATAACGGAAATACGGTTTAAAGCGGCCCATGATTAATCTTTGGACGAACGCACGTCTAACGCGTCTCGGAGGCCATCGCCGAGGAAATTGAGCGAAAAAAGAGTGAGGGAGAAAAATCCAGCCGGAAAGACAAGCAACCACCAATAGTCCTCCATTTTGTCCGCGCCTTCCTTGATCAAGCGTCCCCACGAACTCATCGGGGCCTGAACACCGAGACCCAGAAAACTGAGAAAAGCCTCCAGCAGCATCACCGCCGGCACGGTGAGAGTCATGTAGACGATGATCGGACCGAGGACGTTGGGCACGACATGGCGGAAAATGATGCGTCGATTGCTCAAACCGAGAGACCGAGCCGCCTCGATGTACTCCATCTTTTTGACCGTCAGCACTTGGCTGCGAACGATGCGGGCCATCGTGAGCCATTCGACTGCGCCGATTGCGGCGAACAGCACGAACAGGTTAAAGGTCGCTCCAAAGTTGTACTTCTCGGCCAGACTGCGCGTCAGAAGTGTCAGCAGGATCACGAATATGGTGAATGGGAGGACGTAGAGAATATCCACGATGCGCATCATGGCGCGATCCACTTTCCCGCCGACGTAGCCGGCGATCGCACCGTACAGCACGCCAATCGTGAGGGACACGAGGGTGGCGCAGAGTCCGACTCCCAGTGAAATACGGCCGCCGTACAAGATGCGCGAAAATAGATCTCTCCCGAGGTCGTCCGTGCCCAGCCAATGCCGCAACGAAGGCGGGGCGAAGCGTTCTTCACCGAGCTCGCGGTAGGACTGGGAAAACCAGGGGCCAACGAGGCAGAGCAGCGCGATGCAAGCGACGGCGATACCGCCGCCCACCGCCAGTTTGTTTTTCCTCAAACGTCTCCACGCATCGGCCCAGGGTGAATGTCCCCGCTCGAGGTCGCCGGCCGCAAGGAGAGCGGGAGACGGAAGGCGATCGGGTGAGATGAGCGGCATCGGGTGCGAAGAAACGGTCGGGGGAGGCGGTAAGCGTTAAGCTAAAAGCTGCCAAACCTCGATTGAGGCGGCATCGTGCAGCTTATTGTAGGCGTCCACGCCGTGGCTCATTCGAATTTTAGTTTCGGGTTCAACCAGACTTGGATGACGTCGACGATAAGGTTGAAAGCGATGATGAAAAAGGCGTACAGCGTCACGGTGCCGAGAACCATCATGTAGTCGCGGTTAGTCGCGGCCGTGACGAATTCCCGGCCGAGTCCCGGGATCTGGAATACAGTCTCCACCACGAACGAGCCCGTGAGAATCCCGGCAGCGGCGGGACCGAGGTACGCGACGACGGGAGAAAGGCCGCCGCGGAGGGCGTGTTTGAACACAATGCGCGCCTCCGACGCACCCTTTGCGCGCGCGGTGCGGATGAAATCCTGATGCAGCACCTCCAACATCCCACCCCGGGTCAGACGTGCGACATACGCCACGTAGACAATGCCGAGGGTCAGGCCTGGAAGAACCCGGTCGCGGGGCTCATCCCAGCCCGAGGCATCGAATTGACGAAAATGCAGCGCAAACAGGAGGATGAGCAGCGGCCCGATGACAAACGTGGGAATGCAGATACCCACCATCGAGACGGAAGAGCAGAGGTAGTCGAGCCAGGTGTTGCGGCGCAGCGCGGCGAGGATACCGAGCGGTATTCCGAAGAGGATCGCGACGCCGAGCGCGATCGCGCCGAGTTGCAGCGACGCCGGCAGCTTGTCGGCGATCAACTCGTTCACCGTGCGCCCGGCATACCGATAAGACGGTCCGAAATCGATGCCGAACGCGGCGTTCAGATCCAGGGATTCATTCAACGCCGAAAGGTCGAACTTCTTTGGCGCCAAATTGCCCAGGTAGCTGGTATATTGTTTCCACAGCGGATCGTTCAGATGGTAATAGTCGTTGATCCGCTTCTCGATCTCCGGCGGCAGCGCGCGATCGCGGGTGAAAGGCCCGCCGGGGATGAAACGCTGCATGAAAAACGTCATGGTGATGATGACCAGGACGACCGGTATTGCCTCCAAGAGGCGCCGTGCGATGAAGCGTAGCATCGACGGGCATAAAAGGGGGGCCTCGCCCGCGGGGCAAGCGCGGCGGAGGCAGTTCCTACTTCTTCAGCATTGCATCCCGCTTGGCCTTGAATTCGTTGCCTTCCCGCCATGTGGGGGCGACGGGGGCGTTGGCGACAAGAAGGCCGACTTGCAGGAGGAAATCCACGTCCTGTGCGCCGGCGCCATAGTCCCAGTCCGCCTTAACCTCATCGCTGACCTTGTGATAGTCCTTCTCGATGTAGCTCGTTCGCTTTTCGTCGATATACCCCTCCGGTTTTCCAATCGGGATCCGGCCGGCCTTGGCGTAAAAGGCGGGCACTCCCACTTTGGCGAATTCAAAATGATCGCTGCGGTAGTAGAAACCTTTTTCGGATTGTGTATCGGGAATCAAGGTACGTTGCGTTTTCGCGGCTACCTCGGCCGCCAGATCCTCGATCGTGGAAGCGCCCGAACCCACAATCTCGATGTCCTTGGTCGGAGCATACAGATTGATCCCGTCCATATTGATGTTCGCGACGGTTCGAGGGAGGGGATAAAGCGGGTTTTCAGCGTAATATTGGGATCCCAACAGGCCTTTTTCCTCCGCGGTGACGGCGAGGAAAAGAACGCTGCGCTTCGGACGCTCGTCGGCGGGAAGCGAGGCCATGGAGTGAGCGATCTCCAAGAGTGCGGCAGTGCCGCTCGCGTTGTCGGCGGCTCCGTTGAAAATCTGGTCGCCAGCCAGTTTGGGATCCCGGCCCAGGTGGTCCCAATGGGCGGTATAGACGACATACTCGTCGTTTAGTTTTGGGTCGCGGCCCTCGAGCTTGCCCAATACGTTTTTCGACGCGACATCGCGCAGGGTGTTCTCAACGGTCAGCGATGCTTTCGCTTTCAAGGGAACCGGTTTAAAGTCCCTTTTGAGCGCCGCCGCTTTTAAGTCGGCAAAGCGCTGTCCGGCGGCGGTGAGAAGGGCCTCCGCCGCAGATTGCGAGAGCCATCCTTCGACGGCCACCCGGCTTTTGTTTCCGTCGGCAGAACGCAGATCGAAGTTTTCGCGGCCCCAACTGCCGGCCACCACCGCAAAAGGATATCCAGCAGGACCGGTTTCGTGGACGATAAGACAGGCGGCTGCCCCTTTTTCCGATGCGATTTCGTACTTGTAGGTCCAGCGTCCGTAATAGGTCATCGCTTTGCCTTTGAAGGTCTTCTCGTCGAGTTTCGAAGAGTCCTTTGGGTCGGCGACCGGCGGGTCGTTGATCAACATGACCACCGTTTTTCCTTTTACATCGACCCCCTTGAAATCGTCCCAGCCGTATTCCGGCGCGACCACGCCGTAGCCCACAAAGATCATGTCGCTCTCCTTCACCTCTACTTTGGGTACCACGCGCCGCGAGACGGCCACGAGTTCCGTGAGAAAGGTCGGACTGAGCGTTTTTTCTCCTGCCACAAACGAAGACGTGACCGCAGAAGTAAGCCCGACCAGGGGTACGTCCTGCACATAAGTGCCGTCGGGATTGCCCGGGGCGAGACCGATTTTCTTGAACTGCTCCGTGAGGTAGCGGACGGTCTTTTCCTCACCTTGCGTCCCGGGCCCGCGGCCCTCGAAGTCGTCCGAGGCGAGCGTGGCAATATGCCGGCGAAGACGTTCGGATGGACCTTCGGCAGCCCAAGCGGCTACGGACAAGAACGTGAGGGACCAGAGCAGAAAGCAAAGGCGGGAGGTCGAGAGCTCGGCACGCTTAATTAGCTTCGAGGTAGACATATTTGTAGGGGTGGTGATCCAGACGCGTCGGGTGCCAATTTTTCACCGAGGGGTGCAAAAGGAAGACGTGGGTGTAGTGATACAGAGGTATGAACGGAACGTTTTCCAGCAAGAGAGTCTCCGCTTTTTGCAGCAGCGAGTCGCGATCCGTCCGATTGCCTTTCCGCGCCGCTTCGGCCAGAAGACGATCGTAGTCGGGATTGCTCCATCCGGTGTAGTTGTTGCCACTGGTCGACGTCCAAATATTGAGGAAGGAGAGGGGATCTTCGTAGTCGCCGATCCAGGCGGACCGGAGCAATTGAAAATCCCCGCCTCGCCGCGAAGCCATCAAGGCCTTGTGTTCCTGGGCGAGGAGTTTGGTTTCAACCCCCAGTTCGCGCCGCCACATTTCCTGCACGGCTTCGGCAATCGTGCGATGGGTTTCGGAGTTGTTATAAGCGAGTTCGATCGGCGGAGCCCCCTTGCCGCCGGGGAATCCGGCTTCCGCGAGAAGAGCGCGAGCCCGGTCGAGATCTGTTCCCAAGGCGGCAGGTGCCGTGTATCCATCGGTGTTGGGCGGGGTGAAGGCTGCTGCCGGAAGCTGGCCGCCCCCCAGGATTCGTTCGACGATCGTCTTTCGGTCGACGGCAAGGGCAAGCGCGCGCCGGACACGGACATCGTTTACGAACGGACGCTTCACATTGAAACGATAGAATTCCGTTCCCAGGTACGGATCGATTCGAAGGGGTGTGGACGACTGGCGTCGGTAAACGTCGACCTTGGCCGGAGGAAGGGCGTCGGTGAGATGGAGTTGGCCGGCCCGAAAGGCGCGTTCTTCAGCGTCCACGTTTTCAAAGGTATGAAAGTGGATTTCGTTCAAACGCACCCGGGGGGCGTCCCAGTAGGTCGCCGATTTCGCGACGACGATCTTTTGCCCAGCTTTGATCTCGCTGAGCTTGAACGGACCGTTTCCGACGAAGGTGCCCGCGTGTCGGGTCCACGGATTGTCTCGGGAGGCGCCGGGGCCGGCTTTCTCGATCGCGGCAAGATGGACGGGAAAAAAGGAGGTATAGGTGAGCAACGACAAGAAGGTGGCCGAGGGGTGCTCGAGCGTGATACGCAGACGCGTGGGCGCGAGGGCCGCGATGCCGACGGCACCGAAGTCGGACTCTTGGCCCGTGTGAAACGCGCGGGCATTCCGAATCACGTAAAACAGATTGGCATTGTCGGCGTCCAAGGAGGGAGTGAGAGCGCGGCGGAATGACCGGACAAAATCGTTGGCGGTGACGGAATCGCCATTGGACCACTTTGCATCCGAGCGAAGATGAAACGTATACTCCGTTCCGTCGGGCGAAATCTCCCAGCCTTCGGCCACTCCGGGCACGGGATGAAGATCCACGGGGTCTTCCGAAACCAGTCCCTCGAAGAGCGAAGACAGGATATTAAATTCGCCGATCCCGGTCGCCAGGTGGGGATCGAGGTTCGGGACATCGGGGCCCACGCCACGGTGCAAGACCTGGTTGCGAATGCCCTGTTGCACGGCTGTCTCGCGGCGGCTGCAGCCCGTCGTGCCCAATGCGAGCGAAAGCAGCAGGAAGAAGAACAGAAAAGGGAGGTGGCTCATGGGGCGTGCCCGGCGAACGGAATGCATCGCTGACTAAGACTGCCTTCCGATCAGGCAGACGGCGTGGGCCGCAACGGCCAGGCCCCGGCCGATTTCGTCCACTCCTTCGTTGGTCGTCGCTTTGAGGCCGATCGCTTCGACGGTGAGACCGGTGGAGCGGGCCAGGGTCGATTTCATCGCGGCGAGTTGAGGGTGGATCTTCGGTTTTTCGGCGATGACCGTAGCATCGATGTTCACCAGCGTGTAGCCGTGAGAGGTCAGCGCTTCCACGACCCGCCGGAGGAGAACCTGGGAATCGATGTTTTTGAAAGCGGGGTCGGTATTGGGAAAAAAATGACCGATGTCCGGAAGGCCCGCGGCGCCCAGCAATGCGTCACAAATCGCGTGAGTCAGGCAATCCGCATCCGAATGGCCGTCTAGCCCGTAGTCGACGTCGAAACGCACCCCGCCCAGAATCATCGGCCGCCCAGGGACGATGCGGTGGATATCGTAGCCATGGCCGATGCGAAGAATCATGAGAGTTGAGTCGGCAAGGATCAGGAGGAAAGCCGCCGCAGGAGAAATTCGAAATAACCCAGGTCCGCCGGAGTTGTCAGTTTCGGGTTGGGCTCGCGATTTTCGAGCAGAGCCACGGGATGCTTCAGTCCTTCAACCGCTGCCGCATCGTCTGTTATGCGCAAGCCAAGCGAGACGACCCGTGCGTAGGCGCGCACGATCAGATCGCGCGCAAAAACCTGGGGCGTTTCCATGGCCCACAAACGCGTGCGGTCGAGTCCGCGGAGACGGCCATTGTCGGAATGCTCCTTGATCGTATCGGTGACTCGATGCGCGAGCACCACCGCTTCCTCACGCCGCACGACTTTGAGCAAGGCTCCCAATTGCTCGGCTCGCACGAAGGGTCGAGCGCAGTCGTGGATAAAAACGTAGTCGATGTCCGGGGGGAGGGCCTCCAGCGCGTTGGCAACCGAGTCCTGCCGCTCTTTTCCACCGTGGATAAAAACAGAAGGTGTGGGGGCGTAGGCGGACAGGTCGGTCAATTGACGCTGATCGCGGTAGACGATGACGTAAAAATCGGCGACATTGCTCTCCAGAAAAGCGGCGGCCGAGTGGGCGAAGACCGGTTTGTTGCCAAGCGGGGCAAGGACTTTGTCTTGTACCGCGCCTTCCATCCGCTTTCCGCTTCCGGCCGCGAGGAGGATCGCCGCGTTCCTCATGACAGCAGCTCCTTGCGAATCGCGAGGGCGGCCGAGGCCGGATCCTTCGCCTTCAAGATGGGACGTCCGACCACGATAAAACTGGATCCGGCGGCTGCGGCTTCGGCTGGTGTCATGACCCTCTTTTGGTCGTCCCCGCCCGCTTCACCCGCGGGCCTGATGCCCGGGGTGACCAATTGCACCCCAGCCGGCAGTTGTCCGCGCAGTGTGGATACTTCGAGCGGCGAACAGACCAAACCGCCGAGTCCGGAATCTACCGCCAAGCGGGCCAGGCGTGAGACTTGAATGTCGGGGGAGCCGGGCACGCCGATCTCGGCCAAACCTGCGCCGTCCATCGACGTGAGGACGGTCACGCCCAGGAGCAGCAGCTTCGGTTTGGTTGCTTGCTGGGCGGTGCGGGCCGCCGCCATCATTTCGCGACCGCCCGCGGTGTGCAGGGTCAGCATTCCGATGGGAAGGGGCGCCAACGATTCCACCGCCTTCGCCACGGTGTTGGGGATATCGTGCAGCTTTAGATCCAAAAAAATATCAAACCCTTCGTCCGCGACTGCCCGCACGTAATCCGGTCCGTAGGCGGTGAACATCTGGAGGCCAATCTTTACCCAGCGCAATGATCCTCGAAGCTGCCGCAGGAGGGGCGCCGCTTGTTCGCGGGAGGGGACGTCGAGGGCGAGGATCAGTTCGCAAGACATGGGTATAGGCTTGCACGATTAGCAGGTAATGGAAGCGGAAATCGCATTCGTCGGGGGTTCGGAGGTGACACAGAGTTCACAGAGATCGGAGGGGAGGGCACAGAGCGTCGTGTTAGACGCTGGCATAACCTACCTCCCCCCAGCATTCCCGTCGGAATCAAAGCGCTGGCTGGGAATCCTTAGGCGAGAGGCTCGATCCATCGCGACCTCCGTTGGCGCTGTGCGCTCGATGTCACCCGACCGTCGCGTTGAAATCCTCGCCAAGCCGCAGGGCGAGGATAAAAGATCAAGTCGTGACCTTAGAGGTTTTCTCCCCGGCAAAAATCAATCTCTTCCTGGCAATCACCGGCCGGCGGCCGGATGGTTTCCACGATTTGGTGTCGGTCGTCGCTCCTCTCGACTTCGGTGATACCTTGCGAATCGAGGAGACGTCCGAAGGCGTTACGATGCTCGAATGTAGCGATCGTTCACTCGCGTGCGATGAAACGAATCTCGTGGTCCGCGCAGCTCACGCCTTTCGCGCGGCCAGCGGGTGGCAGGGCGGCGTCCGGATTTATTTGGAGAAGCGAATTCCGATGGGGGCGGGCTTGGGCGGCGGGAGCAGCAACGCGACGGCTGCTCTCCTCGCGCTGAATCGGCTGTCCGGGAATAAGCTCGGGCGGGAGGCGTTGGCCGAGCTGGCGGCGCGGCTCGGATCGGACTGTGCGCTTTTTCTGGAAGATGCACCTGTCGTCATGCGGGGCCGCGGGGAGCGTGTGGAACGTTTGCCGACACGGTGCGCGGCGCGGTTGTCGGGGCGAAAAGTTCTGGTTTTCAAACCCAGTGTCAGCATCAGCACGGCCTGGGCGTATCGCCGCATGATCGAGACCGCGCCCGGCAGCTATCTTCCTCCCGCCGAGGCGGACGCGCGCGTGCAAGCGTGGATGGCGGACGACGCGTCGCCGGCGGAGCGGCTTCTTTACAATAACATGGAGGGGCCCGCGTTTGAGAAATACATCGCGCTTCCGGCCTTGCTCGACGTACTCCGGCGGGAGTTCGGCGTGGTGGCTCGGATGAGCGGGAGCGGGAGTGCGTGCTTTGCGCTCCTACCCGAGCAATTCGACGCCATTTCCCCGCTCACAATGAGAATTCGCGACGCCTGGGGCGACACGGCTTCCGTATTCGCGGCGCGAATCAGGTAAAACCTTATTGACCCTAGGACGGGGTAGGCCGTTATCCTGCGGAGCCGCCCGTTGTGACGAACGGGCGTATTTCATCCTCTCAATGGACGGCCGGGCAAAAACAGAACTCATTCTCCAAGGCATTTCCGCCTCCAACGGAATCGCCTACGGACCGGTATTTTTGTACATCAAGAGCGATGTCGAGATTCCCACGTACGAGGTAGATGCGGACAAACGAATCGAGGAAATAGCGCGGTTTGAGCATGCGTTACTCGTCACCCGCCAGCAGATACAAAAGATCCAGGACGAGGTCGAAAAGAACCTCGGCGCCGATGAAGCCCGGATTTTTGACGCGCACCTCTTGGTTCTCGAGGACCAGGCGCTAATTTCGGAGACTATCCGGGAGTTCGAGACAACGTCGCAAAATATCGAAACCTGTTTCAACGGGGTCTCGCAGCGGTACATCAAGGCGTTCGACGAGATTGACGACGAGTACCTGCGCGAGCGCGCGGGGGATATCCGCGACGTGGCCCAGCGGGTCCTGCAGAATTTGCTTGGGCAGGCGGGGCAGAATCTCAGTGCGTTGGCCGACAAGCGCATCGTGGTCGCGAACGAGATCTCGCCTTCGGATGCGGCGAGCATCGACCGGAGCCAGGCGATCGCGGTGGTCACGGACACCGGCAGCAAGACGAGCCACGCGGTTATCGTGGCCCGTTCGATGAAGATTCCGGCGGTGGTGGGAACGCGGGATTTGTCGAAGCGCCTCAAGATGGGCGATTGGATGCTGGTCGACGGTTATGACGGGTTGATCGTCATCAATCCGACCGAGCAGACGCTTTTCCGATACGGAAAGATCCAGCTACAAAAGAAAACTTTCGAGCACCGGCTGCTCGAGGCGAGCAGATTGCCGGCCGTGACGCTGGACGGAGTTACGGTAACACTGCGCGCGAACATCGAAAAAGTCGATGAAGTAGCCCTGGTGAAGGATTATTCGGCCAGCGGGGTGGGTTTGTTCCGCACGGAATTTCTGTACCTCAGTTCCAATCGAATTCCTTCGGAAGAGGAGCAGTATCAAGCCTACAAAACAACGGCCGAGTCTCTTGCTCCCGATCCGGTCGTGATCCGCACGTTGGATTTGGGTGGCGACAAGCCGATGGCCGGCAACCCCGACTTATTTCCCCAAGAATCGAATCCCTTTCTCGGCTTTCGGGCCATTCGGTTTTGCCTCGAAAATAAGGATATCTTTAAGGACCAGCTGCGCGCCATTCTGCGGGCGAGCGCTCACGGTCGAATCCAGCTGATGTACCCGATGATCAGCGGACTGGACGAGCTCGCGCGGGCGAACGCGATTCTCGAGGAATGTCGGGAGGAGCTTCGCAAAAAAGGTCAGGAATTCGACACCGACTTGGAGGTCGGCGCGATGATCGAGATTCCCAGCGCGGCGTCTACGGCCGACCTGCTGGCGAAAAAATGCAACTTTTTCAGCATCGGGACGAATGACCTCATCCAATATTTGCTGGCGATCGACCGGGTGAACGACCGGATCGCGCACCTCTACGAGCCCACGCATCCGGCGGTACTGCGAACGATTCGCCGCATTGTCGAGGAAGCGCACAAGCAGGGAATCAAGGTCAGTGTTTGCGGCGAGATGGCCGGGGATCCCGTGTACGTTCCACTTTTGCTTGGGCTCGGAGTCGATGAATTGAGCATGACTCCTCCGCTTCTCCCCGCCGTCAAGTTCCTCGTGCGAGCCATGAAAATGACCGATGCGAAGGAACTCACCGACCGCGCGATGGAGTTGGAGTCGCCGAAGGAGATCTACGCCTTGTTCGACACCTTCTATCGAGAACGAGTGAAAATGGACTAGGCCTCTAGGTGTGCCTCGAGCTTTGAGTTCTTGTGCGGCGCATCCCGCCCCGTTTAAGGCGACGGCTTTTCCTCCGCTTTGACCCAGGCCACCGAACGATCGCCGAGTTTGATCACGTCGATCGACTCCCCGCGCAGCGCGGCGTCGAAGGCTTTGATAACTCCTGGGGAGGCAACCGGATCTTTGATTCGAACATGGATCCTCGCACCGTGGATTTCGCGGCTGATCAACACTTCGCAGTCGCAGTGGATGGCATAGATGCCGGCAGCGGTGTAGACATCGCCACTGGGCAAAAACACCGACACGGGTTCGTTGGACGAATCCGTGTGCGGTTTGACAATCGACCACTCCTTAGTGCGGATCGGGGGTTCCGCCAAAGATACGACAGTCTCCCGTTGCTGTTTGAGTCGGCTCTCGGAGATTTCGCCGCCCGCAGCGCCGCGCTCCATCCGTCGGCGCCGCACTTCCTGGGCGACGCCCTCCAATCGTTTGGCTTCGTCCACGGCGCTGAATCCATTGTCTGTCGCCAGGCCGACGATCTTTTTCTCGTCGTCGGTCAATGCCCGGCCCATGCGTTCGGCGACGCGTTTCTCGGTTTTCTGGAGTCTTTCGGCCGATCTTTTTCGTATCTCGTCGGATTCCTCTTGCGGGGCCGCGGTGGACCGATTCGCGGCTGGCACAGGATCGGTTGAAGAGGAAGCCGGTTTCCCGAGCTGCTTTTTCTGGATTTCCTCCTTAGCCGTTTCTTTGGCACGCTCGCGCAGCACCTTTTTCTCCTCCTCAGTGAGTGGGCGTTGCACGCGTTTTTCTTCGACTCGCAACGCCCGGCGGTAGTGCACCTCCGACGCGACTCTTTCGAGTCGGGCCGCTTCGACGGACGGGTCTTCGGCGCAAAACGCGAGCGGGCCGGTGGGGCCGGAGAGGAGCACGATCGCCACCCAGGCTGCGACGGATTTTGAAGTCATGGTTAGGAGAGATGACGTGAAGCTAAGCGAAAGTTTTCATCAGATAGCACCCGCCGGAGGAAAAACCGGGCAACGCAGCGAATTGTCTCTTTAGCCCCCGTTTGCGCGGGGTACTCCGTGCGCAGAGATACACCGCTCGCCCCCGGCGGGTTACAGGGGTGGCTTTGTCCCGCTGGCCAAAAGGGTTTCGAAGTGAGGTTCAAGGGATTCCTTGGCGACGGTGGCGACGTCGACCTGTTGGAATCCAGCCTTCTTCAAAAAGCCGTGGAGAGAGCTCTCGGTGAAGCCCAGCCAGATGTCGGCGTAGAGTTCGTGGGCTTTTTCAAAGCCATGCTCCTTCAGGTCAAGAATCAGCACGCGTCCGCCCGGCCTTAGAATGCGATAGGTTTCGCTCACCGCCTTCTGGGGGTGATTGGCGTGGTGCAAGGCTTGGCTGAGGATCGCAAGATCGACGGACGCGTCGGGCAGCGGAACCGCTTCGATATCCCCCAGTTTATAGGCCAGATTCGCCAATCCATTCTTCTCGGCCAATTCGGTGCCTACTTCGACCATGCGCGGAGAATTGTCGATGCACCACACGCGTTCCGCGCTTCGCGCAAGCAGCTGGGAAATCAATCCCTCGCCGGCGCCCAGGTCCGCGATCGTGATGGCGGGAGCGAGCCGCAACGCCAGGTGACCAATCGCCTCCCACGAGCGGCCCGGGCAATAATTTTTGCCGAGTTTACCGGCGATCAGATTGAAGTAAGACTCCGATTGCTGGCGCCGCCGCGCCAGGATGCGCTCCACGTTTTCACGGTCCTGGGCAAGCTCCGGCAAACCGGCGACCGATTCGCACGCTGCCTGGATGAGGGCTCGCTGGCGCGGGTCGACCTGGGAGCTCAACGAGTAAAATGCCTTCTTACCTTCCCGGCGATCTACCACCAGATCTGCCTGGCGGAGCAGCGCGAGCTGGGAGGAGATGCGCGACTGAGCCATGCCGAGAATCTCCTGGATCTCCGCCACGGACAATTCCTCCCGCAGCAGCAAAGCGAGGAGTCGCACCCGAGTGGGGTCGGACAGAACTTTCAGCGTATCCCAAGACGGTTTCAACCAGAGCGAGGGTGAGGGGAAGCGGGGCGGGGGGTCAAGGGGGTTGGGGGAGGGGGGGCGCGGGCCCTCGGGAGCGCGTTGACCGCGCTCATAGCGTCCTGCGAACCGGTTTGATGGAGACGAAGCGGCTATCGCTGCCGAACATTTGGCGTTCTGACGCTTGTCGGCGCGGTAAACGTTAATGGTTCGTGACGTATCCCGCCGCGACGGCTCACTGGGGACAGTTCGCCTACCTTTAGATTTCTTCCAAGGAAGTCCGCCTATGCGACCTCGCGAAGGGCCATCCCCAGCTGCCAGATCCCGAACGCGACTATACCCAAGCCCGCCAGCGTGTTGATTCGCCGCAGGGACGTTTCCCCCAGATGGCCGCCGAAACGGACCGCCGCTCCGGCGAGGATAAGCCACCAAGCGGTGGAGCCGAGAAAAACGCCGAGAACCACAACGAAAGCAATGCTCCAGCTGCCTTGGCTTGTTCCACCCGCCAGCGCCGCAAACACGGCCATGAAGGAGAGGATCGTCATTGGATTGGCGAGCGTGAGGAAAAAAGTGGAAGCAAAATAAGACGCATGGCCTCCCCGATTTTGAGGTGCGCTCTGCCACACAGGTTTCGTTCGGACAGCTTGAACCCCCAGGTAAACGAGGAAAAGGCCGCCCGCCAATTGCAGGGGAATCTTAACCTGGAGGAGAAATTGGGTGATGGAGACTACGCCCAATGCAGCGACCGCGCCGTAGACGGCGTCGGCTGCCGCGGCGCCGAGCCCGCTCACAAATCCGCTTCGAAACCCTTCGGTGAGCGCACGACGCAAACAGAGCAACGAGATGGGGCCCACGGTCGCGGCAATCAGAAAACCGTAGCCAGCGCCTTTGAAAAACGGGGAGATCATGATCAGTCCGCCGCCCACATTCGCACGACGGCGATCAGTTGCCACACGCCGACGGCCACGATGAGCCCGCCCGCCCAGCGATTGATCCCGCGCAACACGGTCGGTCCCAGTTTCCGTCCCAGCCAATTCGCCGCGAGGACCAGCCCGGCCCACCATGTGCACGATCCCAGCACGATTCCCGCCACCAGGAACTCGGTTTGAAGCACATTGGCGTGGTGATGGGCCCAGCCAGCAGCGGCGACCAAGCCGGTCAATCCCATCAAGGTGAGGGGATTTGCGACCGTCAGCACGCAGGTGCTGAAATAAGCGACGGTCAACGACCGTTCGTGCACCGGCCGCTGGACGGTGTCGTGCAGTTTCGCGTACATCGTGTGCAAACCCAGTCCGATCATGAAGGCTCCGCCGACAAACTGCACTATGTGCCGGTGAGTTTGGATCAAGGTGGTGATGGCGGAAAGAGCGAACGCCGCGATGCATCCGCAAATGAGGTCGGCCGTGGCGGCGCCGAGGCCCGAGACCATGCCGGCGATGCGTCCGTCGGTAAGTGTGCGGCGGACGATCAACAATGCGATCGGCCCCACGGGCGCAGCCGCGGCGAGACCGATCACAAATCCCTGGCCGACGAACTCGATCATAGACGCGCGGTCACTGCGTTAATCGGATGGAACCGTTCACAAAAAAGCCAACGGCGGGCCGTTGGCTTTGAGAAATGGCGTCCATTGCGGACGTGGGGCTTAGCTCTGGGGGTCCACGTGGCGGCTGATGCCGGTGATCGTGTAGGACTCTTCGGAGCTTCCGATTTTTACCTTCACGGTATCGCCGACGCGTTTTGACAGCAGGGCGAGACCGAGCGGGGTTTTGTACGCGATGATATTTTGGTCGGGTACGCTGTCCCAGGCGCCGAGAATGGTGAACCGCGACGATTTGCCGGTGCCGGCGACCGTCACATCCACCACGCTGCCGACGCTGACTTGATCGGTGGTCGCTTCCTTGAAGTCCGTGATGCGTGCGCGGCCGAGCTCCTTTTCGAGCTGCGACTTTTGCGCCATCAGAACCTGCTGGTCCTGCTTCGCCATCTTGTACTCGGAATTCTCCTTCAAATCGCCGTGTTCGCGGGCGACCGCGATCGCTTTGGAATTTTCGGGAATCTTCTTCGAAACGATGGTTTCGTATTCCTCCCGCTTGCGTTCGAAGCTGCCGCGCGAAACAAGCAACTGCTCCTCCTTACCCTCCGCATCGGCGGCGACGAGCGACTGAATGGAGGGGAAGATTTTGATGAAGCGGGCGAGAAGCGATTTTTTGGTGAGTTCCTCGAACCCTTGATTGAGCAGCAGGGTGTTCGCCAGATCGCGGGCTGTTTCAGGGTCCGCGGTGGAAAGAAGATCGCTGATCAGATCGGGGTCGTCGCTGAGGATTTCAGCCAGGGGGATGCGCCGGGCGCCGGAGGCTTGAAGCGCTTCGTAGTCGATCGCGAAGAAAATAGCGCTGAGGAGGCGAGGCGTGATCAGGTCGTTCAGCAGCTTCGCAAATTTCTTGGAGTGACGGTTTTTGACGATCCACAAAAGGACCGGAGCACGCAGATTCTGCTCGATCTGCCAGCGCTTCAGCGCGGACGCAAGTTCCTCGGAGTGGCCGTTCTCGACCAGGAAATTGATGCACTCCGTCGTGAATTTTCCCTGGCTGGTCTTGAGCAGGGTAAACGCGATATCGCGGGCTTCCACCGGGTGTGTCTCCTTGACGAGTTCGAGGAAGCGGCTCTGAAACTGAACCGGAATTTTTTCAGCGATTTCCGGGAGTTCGCGGACGTTGGCGATCAGGCCGGCTTGAGTGGGCTCGAAGGAGTCTGTCACGCCGATCAACTTGGCGAAGTCATCGCGAATGGCGGCGCCGTAGAGCCGTTCGGCAGCGTCGAGCTGGTTGCTGTCTTTGACTGCTTCGGCTACGCCGTTGAGGATGGCTTTGAGGTCGGTTTTTACTTCCTTCGCCTCGACCGCTCCCAGCAGCTCTTCCGCGAGAGCGATGCGGCGGCGGGCCGAGCGGGTATTGGTGAACTGCTCGAGAATTTCGTCTTCAGCGGAAACCGGGGTTTCGCGCAGCACATAACATTCTGTCTTTTTGACCGGTACCGCCACGCGGGGATCTTTGGCCACGGCTTTCTTGGCCGTGGACCACCATTTCTTGAACTTTTCCTCGCCGATGACCTGGGCCAGCGTCAGTTCGAGATCGATGGCGGTGGTGGCGTTGTTCGGGTAGGATTGAAGGGCTTCGACGATCAGCTGTGCAGGGTTGTTCTCGATCAGATCGGCGATGGCCGCATTGTCCGTTTCTTTGCGCACCAACAAGTGCTTAGGTGGCAACACGTCCATCGTGCCCACGCAAAAAGCGGGGTCCATCGCGTGAGCGGTCTTGCCCTTGAAATCGATGATCAGCTTCTGCGACGAATCGTCGAACGACTTGATTTGGCCGAACCCCCAGCTCCGGTGCACCACGTAACTGCCCGGCTCCATGGCTTCTAGTTTGGACTTTGCCGCCTTGAGAGACGGGTTTTTGGCGATGAGCGCAGAGACGGCTTCCGAATTCATAAAAGTGTGGTGGCGGGTCTGAACTGAACAGTTGAGGGCAGAGGGACGGGGGATGTCAACTAGTGGGTTTTGGAGGGGGGAGGGGGGTGCCGCCCGCAAAAATCGTTCTCGTTCTCCTACTCGTACTCGTTCTCCTGCTGACTGAGTGGATTCAAAGAGGAGCATGGAACCTGCCGTCCCGGCAGGTTCGATCAGCCGAATCCGGCCCGCGCCTCCCTCGGAGCCGTGAGACTGGGCTGCTCCACTTCCGCGGCGTCCGCCTTCCGTCTTGCAAACACGGCCGTCTTGCCGACGTTCACCCGATGGTCAAACCGCCTCCGCCCGCCCTCTCCGAGACCGAAGGTGCCTCCACCCCTTGGTCGCTTGCGGTGAAGCTTTTTGCGCGCTGGCTCGAGGGGCAAGAGCGAGTGGATGCGTTGCTGGAGGATTTGCCGAGCACCATCGCGGGCGTCGATCGCGGCCGATGCCAAAGCCTTCTTTTTGGGGCAGTCCGGCATTTCGGGCGGATCAACCGCCATGTTAACGAGCTCGTGACAAATCCCCCTCGCAGCCGTTTGCGGGCAATACTCGTCATAGCGGGGTTCGAATTGATCGAAGGCGGGGACGAACATCATGCGGCGCGCGTGGTGCACCACGCGGTCGAGCAGGCGAAAACCCTCGCGAGCGCTCCGGAGGCGAGGCTGGTCAATGCGGTGGTGCGAAAACTGGACCAGCGGCTTCGCGAAGAAATCGTGCCGCCTAAGCTGGCGGGAGCCGATGTTCTGGCCCGTTACTATTCTCATCCCGAATGGATGGTCCGCCGCTGGCTGGCGCAGTTTGGTGCGGTGGCGACCCGAGCCCTGCTCGAATGGAATCAACAGCCCGCTCCCGTGCACGCGCGTTGGCGGTTGCCCGAACGTGGACCGACTGCAGAGGAACTGGCTTGGTTGAAGCCGACGGAATGGCCGGGATTTTACGAGGTTCAGTCGGGCCACTGGCCCGAAGTTGAGAAGCGGCTAAGTGGAGGGGCGCTCTACCTGCAGGATCCGTCGACGCGTCTGGCGATCGAATTGTTAGCGCCGGCTCCCGGCGAAGCGGTGCTCGATCTCTGTGCCGCACCCGGAGGCAAGGCTTTAGCGATCGCAGATCGGCTCCGAGGCGAATCCGGCGCCGTACCGACGGGCCGTGTCGTGGCGGTGGAATTACCCGGGACGCGCGTGGAGCGCCTCAAGCAGAATCTAGCCTTGGCGGGCGGAGTCGATGTGGCCCTCGTACAAGGCGACGTGGCTCTCATGCACGCGAAACTGTTCGAGTCGCACGGCCTGCCCGCGGAGTACCCGGCGGTCCTTCTCGACGTGCCGTGTTCGAACACGGGGGTGATGAGGCATCGGGTGGACGTCAAATGGCGGCTGCAGGAACACGACTTCGCGAAGCATTCGCGGCAGCAATTGACGTTCCTGATTTCAGCGTCCCGGCGCGTGGCGGTTCGAGGTCGTTTGGTGTACAGCACCTGCAGTCTCGACGCTGAGGAGAACGAGGTGGTTGTCGGCGCTTTCCTTGAGAAAGCGGGCGGACGCTTCGTTCTGGAAAAATCGCTCGTGTCCCGCCCGTGGGAATCGCGTCACGATGGAGCCGCCGCATTTCTACTCCGACGGAAAGAGTAGTCGCGGCGCCGCCGCGACGGTTTAGGGTTTTGAGTTGGACAGAGTCAGGTCCATTCCCGCGCGTTGGTCCTCTGCAGCCCAAAACCCAAAACTCGAAAACGGTCGCGCGCGTTGCGCGCGCTACGGGACAAGTTCGAACGTGGGGATGACGAGGCGGTTTTCGCGGGCTCCGTCCAGGAAGGTAAAGGTGATCTCCGGAGAACGCCGGACGAGTTCCTGGTAACGGGGAAGTTTCCAGGCGGCGACGGATTCGCCGTTGATTCGGGTGACGAGATCGCCGTTCTTGACCCCGGCATCATCGGCCGGGGATCCCGGCACGACGCCGACGACGCGCCAATAAGAGGGGGCTTTGAGAAAACTGAGACCCGAACTGTGCAGGGGATCCATTGCGATGGCCGCGGTGCTCTCTCGGAAAAAGGTGACCTGATTGCGCGCTTGATCGAACGTCACGCTAAAGTGGCGCAAAACGTCGCCGCCGATGTGGGAGAGTTGGTCGGCGAGGTCTACGATCGGGGCATTGAACGCGTATTGGCCGAGTACGAGGGGCTGCGCGAGCCGCCCGATTTCCTGGACCCGATCTCCCGTCAGGTTTGAAATGATGGGACCGGGACGGGGACCTGAGGCGAAGACCAGATTCAACCCCAGTGGATTGACCTGGAGGGCCCCATCCGAGCCGGAATCGATCAATGCGATCATCGTGGTCTCGCCGACCTTTATCGGGATCAGAGGGATTCGCCGCGTATTGTTGAATTTGATCGTCGCCCCCGGAAGGTAAGAGACTTCCCCGGTTGGCGTGATGACCAGGCGTGATTGAGGGTAATCGAGGGAGAAGATCGTCTCGCGAAAAAGCGGAAAACCCAGGATTCCATCGATGCGCAGCCCGAGATGAGCGGAGAGCTGCGAGCAGTCGTAAACCAGGGCTTGAACGTTCTCGAAGCGGGCGTCGTTCAGTGCGATCTGCTCCACCGTGACGGAGGGCAGTAACATTGCGCGTCCGTCAGGGGAGGCGACGCGCACCGAAGGCGTGTTGAGCGCGGCGCGATCGGTCGCATATCGGCGGGCAAACTCCGGCGACACGAGAGTCACCGACGACCCCGTGTCGACCAGGAAATGCCAGGGGCCGTGTTTATCCCAGCGGGTTTCAACGATGAAATGGTTTCCGACAATCTGCGCGGGCACCACGATCAGCCGCGTGTCCAAGTGGGTGCGTCCAGGCTTCAGCTCGCGCCGGCTCGCGCAGCCGGAGAAAAAAAGCACCCCTACCACGGCGAGCAGGGAAAGCGCGCAGGAGAAGCGGGACGTCATTTCTGAGGTTTAGGCAAACTCCGACTAAGCGCCAATGCCATAAGCGCCAGGCCGGCGCTGACGTAGAAGACCGGTCCGCCCCGAAAGCTCCAAAAAACGAAGCCGGCGAAAAGCGGGGTGATGGCGCGAGCGAGCGAGCCGAGAGAGCGAAAAATGCCGAGCACGCGGCCCTGTTCGGTGGGACCGCTGTAAAGCGAGATGAGGCCCGTCGTGGACGGATTCACCAATCCCGTTCCGACCGCAAGCAAAGCGAGACCGACGAAAAGCCAGGCCGGTTTAGGCGCTACTCCCAGGCAGATCAGTCCCACGGTCGAGAACACCAGGCCTCCCGTGAGCACCGCAATCTCGCTCGCGCGCTTCAGCACTTTCCGCACGATGTAGCCCTGCGTCACGATCGAACAGAAGCCCAGGAAGACCAACAGAATCATGTTTTCGTGGGCACCGTAGCCGAAACGATCCGCCGCGAGGAAGGTGAGGCAGGACTCCATGGCCACGAAGGCCAGGGCATAGATGAAAGCGACGATATTGATCCGTCGCACCGATGCGTTGTCCAAGGACAAGATTGCCTTGATGGGATTGCGCAGGCGGGTTTCACCCGCCTCGCTCCGGTTTTCCGCGGAAAGCGTCTCGCGAAACCGCAGCTTTACCCAGATCAGATTGACGAGGCAGAGCGCGAGGGAGATGAGCGCCGGGACCGAAAAAGGATTAATCCCGAATTGCGCCCACGTGGGGAAAGCGTCGAGCAGGTTTACCTTCGCGGTGAGGCCGCCGATCGCGGGCCCGGTGACCAGCCCCAGCCCGAAAGCGGCGCCGACCAATCCCATGGCGCGGGAACGTTCCTGCCGCGTGGTCACGTCCGCCACCGCCGCCGTTGCAACCGACAGGTTTCCGCTGAACGCGCCGCTGACGACGCGGGACAGCAGAAAAAGCCAGAACGAACCACTCACTGCCCAGAGCACATACCCCAGCGCGGTGCCGGCGATCGTCATGGTGAGGACACCGCGCCGGCCGAGACGGTCCGAGAGCGATCCCCAAAACGGCGCGAAAACAAACTGGAGAATGGAGTAGACCGAACTGACGATACCGCCGAACAAGACTGCGGTATAGGTATCGCCTCGGCCCAGGGCCTGCGCGAGCCATTCGGTCTTACTTAATAGCCAGCCGAGGAGCCCCCCTTGTCCGTCCGTCTGCAGATAGTAGGAAATCAAGTCGGGCCCCAGCGGGAAGATGATGGAGAACCCGATCAGGTCGATGTACAGCGTCAGAAAAATGACGCCGAGCGAGAGCTTCCTCGGAGGGGAGGGGGAGGTCGATGAGGGTTCGGCGGGGGAAGACACGATTGGCTCCCAGCAATACGTGTTCGGGCGGCCACGCCAAGGAGCAAAAACACGTGGGCTTCGGGCACATCCACCGGAACCCGGTCCTTTGGGGTGGAACAGAAGTGGGGAGCCCGTCGTTGGCGGAGGGAGCTCGATCCATTGCTTATTGCCTTATCGATCGGACAGGCGCGGAGCGACGAAACCCCTCCGCAGCGGAAGACGCCGTGCCCGTTTATTCCCGCGAGTCTATCCCAGGATGTCCCGCAATTGCTCTTTCAGGGAATCGAGGGTGAAGGGTTTTTGGATGAAGGAAAGGGCGCCGCTGCCAGCCAGTGCATCGACGACTTCGCGCCGATTGTAGCCGCTCATGAAGAGAACCCGCACATCCGGGCGCACCTCCCGCAGCAGTTCCAAGGTTTCTTCTCCGCTCAGACGCGGCATGGTCATGTCGAGCATGACGATGTCAAAATGGTTGGGTTTCGCCCTGAACAGATCGACTCCCTCGTAGCCGTCGCGCGCCGTCTCCGTCTTCAACCCGCAGGTGTTCAGCATGCCCGCGGTCACGTTGCGGACATGATCCTCGTCGTCGATGACGAGGGCATTTCCTTCCTGCCTCCAGGGAGCGCCAGTCGCGCGGCGGGAAGCCGGAGCGTCGATCGCCACCGCTGCGGCGGGGATAAGAATGGTGAAGGTGGAGCCGCGGCCGAGAGCGCTCAGCACCTTTAGCCCGCCGCGATGGCTGCGGATAATGCCGAGCACGGCGGCGAGTCCGAGGCCTCGGCCGGCGAATTTGGTGGTGAAAAAAGGGTCGAAGATCTTGGCCATCGTCTCCGGCGACATGCCCGAGCCGGTGTCCCGGACTTCAAGCATGACGAAATCCATGTTCAAATCGGGCGGCACCAGCACGGCCCCCTCGAAAAACTCGATGGTCGGACGAAGGGTATTGGTGGTGATGACAATCTCGCCGTCCTTGTCTCCGAGCGCCTCGGAGGCGTTGAGCACGAGATTCATGACGATCTGCCTCATCTGGGTCGGGTCTGCGATGACCGCCGGCAGCGACGGTCTCAACTGGAACCGGAGCATCGCGCGTTTGCTGATCGAGGCTCGCAGCAGAGGCACGGTGTTCTCGACCAGCGTGCCCAGCTCCACGCGCTGCACGACGAAGCGTCCCTTGCCCGCGTAGGCGAGCATCTGTTGACAGAGTTCGGCCGCGCGCTGGGAGGCGTTCTCGATTTGCTTCAGATTCTGTTGCAGGCGCGAGGTCGGCGGGAGTTCGAGCGCGGCCAAGTTGGCGTTGCCGATGATGCCCGTGAGAAGGTTGTTGAAGTCGTGGGCGATACCGCCGGCGAGGACGCCGATGCTTTCCAACTTTTGACCCTCCAGCAGCCGTCGCTCGACGATCAACTTCTCCGCTTCGGCGTCCTTTCGCTGCGTCACGTCGATGGCCAGGCCTTCGATCATGTTCAGCTTGCCCTCTTCGTCGTATACGCCCTGGCCGCGCTCGAGCACCCATTTGACGCGTCCGGATCGATCGATGATACGGTACTCGATTTCGAAGGCCCGGCGTTTTTTTACGGCCGAGGCGATCGCGCTCCGGGCCATTTCGCGGTCGTCGGGATGAATGATTTCTTGGAGCGTGACATGCTTTTCCAGAAAATCTCGCGCGCTATGACCCGTGAGGCCGAGCGCCCCGCGGGAAATGTATACGGGGGTGAAATGCCCGTCGTTTACGTTGCGAAAGGCCATTCCGGGCAGCTGGCCGAGCAGACTCTCGAGCTGGCGGCGGCTTTCGCGCAGGGCTGCCTCCGCCTGCTTGCGTTCGGTGATATCGGTGGAGATGCCGCAAATCCCCTGGGCGACGCCGTTTTCGTCCACAAGCGCGAATTTGTGGACAAGGCTGGTGTGCTCCTCATCGTTGATCTCGATCGATTCCTCCAATTCGATGGGTCGGAGGGTCGTGATGACGCGTTGATCGCTCGCACGATTGCGGGCGGCCGCGTCGGGCGGGAAAAGGTCCAGATCGCTTCGTCCGACAAAATCTTCGCGCGCGCGGCCGTGGAGTTCGGAAAAGCGCCGGTTCACGGCGACAAAGCGGCCGTCGGTATCCTTCATGAAAATACCGCTGGGACTGTTTTCCATCAGCGCGTGCAGTTGTTGTTGGCTCGCTCGGAGTTGCTGCTCGGCGTCTTCGCGGCGGCGGATATCCTCCTCCAACTGGGCTTGGATGGTGCGCAGCTCGTTCGTGCGTTCGTTTACGTTTTGTTCGATGTTCTCGGCGCGCCGAATGACGCGGCGCAGGTAGGCCGCGAACAGCAGGGTGACGAGCACACTGCCGGCGAACAGCAGCCCCGGAATGGGCGAACCCTGGCGCTCCAGCGATTCCGGGTTAGATCGGTAACGTACCAGCCAGATTCGACCTCCGATCGGAAGGGGTACTTCGCGATACCAACCATGGATAAACTCCTTTTCGGAGGGCCACGGGATTTCCCCCGGCGAGAAGGTTGCGCTGCGGAAACCCAAGACCCGCTTTTGCGGATCGTGCGCGGAGGCGTCGATCATCATCACGTCGGGCGCCAGGCCGGACGAGTCAGAGCGAGTGCGCCCCAACAGCGTGCTGAAGCGCACGAAGCCGACCAGATATCCAAAAAAGTCACCATGTCCTTCGCCTGTGCGGGCACCGGTCAAAATGGGAGTGTAGACCGGACACACCAATGCGCAGAGCAAGCCTCCGGAATCGCCCGGGACCGTGAGAGGTTCGCTCACGGTGAGCGCGTTGGTCAGCCGGGCGTGCTCGAGTGCGGAGCGAAGCGAGTCGATTTGCGCATCCCGGTCAACGGAGCGACCTAGTCCCAGCAGCGGTTCGATAAAACGGATGGAGTAGGGACGGCTAGAAGGCGCGGCGCGTGGACCGGAGTCGCTTGGAGTGACCCAGGCAAGCGCCTGAAACTCGGGATGTCGCTCGATTACGTCCCGCGATAACAGAAAAAAACTGTCGGGGCTCAGACTCGAATGGATTCGCAGCACGCTTCGCACGCTGTACAGGCTTTCGGCGAAGGCGTTGATGCGGCCCCGAATCAGGACATGCTGCGCATCCGACCGGCGGCTCATTTCGTCCCGCGCCCGGGCGGTCTCGTTTTGGTCCGCCTCCTGGTACAGGAAGAACGCGCCGCCCACTCCCAGGACCACCATTACTGCCAGGGTGTAACGGCTGCGAAAGACGAGTTTGAGAAGTTGACGGGTTCGGGTCATTCCACGGGGCGCCGCGTACTACTTCGGCCCAATTCCCGATTTATTTCCCAAAAACGCGGGATAATACGACACACGCAGGGGTCGCCAAATCGCTGCGCGGAAGCACGTCATGAAAATACGCCAATGGGGGATAGAGCTGGAACGGGACATGACGCGAGCGATCTCGCGCACATACCCCATTTTAAGGCAGTAAATGGGCGAGTTTGCAACCTCGCGCACCGCGCGCCTTATACGGCTTGTGGGCTGCTTAAGACGTGTGGGGGTGGATATCTGCCGCCATCGCTCGGCCCTGCCGACGGCTGGGCGATCAGCTGTAGGGCAACGGATGACGACTCGTGAGGGCCAAAACGCGCTGTTTGGTTTCGGCGATGGCCGAGGCCTCGCGATCGGTCCCGATCGCTTTGAGGACGCCGTCGATGCAGGCGGCGATCTCGTCCATGTCCTTCTCGACAAAACCGCGGCTGGTCACAGCCGGGGTACCCAGCCGAATGCCCGAGGCCTGGAACGGGCTGCGCGTCTCGAACGGAACCGTGTTCTTGTTGCACGTGATGTTGGCCAGATCGAGCGTCTCCTGTGCCTTCTTGGCGGTCAGTTCCGGCAGGTTGCCGCGCAGATCGACCAGGAAAAGGTGATTGTCGGTGCCGCCAGACACAATCTTGTAGCCGCGCGAGACCATGGCGGCGGAGAGAGCTTTGGAATTCTTGATGATCTGCGCGGAATAGGTCTTGAACTCGGGTTTCGCACATTCGGCGAAGCATACGGCTTTCGCGGCGATGACATGCATGAGCGGACCGCCTTGGCCGCCGGGAAAGACGGCGGAGTCGATCGCCTTGGCGTGCTGGCTCCGGCAGAGAATGAGGCCGCCGCGAGGGCCGCGCAGGGTCTTGTGAGTGGTGGTCGTGACGAAGTCCGCGTGCGGGACAGGAGAGGGGTGTAGGCCTGCCGCGATCAAACCGGCGATGTGGGCAATGTCGGCGAACAGCAGCGCGTTGTTCGCGCGGGCGATTTCGCCCATCCGCGCAAAATCGATCACGCGCGAATACGCGCTGGCCCCCACGGTGATCATCTTGGGTTTCTCCCGCGAAGCGACGGCGGCGAGTTCGTCATAGTCGATCAAATGATTGTCCTCGCGAACGCCGTAGGCGACGACCTGGTACAATTTGCCCGAAAAATTAGCGGGATTGCCGTGCGTCAGGTGACCGCCGTGCGACAAATTCATGGCCAGGATCTTGTCGCCGGGCTGGATCATCGAGGTGTAGACCGCGAAATTCGCCTGCGAGCCGGAGTGGGGCTGCACATTGGCGTGTTCCGCGCCGAAAAGCGCCTTGGCGCGATCGATGGCCAGCTGTTCCACCTTGTCCACGTATTCGCAGCCACCATACCAGCGTTTGCCCGGGTAGCCCTCCGCGTATTTGTTCGTCAGCACGCTCCCCTGGGCTTCCATCACGGCCGGCAGGGTGAAGTTTTCCGACGCGATCAGCTCGATATGGCTTTGCTGACGCGCCAACTCCGACGAGATGGCTGCGTGGATTTCCGGATCCAGACTCTTGAGCGGCGTGGCATTGATCATGAGGAAGGAGAACGCTCAAGCAAAGCAGGCCGGACGGAAAGGATTTTTTGTGGCCGGATGAGCACAGTGGTGCCCTGCCCGGTCTCGCACGACCGGAAGCGGGAGGGGACAAACGGGGGCGGCCGGCGCAGGCGACTCTCCGCGCACCGTGCCGGAGATCAGGTCTGCCCGGCATGGCGATCGACGCTGGCCTGTCTCAACCCTAGGCGATCTTGGCTACTTGGGCCTTCAGGAATTCGATGATCGACGGGACGGCCTCGACCATTTCATCGCGGCAGGCCTCGTAAGTGGGCAAATCATAGCCGAAAGGGTCGACAATTTGTTGCTCCGCCGGCGCCGGCATGAAGCCTCGCAATAGGTAGATGCGGTCGTGAGAGGGGCGGAGATCGAGGACGGCTTGGCGATGAGATTCCGTCATGCAAAAAACGGCCAAGGCGCCGTCCACCAAGTCCTTGGTAAGCTCTGTCGCGCGGTGATTGGAAACGTCCAGCCCTACTTTTTTGAGTGCCAATACCGTGTTTCGAGACACTTGGTCGCCCGTGTAGGCGCGAACGCCCGCGGAGAACACGCGGAGCGACTTTAACGGCTCCGGTTGCGCCCTCAAAGCGTGCTGCAGAAGCGCTTCCGCCATCGGGCTTCGACAGATATTTGCGGTGCAAACCGTGAGGATATGTCCGAGCTGGACCATGCGTAGCGAACGGCAATGGACACGGTTTTCTGGGAAAAGCAAAGCTGTAGTTAGCGCGCCCTTGGTCGCGGCATCACAGCTTTTTCAACGCAACCAGCCCGCGGTGCACGTGAATCGCGCGTTGTAGAACCAGGTCGACGGGCGGTGCGTTTTTGTCTTTCTCCGAGCGGTCTCCGTTGGCCTTCGAATCGCCTGCGTTGTCAGCCCTTTCCGGCGAACGCGTCCCGTTGTTGTGCTCGCGCGTGAGGCTGGCTTCGTCGAAGCGGCGTTTGTCTTGAGCACCGTCGACCAGCTGTTCCAGGGGAACACCCTTCGCCGGCGCCTCGTAGGCGCGGCGATCTTCGTCGCGGCCGATAGGCACCGCGATATCGGGCGTCACGGAGTCGTTTTTCGGGGCGATCGTCAGCGTGCCCGAGCGCGGGGCGCAGACGATGTCAATCAGCCGCCGGGAAGTCGCGTCGTTGAGCAAGAACACGCGCAACGTCCGGGGACGGCTCGCGGCCTGAGCAAGGGCGGTCGCGAGCGCCTTGGCCGACGCCTCGTCGGCGGACGAGTTTCTGAGATCGATCACGACGGCGGGTCGCTGGAGCGCGGAAACCAACGCCGCGCTCTCCGCGGCGGTGTCATCGGTCCGGAAATAAGAGAGTCCCATGCCGAGATCCTTCTGCAGGGACTCCGCAGCGAGGGAAATCGTCCCGATGAACCAGACCAGTGCCGTTGCAAGGCGCAAAGATCGACGTGTCATCTGCGGTTGAGTTGCTTCGCGCCAATATCGCGGCGGTAGTATTTGCTCGCGCACTGAATGGAAGCGCAGGTCGAGTACGCCCGATCCACCGCTTCGCGCAGGGTAGGGGCGAGCGCCGTTACCCCGAGCACGCGGCCACCGTTGGTCACGATGCGCCCCTGACCATCGCGAGCCGTGCCGGCATGCAGCACGGTCGTATCGGCGGGAAGGTGCGCAGGAAAAACGATCGGGTCTCCTTTCGGGAATTTATCAGGGTATCCGGCGGCGGCGATCACGACACAGACCGCGTAGCCGGGTTTCTCCCGGAGCGTTACTTCCTTCAGACTGCCTTGCGCGGCGCGCCAGAGCAACTCGAGGACATTGTTTGCCACGCGCGGAAGCACGACCTGGGTCTCGGGATCGCCGAAGCGGGTGTTATATTCCAGCACACTCGGGCCCTCGGGGGTGAGCATGATCCCAATAAAAAGGGTGCCGCGAAAATCGATGCCCTCGGCTGCGATTGCGTCCACGGACGGCCGGACAATCTCGCGATCGATCCTCTTCAGCATTTCGGGCGTCACCACCTCGGCGGGCGAGTAGGTGCCCATGCCGCCCGTGTTTGGGCCGGTATCGCCGTCGCCGATCCGCTTGTGATCCTGGGAGGTTGGCAGGATGACGTAGTCTCGCCCCGACACCACCACCAGCAGCGAGGTTTCCTCGCCGAAAAGGCAGTCCTCGATCAGAATCTGGCGCCCGCTTTGCCCAAACTTCCCCTGTTCGAGCATCGATCGTATTGCCTCTTCAGCTTCGACGAGCGACTGCGCGACCACCACGCCTTTGCCGGCCGCCAGGCCGTCGGCTTTAATCACGATGGGGATTTGGCGCCCCCGCACGTAAGTGAGCGCCGGACCCACATCGCTGAAGATACCGGCGGCCGCGGTCGGGATCCGGTGCTTGAAGAGCAACTCTTTCGTGAAAACTTTGGAGGCCTCCAGCCGCGCCCCATCTGCCTTCGGTCCATACGCGGGAATCCCCGCGTCTTTCAGCGCGTCCACCAGGCCGAGCGAAAGCGGCACTTCCGGCCCGACAATCACAAATTCGACCTTTTCCTTCTGCGCGAGACTGACGAGTCCCGCGACGTCGTCGGCGGGCACGGGAAAGCAGCTGACCTCGTCCGCAATTCCCGCATTCCCCGGTGCGACCACCACGCGCGGTCGGGCGGGCGAGGCCAGGCAGGCTTTGACGAGCGCGTGTTCACGTCCCCCGGCTCCGACAATAAGAACTGAACGAGGCAGTATCATGAAAGCGTTAAGGCGATAAACGGGCCAGGAGGGGGGACAAGGATGAAAGCGGAAAGTTGACGGTTGAGCGTTGACAGCCGACGGCGGATCGAACTTTCAGCTCTCAACACTCCTGCCTCAATTCCTCAGAGCACCCGCAGTGTTTTACGATAGAAGGCCACGACTTCGTCGGGGTCGTCGGTGAACAAAATGTAGTCCGCCATCCACGACGGGGCGCGTTTTGTCCGGATCATCTCACGCAGTTGTTTGCGGAGGTCGGTCCAAAAGCGCGCGTTGTAAAAGATGTAGGGAATGCGCGGACGTATTCCGAGCTTGAGGTTGCAGAGCTCGATGCCGACCTCCTCCAGGGTGCCGACCCCGCCGACGTTGAAAATGCAGAAATCGGCTATCTCAAACCATTTTTGGCGGTTATGGCGGGCTGTTTCCTGGAAGGTATTGAAAAAGTCTACCCCTAGCTCTGGTGGCTGGGCCTCCAGTTCGAGGAAGCACGCGCCGGTGAGAGCCCCTTTTTCCCGCGCTTGGTCGGAGGCAAGACGCATGACCCCGCCCCCTCCGCCGGTGAGCACTCCGACGGCGGGTCCGATGAAAGCGGTGAGTTTTTCGATCAATGTGGAAATCTTGTCCGTGTCCGCCTTTTCGAGGCCCAGCGCGGATCCATAAAAGGCGAGGATTGTGGATTCCTGGAACTTCCTTGCCATCTCGTCGCGCACGAAGAAGCCGTGATGCTTCTTATAGGTGTGGAGGAACAAATCGTTGATTGCCTCGTTGTACCAGTAGACATCGATATTGATCGAATCGAACGTCTCCAGTCGCGAATGGGCGTTGTTCGAAAGGAAGAATCCGTGGGTGCGAGACGGCTTTCGGAAGATGACCCGTTTGAGTTTTAGCTGCTGGATGCGGGTGAGCAGCTCGATTTCCTCCAGAAGATTGGGGAAATATTCCGCGAGCAGGGTGTCCGCGTCCTCCGGGGCGGCGTCCAGCGCCTGAATCATCGTCCGGTAGCCGCAGGGAGTTTTGAGCGCTCCGGGCTTCGACTTCAGGTTGGCAAATTCGGCGGCATTCACGAAGAGGCAATGGTTCTCCATCGTGGCGCTCTGGCCCTTGACCGTCAGCCGGGTCTTCGGCCGGGCTTCGCCGTTGTCCTTGGGCGGATTGTCGTCGACGCATTTGTACAGCTGAGTGGCCATCGCGTGGAGGCGCGTGCGCCGTTTCTGCAGGCTTTTCGCCTCCGGGTCGGCCGACGGCGGAGCGCGAAAAATTTCGACCGAAACCACCGGGTTCACGACCGGCTGGTCGCCGGTGTTGTAGATCTCCAGCATGATGTTTGTGCCGAAAGTCTTGATCGGATCCAGCAGCAGGGCGCTCGTGTGAATGCCGAAGTTGCCCTCGCCACGATTGAGCAGTACGTAGTGCTCCTTAAGATACATCGAACAGCTGGTCAGAATGCCGGACCGGGGCGGTATGGTAAGAAGTTCGGTATCGTGGCGAACCTGCACCTTGTCCAGGTAGCTCCGGCCCGCTTCGCCGCTGACGAGCCGCTCGAACTGCGGACGCTGCAGCCGCGGGTTGAGGGTATAACGGACGTTATGGGGGGTGAGGAACACCCGGCCGGCGCGGTCGATGCTGATCGTGTTTGGCAATTTGAGGCGGTTGCCCTGGATCGCCTCCCAGATCTCCGCGGTGGACAATTTTGCCGACTCGGGGGCGTAAAAGAGGCGCCCCACCGGAGTGCCGGAGCGAAGCAGTTTTTTCCAGTAGGGCGCGTTGGGGAAGCTGGTGTCGAAAATGAAGGCCTCCGCGTCCACCACGATGCGATTTCCGTCGATCGCGGGTTTCGAGGTCAGCGTCATTTCGATCCCGATACGGGCGAGCGTGCTTCGCTCGGTGAAGTGGAGGTCCGCCAGACGGGCCTTCAGAAAGTCAAACTCCGCCGGGTTGCGGGGCCAGAATGCGAGCGTGAGTGCGACGGCAAGCTGCTCCTTTGGCTTTACGGTGAGAATCTGGCCATCTTGACTCGTCCAAAATTGGTCGGGTGACATTGGAAAAGGGGGTGATGTCAAACTAGGGCCGATGTTACAAGCCAAGGCGGAAGGGCCGAACGAGGGGAAAGGCTGAAAGCTGAAGACTGAAGGCAGAAACGGGAAGGGTATTGGGCGCAGTATGATTTCCGCGCGGTTCGGGCAGCCTTCAGCTTTTTCGTCCGCCGCTTCCAGCCTTGCCATCCCAGGCGGGCGTCGGCATGCACGTCATTCTTCACGGCACAAAACCCCGATTGTCGTTTCTCTATTACCACATCCATACTGCATGAAACTGATTAACACGCTCAAAGCCTCTTTGCTCGTGGCCGGCGCAACCGCCGCTCTGCAAGCCCAAGAGCCCGCTAAACCGGCCGCCCCCGCGGCCGCGCCCGCCGCTGGTGCCGCTGCTCCGGCCCCGCAGTTCACCGAGGCCCAGGTTTTGGAAACGTTCGGCTGGTTTGTTGGAAAGCGCATCGGCTTGGCCGAGTTGCAGTTCTCCAAGGAGCAAACGGACATCGTGATCACAGGGCTCCTCGCCGCCGCCGCGGGCAAGGAAGCGCCGCACGACCTCCAGAAGGTCGGTCCCGAGGTCGACAAGTTCATGCAGGAAAAACAGCAGCAGTATGCTTCTCGCATGAAGCAGCAAGGCCAGGCGGAGGCGGACAAGTTCCTCGCCGACGCAAAGGCCAAGACGGGTGTCACCGCGCTTCCCAGCGGCCTCCTTTACGAAATCGTGAAACCGGGGACCGGCGACTATCCCAAGGTCGGAGATGTAGTGAAAGTTCACTACACCGGCACTCTCGTCAATGGGACGAAATTCGACAGTTCCGAAGGCGGCCAACCGGCTGAATTCACCCTGGCCAACGACAGTGTGATCGTCGGATGGGTCGAAGGACTTCAGAAGATCAACAAGGGCGGCAAAATCAAACTCTACATCCCGCCCGCGCTCGCCTACGGCGAAAACGCGCCCGGCGCGATTCCGCCGAATTCGGCCCTCGTGTTCGATGTGGAGTTGATCGAGTTCAAACCGGGCGCCGCGCCCGCCGCCGCCGCTCCGGCGCCGGCCCCTGCGCCGGTCCCCGCGAAGAAGTAAGCCGACTTACATTTGTTTTCTGCGAACCCCCGCCCTGCGCGGGGGTTTTTTTGTGCCTGGCAGAGACGACGGCGAATGAATTTGGGTCGACAGAAAAGGGGGTCGTTTATCAGATTTGGCCTCTCCTGTTGATGTCGCTTTGCACTCCATGTCTTTCGAAGGCTGCGCGAGGGACACCGCCTGCGCGGGCGGGTGGCCGCCGGCGAGAGTCGGTCCTTCCACTATGGTGATGTTGCGCTGGTTAGAGAAGCATGGCCTGTGGCTGCTGCCGCTGGTGGTCGTCTTTTTCCTGTATGCGCAGGTACGAGGGCATGTTTACACCGATTTCGACGATGCATTTTACACGTACGACAACATTCACGTCGTCAGCGGCCTCAGCTGGGAGAACTTCAAATGGGCCTGGACCGCGTTTTTCGCCGCGAATTATCATCCGCTCACGTGGCTTTCGCATCAGCTCGATTTCCAGCTGTTCGGCGCCGAGCCGGGCGTTCAGGCGCTGGTGAACGCGGGCTTTCATGCTGCTAATTCGGTTTTGGTCGCGTACGTCTTGCTCCAGCTTTTCGGAGTGCGGGCTTATGGCATCCTGGGTGGAGCGCTGTTCGCGATGCACCCGGTGCTGGTGGAGGCGGTCGCGTGGGTCTCGCAACGGAAGACGCAGCTCTCCACGTTTTTTGCCCTGCTGACTGTCCTCAGCTACTTCCGCTTCGAGGATTCGTCGGCCAATGCGCGAGCGAGGCGGCGCTGGTTTTTCGTTTCGATCTTTCTCTACCTCTGCTCGCTCTTCGCAAAAGGCATGTTCGTGACGATGCCGGTCATGCTGATTCTCCTCAGTCTGATTCGAGCCGAACAGAGACGCCTTCGAGGTGGATCCAGCGGAAGCGAATCTCGACTGCGGGACTGGGTTCGTCGCTTCCTGCCCATTGCTCCGTACGCCGTGTTGTGCGTGGCGTTTTCTGTCGTAACTTTCGTGGCGCAGGACAAGGGCGGAGCCGTCGTGCCGGTCGACCACATGAGTCTGAGTACCCGTATCGCCACGGCCTTGAATGGCTATACGAATCACCTGCTTCATTTTTTTTACCCGCTGAACCTGTCGGTGTTGTACCCTCCACTCGAAGGATGGACGGTATTGGACGCAGTCTTCGACGCCGTCGCCCTGCTCGCGATCACCCTCGGGTGCATCGCCCTTCGCCGCCGGATGGGTTTTTCGCTGCTTTGGGGATGGCTGCTCTTTCTGGCCATGCTGCTGCCGGTGATCGGCCTCGTGCAGGTGGGCAAACAGGCTCTTGCCGACCGCTACATGTATCCGCCGATTGTCGGATTGCTGATCATGGGCCTGGTGATTGTCGCTCGCGTTCGAGACGGCCGTGTGCCGGTTCCGCGCGTGCTGCAATCCGGGTCGCGCTGGGCACTGGGGGCTTGGATGGCGATGACGTCGGTCGTCGCGTATCAACAGATCAGCTTTTGGGAAAACACGCATATTCTTGCTGCCGAATCCGAGAAGCGGGTAGGGGAGCAGGCGGACTTGACCAGCATGATGGCGCGCGCGCTGTATATCGCGGGCCGCTTGGAGGATGCGCTCCCTTTGGCACGGCGCGCTTATCAATTGTCGCCGGCTCACGCCACGGTGGTCCAAAACCTGGCGGCAATGGAGATGCAGGCCAAAAACTGGGCGGAAGCCGAGCGATTGGCGCTGCAGTATGTTCGGATGGAGCCGTTCGATCCTGCGGCATATCTCACATTGGCGGCGGTGTACGAGGGCTCCCGTAAGTGGGAGGCGTTGCAAAGGACCTTGGACGATCTTGAGCGGCTGGAAGCGAAGCGGCCGGTTCTGTCTGCCTCGCTTCGTGCGAATGTCGCGGGGCTGCGCCGGCAACTCGAGAGCGAACTAAAACGACGCGGTTCCGATCCGGAGTAGGCGCAGGCAGGTAGGGTTCAGCCCGTACCGGCGACTGCCTGTTGCTCCCCCACAAACTGCTCGAGTTCGGCGATCGCGCGGCTTGGCCCGTCTTCGTCCAGCAGTAGCTCCCGCACGGCCAGCGCGTTTTTGGAATGGGCCGGATTCGAAAGGACTTTTTCCAGCGCGCCGTGCAGATCTTCCGGCCAGCGCTTCTTCGAAAGCCGGCGTCCACACCCGAGTCGTTCCATCTCCATCCCGAAAAATGTCTGGTCGCCGATGTGCGGCACGACGATTTGCGGCTTGCCGGCGTGAAGCGCACTGGCAGTCGTGCCGGCCCCGCCGTGATGGATGACGGCGGAGGCGTGGGTGAAAAGCTGGTCGTGGGAGACGGCGCCGATCACTTTGATGTGCCCGTCTTCGGCCAGCGCGGGAAACTGAGCCCACCCGCGTTGCACGATGATTTTTTTGTGGCGGGGCCATGCTCGCACGAAGCGCTCCATGAACTCCCCCGGCTTCTCGTACACCATGCTCCCGAACGTCAATACAGGCACCGCTTCGCCCTGGGTGAATGCGCGGAGTTCCTCATCGAGCTTCGCATCCCGTGGCGCCTGCCACCGACAATAACCCGTGAATCTAAAGCGCGGATCGAGCTCCGCGTGTTGCGGCCGAAGAAGTTTTTCGGAAACGGCCACCAGCACGCGCTCCGCCGGTTTGGAGAAGAAGTGGCGCACCTTGGGCAGCCCCGCTTCGCGCATGGGAACACGGATGGTGTCGTTGATGACCCGATCCACGATCGCGTTCCCAATTTTCCACAGCCAGCGATTCCACGCCCGGCGGGCACTGCGCGGGAGCCATTGGGGCGACGGAACGTTTTCCGGCGGATAGTCGGGCGAAGGCACTACGTGGGGCGCGAAGGCGAGTGTCGCGAACGGCACGCCGCGCCGGTCCGCAATGAGCTTGTTCATCGGAAACAGGTACGATGACACGAGTAGATCGGCCGACTGCAGTGCCGTGTCCATGCGCGAAATCATCTCCGGAATGTACGCTTTGGCTCCGACGTAAATTTCGCGGAGCTGGTAAATCGGTGTGCGGATTTTTTGCAGCCGGCCCATCCAATAGCTCAGATCGGCCTGCTCCCAGTTCGGACATAGCGGGTAAAACTCCACTCCGGCCGCTTCGATTTCCGCCTTGTAGTGCGGAATGGTCGCGAATTTTACGTCATGCCCCGCCTTCTGCATCGCGACCGCCAGCGCGATAACGGGGTAGATATCGCCGGTCGAGCCGTGGGAAGTCAAAATGATGCGCATGCGATGGCAAAAATGGAGAGGCGAACCAAGGGGAGCCAGCCGGTGGATGCAACGTTTCGGTTAAGATCGTGGGGAGACCCGGCCTCCGGCGGAGCAGAATGTTACCGTAACGCCTACGAGGCGTCGCGTTGCGCAGGACGAAAGCAGAATGTTCGCACGTTCCTTCATTGCCGCTCCAGCGCGGCTGTTTCCCGCATCCGCGAGCTCTCTCCTCGCTTGCGATTTCACTTCCTCGGTGGGCTGCATCGAGGTTCGGACGAAGGTCACTTCGTTCGAAAAGGAACAAGGGTAGTACAACTCGGGTGGGGGCGCGGGGGCGCCTCCACCCACTACTCTGCGCTGGCGATGCCGCGGCGATCAGCCCTCGGCCGAGTGCGGGGCGACGGCGGGCGGGTGGCGCCGCGCAGCGGGTCAGAAGGAGCATACGAGAGGATATGGCGCGGTTTTCATTACTCATTTGTAACAACTCGGGGGATACCAAGCTTCTCGGTATCGTGTCCGTATTTAGGAATCCGCTACCGCCTGGAAGGTAGCCGCGGCCCCATTTGGGGTAGCGGAGTACCCAATCCATGCAGTTGGCGAGGCTGCACGACAGCGATTTCACGGTATTCCACAGTGAACGACGGCAACTATGATATTCTTAAGCCGTTTAATAAAAACATTTTATGATAAATGGTTCCTTATTGCAAGTAATATGAAAAAATAGGCTTGCCCGTGCAAAAACATGTCAATTTAGTGGTGGGCAGATAACCCTACCGTGACCAAATCAATCGCCACTCTTTCCGCTCCGGCCGCCGTGTTGAAACGGTTTTTTTGCGGGTGCGTAGTGGCGGCGGGATTACTGGTCGCCGGGCACTCCGCCCCCGAGCAGGTCGAGCTGTCCGTTTCGATGGATCAGCCTTCTTCGCTGGCCTCGATGGAATTCGGATCGGTGGACGATCTCGTCCAATCGATGACTCCCCGGGCGAAAATGCATCGGGCGGCTCCGAATACTTGGTCTTCCCGCTTTGAGACGCGTTTCAAGGCGCGCTGGAGCGGTTCTTCGAACTACATGGTCTGAGGAGTGGGCTCCGCCCACTGCCGCAGGTTGGCTTCAAGCCTCCGCCAGGAGGGCTCGCAATTCGCGCTCGGGTTCTTCGTGCGATTGTTCCACCGCCAGCCGCAAGGCGTCCTGCAGCTGTACGCGGGCTTCGTTTTTTCGGCCCAGCTGCAGGTAGAGCTTCCCGAGCAGGATTCTGGGCATCATCCAGTCGGCTTTTTTCGCGACACAAAACCGGTAGTGCTCGGCCGCGTCGACCAGTTGGAGCTCCGCCTCCAAGGCTTGCGCGAGGCTGAAGCGGAAAAGCTCGTTGTCGGGGTGCTTCGCGACCAGCGCGGCAAAGGTTTCGGATCGCTTTGCTCCGCTCATGGCACCGAATCGACGGCGACCAGCACCGCGCTGGAATTGTCGAGTCCGCCCCGAAGATTGGCCAGATCGACAATTTCTCGCAGGATAACGGCCGGCGGCACATCCCGTTTCATTTGCTCGGCCAGCTCTGCATCGCGGACCAGGCGAGTCACCCCATCGCTGCAAAACAGATAGCGGTCTCCAGCCACCAATGGCCGGGTGAGCAGGTCGACGTCGAGGGGGGTGGTTTGGCCGATGCACCGCGTCAGGGCGTTTCGATGCTGCTCATTTACCCAAATCAGTTCCCCTTTGGCCCGTCGCGCCTTGGCCTCGTTTTCGACCGAGTGATCGAGGGTCAAGAGTTCGAGTTCGCCGTCGCGCACGGTGTAGCAGCGCGAGTCGCCTACGTGCGCGAGATGAAGTTCGCCCCGCCGGAAAAGGCCGTAAGTGAGGGTGGTGCCGATGCCAAAATGGGGGCTCAAACGGAACCCGAGCTGGCTGACGGCGTAGTTGGCTTCCAGAGTGATGTCGTTGAGATTAGGCTCGCCGTTGGCCATTTGGACCGCGTGGTGCACCACATCCACGGCGCACTGGGCGGCTTCGGCTCCCCCCGGCAGGCCGCCGACCCCGTCCGCGACCCCAAAAAGGTTCAGCGTCTCGTCGCGCAGCAGCCGGTCTTCGTTCGAACGGCGAACTTTGCCTATGTCAGTGAGAGCAGCGCTGCGGAGGAGCATGATCGGGGAAAGAGAAAGATCCTAGGGGGTCCGGGGCTCAAGCAAAAGGCTGAAATCGAGTGCCCCTGTTTTCTCGGGTAATTCGCTCTACCTCCCGGCGGGGAAGACACTCGAGAAACAGCCTTCCATAGGGTTTTACTACGACGCGGGAATCAAGGAGAGTGATGATCCCCCGGTCCGACGCCGTCCGAATCAGACGCCCTACACCCTGGCGGAATTTGATCAGTGCCTCCGGAAGAGTCAGTTCCGCGAACGGATTTCCTCCGCGGTCTCGAATCCACTCCGTCCGCGCCTCCAGGATCGGATGGGTCGGTACTTCGAACGGCAGGCGAGTGATGACCACCTGGGACAAAGCGTCCCCCGGCACGTCTATGCCCGTCCAGAAGCTTTCCGTGCCGAACAGGATTGCGTTGCCGCTGGCCCGCATCCGTTGCGCCAGTTCGGTGCGGGAGAGGTCGCCGCCTTGCATGAGAAAAGGCCGGCGGGCGCGCGCGAACTGCGGCTCGAGCGCCTCGGCCACGCGCCGCATGTCCTGGTAGCTGGTGAACAGCACCAGAGATCCTCCGGCGACCCGCGATGTGCAGAACTCGACGTAGTCCGTGAGCGCATCCAGCGCGAGTTTCGCCTCCTTCGGCGAGGGGAGAGGAATGTCGGTGGCCGCGAACACGCGCATGTTGCGCTCGAAATCGAAGGGCGACTGCACCACTTCCGCCCGGACTGCCTCTGCGCCGACCCGCTGCTGAAAGGGTTCCATTTGTCCGCCCATCGCCAGCGTCGCACTCGTGAACAGCACGCAGGTCCCGCGCTGCAGCAGCGCTTCACGGAGGTAGGGGGCGACATCGATCGGGGCGGTGCGCAGCGTGACGATGCTCTGGCGTTTTCCCGAGCGCTCGAGCCAGTAGACAAACTTGTCGTCGGCCACCGTGAGGAACTGACGCAAGCTGGTTTGATAGGTCTTCAGCCGGCCCGCTTGATCCAGGAGCTCCTCGCGGTCGCGCCCTTCGTCGAGCCGGTCGGCGAGCGTCCGCACGGATTTCGCCAGGGCGAGCAACGGGCCGTCCAGCCATGGTTCGGCGAAACCCGTCTCGCGCACCCGGACGACCGCATGTTTATCCAGCAGTTTCTCCGCGAGGAAACTGAAGAACTGGTGCGAGGCTTCCAGGGCATCCACGACCAGTTGCTGGTCCACGGCTCCGCCGAATTTGTGCAACAAGCCCCGTTTCGTTTTCGGATTGAAGAGGTATTTGAGCATGCGCTCCGTGCCGTAGCTGCTCAATCGCAGGCCAAAATGGTCGGTCGCGACCTCCGGTACCGTGTGCGCCTCGTCCAATACGACGAAATCGTCCGCGAAGAGAACGCCGCGCGCGTCGCTTTTGTCCCCTGCGGCTGCATTCAGATGGGTGAACAGCAGTGAATGGTTCACGATCACCACGTGCGCCGCCTTGATCCTGCCCCTGGCGCGCTGGTAGAAGCATTTGTTGCAGTCGCAGTATTTGCGCGAACACGCGGAGGAGTCGGCGCTGACCATTTCCCAGACATCGGGCGAAACCGCTGGGTTCAGCTCGTGCCTGAGGCCGTCCTTGGACGTCTCGGCCCAGGCGGCGATGCGTTGCAGCTCGCTGTGTTCGGGAGTCGCGAACAGTTCGTGTTTGTCCCGCAGTGCGGTCGCCAGCCGGCTCGTGCAGAGGTAGTTGGCCTTTCCAACGAGAACGGCACTCTTGAATGCGGCGTATTTCTTCAGTTCGCGTTCCGATTCGAAAACGCGACGGCAAAGGGGTAGGTCCTTGGTGTCGAGCTGCTCCTGAAGCGCGATCGTGTGGGTCGAGACGATCAGCTGGCGACCCTGTTCGACCGCGTGTATGAGGCCGGGCAAGAGGTAAGCCAGCGATTTTCCGACGCCCGTGCCCGCCTCGAAGAGCAGGGGTTCGTCCGCCTTCATTGCCGCGGCGACTGCGAGCGCCATCCGTTCCTGCTGCGGCCGATGCTCGAGGCTGAGTCCTTCCTGCAACCACCCGCCTTCGGCGAATATCTTCGCAGCCAATTCCGGCGCCGGCGAGGGCGGCGGGGGAGGCGGTGCGTCGATTTGGTCGTTGAGGCCGATCATGCGCGGTTTTAGTTGAGAGCCAAGTCTGCCTGGGGTTGAACTGGATTTCGCGCTTCGACACCAATGACAAATTAATTATCCTTTTCCATGCCCGCTTCGCCGTCGCAAAACGCATCAAGCAACTGGGCCGAGACGTTGGCCGGTTTTCTGCGCGATGCTCCTGGGGTCGAGGCGGTGCGTCTCGACGCGAACTCGCGGAAAATTTCCGTGGCGACGCTCGGTGCCGTCGACTTGGAAAAGCTCGAGGCTCGGTTGATGGAGACGATCGCCGCGGTCGAGACGCAACTCGGCCAGACCGCCCGGGTCCCCGCAGGGTTCACCTTGAAACGGGACGGCTCGACCACCGAGATCGCGGAGTTGAGTTGCGCGACGGCCCCCAAGTTTTGGAAGTGGCGGGAATTCGAATGGCCTGAGGGCGAGGAGGGGCCGGGCGGGGGGTCGGCGGAGGAGTCGGAGTGGCGCTCCCTCGCCGTATTGGCCGGGATCTGTGGCGTCTGCGGCCTGGCCGGTTTCGCGGCGGATCACCTGGCCGCCGCTCCTCCTTGGCTCAGCCGGGCGCTTTATGCGGTGGCCCTCGTGGCCGGCGGGTGGGACGCAGCGAAGGATACCTGGGAAAACGTCCGCGAACGGAAACTCGATATCCATTTCCTGATGTTGGCCGTGGCCGTCGGCGCCGTACTGATCGGCGCTTGGGGCGAGGCGGTCCTATTGTTGTTTCTCTTTTCCGCCTCAGGAGCGATGGAGGAATTCGCGCTCGATCGCACGCATCGCGAGGTGGGAGCGCTGCTGAAGTCCGCGCCGAAGGAGGCCACGGTGGTGCTGCCGGGGGGAGGCGAGCGCGCGACACCTGTGGCGGAGATCGGAATCGGCGATCGCATTCGGGTGAAGCCCGGCGAAGCGTTTGCCGCCGACGGTCAAGTCGTCAAGGGCCGGAGCGCCAGCGACGAGTCGCCGTTGACAGGGGAAGCGCAACCCGTCGAAAAGCAAACCGGGGATCCCGTGTTCAGCGGGACCTTGAATCTGTGGGGAGCGCTTGAGTTTGAAGTGAGGCGGCTTCCCTCCGAAAGTACGCTCCAGAAAATCATTCGTCTCATTCAAACCGCGCAGAAACTGCGCGCGCCGAGCGAACGTTTCACGGATCGTTTCGGGGCAAACTACACGCTACTCGTGCTCGGAATTTGCGCCACCATGTTCGTCGTTTGGTGGCTGGGATTTGGATTGCCTCCCTTCCGTAACGAGGGAGGTCAAACCTCCGCGTTTTATCGGGCAATGACCTTGCTGGTCGTGACAAGCCCGTGTGCTCTCGTCCTGTCGATCCCTTCCGCGATTCTCGCCGCCATCGCCTGGGGCGCTCGCAACGGGGTGCTCTTCCGGGGAGGCGGCGCCATCGAGCGGCTGGCGGAGGTTACCGTCGTCGCGCTCGATAAGACCGGCACCCTGACGACGGGCGAACTGGTGGTGACGAGCCACGAGAGCTATCCGCCCGGTCGCGAGGCCGAAGTCCTGGAACTTGCCTACGCGCTCGAGATGAATTCGCAGCATCCGCTGGCCAGGGCGATTGTGCGTTATGCGCGGGCGAACGGGACGCGAGAACGGGAGGCGGACGAATTTCAGTCGCTGACTGGAAAAGGGGTGCGCGGTAAGGTGGAGGGAGCTCAGTGCCTGCTCGGCCGCCGCGAACTTCTGGAGAGCGGTCCGCTCGCTGCCTGGGCTCGAGACTTGCCGCCGGCGCCCCCTGAAATGAGCGAGGTGTGGGTGATTGGGCGAGACGTGGTGGGACGAATCCTGTTGCGCGATCAAATCCGCGCTGAGTCCAAAGCGGTGTTGTTGGACTTGAAGAAAGCGGGACTGCGCACCGTCATGTTGACCGGCGATCGCCGTCACGCGGCGGAAGAGGTGGCTCGTCAACTCGGGCTGGACGACGTCCGGGCGGGGCTGACTCCCGAGGGAAAAGTGGAGGCTATTCAATCGATTCGAGCCGAGGGTGGCAAAGTCGCCATGGTCGGAGACGGCGTGAACGACGCGCCGAGCTTGGCGGCGGCCGATGTTTCGGTGGCGATGGGGGCGCGGGGCAGCGATGCCGCGCTCGAGCAGGCGGAGGTCATCCTCATGCACGACCGGATCGAGAATTTTTCGGCGGCGCTTCGGCTTAGCCGCCGGGCCAAGGCGGTTATCCGCCAGAACCTCGCTCTCTCGCTCGGAGTGGTCGTGATCATGGCGGTCGCCTCCATCGCGGGTTTCGTTCCCCTCGCGATCGGAGTCGCGGCGCACGAGGGCAGCACCGTGGTGGTCTGCATCAATTCGCTGAGATTGTTGTTTGGCGGGGGTTCGCGGCGCTCCTGAGTAGCGTCAGTCTACAATCATCACTCGATCCCCGACGCGCACCTCCTCGTGTAATTCCACGATCTCGATGTTTTTCATCAACACGCAACCGGCGCTTTGGGGCTGGCCTAAGCGGTCTTCTCGGTTCGTGCCATGGATGTACACGTAGCGCTCGTAGGTATCCACCTCTCCTCCGCGGTTTACCCCCGGTTCGAGACCGCGGAGCCATAGGATCCGGCTCGTGATCAGATTGCCTGTGTCCTCGCTTTCGGGAAGTTCGCGGAAATGGCGGCCGAGCGGAACTCGCGCTTTGAAGACCATGCCGGGCGGCTGACCCGCGCCGATACGTTCGGCGATTTCATGAAGTCCGCGGGGAGTGCCCAGGGAGCCCTTGCTGTTAGAGGGCGGACGAGCGGACGTAGAAATCACGTAAGTCTTTATCAACTCGCTGCGCCGGTAGAATTGTAGGGTTTGTGTACCGATGCGGACAAAGAGCGCTCTGTCTGTGGGCTTGATACCCAGGTTTTCACACGTTTTATTGATCCGTTCCCAAGGAGAAATGAATACATCGTCACTCACTGTAGGCATCGTCGGTGCGACCGGCGCAGTTGGTCAAGAGCTCGTCCGGCTCTTGCACGAACGCAATTTCCCCATGGCCAAGCTGCGGCTTTTCGCCTCGGCCAGGTCTGCGGGCAAGACCGTCGAGCGCTTCGGCCAAAAATATGTAGTCGAGGAAGCGAAGGCGGGCGCGTTCGCGGATGTCGATGTGGCCTTTTTTGCCGCGGGCGGAGCGGTCACGCGCGCACTTGCTCAGGATGCGATCAAAGACGGATGTCTCGTGATCGATAAGAGCTCGGCCTTCCGCATGGACAAGGACGTCCCGCTGGTCATTCCGGAGATCAACCCGGAGGCTCTGACCACGCACAAGGGGCTCATTGCGAATCCCAATTGTTCGACCGCGGTGACGCTGATGGCGCTGTGGCCGCTGCATCAGCGTTTCGGCCTCAAGCGGTATTTCGCGGCGACCTACCAGTCCGTGTCCGGGACCGGCGCCGAGGCGGTCCGCGAGCTCGAGGATCAAACTCAGGCTTATGTAAAAGGAGCGCCGCTGCCGCGCAAAGTTTATCCCTATCAGATCGCTTTTAACTGCATTCCGCAGGTCGATTCGTTCGGCCCCGACGGCTACACCGGCGAGGAGAACAAGATGATGCTGGAAAGCCGCAAGATCATGGGGCTGCCTAATTTGAAAGTTTCGGCTACCTGCGTTCGAGTTCCGGTCGTGCGCGCGCACTCCGTGGCGGTCAACGCCGAATTCGAGCGGCCCGTGAGCGTGCAGGCCGCGCGCGACGCCATCGCCGCGTTTGAAGGCGCCCAGCTGGTCGACGAGCCCGCGGAAAAGAAATACCCAACCCCCCTCGATTTTGCCGAGAAGGCGAAATGCGGCGTGGGACGCATCCGCATCGACTCAGCCCTCGACAACGGCCTGTCGTTCTTTGTGGCTGGCGACAACCTTTGGAAAGGCGCGGCGCTCAATGCCGTGCAAAACGCGGAGCTGATGGTAAAGCGGGGCTGGTTGAAGGCGAAGAAGCGTCTCGCCGTCGCGGTTTGAGGCCGCGCAAAGCCAGTCCTGGCCTCGGGTCGGCCAAAATCATGCGATTTCCGCTCCGTTCGGGGGCGGAAGCCCCAATAAATCCTTGTCTCCCGGGGGCTCCCCGGGCTTATCTCACCGTTCGGCCCGGACGCCTAGCTCAGTTGGTTAGAGCATCTCGCTTACACCGAGAGGGTCGGGGGTTCGAGTCCCTCGGCGTCCACCAGTTTTCGCTCCCCGCGCAGCATGAGCGAACGCTGCCCCGGCGTGCTTCCTCCGAAGCCCGGCGGGGAATCCCGCTGCGACGAGCCTTCGGGTTCGGCAGATCCGACTAGTCCCTTCCTCTCCATCCTCACTCCACACTGCATGCGACACACGATCTCCGTCCTGGTTGAGAACAAGTTCGGCGTATTGGCGCGCGTTTCCGGCATGTTCTCGGGCCGCGGTTTCAACATCGACACGCTCAACGTCGCTCCCACGCATGACGCCACGCTCTCGCGCATCACGGTTGTTCTGAAGGGCGACGATGCCGCGCTCGACATGGTCACGAAGCAGCTGCGCAAGCTCGTCAACGTGGTCGAAGTGGTCGATTTCACGGAAGGTCAGGCCGTGCAGCGCGAAATGCTGCTGGCGAAGGTCAAGGCCGACGCCAAGTCGCGCTCCGAGATCATGCAGATCTGCGACATTTTCCGCGCGAAGATTGTCAACGTCGCGCACGACTCGGTGATCGTCGAGATCACGGGCGACGAGGGTAAGATCGCCGCCTTCCTGAAGTTGATCGAAGCCTTTGGCATCCTCGAGCTCGCCCGCACGGGCCAGCTCGCTCTGAAACGATAATCGACCCAACGCGAAACCCCAACTCGGACTCTAAACCGACAATAATTTTTTCCATGCCCGCCAAAGTCTACACCGACAACGACGCCGATCTCGGCGTGTTCAAAAACAAAACGCTCGCCGTGCTCGGCTATGGCTCCCAAGGCCACGCGCATGCGCTTAACTTGAAGGACTCCGGCTGCAAGGTCCTCATCGGCCTGTACCCGGGCAGCAAATCGAAGGAGGTGGCCGAGCAACACGGTTTCGAGGTGGTCGAGACGGGCGAGGCCGTGCGCCGCGCCGATGTGATCATGGTCGGCCTGCCCGACATGAAGCAGGCGGATGTCTACCAGTCGTCGATTCTCCCCAATCTTTCCAAGGGCAAGACCCTGTTGTTCAGCCACGGTCTGGCGGTCCATTTCGGCCTCATCAAACTGCACAAGGACGTCGACTGCATCATGGTCGCCCCGAAGGGACCCGGCCACATGGTTCGCCGTCTTTATACGGAGGGCAAGGGCATGCCGGCGCTTATCGCCGTGGCCCAAAACAAGTCGAAGAGCGCCAAGAAGACCGCGCTCGCTTGGGCCAAGGGCATCGGCTCGACCCGCGCTGGCGTGCTGGAGACCTCCTTCAAGGAGGAGACCGAGACCGATCTCTTCGGCGAGCAGGCGGTGTTGTGCGGCGGTGCGAGCGCCCTCGTGCAGGCCGGCTTCGAAACGCTGGTTGAGGCGGGCTATCAGCCGGAGATGGCTTACTTCGAGTGTTTGCACGAGCTGAAGCTCATCTGCGATCTGATGTACGAATCGGGCATCGCCGGCATGCGTTTCTCCATTTCCGAAACGGCCAAGTATGGCGACATCACCCGCGGTCCGCGCGTGATCAACAAGCAGACGAAGGCCGAGATGAAAAAAATCCTGAAGGAGATCCAGAGCGGCCAGTTCGTAAAGCAGTGGGTCGCGGAGTACAAAGGCGGCCTCAAGAAATACAACAAGCTCCTCAACGACGGAGCCAAGCACCCGATCGAAAAGACCGGCCTGCGCCTCCGCGGAATGATGCCCTGGATGTCCAAGAAAAACATCAAGGGCGTACAGGCGGCGTACTGATTTGAGAAGTAGCGAGTAGCGGGTAGTGAGTAGCGAGCATTTGCGGCCTACTCGCTACTCGCTACTGACTACTCGCTACTATGCCTAAGCTCATCCTCGCCACTCGGAAAAGTCCGCTTGCGCTGGCACAGGCGGAGATGGTGGCGGCGCGTCTGCGCACGGTGCTCCAGGTCGAGACGGAACTGTTGAAGATCGTCACGACCGGCGACAAGCAGGCCGATTGGTCTTTGGAGAACAAGGGCGGCAAGGGGCTCTTCACGACGGAGCTTGAGCAGGCTTTGGTCCGAGGAGAGGCGGATGTGGCGGTGCACAGCACGAAGGATCTGCCGGGAGAAATGGCTCCAGAATTGGGAATGGCCGGCTATCTGCCCCGGGAGGATGCTCGCGACGTGCTCATTCTGCGTGCTGGGGTGGCCGCGCCGAAAAGTATCGCCACCGGCAGTCCACGCCGCCGGCTGCAGATCGCGAATCTGTATCCGCAGGCTCAATTCACCGAGATCCGGGGAAACGTCGACACTCGCCTGCGGAAAATCGGCACGGACGCCGTGGCCGACGCCACCATTCTCGCCGCGGCCGGACTCAATCGCCTCCATATTGGCAACTGGCCGGGGGTGGAATTTCATGCGCTCGGTTTCGATTCCATGGTGCCGGCGGTGGGACAGGGCGCGATTGCCGTGCAGTGTCGTCGGAGCGACGTCCCCCGCTTTGCGGGGGCGTTCGATGCCGCGACGGAGCGAAACGTAGCCGTTGAGCGCGCGTTTCAGGCCGCGCTGCACGGGGGATGTCAAACCGCGTTCGCGGCGCACGTGTCGGGAGATATCCTGTATGTTTTTCACGAAACGTGCGGTGCCCGGAAAGTACCGTTGATCGCGGACGATTTTGCGCGTCCTCAGCAAGTGGCCCGTCGTGTTTTGAAGGAAATGGGACTGATCGCATGAACGCGTGTGCCGAGGCGGGTTCCCGCGTTCTCAACGGGCCACCGTCTTATTTTCTATGAGTTCTGGGATCGTTTATTTGGTTGGCGCAGGCCCCGGAGATCTCGGGCTTGTGACCTTTAGGGCGAAGGAGCTCATCGAGCAGGCCGATGTGCTGGTGTATGACTATCTCGTTCACCCCGAGCTGGTGAAATGGTGCAAGAACGGCTGCGAAGTGGTGTATGTGGGGAAGAAGGCGGGGTTTCACGCCTTGCCCCAGGAAGAGATCGAAGCGTTGCTTGTCGCGAAAGCGCGCGACGGAAAAACCGTGGTGCGCCTGAAAGGCGGCGATCCGTTTGTGTTCGGCCGCGGCGGGGAAGAAGCCCGCACGCTCGCGAAAGATGGCATCCCGTTTGAAGTTGTGCCGGGCGTGACGGCTGCTTTGGCCGCTGGGGCGTATTCCGGAATCCCGCTGACTCACCGCAATACGAGTTCGTCCCTCGTGTTCCTGACCGGGCACGAAGATCCCAAGAAGCACGAATTGCAGGTCGACTGGCAGAGCTACGGCTCGCTCAAGAACACGACCTTGGCGGTGTACATGGGCATGGGACATTTGCGGTTTATCCTGAGCGAGCTTGTCGCGGGCGGCCTCAGTCCCGACACGCCGGCGGCGGTTGTGCAGTGGGCCTCGTTGGGCCGTCAGCGGAGCGTGGCGGCGACGGCGGCGACGCTGGCCGATCGGGTCGAGCAGGCAAAACTCGGCGCGCCGGCCATCATCTTTGTAGGCGAAGTGGTCCGGAACCACGAGCAGATCGACTGGTTCGAGCATTTGCCTCTCTTCGGGCGCCGTATCGCGATCACGCGGACACGGGATCAAAACAGCGAACTCCGGGACAAACTCGAAGTACTCGGCGCGGAAGTGTTGGAGCTGCCCTTGATCACCATCACCAAAGACGTCGACAAGCATGGGCTGGTCGAAATCCTGGCCGAGTTGGGAACCTACGATTGGATCGTGTTCACGAGCGCGAACGGAGTGAGATATTTCTTCGAAGAGTTTTTCAAGGCCTATGAAGAAATCCGGAACCTCGGGCTTCTGCGTTTCGCCTGCGTCGGCAAAGCGACGGCTCGCGAGATCGAGAGTCATCACCTGAAAGTGGAGTGTATGCCCGACACGGCGACCGGCGCTTCGCTCGCCGATGCCCTGGCCGCAACAGGCAGTCTTGACAGCGCGAAAGTGATCGTGGTCACGGGCAATCTGAACCGAGACACGCTCGTAAAAAAACTCGAGGCTTCGGGCGCGATTGTGGATCGGCTTCTCCTCTACAAGACGGAGAAAACGGATTTGTCCAACGATCCGGTCGCAGACGATTTCCGCGTGAAGGGAGCGGATGCTGTCTTGTTCGCCAGTTCGTCAGCCGTGCAAAGTTTTCACGAGCAGACGTCGTCGCTGCAGCTTGCGCCGGGTGCTCAAAAGCCCTTGTTGGGTAGCATCGGCCCCCAGACGACGGAAACACTGGAGGGATTGGACCTCGATCTCGGTTTCGAAGCGAAAAAGCCGAGCCTGGATTCGCTGATCGAAGCCTTGATCGAAAAACTCGGAAAGCGCTAGTCCCGGAGGGGGGACACAGAGGTCACAGAGGTCGAAAGAGAGGGCACAGAGGGTTTCTGGAAGGCAGCCCGGTTTCGAAGTTGTTCGAAGCCGCAACCAAACGAATTGCGATCTAAAGGAAATCGAACCGGCGCAATGGCATGAGTATGTCTCGGTTCTCCGTGCGCTCTGTGTCCGCACTCTGTGTTCTCGGTGTCACAATCAAGAATCGGCTTTTCATTGGCGTGGATTAGCGGAGATTAGGAGTCTTTCATGAAAGTACCGTTTCTCGACCTATCTCTGCAGCACAAGGCGATACGCGAGCAGGCGCTGGCGGCGTTGACGGCCACGTACGACGCGACTCGCTTCTGCCTCGGAAAAGACGTCGAGGAGTTTGAAAAGAATTTCTCGGCGACGCTCGGTCATCCACGCGCGCTGGGAATGAACAGCGGCACCTCCCCGCTGCACGTAGCGTGCATGATAGCGAATCTCGGTCCGGGCGATGAAGTGATCGTTCCCCCGTTTACATTCATCTCGTCCGCGTGGGGAATCAGTTATGTCGGAGCGAAACCGGTGTTCGCCGATATCGAAGAGGCTACCTTCAATCTCGATCCCGCAAAGCTGGAGGCGGCGATCACGCCGAGCACGCGCGCGGTGGTCGTGGTGCACCTGTTCGGGCAGCCTGCGCGGATGGAAGAAATCATGGCGATCGCGGACAAGCACGGACTATTTGTGATCGAAGACTGTGCACAGGCGATCGGGGCGAAGTACAAGGGTGCGCCAGTGGGATCGCTGGGTGATGTGGGAACTTTCAGTTTTTATCCGACGAAAAATCTCGGTGGCTGCGGGGAGGGCGGCGCTTTTGTGTCGCGGCGCGATGACGTCTTTACCAAGGCCCGGCATATCCGCGTCCATGGTTCGGATCGCCGCTATTACCACGATATCGTCGGCGGGAATTTTCGAATGGACGGCTTCCAGGGCGCGATCCTGAACGTGAAGTTGCCTCATTTGGGTTCCTGGACAGCACGGAGACAGGAGATCGCCGCGCGCTACCTCGACGGAATCAGGCTTGCGGACGTCACGCTGCCGGCTCAACCGGACTACGGACAGAGCGTTTTCCACCAATTCACGATCCGGCATCCGCGCCGCGACGCGTTGCGCGAGCACCTGACGAAAAACGACGTGGGGACCGATCTCATCTACCCCGTTCCCCTGCATCGCCAGGCCTGTTACGGCCATCTCGATTACGCGGAGGGTTCGCTACCTGTGGCGGAAAAGGCCAGTGCCACCTGTGTCAGCCTTCCGATTTTCCCGGAGCTCACCGATGCCCAGGTCGACCACGTGATTAATTCTGTAAACCGGTTCTAGGACAGCGAAGGCGTCCCGATCCGCGGTCGGCCGCGAAGGCTGGTCAGACCGTCTGCTCGAGGGCGGTTCGAACGTGCTCGCGAATCTCGTCCACGGGCGCGTTCACAATGTCTTTTGGGATCATGCCCACGCATTGGGTCACCACGGGGACCTTGAGCACGTTTTTTAGCCGGGCGAGAAGCGTCTCGGGAGCGGCAAGCGCCCAAGGAGGCGGATTTTTTCCGAGCAAGCTTTGAATGCGCTCGGCCACGTCGTGGTCGATACGCCGCTCTATTTCAAAATCGAGACGATTATTCTCGTTGTAGGAGGAGGTGTTCACTGCGCCGTTGTTCGGCACGGCGGGCGAATCATGGTATCGTCCGGCATCGTCGCTGAAATTTTCACCTCTCCGGCGGTGCGCTTCGGGGAAGTTCACTTCCTCTACGAGTTCGAGGTTCAACTGCTGATTGTCGTGCTCGGCGGTGCGATAACATTTCAGATGGCCGCGATTGGCGAGGATAAGAAAAGCGATGTCCATGGGCAGAGAAGGTTGGCTCCAAGAGTAAGCGCATTGCCGAAAATCGGATATCGGAGATAGTCCCAAACGGCCATCGGACTGCGGACGGCGTAGGGGAGGAGTTGCGTGGCCCGTGAAATCCCAACAACTTCCCTTCTGTGATAAACGGTGTGCGACTGAAGGTTTGCGGCATCACGTCCTTGGTGGACGCCGATTTTGCGGACGCCTGCGGGGCCGACTATTTGGGTTTCATTTTATACCCGAAGTCGCCTCGCGCATTGCCGCTGGCTGCCTATCGTGCGATGGATTCCCGATTGCCGCCGCGAAAACGGGTCGCGGTGACCGTGAGTCCGACCGCAGCGGAGCTGGCTGAGATCGCGGCCGTAGGGTTTCATGCGTTCCAGATCCACTTTCCGCACGACACACCGGTACCTTTGATTGGGACGTGGGCGGCGGCGGTCGGAAAGGATCGGCTATGGCTGGCGCCCAAGTTACCGCCGGGCGATTCCTTTTTGCCTGCCTGGTTGAATTACGCGGACACTATCCTTTGGGATACCTACCACGCCGATGGTTTCGGAGGCTCCGGCCGCACCGGGGACTGGAATGCGTTTGCGCAAGCGCAGCACCAGTGGCCGCTGACGAAATGGATTTTGGCCGGCGGTCTGAACCCCGACAACGTAGGCAAAGCTCTCGCGGAAACCAAGGCTCGCCAAGTGGACGTCAACAGCGGCGTCGAAAGCTCGCCGGGGGTGAAGGATCCACTGAAGTTGAAAGCGTTTGTGACGGCATTGCACGAGGCGACGAAATCGAACAATCCGGCCTACCAAGGGTAGGGTTGGGTGACCCGGCGCCATCTGCGGGTGCCTCGCTGCAACGTCGTGGGCAGTGAGCGGCAGCGACGGATCGCCGATTGCCTCGCGCGGAAGAAAGGTGAGTCGGGACTTCGTCCTGCTCGCAGATCAAAATCGAACGCTCATCGCGAAGACCGTTCATGAACCACTCGCACAGAACCTTTCCCAAAGCCGTTTTCGGTTTTGAGAAAGGCACTTTTGATTTGTCACATAAGAATTTTATTAACAGCCGCTTAAGCAATAAGCAATCGCCAGTTTCTGGCGGAGGGTTACTAATATCATCGCGAACATTTGGCAGCACGGCTGGTCTGGTGCGTTCCCACTTGCAAACCGACTCGCTGCGAATGGGATCCCACTACACATTTTGCATATGAAAACTCCTGCGGTATTGATGCTTGCCGTTCTCGTTTCAGTTTCCGGCTGCAGTACGGTGAAATCCGTCGGCAATGCGGTATGGCCTTTTGGAGGCAAGAACAAGTCCGAGGAGCGCGTGGCAGCCTCGACCTCGGAGCAGTCGACGGCCGAATCGGCCCCCGTGGCTCGCCCGGCACCTCCTTCTCGGCAACCGACGCCGCCGAGCGCTGCCACCGCCTCGAACGCCTCAGCGAGTTCCTCCGGGGCAGCTCCTTATTCGGGCCCTCCGCAACGGAACACAGGGGGCACTGAAGCCCCTACGACACGAGGCTACACGCAGGCCGACTATTTGGCCGTAATGACGCCCGGTGAGGTTGCGGTTTTGCAGGAGCGGGCCCGCTCCTCGGGCAAGACGAACTATGAGCTCACCGATTTTCTGACCGAGAAAGAAAAGATTTCGCTGCAAGAGCGCGCGGCGCTGCGGCGGTCATCCGCGGCCCGCTAACGGGCCGGTCGCGGCTTCTCGCTCCTCGTTTCGGTCCGATCTCGCCGCGCAGGTCATCCGCTGCGCGAGAGGGAAAGGAAGAGACAATCGTCAGACCTTGGCCGCGAGACGAAGTCCGGATTCCACGCAGGCGGGGAGGGAAATGCCGTCTCGCACATGGCCGCCGATGAGAAGTCCAGGGAACTCGCGTTCGCACTGGGCAATCGTCTCCAGGAAGAACTCGTAACCGACGTTATATTGGGGAATCGCCCGCGGCCAAGACGTCACCCGCTGAAACGCGGGCGCGTCCTCTATCCCGAGGAGCGCCTGCAGTTCCGGCAGCACCTGTTTGACGAGATCGTCGGGAGGCAGCCGCGTTAGTTCGGGGCGCGTCGCTCCGCCTACGAAGACCGTCAGCGCGACGTGGTCGGCGGGCGCGCGATCGGGAAAGAGACTCGAATTGAAGAGTACGCCCAGGATCTTGCGTTTTTCCACGGCGGGCACGAGCGCACCGAATCCGTCCAGCGCATGCGCGACATGGCTGCGGTGGAAACCGAGGAAAATCGAGGCGACGGGCGGATGCTCGATTTTTTCAAGGGCAGCAAGAGGCCGCTGGGCATCGGCTCCCACGCCGATCTGAGCCAAGGCGCCTGCGGGAAGCGCAAGGATGACGCGAGTGAAGTCTTCTTGGTGATGTTCGCTCCCGCGGCGCCACTGCACACTCCAGGCAGGGCCGGGCAGCAAACCGTCAACGGTTGCTTCAAGCTCGACGCTTCCGCGCGGCAGCCGGCGCGCGAGCGTGTCAGTGAGCGTTTGCAGGCCATGCCGAAACGAGATCACCTGGGGTCGGCCCGCGCGGCTCGTTCGACGTTTCCGAGCCTCGGCGAGCTGCCCGCGCAAAAGCGACCCGTGCTGTTGTTCCCACGACCAAAGTCGCGGAAAAGCGAAACGGGCGGAGAGCTTTTCCGGGTCGCCCGCGTACACCCCGCTGACGAAGGGATTGAGGAGGTAGTCGACAATCTCTGGGCCGAAATGGGCTTCCACCATTTCCGCGAGAGTGGCATCCGAAGCCCTTTGACCCGGCTTGGCGGAGAGTTCCCGCACGATCTGCCATTTTGTTTCGAGCGAAAAGAGCCGCGTGGTCAGCAGTCCGAACGGTGAAAGAGGAATCGAGCGGAGCTTGCGGCCTCGGACCACGAAGCGTTTCCGCGTGGAGCTGTTTGCGACGACGCGTTGGGCGTCCAAGCCCAGTTCCTCGATCAGCGCCGAGACTTCGTGCGAATTTTCATGGAAGGAATTGGGCCCGGCCTCGATCAGCCACCCTTCACTCGTGCGATCCGTACGGACCACCCCTCCAAGGCGGTTGGTCCGTTCGAAGAGCCGGACCCGATGACCCGACGAGGCTAGCTTATAGGCTGCGGTGAGTCCGGTGATGCCTCCGCCGATCACCGCGACGGACTTGCTGCTCGCAACCGGTGCCGGCGTGAGGGCCGTCTCCGGCAACGTGGCTAAATTCGGCTTAGGCATGCGATGCTCGATCTCGGGGAACCTTTGAAATGCTGATTTTTGCTAGTCCGCGCCGATTGAGTCAAAGGAGCGACAATGCCGTCAGAGGCTCTTGGTTCGAGCGAAGGGTACAGCCATCGGTACTAGTTGCGCCAGGCAGTCACGGTGTCGACGAGGGCTTGCACGCATTCGATTTTCGCGGTCGGCGTGATTCCATGGCCCAAGTTGAAAATATGCCCCGACGCGCCGCGCATTGACTCGAGGAGTCGGATCGCCTCACGCCTGACGATCTCGGAGCTCGTCTGCATCAAGACAGGATCCATGTTTCCTTGCACCGCAATGTTGGCCGGCAATGTCCTTCGCACGATTGCGAGGTCGTTTGTCCAATCGACACTCAGCACGCGCGGTCCGGCAAAGGCCTGATCCATAAGATGCGGGGCGGTGCCTTTTGCGTAGAGGATGACTGGAAAATCGCGAGGGAGCGCGGAGATAATCCCGTGAATCCAGCGCAGGGAGGCGGCCTGATAATCGTGACCTGCGATGATGCCGCCCCACGAATCGAAGATCTGGATGGCGTCGGCACCCGCTGCGATCTGCAGCTTGAAATAGGCGATCAAGGCCGCGGTCAGCTTTTCCATGAGCGCCTCGAACAAGGGGCGCTCCGTGTAGAAAAGATGCTTCACTCGTTCGAAGTCGTCTGAGCTGCCGCCCTCGACCATATACGTGGCCAGGGTCCAGGGGGAGCCTCCGAACCCCAGCAGGGCTTTCGAGCCGGCGAGCTCTTTCTTTAGGAGAACGAGCGTCTCCGACACGTACGCTAGCCTTTCGGCGATGGCCTCGGGCGGCGCGAGGGCCTCGATCTGCGCTTTCGTCTCCAGCCGGTAGGCCATCGCGATGCCGCCTTCCTCCCGGAATGAATAAGGCTGCCCCAGCGCTTCAGGGATCACGAGGATGTCGGAGAAGAGGATGGCCGCGTCGAGGGGGAATCGCTTCAACGGCTGCAGCGTGACTTCGGTCGCGAGGGCCGGCGTTTTGACCATCTCGAGAAAGGAAGACTTGGCTTTGAGCGCCCGGTATTCGGGGAGATATCGCCCTGCTTGCCGCATGATCCAAAGGGGAGGCCTTTCGAGCGGGCGACAGGCGCAAGCAGCGAGGAATCGTTCTCGGGAAGTCATTGACGCCCCCACTTAGTCACAGACGTGGGGGTGTGGGAAAGGAAAACCGACGAGGGGGGCAGGATGGAGCGAGGTAGGGTCCGATCGGAAGGTAGGGCAAGGCGTCCTCGACTTGCCGTCGGAGGAGAGGGCATGGGCGCATACGTTTTGACGCTGACCAGCGCTGCGCAGAAGTCTCTGCTACGTTGGCTGCACACGACGGCGGGTCCGGAGGCTCCGCCCTACCTTCAAAACCATTTTTCGGAGGCCTTTTTGACCATCCTTCAATAGGGCGACTTTGGAACCTGGATCGAGTCTCCGGGCATGAGATGCGGGTCTTCGGCCGGCGACCGCTGAGCGAGGGTGACGTTGATGTCGTAGGCCAGGCGGTCGCGCACGAGGCTCACTCGGGTCTCGCGGGCATAGAGGGTAAATCCCCCGGCCGCCTGGACCGCCTTTGTAATCGTGAGATCAGGGGTCCAAACAATGCGTCCTGGCCGGGCGACTTCGCCCCCGACGTAAACATAGCGCTCGGTGACGGCGACCGAGACATCGAGCGCCGTGTAGATTTTCTTGCTCACGTAAGTCTCGCGAATCCGCTGAGAGAGACCGGCGGTGGTGGCCCCTGCGGCGCTGACGCTGCCGATGAAGGGGAGGTTGATCAGCCCTTGCTCGTCGATCTGAACCGAACTGTTGGTTGGATCGGGAATGCCTTGCAGCGCGATGACCAAACTGTCGCCTGGCCGCAGCGCGGCGACTGAGGAAGATTCCGGCAATTTGGGGTTACCGCTGCCTTGGGTGGAGCGGGTTTCGCAGCCACCGAGCAGCGCGACCAGCGCCGCGAGCGCGTAGGGGAGAATGCGCAGCCGAAGAGCGAATGCCATGTTACGAGGTGGAGTGAGCCAAACCTCGTAAAAAGGCAACGATCTTACCTTTTGCCCTTGGACTTGCGTTTGGGCTTATCGTCGTCGTCTTCCTCTTCTTCCTCGTCCTCGTCGTCATCATCCGAGTCCTCATCGTCGTCGGAATCTTCGTCGTCAGAGTCTTTGTCGCCCTCGGCCTTCTCTTTGTCCTCTTCCTCGTCCTCATCCCATTTGAGCGACTCGTCGTTCTTGAGTTTTTCTTCCTCTTCTTCGTCCAACTCCGGCAAATCGTCGTCATCATCGTCGACTTCCTTCGCGGCGGATTCTTCGTCGGTATCCCAACCGGCGGGAACGTATTCGAGAATGGTGGTGATTTCTTCGAAGGTATGAATGGCTTTGCCTTCGATGAAATTCGTATTCTGGTCTTCGCGAATCTCGTCCTCGACTTCGTCGACGGTGAGCTTTGATTCGAAATCGAAGAGATCGTTGAGCATCTTTACGCGCAAGCGCGTGAGATGGTCGAGCAAATCGGCGTAAGGTCCGTTTTCCTCATCGATCACGTCGGGCAGCGCGAAAAGCTTCTCGTCGGACTCAAAAATCGAGTCTTTGACTCGTTTCAGCCGGACACGGCCCTCGCCCAGATCTTTTTCAATGCGAAAGGGGATGAAGGCGCCTTCCATCACGTCTTGGTCGAAGCCGTAATCGCGCAGGGGCTCGATTAGCTCGACCAGGTGGGCGACTTGGCGTGGGTCGATGATACTGAGGCCATCGACGTCCCAACGGACTGGATCGCTAACTTCGTTCACCCACCAGTTGTGATCTTCGCCCAAGCGAACGATACACCAGTCGAGAGTTGTGGAGGATTTGGCCATGGCTTGGTAAGGTCTTCGGAGCAAAAATGCCGGGCTTTAGCAGAGTCAAACCGGTAAAGTGAAATTCTTTAACTTTTTCACCTCCAGCCTCCGCGGGACGAGGACCGGGCGGAAATGCAGGCGCAGCGTGCGAGGCAGAAATCGAAAAACAAGCACAAAAATAATCTGATGAAATATGCATCATTCGGCCCCCTCGTTTGATAGCGGCTAAAGGCCGTGGTTCTTGATTTTTCGTTGGCGGGTCCCGAGTGTCGCGGGTGCCATGGGCTTCTTCTACCAAAACGTCGCGCGTCCCCTCCTGTTTAGGCTCGATTCGGAGCGCGCACATGAGCTCGGCGTCCGGGGGATGTCGCTATTGGGCAAGCTTCGGCCCATTTGCGGAATTCTGGAGCGATTTCATCAGCTCCCAAAGGGCCAAACCCGCCCAATCCAAGCGTTTGGCCTTACTTTTCCCAATGCCGTGGGCCTGGCCGCCGGTTTCGACAAAAATGCCCGGGCGTGGCCTGCCGCGGCCGCCCTGGGCTTCGGCCACGTGGAGATTGGTACGGTTACCGCGTTGGAGCAGCCGGGGAATCCGAAGCCACGAATGTTCCGGTACCCGAGTGAACTGGCGGTAATCAACCGGATGGGGTTTAACAACGACGGCGCAGCCAAAGTCGCCGCACGTCTCGGCAGCCAGCCTGGGCCGGGCCGACGCCCCATTCCCCTGGGCGTGAATCTAGGCAAATCAAAGGCGGCGTCGCTAGAGGATGCCGTGGGGGACTATCTTAGTTCTTTCGCCCAATTAGCCGACCACGCCGACTACCTGGTGCTCAACGTGAGCAGCCCCAATACGCCGGACTTGCGAAAACTGCAGGATGAGGAGCGGCTGCGGGAGCTTTTGGGGGCGATCATGACCGCCAATCGGGAACGCGCGGAGCGGAGCGCCAAGCCAACCGTGCCGGTCCTTTTGAAGATCGCGCCCGATTTGAGTTTCACCCAAATCGACGCGGTGTTGCGGGCGATCGCCGATTTCGGCCTTTCCGGTATCATAGCCACGAATACGACGTTGGCCCGGCCCGGTTATTTCGCGAAGGTGAACGAAGCGGGGGGGCTCAGCGGCGCCCCGTTGCGCGCGCACTCGACGGAGATCATCCGCTATATTTCGCGGACGATGGGCGGCAAGCTGCCCATCGTCGGTGTCGGCGGCATCGTCGACGAAGCCAGTGCGGGCGAGAAACTGGACGCCGGCGCCACCCTGGTCCAAGTCTACACCGGCTTCGTGTACCGCGGCGGATTATTCGCGCGCGATTTGGCTTGGGCGTTATGGGACCGGCAGCGGAAGTATTGAGGCGGTAGGGGTGGGGCGGTGAGCCACCCCAAGAAATCGTTCTCGTTCTCTTACTCCTACTCGTTCTCGACCCCGTTGGCTCGGAAGGTCGGAATCGCGATGCTCAACAGAAGGTCGTCTCAGATGGAATGTCTGAGAGGTCTGTGGGAGCGAGAATGAGTAGGAGTAAGAGAACGAGAACGATTTTCTTGGGGGCCGCCCAGCCGGTGGGTTGCGGTGCGATCGCCGCCGTGCGCAGACTATTGGGAAGAAGAACGAGACATCGAATAATCGACGCCGCAACGGCATCAGCTCAGCGCGACACCCTTGGCCTTTGCCGCTCTGAGCAGTGCGTCGGCCATGTCGGAGGGCGTGATTGCCACTTCGATTCCGGCTTCCTTGAAGGCGGCGATCTTGGCTTCAGCAGTGTCTTCGACTCCGCCGACGATTGCCCCGGCATGACCCATGCGCCGGCCGGCGGGAGCGGTGGCTCCGGCAATGAAACCGGCGACGGGCTTCTTGACGTTCGCTTTGATCCACTTGGCCGCTTCCACTTCTGCGGTGCCCCCGATCTCGCCAATCATGATGATCCCGTGCGTCTCAGGATCGTCATTGAACAGTTTGATCACATCCAAGTGCGAGGTGCCATTGACCGGGTCTCCGCCGATCCCCACGCATGTGCTTTGGCCGATGTTTTTGGAGGTCAGCTGGAAAACGGCTTCGTAGGTGAGCGTGCCGGAACGCGACACGACGCCCACATGCCCCTTTTTGTGGATATAACCCGGGGAAATGCCGATCCGGCACCCGCCATGGGATTGAGCGCCCGTGCCCGGCGTGACGATCCCGGGGCAATTGGGGCCGACCAGCCGTGTCTTTCGGCCAGCCATGGCGCGTTTCACCCGCACCATGTCGCGGACTGGAATGCCCTCCGTGATGGCGATGGCGAGGTCCAGACCGGCATCGACGCATTCTAGGATGGCGTCGCCGGCAAAGGGAGGAGGCACGAAGATCGCGGAAACGGTGGCTCCCGTGGCTTTGATCGCTTCGGCGACGGTGTTAAATATGGGTACCTTGTGATTCTTGTGCTCGAAGAATTGTCCACCCTTTCCGGGGGTCACACCGGCCACGACCTGCGTGCCGTAGTCGAGCGAGAGCTGCGCGTGGCGAGCACCGAACGAACCGGTGATGCCTTGGACCAGGATTTTGGTTTCAGGAGTGACGAGGATGGACATGGAGGAAAGTTGAGAGTTGAGGGTTGAGAGTTGAGAGTCGCTGAGACGGAGTTTTGCCGGATCGGCTCTCAACTCTCATCTCTCAACTGCTGCGTTACGCTACCAGTTTGACGATTTTCTGAGCGGCGTCGGCCATGGTGTCGCCGGACACAATGGTGAGGCCGGATTTGGCGAGAGTTTCTTTGCCGGCGACGACATTGTTGCCTTCAAGGCGGACCACGAGGGGCAGCTTCAGGCCCACTTCTTTGACCGCTTCAACGATGCCGTTGGCGATGATGTTGCAGTCCATGATGCCGCCGAAGATGTTCACGAAGATTCCCTTCACCTTCGGGTCCGTCAGGATGATCTTGAAGGCCGCGACCACCTGTTCCTTCGAGGCGCCTCCGCCGACATCGAGGAAGTTGGCCGGATTTCCACCGTAATGCTTGATGATATCCATGGTGCTCATGGCGAGGCCGGCGCCGTTCACTAGGCAGGCGATATTGCCGTCCAGTGCGATGTAGCTCAGGCTGAACTTTGAGGCTTCGACTTCTTTCGGATCCTCTTCGTTCAGGTCGCGCAAGGCCACGATTTCGGGATGGCGGTAGAGCGCGTTGTCGTCGAAGGAAACTTTGCCGTCCAGAGCGAGGACTTCGTCGGCCGGAGTCGTGATGAGGGGGTTGACCTCGACCATGGAGGCGTCGGTCTCCCAGAACATGGTATAGAGATTTTTGATCAGCTTTCCGGCGTTCTTTTGCTCCGCGGCGTTGAAACCGAGTTTGAACAACAGCTCACGGATTTGGAAGTCCGCCAGGCCGTAGGCCGGATCGATGTAGACCTTGAAGATTTTCTCCGGCGTATCGTGCGCGACCTTCTCGATCTCCACGCCGCCTTCCGTCGAAGCGACGATGACCGGCCGCGAGGTGGCGCGGTCCAGCAAGATGGCGAGGTAATACTCCTTCTTGATCGTGCTCGCGACAGTAAAGTACACCGTCTGTACTTTACGTCCGGACGGCCCCGTCTGGAGAGTGACCAGCGTGTTGCCAAGCATCTTGCCCGCGATGTCCTTCGCCTCAGCCTTGGTCTTGCAAAACTTCACGCCGCCTTTGAAGCCGTCCGAGAACGTGCCCTTGCCGCGCCCGCCAGCATGAATTTGCGATTTTACCATCGTGGGTCCCTCGGGCATTTGCGCGAGCGACGCATCGAAGTCGGCGGGAGACTTGGCTGGAACCCCTTTGGGTACGGCGATGCCGAACTTCTCGAACAGGGCCTTGGCTTGGTACTCGTGAATGTTCATGGATGGACACGATTTGCCACGAGGATTGCCGCGAAGGCACGCCTAAAATCGGAAGATACGGTCCGAAATGGAAAGAGGATGGATGATAGAGGTACCCGCGTGTGCTGCGTTTGGGTGTGGGAGGTGGTAATCTGGCCCGGACCGCTTGCTCTATCCACTATCTTCTATCCTCTATCTTCTTAGGACGGTGAAGGATTGCCTTCCGACTAGCGAACAGCCAGGGTTGACTCCCATGGAATCCCACGAGGTGCTGAAGGAGGTCCTGAAGAAAACAAGTGCCAAGCAGATTTCGGCCGAGATGGGATTGTCGCTCTCTCTTATCTATAAGTGGGCCGAGCCCCCGAACGACGAAGCGGGAAGCGGCGCGAACAACCCGCTCGATCGTATCGACCAGTTGCTGAGGATTACTCACGACAAGCGCATCGCCCAATGGGTTTGCGAGCGTTCGGGTGGATTTTTCATCACGAATCCTGAAGCGAAACCGCATCCGTATTCTCTTATTCCCGCCACCAACGACATTGTTCAGGAATTCGCGGACATGCTGCAGGTCATTGCCAGCGCCGCGGCTGACCAGAAAATCACGGCGCCTGAGGCCAAAACGATTCGCGCCCGTTGGGAGGAACTGAAGAGCGTGACCGAAGGATTCGTGAGGGCAGCTGAGAAGGGTAATTTTGGAGATCTTCCGCCGGCGAAGCCGGGTGATTCGACGAAAATGGCGTAGCTGCTCTTTGGCGGAGAGAGGGTTGGCGGATACGGCTGGGGGGACCGATTTCGCGGCTCTCGATCCAACCTCCCTGGAGGTCAGGTTTCAACTCTCCTGGAAGGGTGGGCGGCGGGACTTAGCCGTGATTTGTTAGGTTACAACAGCTTCCACCCGCAAACCATACGCGTCAGGATGGCTTCGAATGAGCCGGCATGAGCGAAAATGCCCGGGTTGATGAACAAAATTGATCCTATCGGGATTTTCCCGATGCGTGGCAAGCAACCTGCTAAAGTCGCCCGTGCTTCTCGTTCGTCTGTCTCCGGATGGGCCTACGCGTCTGCAACTAACATCCAACCAAAACACACGTCTATGACCAAACGCGTCACACAACTCAGCGGCATGGCAGCATCACTGCTTACCCTCGCTGCCTCTGCTACCGCCGAAGTTAAACTCACCGAAAACTTCTCGACCAGCGGTTATCTCGCCGGTTCGTACCAGTATTGGAGCCCGAAGACGGGCGCCTCCTCCGACCGCTTCGATCTGGATGCCGCGCACCTGCTTTTCAGCGGTTCCTTCAAGCCTGTCACCGGGGTTGTGAGTTTCTACCATACGCCGGACAGCGACTCTAGCGTCAAGCTCCTCGATGCCTACGCCACCTACGACGCCGGCAACGGCGTCTCCATCACGGGCGGCAAATTCCTCAGCTGGTTGGGCTACGAGTCGTTCTTCAACGTCAACAATCCCACCATTTCCTTCGCCAATGGCGACTTCCTCGGAGCAATCCCCGGTTACCACGCCGGAGTGAAGGTGGAATATGCCGACAAGATGTGGGCTGCGGGTTTTGGCCTGCTCGATTCCGTCTATACGCCCCCGGGCAGCACGCTTAAAGGCGACGGCGAGTTGAAGAGCAATGCGGGTTTCGAGCTGTACGAAAAGTACACGGGCGTTGAAGGCCTGGTGCTGTGGGCGGGTCTGGCTCACGATACCGCCGGTCAGCTCCCCTCCCAGCGTGAAGCGATCACGACTTGGGACCTGTGGGCTCAGTACGACGTGGCCAAGAATGTCATGGTTGCCGCGGAATTCGCCTACAAGAATGGCGGCGATTTCAACAAGGGTTACAACTGGCTCGTCCTCATGAACTACAAGTTCACGGACCGGGTTAACACCGCCTTCCGCATCAGCGGAGAAAAGATCGACGGCACCAACGAGCCGAAATTCCTGCGTTTCACGGCTGCCCCTGGCATCGCTGTCACCAGCAACCTCACGGTTCGCGGTGAATTGTCCTACACGGACTACAAGAACATCAGCACGGAGTCGGCTATGTACTACGGAGTGCAGGCTTACTTCAAGTTCTAGTCATTTTTCAGGCCGGGCCTTTCCCGCGTAGGGAGAGGCCCGTTTTTCCTCCGCGCCTAACCGCGGGTTTGTCTCCTCGTTACTCCCACTCCCCAGCCCCTGCCTAGGCAGGCGCATCCACTTCTTCCCATGATTTCGAAATTCACGAAACTGTTTACCGCCGGCGCTCTGGCGCTTGGCGTCGTCGCGGGCTCCGCTCAAGCCGCCGAAAAAACCGTCAAAGTCGGCGTCCTCCACTCCCTTTCCGGCACGATGGCGATCAGCGAAACGTCGCTGCGCGATGTGCTGCTGTTCACCTTTGACGAGATCAACGGCAAAGGCGGCATCAAAGTCGGCGGCGATACTTACAAGATCGAGCCGGTCGTTGTCGACGGCGCTTCCAACTGGCCGCTCTTCCGCGAAAAAGCCGAACAGCTCCTCAATCAGGACAAGGTCGCTGTGACCTTCGGTTGCTGGACATCAGTAAGTCGCAAATCGGTTCTTCCCGCCTTCGAAAAGGCCAATGGTCTTCTGTTCTACCCCGTGCAATACGAGGGTGAAGAAGAGTCGCAGAACGTGTTTTACACCGCCGAAGCGGTCAATCAGCAGGCGACGCCCGCGGTGGACTATTTGCTCAAGCAGGGCTACAAGAAGTTCTACTTGCTGGGTTCGGACTATGTTTATCCGCAGACCACGAACCTCGTCTTGCTCGAATATCTCCTGAGCAAAGGGGTCGCCCTCGAAAATATCGGCGGCGGTTTCCGCAAGGACGAGAGCGGCAAGATCATCTCGGCAGGAAAATACACGCCGTTCGGCCACACCGACTACCAACAGATCGTCGCCGAAATCAAGCAGTTCGCCGCCGGTGGCAAAGCTGCGGTGATCAACACACTGAACGGCGACACCAACGTTCCATTCTTCAAGGAATACGCGGCCGCGGGTCTCACTTCCGACACCTGCCCGGTTGTGTCCTTCTCGATCTCCGAGGACGAATTCCGCGGTCTCCCCGCCAAGCAGCTGGTCGGTCAGCTCGGTTGCTGGACCTACTTCCAGTCGATCAACAGTGCTGCGAACAAGAAGTTCGTGGCCGACTTCAAGACCTGGCTCGGCAAGACCACCGTCCCCGGCATCGTCAAGGAAGGCCGTGTTACCTGCTCGCCCATGGTGCTCAGCTACGACGGCGTTTATCTCTGGAAAGCCGCGGTTGAAAAGGCCGGCACGTTCAACGTGGACGATGTCCGCAAGGCTCTGCAGGGCGGCATCTCCTTCGACGGCCCCGGCGGCAAGGTCACCACGCAGAAGAACATGCACCTGACCAAGAACGTCTACATCGGCGAGACCAAGGCCGACGGACAGTTCAAGATCATCGACCACTTTGACGGCGTGGTCGGCGAGCCCTGGTTGAAGGGCAAGTTCCAGGCCGGGCCGTAATCCTCTCTCGCCGCTTTTTGTTAGTCTGTTCGTTTGGTTCATCGGAGGGGTGGTTCCCTTAAAAGGACCCCCCTCCTTTTTAGTGGGATAGTGTATCTATAAAATTCATACATATCATTCCTGTGGTGCATGTGAATCATCGGTTCGGCTGGCTCGCGTTTGTCCTGATGGCCTTTGTGAGCGGGCCCGTCCTTCAGGCTCAGACTGCCCGGGAAATCCTCGTGCAGGCGATTCTGGAGGAGGACGCCGCCCAAAAGCGCCAGCTGATCGGGTCGCTGGCGGGAAAGCCCGACGAGTCGATCAAGACCCTGCTCGAGGCCTGGCGCGAAGACGCGCTGTTCATTCACGAGGCCACTATCGGGGACAAGACCGTCAAGACGCCGGTCCATTTGGTGGGAGAGAAGGACGCGAAGGATGCGCAGGCCGCCATTCGTGTGGATGACGGCAAGCCGTTTCTCGATGCTTCAGGCCAGCCGGCTCGCCTGGTCGGTGCGGATCTCGTCGCGGTTGAGCACAATTCCGCCCTGCGGCAGTCAATGAAGCCCGTGTTCGACCTCATTGCGTTGGTCGCCGCGGAACCGCAGAAGCGGATTCGCGCGATCGAGGGCATGGGGCAGGGGCAGGATCCGGAAAAATTGCCTGCACTGAAGCTGAGGCTCACCCAAGAGACAGATCCGCGGGTCAAAGCAAAATTACGGGAAGCCATCGCCTTCATTCAGCTCAAGGATGCCGATGATGCGGTGAAGTTGGCCGCCCTGAAGGAGATCAAAGAGCTGCAGACTCTGGCGAGTTCGGACTTCGTCGCCGCGGCGCTCAAGGAGGCGAAGGCTGCGAACAAGCCGACTCTCGTCCAGGCGGCCGAACAGGCCCGGATCGCGATCGAAAGCCATCGTTCAGCGGTGGACTTTTCCGGCACTCTATTTCGCGGGGTAAGCCATGGCAGCATTCTCCTCGTCATCGCGCTGGGGCTTGCGATCACCTTTGGTTTGATGGGCGTGATCAACATGGCTCACGGCGAAATGATCGCGGTCGGCGCCTACACGACCTACATCGTCCAGAATATTTTTGGGAACGGGGTCACCATTCCCTTCTTCGGTTTTAGTCTCGCTTTTCCCGGCATGAACCTGGAGGGCAGCGCGTACCAGTGGTACTTCATTGCGGCGCTTCCCATCAGTTTCGTCACGGCCGCGTTGGTCGGAGTCGCACTCGAACGCAGTGTCATTCGTTTTCTCTATCGCCGGCCTCTGGAGAGTCTTCTTGCGACCTGGGGTGTGTCGTTGGTTCTGCAGCAGGGCTTCCGTCTCATGTTTGGCGCGAACAACGTTCAAGTCTCCAGCCCCACGTATTTGAGCGGCAGTTGGATCGTCAATGACGTCGGACTGGGCTACAACCGGCTCTTCGTGATCGGCTTTGCGATCATGATTGTCCTGGGGGTGTGGCTCGTGCTGACAAAAACCCCTCTCGGCCTCTTCATGCGAGCGGTCATGCAAAATCGCGCCATGGCCTCGTGCATGGGCGTGCGCACGGAACGCGTGAATATGTTTACCTTCGCTCTGGGGAGCGGTTTGGCGGGATTGGCCGGTGCGTTCGTGAGCCAGATCGCCAACGTTGGCCCGTCTCTCGGACAGGCCTATGTGGTCGACTCCTTCATGGTGGTCGTGCTGGGTGGCGTCGGAAATCTTGTCGGCACCGTGATCAGCGCCTTCGGCATCGGCGGCATCGACCAGATTTTCCAGCAGTACCTGCCGACGTGGTTCAGCGGACTCGGCTGGGTCCCGCGTATCGGGAATTTTCTGCAGAATCTCGGTCAGGATTCCGCCGTGTTGGGCAAGATCCTCGTTTTGTTCGGCATCATCTTGTTCCTCCAATGGCGGCCAGCGGGGATCTTTGTCACGCGCAGCCGCAGCCTCGAAGGATGATCTGAGCCATGACTTCCGCCGCGACCACTCCCGCTCCTGTCGTTCCCGATTCGCTTCGCCGCCGCAGCCTGCGCAACGAGCTCATCTGCATCGCGGTGCTCACCGCCTTATTGCTCGTGGTTTTCCCGCTGCTCAACGCGTATGGCTTCGTACCAACGGACACGGTGAGGCGTTGGGGAAAATATCTGAGCTATGCCTTGCTCGCGATTTCGGTGAATCTTCTTTGGGGCTACACTGGGTTGCTCAGCCTCGGACAGGGACTTTTTTTCGCGCTGGGCGGGTACATGCACGGCATGTACCTGATGCACATGATCGGATCGCTGGGCCAATACAAGAAGCCGATCCCCGATTTCCTGGTCTTTTTGGGGTGGACGGAACTGCCGTCGTTTTGGGTCCCGTTTTCGAGCTTTGCTTTCGCGGCCGCCATGGTGGTCGTGGTGCCGGCGATCATCTCGGGGATTTTCGGCTACCTCGCCTTTCGTTCCCGCATCAAGGGGGTGTACTTCTCGATTCTCACGCAGGCTCTGACCTACGCGATGATGATCGTTTTCTTCCGCAATAACATCCTGATGGGCGGTAACAACGGCTTCACGGATTTCAAGTTCATCCTCGGCCATTCGCTCGTCAGCAGGGAGGACGGGCCGGTGACCACGCGGTGGTTGTATATCGCGACCGGGGTGACCGTGCTGCTCGCTTATCTGTTCTGCCGCTGGCTAAACACGACGAAATTCGGCTTGGTGCAGCGAGCGATCCGCGATGGCGAAAATCGCGTGCTCTTTAGCGGCTACGCTGCGGCGAACTTCAAGCTTTTCGTATTCGTGATGGCGGCGGTCATAGCGAGCATCGGCGGGGCGCTCTACGTTCCTCAAGCCGGCATTATCAATCCCGAGGAAATGAGCCCGGAGAAATCGCTCGAGGCCGTGGTCTGGGTTGCAGTCGGGGGGCGCGCGACGCTGTTCGGGCCGATCCTCGGCGCCTTCACCATCAATTGGCTCAAGAGCTGGGCCACGAGTGCGATCCCCTCGGTCTGGCCTTTCTTTCTGGGCGGCCTCTTCCTCCTGGTCGTGCTTTTTCTCCCGGGTGGACTGGTCAGTCTGCCGAAGCGCCTCGAGCCCCTCTGGAAACGCTTGCGCGGGGGCAAGCCGAAGGCCGACGAAAATCAACCGCCCAGCGGAACCGCGGCTCCGGTCGAAGTGGCCGGCACGCGTCCTCCTGTCTGATCAGCCCAATGGTTCACGCTTAACACAGACTCTGCGCGATGGCTCACCCGCTCCTCCAAGTCGAAGACGTCACCAAGACGTACGATGGCTTCAAAGCGATCTCTAATCTCAACTTCTACCTGTACGAGGGGGAGTTGCGGACGGTGATCGGTCCCAATGGCGCCGGTAAATCGACCTTCTTCGATCTCATCACGGGCCGTGCAAAACCAGATGTCGGGCAGATTGAATTTGGTGACATCGACCTGACCAAGCTCAACGAATACGAGATCAACCGGCTCGGCATCGGCCGGAAGTTTCAGACGCCGAGTGTGTACGCCGAGCACACCGTCTGGGATAATCTGGTGCTGTCGCTCGCGGGCACTCGCGGCGTGTTTAAATCCCTTTTTCACCGTCTTTCTTCGGGCGAGCGCGACCGTATCGACGAATTGCTCAAGCTGATTCGGCTGTCCGAGAAACGCGGATGGAAGGCCGGCGCTCTCGCCCACGGCGAAAAGCAGTGGCTCGAGATCGGCATGCTCCTGGCCTCGGATCCGAAAGTGCTGTTGATCGACGAGCCGGCCGCCGGAATGACCGACGAAGAGACGCATCGCACGGGCGAGCTGCTCATTTCGCTGGCGGGAAAACACAGCCTTGTCGTGGTCGAGCACGATATGACGTTTGTTCGCCAGATTGCGCGCGACAGCAGAGTGACGGTGCTCCACCAGGGTACCGTACTCTGCGAGGGCAAATTCGACGAAGTGCAATCCGACCCGAAAGTCCGCGAAGTCTATCTCGGCCGCGGCAAGAAACACGAATGAACCGTGGTAAACAGCAATCCCGGCATCACGGCCGAGAAGCCGGAGGCCGGAAGCCAGGGACCGGATTCGGACGGAACGCGACTGCGCTTTGGGATCTCGCTGCGGCTCATTACAGGGCGGATTGCTTGCTTTCTTCTGGTATCTGGCCTCCGGGTTCTGACCTCTCTCCGTATGACCGCGCCCACTAACGTTCTTTCGTTGAATTCGATTCAGGCCGACATCGCCGGGTCGCGGATTCTCCGCGGGGTCAACCTGGAGGTCCATGCTGGCGAAGTCGTGGCGCTGATGGGGCGCAATGGAGTCGGTAAAACGACCACTCTGAAGGCGATTACCGGCATGCTCCCGATCAAGGCGGGCGCCGTGACGTTTGATGGTCAGCCGATTCACAAACTTGCACCGGATGTCCGGGCTCGCGCCGGGATCGGGTACGTGCCGCAAGGGCGCGACATTTTCCCTCATCTCACGGTCGAGGAGAACCTGAAAGTAGGGCTCGTAGTGCACAAACGTCGCGGGGCCGAGGCTCGCGAGGCTTTGCAGCGCGTCTACGAGTTGTTTCCCGTGTTGAAGGACATGCTTTCCCGAAAGGGGGGAGTCCTTTCCGGGGGCCAACAACAACAGCTCGCGATTGGTCGGGCGCTGCTGACCAAACCGAAGCTATTGATCCTGGATGAGCCGACAGAGGGGATTCAGCCGTCGATCATCGACCAGATCGGCGATACCCTAAAGAAACTGAAGGCTCCGAAAGCCGCGCCCGAGAAACTGGAAGAAGCCAGCCAGGCGGTCGCGCAGATCATTCACGCAGTGAAGGAAATCAAAAAGGAGCAGGCCCTCGCGATTCTCCTCGTCGAACAGTACGTCGATTTCTGTCGCGAAGTGGCTGACCGTTTCTACGCGATGGATCGCGGTGTGGTCGTAGCCACCGGCCCGATTGCAGACCTCACGGACGAGGTGGTGAAGAAGCACTTGCAGGTCTAGCAGCGAGTAGCGGCTAGCAAGCATGAAAACCTCTCACGTATTCTGCGGTGGACGAGGGATGAATCCTGGGTTCTGCTTTTGTGGGCTCGAGCTGTTTTCTACTCGCTACCCGTTACTCGCTACCCGCTACTAACTCAGATGCACCTCACCCCGCGCGAACGTGAAAAACTGCTGGTTGTGACGGCGGCCGATTTGGCCCGCCGGCGGCAAGCTCGAGGGCTAAAGCTTAATTACCCGGAAGCCATCGCGATCATCACGTATGAGATCATGGAAGGGGCGCGCGACGGCAAGTCGGTCGCGGAGTTGATGAGCTTCGGCACGACGATCCTGAAGCGCGATCAAGTGATGGAAGGCGTCTCGGAAATGATCCACGAAGTCCAAGTAGAAGCCACCTTCCCCGACGGCACGAAGTTGGTCACCGTGCATGAGCCAATACGCTGAGCTGCGCTCAGCTAATGAAGAACGCAGAATGTAGAATTGAGAATGAACCCCTGCGATCGGCCGACTCTATTCTGCATTCCACACTCATCTTTCGCAATTCGTCTTTATGATCCCTGGCGAAATCATTGTAGCAACTGACCCGGCGAAACTGGCGGCGAATCTTGATTTGGAGACGCGTACCGTGGACGTGGCGAATACGGGAGATCGCCCGATTCAGGTTGGCTCGCATTTCCATTTTTTTGAAGCAAATGAAGCGCTGATCTTCGATCGAGCGGCGGCGCGTGGCTTTCGCCTCAACATACCGGCGGGCACAGCCGTCCGTTTTGAGGCCGGCGACAAGAAGCGCGTCGAACTCGTCGCCCTTGCCGGCACTCGTGAAGTCTGGGGATTAAACGCCAGAATCAACGGTGCTCTCGACATCAACAAGCGATCCCTGAAAGCCGCGAGACGCAAAACCCAAAAATCAAACCCCAAAACCACGCGTCAGCGATGAGCCTTTATCTATCTCGCCGCCAGTATGCAGAGATGTTTGGTCCGACCGTGGGCGACCGTGTGCGGTTGGCCGACACGGAGTTGTTCGTGCAGGTGGAGCGCGACCTGATCGCGGAAGGGGGAGGGTACGGCAACGAAATCAAGTTTGGGGGCGGCAAAGTGATCCGGGATGGCATGGGGCAATCCTCCACCGCGTTGGACGCCGAGTCGCTCGATTTGGTCATCACGAATGCGCTCATTCTCGACCCGATCCTCGGCGTGATCAAAGCCGACATCGGGATCAAGCACGGCTTGATCGTGGGAATCGGCCATGCCGGAAATCCCGGAATTCAAAGCGGCCTGGGTTCGGTTTTCGTCGATCCGAGAACGAAGAAAAAGAATCCGATGATTGTGGGAGCCGCCACGGAAGTGATCGCGGGGGAAGGCTGCATTGTCACCGCAGGCGGGATCGACACCCATATCCACTTCATTTGTCCGCAGCAAATCGATGAAGCGATCAGCGCGGGGATTACCACAATGTTCGGTGGCGGAACGGGGCCGGCGACGGGCACGTTCGCCACGACGTGCACGCCCGGAATTTGGAACCTCCATCGCATGCTCGAGGCCGCGGAGGCCTACCCGATGAATTTCGGATTTCTGGGCAAGGGCAATTGCTCGACTCCGCAGCCGCTGCGGGAGCAGGTTTTGGCCGGTGCCGTGGGACTGAAGCTGCACGAGGATTGGGGCACCACTCCCGCGGCGATCGATACGTGCCTGACTGTGGCCGATGAGTTGGATGTACAGGTGGCGATTCATACCGATACGCTCAACGAGGCGGGATTCGTCGAGGAAACGATCAAGGCGTTCAAGGGTCGAACGATTCATACGTTTCACTCGGAAGGCGCGGGCGGTGGGCACGCGCCCGACATCATTCGTGTGTGTGGAGAAACGAATGTTCTACCCTCGTCGACTAACCCGACGCGCCCCTACACCGTCAACACGATCGACGAGCACCTCGACATGCTCATGGTGTGTCACCATCTCGACTCGAAGATTCCCGAAGATGTGGCGTTTGCCGAGTCGCGGATTCGCCCGGAGACCATCGCGGCGGAGGATCGGCTACACGACTTGGGCGCGATCTCAATGATGTCCTCCGACTCGCAGGCGATGGGCCGCATCGGAGAGGTCATCATCCGCACGTGGCAAACGGCGCACAAGATGAAGACACAGTTCGGCGGTTTGTCGGGAAAGGTCCATTCCGCGGCGGATAATTTTCGCGTGCTTCGTTACCTTGCCAAATACACGATCAATCCCGCGATCGCTCACGGCATCTCCCACGTGGTGGGATCGTTGCAGGTCGGCAAGCTGGCTGATATCGTGATTTTCAAACCCGCGTTGTTTGGCGTGAAACCCGAATTGGTCCTGAAGGGCGGTTTCATCGCCTGGGCAAACATGGGTGACCCGAATGCGTCGATTCCCACCCCGCAGCCCACCTTCTACCGCCCCCAATTCGGGGCGGCGGGGAAAGCGGTGGCGTCCACCTCTGTCACGTTCGTGAGCGCGGCCTCGCTCGCCAAAGGCAAACTCAAGCAACTCGACCTCAGCCGACGCCTCGAGGGGGTCAAACGCTGCCGGAAGATCGGCAAAGCCGATATGGTCTTGAACGATGCCATGCCGAAAATCGAAGTGGATCCCGAGACCTACACCGTCAAAGCCGACGGCGAGGTGCTGACGTGCGAGCCCGCGAAAGTTCTGCCGATGGCCCAGCGCTACTTTTTGTTCTAAGGCCGATTTCAACCGCAAATGGACGCGAATATTCGGAAAGCACCTCGGTAATCTGGGTCCTATTCGCGTCCATTGGCGTTCATTCGCGGTTAAAAAATGGTGCGGGTATCCGAGCCGAATTGGCTTTCCCACGGTGCGTAAACGATTAGTTTACCGATGATGAGCTCAACGTCATCCCGAGTGTCACCATCGGATTTTGTGTCCCCCGTCTTAGCAGAAGCCTTGGGGAGCGCGGTTCATGAGTTCGTGGTGGATCAGAAAAGCGGTGCGCGCGCGCCGGTCGTTCGAAAAAGTGCAGCCAAGGGTCAGACATTGCGCCCGGGGCCTCGCACGCCCCTTTGGAACACCCTGGTGGACGAAATTAGACCCTATTTGAGCAAGCGAGGCTCGCAGGCGAATTTGGCGCGAGCGCTGGGTTTTCAGCGGCAACAGGTGAACGCCTTCTTTACCCAGCGCAGCCGGATGCCCGACGGTGAACGGACCCTTCAGCTTCTCGCCTGGCTAGCCTCGCAGAGGCGGGCTCACGCGGAGTCCGTCGTGCACTAGCCTAGCGGCTGCGGGGTGGGATTGTGCTCTCCGAGGTGGAACCCGATCTCCGAGCGGGTTGGTTTGATTCGTGCACAATACAGATGGTTTCTGTTTGCCCGCGGCCCTATCCTTAGAGATCGGCTCCCACCTAGCGGCGCGATTCCACATGTCGTGCGAAGCGGTTCAGGATCGCCTGCCAGCCTTGGCGCTGCTGCTCAACCGAGTGGGTCTCTTCGGCATCGAAGGTCTCACGAACGACGACGTTCCCACCGTTCGAGATGAATTCGACCACCGCCGTGCGCCCGCCGAATTCCATTTCAATCAAACGATGAGGAACCACCTTGGTGTAGGTTCCGCCGAAGTCGAAGCCGAAGCTGCCGTCTTTCGCCTCCATGCGAGAGGAAAAAGCGCCGCCCTCTCTGAGATCCACGGTCGAGGCAGTGGTGTGCCAATCATCCGATGCAGCGTTCCACTGCTTGATGTCATCCGGCGTGGTCCAGGCCCGCCATACTTCTCCGATCGGAGCGGCAACGGCGGTTTCTATCGTGATTTTCATGAGTGGGGATTGGATTGGAGTTTGAGTGTTTCCATGCACACACAGGTCGGACACGCGGTCTTTGAATGAAGGAAGCATCGAAACCAGTTCATTCTTCTCGGGCGCCCCCCTCAAGGGAATGTTGCGTCACTTTTCGTATCTTTGGCTTTGAGCGCAGCCAAAAGAAGCCAAACTCCTGTCCCGAGACAGCGATTGGAACGGCCACGGCAAGCAAGCCAACCCATCCCCCTGCAATCTGAAAGGTGCTGCCTCCATTCTGAAAATAGACCGGGGTTCCCTCGAAGAGAATATCGCGCAGCATCTCGAAGTTGATCACACACCAAATCACTCCCGGGATGCCAAGAAGCCCCAGCACGGTACCCCCAAGTAGGTGGAGCATTTTCATGAGTGTTCTTTGACCGAGACCACTTCATTCAGATTGGGAACATCGCTGCCAAAATCGCTTCAGCCTTTGGTACCGACGACTCGGGGACGAAAACAACAAGCTTCGATCCTTCCGGATACATGCCCAGGGATTGCAGAAGCCAGCGCCCCGGCTTAGCGAGCGACGAATGGTCAGATTCAACCTCAAACGGGATATTCTGTGCCTCGAAAGCAGCCAACACTTTCTTCGCCTCGAAGGGCTCGAAATCGCCCACTTGATGAAGCATTTCGTCCGACGACATGGTCTTTTGCCTACATTAAAGCTGAGGCGCGCCCCGAGGTCCGAGGCCGAACCGATCGGTTTGACGGCTGGTTAGGCGGAGCTAATTGAGGCATCCCTAGTCCGAATGATACCGCTTCGACGCAACACGGCCTTCCTTAAATACAACGACGATGGCCTCCGCATTGGGTTCTCGCGGTCCTTCCGGATTCATCAGGAACACCAGCTTTTCATCTTCCTCGGAAGAAAGTCGCGGCGTAGCGCGCTCCCCGCCAGTCGGATAAACTCTGTCCCTTAAACCAAAAACTTCACTTCGATTCATCCCGACCTCAATGCCCTTAAAAAATTCGCGGTAAGCACGGTATCTTGGGTCTACTAGCCAAGGACACAAAGCAGCCCCCAGCCTGCAGGGGAAAAGCAATCCGCAGAGCAAGACAACGCTCCAAAAGATGCGATTGCGGTGTCCCCTTGCCTTAAACACCGCGCCCGCTGCAAAGGCCGACAGACTCAGGCTTAGCAGCGCGATAAAAATCGGACTCTGGATAAAGGAAAGCATTGGTTTTTAACAAGCGCCGCCGTACGAAGTGAGAAGCAGTACCTGTTGAGCTAGTTTTGGCGCCTCGTTACTTCTCTCCATCCGGAGCCTTCCTCTTGATCGCGTCGAACGGTTTGAGGAGCACGCGTCCCTTCTCGATGTAAACTTGCTCGGTGGAGGCAAGACTCGGGCAACACTGGCTATCAGTGCTCGCCCACACCTTGAAGTGCAGCAACAAGGCCTGACCGCTGTCGTGGAAACGATCGGCATCCCGCCAGCCGCGACCTCCGATGAGAATATGTTGAACCTCATTAGGACGAGAGGTAAGCACAGCGAGAAGACGCGATTCGTGGTAGTTGCCGCCGGTCAGCGGCTCAATAGTCGTGGTCAGAAAAAGATCGTCCTTATTGTCGCCATCGAGATCTCGCATTGCGTAACGGCGCGCCGGAGGGAATTCCGATGCCCCCTTCTTTTTAACAAACTCTTCCGCGATGAAAGACTCCAGTCGCGAGGTAAGCGCGCTGATTCCGGCAGCATATTTGCGGTAATTCGCTTGGCGCGCTTGCTCTTGCTCGACTTCGACGCGGGAGTCAGCAGCGCTACTGAGCGCGGCGGAGAGGATAACGAAGAAAGTCGCGGCGTGTTTCACTTTGGCTAACATTGCCTAGAGCCGTTTGAGCACTTGCTTGGTCAGCTCATTGTGTACGTCACCGGTATTCAGGGTGCTCGCTGGCTCGAACAAGACCACCTCCACTTCCTCGGGGGCGTAGGGCTGGTGCTCCACACCCCGTGGGACAACGATGAACTGGCCCTGCGATAGGACTTCGGTCCGGTCCCGGAATCGCATGTGCAACGCCCCACGGTGAACCAGGAATAGCTCGTCTTCCGCATCGTGCTTGTGCCAGACGAACTCACCCTTGAGCTTCGCCAGCTTGACTTGCTGACCGTTCAGCTCACCCGCGACGTGTGGATCCCAATGCGTGGTTATCCGGCTAAACGCAGAAGCTAGGTCTACTGATTTCAAATGAGACGATGCGGTCTAGCGCCTTGTTGCGCTTCATGGTTCATTGGCGGGGCCCTCCGCGCCATTCCGGCTTCTCGCCCTTCCAATAGCAGATTCCCACCAGCGCGATTGCGGCAGCGATACTGTAGATCGCGTACAAAACCGCACCTTTCTTCACCAGGGGTGCGCCCCCAACAAGCACAGCAACAAATGCGGCCATCACTAGCCAGCCTTGCCAGCGCAGAGGCAAACCCCAGCCCCAGCCGTATGACTTCGCAGCAAACCACGCTTTATCTCTTGGTAGCGGCATAGCAGTCTTCTGCTCACGTTGGCGCTGACGCCTTGTTGGGTTTTTTGGGATTCAGGCTCATCTACTTTTCTCCGCCGTTTCGGTAGGATCTCCGAAACTTTGATTGAGCGCAGCAGCTTCGCGAGCCAGTTCGGCGGTTCTTTCATCGTAGATTTCGCAGCGCAGGAAGACACAAGAGAGCGATCTCGGCGATGCTCAACACGGTTCCGAGGGGAAGATACCACAGTGTAAGAATTGAGCACCCAAGTAGCCCAATTCGCCCTGGGGGAGCGCTCACGATGAAAACCGCTGCTGAAGCAATCCACGCCAAACCCAGAACTACGTGCGTCCACTTCATGACGGCGCTTCTCGGATCTACGCCGAGGATAGAGACAACCCGTGACCACGGCCCCAGTTGTCCGGATCGCGGGGTGACGTAATCACCCTTCGAGAGGGCTCTGGTGCCATCGAAGGCGAGCCAACCGCCAACGACGATTGCAATGATCAAAACAGCGATTCGCATGCGTCTCCTTTATCTGACGTCAAAGATGAGCCATCCCCGCACGTGCGGGATTGGCTCTTGCGCCTTGTTAGGCATTCTGGGAGCGACGGGGAATGGCGAAGAACTCATGATAGTCGAACTTGTCATTCGAATCCGGAAAGTAGTAAGCGCAGCCATGCGTCTGCGCGAAAATATCAAGTCGGCCGACGAGGAAACGAATCGCCAATACAAGATCAAAGATGGTGCCAGAGCCGGGAAATGGGCCGTCGGTGCGATCGAGGTTCTCCAACTCACATCGCAACCAAGTCTTCCCGTCTTTCTGCCACGGGATTCCAACCCGCAATACCACGCGCCTCCGTTCGCCGTCGGGAAAGACAGCGTCGATCTCCTCTCGAGCACTATCGATCCCACTGTCTCCCTCGAATCTGTGAGCAAACTGCGGCAGAATCATTTTTGCCCAACGTCAAAGATGAGCCACGCGGCGGACAGGCGTGATCGAGCGTAGCGAAAAACCGGGCGCGTCCGCGTTGGCTCTGGCGCCTGTTTAGGCTTCATCCTTCTTCCGCGTCGCCTTGATAAACAAGCAGACCGTCGCGCCCCAAATCGCGCTGTTTGCCACGAATGGGAGATAGCCCCAAAGTCCCGGGAAACGCACCGGCACATGCTTTAGCAGAGGAATAATCGGGAAGCAAAGGACGCCGAGCACCCCGCTGATTCCCGACTCGAGCAATGTCGGTGAGCGCCCAGAGTCGAACCGGTCCATCGACGCTCCGAATGCAGATAGCAAAGCTCCCAAGGTCATAACGAGGTGCACGCATGAAATCACAATGAAGAGCGTCGGCTTTGAACGGCGTAGTGGCATCGCGAATTTGCCTAACGTTCACGATGAGCCATCCCGCACGTGCGGGATTGGCTCTGACGACTGAACAGCCTCTTTTCTGGTTTCGATTTTGGCAAAGCCTCTCGAAGGATCGATCAGGTAATAATAGAGGTGCGCCGACGATAGTCTCGCGAACGGACGTTCGTCAGACAAGTGCAACTCTTCCTTCGAAAGGTGAATGAAGGTCCAAGTGTCCATGACGCGCGCAATAAAATGGTGCCGCGTCGCATCGGAACCTTGATAGCCGATGAAACGCTCAGCACCGCCGCCACGGTCATACCAGCGCACGACCTCTTCTTTCGTCCACGAACGACTAGCGCCTTTCGATGCGCAGCCAGCGAGCGTGATTCCAATCACGAATAGAACAGCAGCGAGTTTCATTCTTTGCCTAATGTCAGAGATGAGCCACGCGGCGGATAGGCGCCGCCGAGCGAAGCGAGAAACTGGCGAGTGTCCGCGTTGGCTCTGGAGCATGGTTAGGTTTTCTTCTCATGCTTGAACCTTCGGGCCTGGCTCGCGGCGATCAACTCAAGCGCAACATCGAGATTAGCGTCGATCTCGGTGGTGAGGGCATCGATCTCTTTAGCTGAAAGCCCGGGGCGCAGCCCCGATGTTGGCTCTGGTGCCTTGTTAGGCTCTTTCTTAATCTTGCTTCCAAACATAGAATGCTGCCGCGGGCCATACGAACAATATGCCGATGAGCCAACCGATCTGCCGGGCTTGGAATGCGCGCCACATCGAGCGCAGCCAGATGAAGATCACGCCAACCAGTGTGTAAACTAGCCAAACCACTTCAAACCATCGCATCTCGGATCCTTCGAGTGCCAAGTCTTGCGCGCGAGGATCGCCAAGCGCCTTCAGCACGAAGAGGTATGCACCCATCGCGAAGAACGATAC
>CAZJLP010000003.1:48135-61676 GCA_964546955.1 uncultured Opitutaceae bacterium | reverse complement strand
GAACGGGAGCAGTGTGAAGACTTTCGAACGATTCATCTTCTTTGCCTAACGATCACTGGTCAGCCACGCCGAGCTGGCGACTCGGAACTCGAAACGGACTTCATCGAGGCGTTGCGCTGTAGCAGCTGGTTCGGCTTTTTTCTTTTGCTAGCGCCATATTTTCCTGTCTGGCCAGAATGGTATCAACGCTCCAAGTCGCTTCTTGGTCGTTCATCGCAACGCCACGCAGTAAGCTCAGCATATCTTCTCGGTTTCTTCTCTTTTTGGCGTCATCCCAGTTATCTAACACGCCGCAAACAAAGAGACGCTCATTGATGGTCATGCCGCGGAGTTCTTGGTCTGACGGGCGCGGTGATGTCATTGGTCTCTTTCTTTTGCCGAACGTCAAAGATGAGCCACGCGGCGGACAAGCGTCGCCGAGCAAAGCGAGAAACCGGCGAGTGTCCGCGTTGGCTCTGGCGCCTGGTTAGGCATTTTTCCGCTTTCGCGCGACACGCCTGTATAGCGGGTCATTGACGACTCCCGCGGCTAGATACGTCACGAGCATCGAATCGGAGGTGATTCCAACCTTCGCTAACTCTTTCTCCACTTCTTTCTGCCACACTGCGACAAGCGCCAGATACTTCGCACCATCGGATCCGAGATAGAACGCATCGGGCGCTTCGCTATCGACCCGCAAGATTAAGGCCTGCATGCGCTCCTTCGAGAAGCAAACTGGCAAGATCGATCCGGGTGCGGGAATCTTCGCCGCGGCGGCCTTCTTCGTCTCTCCAGCGAGAAACTTCTCCGGATTAAGACTCGAATGATCAGATCGGCGGCGCGGTCTCATGGTCTTTGCCGAACGTTCAAGATGAGCCACGGCCGCTTGGGGCCGTTGGCTCTGGCGTCTGGTTCGCCTCTTCTTTCCAGCCACGCTGATCTGCGGGCGCGCCGCGAAAACGGCGAAGCAAATATGCTGAGGGCTTCCCTCGTGCGGCTGCACGCAAGAATAGGTCGAACATACGCAGCCACTCTTTCTCAAAGCACACGATAGCCACCTCTGACATGAGCTTACTGTGAACCCCCCCGGTCTCTTTCTTCAGATAACCCGATCCTGTGCGGGGAGTGAACACTTGGCTCCACTGGACCTCGATACGCCCCGACAGGTCTTCGAAGCCCATGAGCGTCGCCGTGAGGCCAAGGCGCTCCAACTCTTCCGAGGCCCAGACCGGGCGGCACGCGATCCCCATCGCGTGGATAGAGTCGCCATGGCGGATGGATGCCACTTGTACTTCCGAGAACTTCCCGGATGTGCGCAGCCGGGTTTCTTCATTCCGGACGACCGGAAGCAAGCTGAGCTCAAAGCGGGTCACAAGGGAATCGAAGTTCATTCCGGCGAACGTCAAAGATGAGCCACGGCGTGAACTGGCGCAGAGCATGCGCAGCATGATCTGTGACAGGTCACGACGTTGGCTCTGGCGCCTTGTTAGGCATTCGGGTGGTGACGCGCGCGATAGCGGTGGAGAAGGGCGTCCACCTGATCGCTTCCGGACGGGTAATCGGCTCCATCCACCTTGGCGCCCGCTTCAAGCAGCGACTGGATGATGGACAAGTGATCTGGCTTTGATTCGTGAACCGCTGCCCAGACAGCGCTTCCCAGCACGGTGCCTCCGTAAGCATTCGGTATCTCCAACGGAGCGCCCAACTGAATGAGAATCTCGACCGCTTCTTTCTGACCGCGATTAGCGGCCCAGTGGAACGCATTCAATCCGGAGCCCGCCCCTCCGGCTGGGTCAACTCCTCGATCTAGGAGATACCGGACAACCCTGGAGCGGCCATTAAAGCACGCGCAGGTGAAGGCCTCAGCCAATGCTTTTGGCTCACGAGAGAAACGCCCTTCTTCGAACCACCGGATGATAGAACAGGACGACTTTTCCTGGGAGTCGAACAAAGGAGCCAACCGCGTGAAGTCTCCAGCGAGCAAGCCGACTACGGCCTCATCGAATGTCACTTCATGGTTCATCGCGCTGCTTTTGCCGAACGTTACAGATGAGCCGCGCTCACCCAGAGCGAGGACGGAGATTGGAGCGGGGAAGGAATCATCGAAAAAGGACGGATGGTGAGCGTTGGCTCTGGCGACTGGTTGGGCTCTTTCTTCGAATCGCGATACGCCGTCGCCATCGCCGCGGCGGCGTCTTCTGGAGAGACACCGCCGACGCCCGTCGCCAATCCGGGACAGTAAACTACGGTCAGCAAAGAAGCGTGTGCTCTCTGCGCACGAAGCACCGCGCGCATCGCTCGCGCCGCATGGGAGGCTTCGACGGCTTCCGGCATGAGCATGGTCGGTGCGACAATCATGAACGGGATCTTCTTATCTTCCGTGGCGACGACGAGGCTTGCGCCTACCGGTAGATGACCTTCGGGCCGCGCGGCGATCGCCTCGCGAACCTTCTGTTCGAGCTTCTGCCCAAAATGGCGTCGATAGGCGGCATCCACGCCGCCATCCATGTAACCATAGCCGTTCGCGGGTGACACCACGCAAACTTCCGCAAGCTTGAGAATGTCGCCACACGAGACGCTTACTTCGGGAAACGCCGCTAACGCTTTCTCAAGCGCCGTCACGACGTCGCGATTTTGATTTACGAAGTGGAGCTTCATCTCTTGCCCAACGATCTCTGGTCAGCCACGCCGAGCTGGCGACTTGAAATTCGAAACGGACCTTGTCGAGGCGTTGCGCTGTAGCGGCTGGTTGGGCGGGGCGCAGCCCCGACGTTGGCTCTAGCGACTGGTTAGGCTTTTTTCGCGAAAGTTGCATACATATCCCGATCTGCCCAATCGTCTGCGAACGCATCGAGAATATGGCGGTAAACTGGCTCTGCACGCCAATCACTTGTCGCGACGGCTTCGCTCTTTCTCTTCTCCAACCAATCTTTCATCTCCGACCAGCGAAGAAGATGCATGACCAACATTAGCACCTCCCAAGCGCCTGCGCTTCGCTCCGTGAGGATTTGTCGGAAGGCATCGCAAACCTCTCCGCGCTTCTCTGGGTGCTCACGAGCGATTTTCACGATCGCAAGACAGTGACCCTCGATATCCGGAATACCGCGGGAATCACTTTTGAGCAGAGTCGCGTCTGCTTCTTTCGATAGACGGAGAATTTCTTCCGCGGGATTCATCTCTTTCGCCTAACGATCACTGGTCAGCCACGCCGAGCTGGCGACTCGAAATTCGAAACGGACCCCGTCGAGGCGTTGCGCTGTAGCGGCTGGTTAGGTTTTTTCATTTTTCGTGAAAAGTCGGCCAATGGTTCTTCCAGTCAGTAGCGCAAGAAATCCTACGAAAAACCAAAACAGTAGAGATACTCCGATAATAATAGGGACGCTGCGCCAATCCGAGAAACCCTCATAGCCCCGCGCAGCACCACTTGCATTCATGTCGACGATTAGCCCGGGCAACAAAGGAAAACTGTCCACTTGCGAAATTGATCCCCGGGAGCAAACGGGAGCAAAACTATGACGACGCCAAAAAGCGCGGAGACCAAAGCTATCTTTTTTGCGGTCATAGGGTGAAGCTTCTGCCTAACGATCTCTGGTCAGCCACGCCGAGCTGGCGACTCGAAATTTGAAACAGACCCCGTCGAGGCGTTGCGCTGTAACGGCTGGTTAGCCTTTTTCACATCCTTCGATTCAGGACTTCCTTCGCGTCGGACATCATTGCGACCAGACTGATCAAACAAATCGTCGGAACTACGCAAAGGAGGCAGCGTCCTATGATCAACGTCTTCGAGAAATTGAGGGCACGCGCGAGCCGATAAACTACTGCGATCTGAGCGATAGCCGTCGCAGCAATTAGGGAGCGAACGAGCATGGATGAAGTCCGATCGATTGCGAAGAGGTACACGCAAACGGTGGCGATGGATACCCATATCACGGGCTGCAAACAGCGATCGACGCGCTTCAGGTCTTCAATACTGCGGATATGCGGCTGACGCTTCGACCTCACGAGGGTTTTCTTGGCTAACGTCAAAGATGAGCCACGACACGACTTGGCGCGAGCCGTGCAGCAGCACGGATCGTGACAAGTCGGGGCGTTGGCTCTGGCGCCGTGTTAGGCCGTTTTTTCTTCGTCATGCGTCTCCACCCAACGGCGCTTCACCTCGCCGTGGCCGATGATTTTGCCGCCTTCGCGAATGGTGAACGTCGCGCCAGGAACGCAGCCGTCATACATTGGATCTGGATGACACCAGAGATACATGGTCAGCAAGAAAGGGCTTCCGATGGGTATCGGATCTGGACCGCTCCAAAAGCGACAGAGAGATACTCATCGAGAATGTAGTTTGGGTGACCATCGCGCACGCCAACCTTCGGCTGACGAACGGCGCGATCTTGGAGGATAATGTGAGGGCGCAATCCACCACCGTAAGCAACGGGCAGAACCGGATTGCTGCGGCCTCCGTCCTCTTTCGAGCGAAGGACGACCTCCGATTCAATGAATGCCCGCTCGCGTGTCATCTTTTGCCTAACGTCAAAGATGAGCCACGCGGCGGACGGGTGCTGCCGAGCGCAGCGAGAAATTGGCCAGTGTCCGCGTTGGCTCTGACGACTTGTTGGGCCTTTTTCATCTCCCCCGTCTCCAGTAACGCTCTGCTTGCGGTAAGCACGATAACACCTCCTTGGCAGCCTTGGAATACCGAGGAGTCTTCATGCGTTCGCTATCAAACTTAAACCAATGATCTTCTTCTTTTGGGGGCTTCGAGCCAAGCCGGAGCCTCTCATTAATCTCCTGCGCGTTCACACATTCGGGGTCAATTGGATCGCCCCATGACATCTTGCCAACCGTCGGGCATGAAGCCACCTCGACCACGAAACTTCCACCGTAGCGGTTGAATTGAAAGGAGAGTAAATCGATCCTCCTTCCTCGGACACGGCGAAAATGCGGATATCGGGCAGAGAAGCCGAGTTCTTGAAGCTTTGGAACTACGACAGCCTTGAGCGTCGCGATCATCGTTTTTCGTGAAGTGTGCATTCTTTCGCCTAACGTTAAAGATGAGCCACGCGGCGGACAGGCGTGGCCGAGCGGAGCGAGAAACCGGCCAGTGTCCGCGTTGGCTCTGGCGCCTTGTTAGCCCTTTGCGCGAATGCAAACGTAATCGCCATAGTGACACTCGAACCACTCCTTAGCTTTCGTGGACAGCGCGATGATGTGAGTCGCGGGAAGGTAACGCACATCAGCGCTCGGATCTTCGCTGGTGCTCAACTCCCACAGCTCAGGCATCGCGGCGGCCGCTCTGGGCGAATGAGAGCGATCAAGAATGTAATCTTCCGGTTCCCCTGATTCGGGCAATTCGGGCGCCTCATCGTCCGTCGTGTCCCAAGAGCTCCAATCGAGCTCGACTATGCGATGCTTCACAACAGAACGAAACTGCGCGCCTCGCAGGCCAGACTTATCGAAGGACCGCCGAAAGTCGTCGGTGACGATAACGTCGATCGGAAACGTGATCGGGAAGATCTCTGGGCCGGTGCGCTCCAACCGGATTCTGCCTGCGGAACGTTCTGCGTGCATCGACATGCCGTGATACAGAATATGACCATAGTCGCCCCAAGGCGCCTCGATAGGATTCAAGAGGAACGACGACATGGTTTTCGGGCTAACGTCAAAGATGAGCCACGGCCGCTCGGGGCCGTTGGCTCTGGCGGCTGGTTGGGCTCTTGCCTCAGCAATATGAGAAGTAGTCGGGAAACATACTCAAGCAAAGCTTGCCGAGTTCATCCTGGTCAGTGCTGAAAAGCGGTCGATACTGCATTCGGAGAACCACAGTAAACAGCCAGTATAACGCGAAGGTGATGAGGCAACCCACGATTGATTCCCGCATCTTCTGGGCAGTGTCAATGGTCTGGCCGTCGGCGCCAGCAAGCACGAGTGAAGCCGCCCTTAACGTGACCAACAGCGCGCAGATAGCAACGTAGCCAATAACTGCCAGTGCTAAAGCTTTGAACAGGATTTGCAGAGGACGCTTCACAGTTTCGGCCTAACGCTTAAGATGAGCCACGCGCGGAGCGCGTTGGCTCTGGCGCCTGGTTCGGCGTATTACTCATAGAGTGCCGGACTCCAATTCATCGAGATAGATGAAATCTGGCGCTTTGACTCCGGCCTCCTGACGAATCTTCACCAATCGCGGTGATTCGAAGAAGGCGCGCGCTGCGGCAATCGATGTCCACTCCGAGAAATGGACGATCCTCCTTGGTTCGTTCTGATAACGCAGAACTTGGTATGAGCGTTCGCCGGCCTCTTTTCGTATGCCTGCTGCACCGTCGAATACTTTCTTCCAGGCATCGTAGTCTGCTACCTCATGGATGATGAGAACGTGCTGCATGAAACTTTTTTTGCCGAACGTCAAAGATGAGCCACGCGGCGAACAAGCGTGGCCAAGCGGAGCGAGGGCTGCGGCACCGTCCCCGTTGGCTCTGGCGAATGGTTAGGAATGTTCACCTTGTGGATTTTCGGGAAGCAGACCTGGGATGGAAAGTAGATGAATAAACTGCATGTCCCCGCAGCCTCTGCATGTGAGCGGGACGGCTGGAATCGCACTCTTGAGCTCGCGCTGATCGAAGGTCCAAGGCAGCAACACCGGTTCAGAAATGATCCAGTCGCGTGTATCGCAGTTCGCGCATTTCTTGGCTGACATCCTGGTGGAGAGATGCCGCTCCACTAGCAGTCGATAGTCGGACGGTGAGGCCATGCTCGTTCTCCTAACGTTCAAGGTGAGCCACGGCCGCTCGGGGCCGTTGGCTCTGGCGCCTTGTTGGGCTTTTTCTTCATGTGTGCTTAATTCTCACGTGCTCTTCGGGACCGAATCGGTCGAAGACATAGTGAGAGACGTGAGCGCCGGGAACACGCCATTCATGGTTTGGTAGACCCTCAGAACCGGGTGAACTCCCCGTCGGCTTGCCGAACGTAGCTTCAAGATGCCTCTGGAACTCTTCGAATGACTCGGTCATCTGCTTCGGAAATTTTCGAAAAATCTCTATCTCTGCGAGCCGCCCTTTAGCTCTTGGCTCGAAATGGAAACCAATCTCGACCGACATTCCACCGAGGGTTTTGCAAGAAGCGGTGAAACAAGCGGTCGTCACTTCTCGAAGACCCTCAGCGCCGCCGATGCGAAGGAGATCTTCTTCTTTGATGCCCCACGGAATAAGGAGGTGAGGCTCATCGATTTCAAAACCAGCGCGCAGGTTCATCTTCTTTTGCCTAACGTCAAAGATGAGCCACGACGTTGGCTTTGATGGCTGGTTAGGCCGAGGCTCTTTCTTTCCACCGATTACTGATGATTTCTCCGCGGTGACGAACGTAGAATGAGATCGCTCCGCCGACAGTTGATGAGGCTAGTATTGCGGCGAAGTAGCGCTGCCTTTGTGCCATTTCACCGGAGTGATTGCGGAAGAACGCAGTGCACAACATGGCGAATGATGCCGCGCCAGCTGTTACGTAGAACCCAAAATCGAAGCGAGGCGAAGTAAGCTTCTTCATTGGCGGTCGTATTATTCCCAACGTTACAGATGAGCCATGGCGGTGGACAGCCCCGACGGTGGCTCTGACGACTGGTTAGGCTCTTCTTTCATCGTCTAGCGCCACTGGCGTAAAGGTGCTCAATGCAGTAGGCAACGCGAGGGATAACCTGCTCCCGGTACTTGTCCCACTCATCAACGGCCCAAAGCGCAGCACACGCCGGACAATCGCAGCGCTTCTTCCGATTCGCGCGGGCTCTCTCTGTCAGGCCATCGAGAAAGCCAGCCGGAGCTTCGTCAGCGTAGAACGCGTCCGCCAAAGTTGCACATGAGCACTTCATCTTCTGCCCAACATCAAAGATGAGCCACGGCTACGGCTGGCGCGGCTCCTGCGTAGCGGGACGTGTGACAGCCGTGGGTGTTGGCTCTAGTGCCTTGTTAGTCAGGTTTGAGCGGCTGACCGAAAGTGATCCAAAAGCCATTAAGGTCTTTGATGATGAACTCTCGCATCCCGTATTCGGTCGCATGAAGTCCTTCCAGAACCTGCGCCTGCTGCCCAATGGCGCGGAATTGACCTTCGACATTGTCGACATAAACGTAGAGGTCGAAATCTCGTCGCGGCGATGACGAAGACTCCCCGCCGGCCGACAGCATAAGCTCGCTCTCACCAAAAAACAGCGAAGCCCAGTCCATTGGGCAGCCTGGTTCTTCGTGGGTGGCCCGCACCGCGAATCCAATCGACTCGTACCAGGCAACCGTCGCCTTCACATCGGGCACGTGCATCATAGGAACGACTTTCGGAGGCATATGGTTTTGGGCTAACATCAGGGATGAGCCACACTGAGGACCGGCGTGGCCGAGCGAAGCGAGAAACCGGCCAGTGTCATGTTGGCTCTTGCCCCGTGTTAGGCTTTCTTGGTTTCACAACCGAACGCGAGATGATTGCCGTCGGGATCAACCACCATGAAATCTCTCATGCCGTAGTCGTAGTCGAGTGGCTCGGATTTCAGGACGGCCCCGTTCTTCTTGATCTCGGCAAAGTAGCGATCCACCTCATCGCAGAACACGTAGATGGTCCCGCCACCTATGGGTCTTTTGTGAACACTGTGACCGCAGAGATGGATGTACGCTTCGCCAAGCTTCACACCAGCATAGTCGCCGAACCGGAAGTCCTCAGAGAAACCAAGGACTTCTTTGTAGTATCGTAACGCTGCGTCGACACTCGCGACTTGGAATACCGAGGCGGCACTTTGTGGTTTCATAGGATTCTTGGCCTAACAATGCCTGCTGGCATGGCTTCGCCCCGTCACTTCTCGAACGGTGAGTTGAAGCATGAATTCAAGAGGACCGGACTTGGCCGTTGCTAACCAGCTGCCAGAAGGGATTTGAAACGGAATTGGATAGGCTGGCAAGGGCGAGGAGATCGCAAATTCGCGTTCTAACGCCCTTTGGGGAGCGCCGCGAAGTAGGGGCAGGTGAGCGAGCCGAAGGATTCTAGAGAGCGGCCCACGCCCTATCATTTGAAGCGTGTTGAGCCGAGGCCTCCCTTGACTGCCTTCGTTTCCCAGGTACGCCTCGGATTATGCAACTTGTCCATGCCGCGCTGACCGATGCCGACCCGGCTTTGCCGGTCGTTGCGGTGCGGGCAGATCGGTTGAAATTGGCCAAGCGGCTCTGGCGGGGAACGGCTGACGATGGCCGCGAGTTCGGCTTTGAACTCGATGCGCCGCTGAGGGATGGCGACACGGTGTGGCAAACGCCGGCCGCGAGGTACGTTGTCTGTCAAGAACCGGAACCCGTATTGGAGGTGTCGCTTGAAATCGCACCGTCGGCGGCCGCGGGCATTGGCTGGGCGGTGGGAAACCTGCACCTGGAGCTGATGGCGGAAGCGACACGGCTGCTTGCGCCTGACGATCCGGCGGTGAGACAGCTTTTCGATCGCCTCAAAGTGCCGTATCGGTCTGCAACAGCGGTCTTCCGCCCCGGACGTTTTGCGCGCGGCGCAATCAGTGCCGACAATTCCCCTCATGAACTCGGTCCCAGCCATCGCCACTGACGCTGCCTGGATCGGGCGACTTCTGCAGCTCACGGATTCATTCTATCCGACGGGTTCCTATGCCCATTCGTTCGGCTTGGAAGGCCTGACGCAGGAAGGCGTGGTGCACGATCGGGAAACCCTGCGAACATTTTTGTTTCATTCGGTTTTGCCAACCCTGAAGCAGGTCGAATTGCCGATCGCGGCGAATGCCTGGCGCGCATTCGAAACGCGCGATTGGAAACGGGTCGAGGAGCTTTGCCACCTCTCGGCCGCACTCAAAACTGCCGCAGAGGCTCGACGCGCCTCGGAAAACATCGGTCGGCAACGCGTCGAACTGGCTGCTACGTTGCGCAAGGATGCATTTGCGATCGAATATCTCGAGCGAGCCGTCTCCGGCGCGTGGCCCTTTTCGTCTGCGATTTCGGCGGTCGTGGAAGGGCGATGCATTGAAGCTCCGCTCAACGCCGTTCTCGCGGCCGTGTACTACTCAAACGTTGCCTCGCTCCTTGCGGCTGCGATGAAGCTGTTGCGCCTGGGCCAAAATGGCTGCCAGACGCTCCTCAGCGAAGCGATGGCGAGGTCGACCGAGGAAATCCAGGGGGCGGTGGCGATCCCGTACGAGGAAATTGGCTGGTTCAATCCCTGGTTGGACATCGCCGCCGCGCGTCATGAAACGGCCGAGGCGCGGTTGTTTATTTCCTGATTTTTAGCCGCAAATGACCGCCAATGGACGCGAATTTCTTAACCAGACCCGACCTATTATTCGTGACCGCAGCGGTGCGCGGCGATGCGTACATTGTTGGCAATATCGCCGTGACGACGGCTCGGCGGGGACGCGTTCGCCCTACCTTTTAAATCTTCAGCCCTTTTCCTCATGACTCGTCCTCCTCGTATCGGCGTCGGTGGCCCGGTGGGATCCGGCAAGACGATGCTTTGTCTCAAACTCTGTCAGAAGCTGCGCGACCGCTACTCGATGGCGGTGGTCACGAATGATATCTATACGCTCGAGGACGCGCAGTTCCTGACCAGAAACGGGGCCTTGCCGCCGGAGCGTATCGCCGGCGTGGAGACGGGGGGGTGTCCGCACACGGCCATCCGCGACGATACCACGATGAATGAGCAGGCTGTGCGCGCGATGGAGGCGAAATTTGCGGATTTGCAGTTGGTGCTGGTCGAAAGCGGTGGCGATAACCTCTCGGCAACGTTTTCGCCGGAGTTGGTCGACGCGTTCATTTACGTGATCGACGTGGCGGAAGGGGATAAGATTCCGCGCAAAGGCGGGCCGGCCATTCGCTTCAGCGATTTGCTCATCATCAACAAAATCGATTTGGCGCCGTTGGTCGGCGCCGATCTCGGCGTGATGGAGCGCGACGCCAAGGTACAGCGCGGTGCGCGGCCGTTTCTGTTTTGTGACCTCAAACGCGAGCACAACCTCGATCAGGTGATCGCCTGGATTGAGCGCGAGGTGCTGTTTGGGAAGAAAGCGAAGGCTTAGGATGAACTGTGTCGCTGCTGAGGGACGCATGAGGCCTTTGCGGTATTTTCAGCGTACCGCGAGTCCGCCGGTTCGAGGGGCTCAAGGTCCCGAGCATATCGAGGGAGCCGTCTCACCCTACCTTCAGATCCGCTTTCCTTGCCTCTCGCGATGACTTCGTTTGCCGGTCATCTTTCGCTTCGGGCAGCGACGAGGCCTGGCGGGCGTACCGTCCTGGCGGAGCAGTCGTTTCGCGCGCCCTATCACTTGAGCAAGCCTTACTGGGATAACGCGGCGAATGCGTTGCTCGTTCAAGTCGTGAACCCGACGGCTGGCATCCTGGAGGGAGACGCGCTTGAAATGTCCGTGGCAGTCAACGAAGGCGCTGCGCTCCTCTTGACCACGCCGAGCGCGAGCCGGGTTTTTCAAATGAAGACGGGCTCGGCGACGTGTCGCCAAAAATTCTCCGTGGCCCGTGGGGGATGGTTGGAGGTGTGGCCCGAACCGTTGGTGCCGCATCTCGGTTCGCGTTACCGTCAGACGACGGAGCTGAATGTCGCTGCAGGCGGCGAACTCATGTTCGCCGACGTGCTGCTGCCGGGGAGAGTCGCGCGGGGTGAAAAATGGGCGTGGGAGAGTCTTCAACTCGAGACAACGCTTTGCGTCGGCAGTGTGCTCGTTTTACGCGAGCGTTTCTCGCTGAGCGGCGAAGAATTTCGGATTCTTGCTGAGCTGGCTGGCCGAGCCGAAAGCGCGTGCTTCGCAAACGTGGTGGTCCTTTCGACGCGCTTAGTCGAGAGCTCGGAATGGCAGGGTGAGATCGCTTCGCTTCATGGCCCGAAGCGCTGGGTAGGGCTCAGCGCGCTTCATGGCAACGTAGGCGCGTGGAGCATCAAGCTTGTCGCCGAGGACGGCATTGGTCTGCGTGAAACGTTCCGCTCCCTGCGAGCGATTTTGTCAAAGCACCTGCCGCGGATGACGTGCGATCCGCGGAAGTTGTAGATCGTCGGAGCGATTGTTGGACGTGCTCGGCGCGGGCGGCCAGCGACGTGTGTGCAAACCAACGCGCCCGGAGGTCGCGTTCAACCTCGGAAGGCGAGTAACGCTACTGCGAACCTGATTCAGCTCCGATTGCGGGCGTAACGGTACAGGCTGCCCAGGATGATCACACCGACGGCGATCCAAGCGACGTGCTCCCAGCCGTGAACATGAAAGTCCCAGGTCAACTCATGGCCGTCGTGTCCCGGATGCCCGAAGACATGCAACGGCAGAGAGGCGGCGAAGGCGATGAGGGGCAGCTTGAACGTTTTCATGGGATGACCTGCGGAAAAGGGAGCAGATCTCTTGCCAGGAGGCGAGCCTTGGCTGCGGGGAGATGGAAGTCGGTGAATGGAGCTGCTGAAGGGTAGGGCGAGTCCGGAGGCCTTGCCCTTGTCGATCCTCGACTCAGAGCTTGAAGGAGGAGAGGAGCTGTTTCGTCAGGAACGCGGTCTGGGCGGCGGAGAGCTCTTTCAGCCCTTTTTGCGCGAGGACGAGGAGGCTTTGCAACTGGTCGTTTGAAAACGTCGATTCTTCGCCGGTGCCCTGGACTTCCACGAACTGGCCTTTGCCCGTCATGACGATGTTGAAATCCACCTCGGCATCTTTGTCTTCAAGGTACGCAAGATCGAGCAGCTCTCGGCCATCGAAAAGTCCGACACTCACCGCCGCGACGGAATCAATAAGGGGATTCTCAGCCAGTTTCTTTTCATCGAGCAGCCTTTGCACCGCCAGGCGGGCTGCAAGGTAGGCGCCCGTGATCGAAGCGGTCCGCGTGCCCCCGTCGGCCTGAAGAACGTCGCAATCGACCCAGAGCGTGTTGTCGCCTAACTTCTGCAGGTCGATGACAGCCCGCAACGACCGTCCGATCAGTCGTTGGATCTCAACGGTGCGTCCATCGATTTTCCCTTTGGAAATATCGCGTTGTTTCCGCTCGTGCGTGCTGTAAGGCAGCATCGAGTACTCCGCCGTCAACCACCCTCCTTTGACTCCCTGCTGCCGCATCCACGTCGGTACCTTCGCTTCAATCGTGGCAGCGCAGATCACCCGAGTATGGCCAAAACTGACGAGAACGGAGCCCGTGGCGTGCGGCGCGATGTTGGGTTCGAACGTGACCGTGCGCAGTTGATCCGGACGGCGACCATCGTGGCGGGCAGAGAGTGACATCGTGCTAGCCAGCCGGGATGACGGGCTGCTGGCAAGGCCTTCCGCGATTGCTCATCGCTTATCGCTCGTGGGTGCGGTGCATGCGATTGCGGGACCTAGCAGAGCGAGGTGGAGTCTCGCAACCGGATTGGTTCTTCTTAGACATCCGCCGTAGATCAGAGTCCAACAGCGCGCTCGGAGATCGCGCTCCACCTTGGAACCGCGGTCCTTCAGGCTCTGTAAGCCAATCGGTGGCGCCGCGCCGCCGCCTAGGCTTGGCCGCGGCGCTCTTCGTCTTCTTCCACGAGTCGGATGACCTTGGTGGGTTTTTCGGCCTGTTTGGTCATGAAGGCGATGAGCC
>CAZJLP010000003.1:0-48125 GCA_964546955.1 uncultured Opitutaceae bacterium | reverse complement strand
GTCGTTGAAATCCTTGGCGGGGTCGTGGCCCATTTTCTTGAGCGCTTGGGTCAGGGCGGCCACTTCGACCAAGCGGGCCATGTCGCGGCCGGGTCGGACGTAGAGCACCATGTGCGGGACGCGCTGACCGAGGACTTCGTAAAAATTTTCCTCCAGGCCCGTCCGCTCTTCGATCACGTCCGGCGTCCACTCGACCAGGGACACGACCATGTCGATCCGCTTTTCGACGCGAATGCTTTTCACACCGAACATTTCCGCGATATTGATGATGCCGATGCCGCGGCATTCCATGTAGCCGCGGTTCAGCGTTCGCGAGGTGGCCATGAGTTCGCGCTCATCCAGCAGCTTGATGACAGTGAGATCGTCCGCGACGAGGGAGTGCCCGCGCTCGATCAAAGCCAGCGCGCATTCGCTTTTTCCCACGCCGCTTGTGCCGCGGAGCAGAACGCCGATGCCTTTGATATCGAGCGTGGTCGCGTGCTCCGTGGTCGAGGGCGCAAATTCATTGTCGATGCACAACGTCGCGAGATTCACGAAATTCATCGTGATCAGCGAAGTCCGGAAAATCGGAAGGTTGCGCTCTTCCGCCACCGCGAGCATCGGGTGGGTCGGATTGAAATTGCGCGTGAGAACGAGGCAGGGGATCTGTCGATCGACCATCTCATTGATGATTTCGATCTGCTTCTGCTGTGTCAGCGTCTTCAGGTAGGTCATCTCGGCCGCTCCAAGAACCTGAATCCGTTTGTTCGCGAAATACTTGAAGAAGCCGGTCAGCGCCAGGGCAGGGCGGTTGATACTGCCTTCCCGGATCAGTCGATGGAGTCCCGAACCATCCGTCACCAACTCAAGCTTCAGCTTTTCGCGGTACGTCTCGAAAAAATGTCCGATCGTGATGCCGTGGATGGCTTTTTGCATGGGGTGAGTACGAGCGATAAGCGGTAAGCTCTAAGCTATAAGCCTCGAACTCGGACCACTGTGTTAGAAAAAGCTTAACGCTTAAAGCTTATAGCTTACTGCCTGAGGCTCGGTCTCACAGATTAAAATCCTTCCCCAGGTAGAATTCGCGCGCCTGGGGATTGTTGATCAAGAAGTCGCTTGTGCCTTCAGTTAGCACCTTCCCCTGATGGATGATGTAGCCCCGGTCGACGACCTTGAGGGTGTCGCGCACGTTGTGATCGGTGATTAGAATACCGATTCCTCGCTCCTTCAGCGCGAGGATCATTTCCTGCACGCCCTTGACCGAGATGGGATCCACGCCGGCGAAGGGTTCGTCCATCAGCAGGAACTTCGGGTCCGTGACCAAGGCGCGGGCGATTTCGAGGCGCCGCCGCTCGCCGCCGGAAAGGGTGTAGGCTTTCTGCTTGGAGACATGGGTGAGCTTGAGCTCCTCCAAATGATGCTTCACCCGGGCGGGGCGCTCGCGGCGCGGAAGATCCAATGTCTCCACGATCGCCAGAATGTTCTCTTCGACGGTGAGCTTGCGAAAGACGGACGCTTCCTGCGGAAGGTAACCAATACCCAGGCGCGCGCGATCGTGCATGCGCAGCTTGGTGGCGTCGTTGTTATTGATCAGGACCTTTCCCTTGGTCGCGGGAATGAGCCCGACGATCATGTAGAACGTGGTGGTCTTGCCCGCGCCGTTGGGGCCGAGCAGGCCGACGACTTCACCCGCGTTGACTCGGATATCGACTCCATTAACGACGTTCCGCTCGCCGTAGGTTTTGACCAGAGCATCGGTCCGGATTTGAGTGACACTTAGATCCGGTTTCGGCCGGACAGGAATGGCCGGGCTGCGAATGGGGGCGGGAGGCGGCGCGCTCATTTCGGAGAAGGGGGCGTCGGCGCCGGTTGAGTGGGCACAGGCGCGGCTGGCGCGGGGGTTTCCGCCTTGGGTGGGGGAGCTTTCTTGTCAAAACCGAGATCTTTGAGCTGGGGGAAGCTCACTTTGACGTTAGTCCCTTTGACCTGGCGCTCGCCCCGAAAGAGCTCCAGCGGCTCGCCGGTGAAAACCGCGTCGCTGCCGTGATCGATCACGACCGGCTTCTCTGTCAGCAGAATGCGATCTTCCTTCGGAAAGATTTCGGCGCGCCCACAGTTCGCCTCGCGGTCGCCCTGAATGATGCGGACCTGCCCGGTGGCGAGGAGGTACTTGAACTGATCGGCCTTGTTGGTGATTTCGTCTTTTTTGCCGACGCCGGCCGCGATGACTTCCAGTCGGTCGCAGGTCACCCGGATGTTGTTTCCCGTCACCACCACATTTCCCCGGAAAAGTCCCCGGGTCTCGGTTTCCGTGCTCATGAGCTCCAGGTGTTCGGCGCTGATGTCCGTCCGCGAGCCCGTGCTGAGGGGTTGGGGAGCGGTCTGCCCGCGGGTGCTGTAGGCCGCGAGGCCGCATCCAAGGGCCAGGGCGAGAACGGAACGCAGGGAGTGTTTCATTTTAGAATATCCTTCAGCTCTGCCCTTAAGATCACATGGACGTTTCCCTCAATCACAACGACTTTCCGCGCGTGGTCGTAACTCCATTTCTGGCCGCTCGCATCGAGGTCGTCCCGCACGATCCGCATGGATTTGTCGCCTCGCACCATCACCTTGTCATCCTTGATCAGCACGCTCGCCGCCGGCGCGATCAGCACGGTATCGATCCGCGTCGGATCCCCCTTCACGTACGCCATCAGGTTCATGTTGCCGACGTCGAACTGCGATTCGCTGACGTAGTGCACTTCGTCCCCTTTGATGAACCCGGTGCGGACCAAGCCATCCCCGAAGATCGGGTATTCGAAAAGCTTGATCGGCGCCGGCCGTTTTGCCGTCTCAGCCGCCATGGCGGCGGGAGTGGACGGGGGCGCGGGCATCGGCTGTTTCTCCGATTGGGCAGCCAGGGGCCCGCTGAGCGCGAGCGAGAAGCAAAAAATCAGGCAAAAATCGTGTTTCACGGGACGAAGGTGAGACCCTTGGCGGAGAGAATATGTTCACAGACTTCGCGCACGGCGCCGAATCCCGGACGGCGTTGAGTCACGTAGTCTGCCGCCGCGAGGGCGGCAGGCATCGCCTCGGGGACGCTCACGCCGATGCCAGCCCATTTCATGGCGGCAGCATCGATGTCGTCGTCCCCCATGTAAACACAGTGCTCGGGACGGAGCGCGAGTTGACCGGCCAGTTCCTGCAAGGCGACATGCTTGTCGACGCGCCCTTGGATGAGATGGGCGACTTTGAGCTCCGCCGCGCGCACCGCGGTGGAGCCAGAAAGACGCCCTGAGATCCAGGCCACTCCGATATTCGAGAGCCTGAGGCGGCCGAGTCCCATGCCATCGAGGACGCTAAAAACCTTGGCCTCGGTGCCGTCGGAGGAGATGTGCAGCGTCCCGTCGGTCAAGATGCCGTCGACATCCATCGCGAATAGCTGCACCTGCGCCCACTGCCGGCGCGAAATGGCCGGCTTTTTTCGGGAAAGGGTGCGTTTAGGCATTGCGGTGAGAGTGACCGACCTGGCGCTCCACGTCCATTCGGCAATGAACGAGGCAGTTCGCGGCTTTAACCCATCCAGTTGGCGATTTGTTCGATGATCTTTTCCCGATTCGGGCGAAAAGCCTGTTCGAGCTCGGGGGCAAATGGGACGGGGAGGTCCATCGAGGCGATGCGCAGCGGCGGCGCTTCGAAGGCGAAAAACAATTCCTCGGTCAATTTCGCCACGAGCTCGGCGCCGAAGCCGTGCGTGCGCCGGCCCTCGTGCAGCACGATCAGGCGGTGCGTCCGGCCGACGGACGCGCGAATGGAATCCAGGTTGAGCGGAGCCAGGCAGCGCAGGTCGATCACTTCGAGGGTGCGCCCGTATTCGGCTTCGAAATACGCGGCGGCTTCTTCGGCCAGATGGACCATCTCGCCGTAGGTGACCAGCGTGGCATAATCGCCTTTGCGAACCAACCTTGGCTGCCAGGCCGATCGGTAATCCGGGTCCCATTTCACGGGATGTTTGCCTCGTCGGTAGAGGCCCTTGTGCTCGAAGAGGATGACGGGATTGTTGTCCTCGTAGGCGGCGAGGAGCGCGTTGAAGGCGTCCTGACCGGTCGAGGGATAAAGGCCCTTGATCCCGGGCATAGAGAGGAGCAGCGATTCCAGCTCCTGCGAGTGAAAGGAACCGAACGTCAGCCCGCCGCCACAGGGCAGACGGAATACCACGGGCACGGGCGCGCCGGAACGAAAATAGAAGGTCGCGGCGTTCAGGGTGATCTGCGTTGTCGCCTCGGTTACGAAATCGGCGAATTGAAACTCCTCGATGGGCCGATGTCCGTTCAGCGCGAGGCCGATCGCATAGCCGGTGCAGGCGCTTTCGGCCAAAGGCGTATTGAGCACGCGTGGACGGCCGAAGTCGTTGAGCAAACCTTCCGTGACTTTGAAAGCGCCGCCGTACGTGCCGATGTCCTGCCCTAAGATCAGGGATTCCGGCCGTTCGGTCAGGATCTTGCGGAGACCCCGGTTAAGGGCCTGCGCCATGGTGAGCGACTCCGCTTCGTTGCTCTGGCTTTTGCCTTTGGGGTCGGGTTTGGAGTCCAGCGAGGGCACCCAGGGCAGCGGTTCGGAGACGGGCGCAAAGGCGGCGGACTCCAGGCCGTCGGCGGTGGGCCGCGGGGTGGGGAGGGAAATTTTGATGCAGCCTTCGATGAAGGCGTTCATTTCCGCTTCGATCGCGGCGATTTTGGCCTCGGTGCTGCCGGCAACCACCTTCGCGCGCAATTTTGGAACCGGATCGCACGCGAAAAAGCCGTCGCTTTCCCCCGGCCGAAGGTAATCGCAGGTATCGTAGGCCGCGTGGCCGCGTAAGCGCAGCGTTTTCGCCTCGACGAGCACCGGCCGCGACGTCGCACGCACTTTGTCGATCGTGGCAGCGAGCAATCGGGTGGTGGCCTCGACATCCGTGGCGTCCACGACATGCCCTTCGATGCCGTAACCCGCAGCGCGGGTCCATAGGTCGTTGCCCACGTACTGTTCCTTGGTCGGTGTCGAATAGGCGTAGCCGTTGTTTTCGATGACGAAAATGACCGGTATGGAAAGCAGAGACGCAAGGTTCAGCGATTCGTGGATATCGCCCGTGCTCGACGCTCCGTCGCCGAAGAAAGTGAAACCCACGGCGGGGCGGCCCAGGCGGCGTTGCGAATCGGTGGTGCCGATGATGTTGGAGACCATGATGCCCAAATGGCTGATCATGGGCAGCGAACGATTTTTGGGGTCTCCGTGGTGGATGTTTCCTTCGCGCGCTTTCGTGGGGCTTTTGGCGTTCGCGAAATACTGATTCAAGTGATCGCAGAGATGATCGCTCCAAATCAGGTGCCCCGGAAGCCCGCGATGCGAAAAGCAAACGACGTCCAACGCTTTGTCGGCCAGCAGCGCAAGGGGAGCGATCAGGCCTTCGTTGCCTTGCGCTCCCGTCACCGTACCTTTGATCAAACCCTGGCGAAAGAGCTCGAGAATGCGGTTGTCGACCGTCCGCGACAGGTACATCCACGCGTAGATTTGCAGGAGATAGTCAGAAGGAGGGCGGGCAGGATCGTTCAGACGCAGGTCGCGCTTGAGGATGGCGGGAGGTGTGGGAAGGGCCATGTCCAAAGGATTACGCTGAGGAGCGGACGGAAGCGGCGCAAGTGAGAGATGTTGGGCCATCGTTGCGACTATCTTGGGCTCAAAGGCACGCCGTAGAAAAGACTCAAAATTCCCAACCTTCTCCCGCCTTCGGAAGGTGCACCACATGGCCGGCTTCGGCGGCCAAACGTGCAAAGTCGCGCGGGTCGGCTTGCAGATTGTCGTCGGTGCCGTAGTGCATCGGCACGGTCGCGCGGGGAAGGAGCAGGTCCAAGGCCGCGACGGCATCACGAATTCCCATGGTGTAACGGTCGCCGATGGGGAGAAGTGCGAGGTCGAGATTCGCCCGCCCGATCAACTTCATGTCGGAAAAAAGCGCGGTGTCTCCCGCGTGGTACACGGTTTTTCCTGCAGCTTGGACGAGGAAGCCCGCGGGATTGCCTAACGGCAGATTCCCGCCGTTGGGTTGCTCCAGGGCGGAACTGTGAATGGCAGGGGTGAGGCCAACCCGGCCGAAAGGCAGGTCCCACCCACCGCCCGGCATGAGATCGAGGATGGGAATGCCCTGAGATCCGACGTAGTGCGCCAATTCGTAAGCGGCGATGAACGTCGCGCCGGTGCGGCGGCAGATGTCGATCGAATCGCCCAAATGGTCCTCATGCGCGTGGCTGCACAGCACATAGTCGCAGGCCACGTCCCTCGCTTTTATGGGCGCGGTGCGGCTGCCGGAGAGATATGGGTCGAAGAGGAGCCGGTGCGCTCCTGTTTCGAGCAGAAAACAAGAGTGACCGAACCAGGTCAGTCGCATGGGATCGGAAATGCCGGGGCGGTTGCGGGACGCATCAGTAGCGGTCCATCACTTGAAACATGATCCAATAGACCCCCGCGTTGAAGAGAACGACCCAGGCAAGAAGGTAGACGATCGTGACGGGATTCAGGTGGAGGAAAAGTGCGACGGGGACGACCAGGGCATTGCCCATCACGACCAGGAAAATGTAGTCCTTGAGCCGGCGGTTCGACCGCTTGGGGAACTCCATCGGCTTCTCTACCGCGAGCTGTCGCGCTAGGTTTTCACGCAGCGAATCTTGAACCATGAGCGGAGGGGACGTCGCCGGACGGTTTACCGTGACGAAGTCCCGCTCGCCCAGTTCGAAGCGGACTCTGGCCGGGAAAATCTTTTCAAGGAGTTCCGGCAACTCGACCAGCGCGGTCCACTCGGTGGCGCCTTCCAGCGCGACGAAGGCCGTGGGATCGATGCCCTGCAATGACCCCATCTGCTCAAGCGCCTCGAGCGAGTGGGGGCCGGTGGTCTGACCGTTTTGGAAAAGAAAGTACCTAGTCCGGGCGCCGGGTGCGGTCACGTTGAGTACAGCATGACCATCCTTGGCCCCGGGGCAAGCAGCGCGGGAGAGGGCTTTAGGCCTCGTCGATCTTCCTGATGCGAGCCAGATGGCGGCCGCCTTCAAACTCGGTCGCGAGCCACACGCGAACGATCTTAAGCGCTTCATCCAAGGAGAGCGTGCGCTGTCCGATGGAAAGGACGTTGCCGTCGTTGTGGGAGCGGTTCCAAATCGCCAGTTGTTCGGTCCAGCAAAGTCCGCAGCGGATTCCGCGCACGCGGTTGGCGCAAATCGCTTCTCCGTTGCCCGAGCCCCCCAACACGATCCCGCGTTCGAAATCCCCGCGAGCCACGGCTTCCGCCACGGGCCGGATATAATCGGGGTAATCGCAGGCTTCCTCGGAATGCGTCCCGAAATCCTTCACCATATGCCCTTCTGCAAGCAGCATAGTCTGAATGGCTTCCTTATATTTGTAGCCGGCGTGATCAGAGCCGATTGCGATCGTAAAGGTCTTCATGCAAAAAGATGAACTCTGGCTTCGTTAGGGTGTCGTTTATTCGTCCGGCAGCTCTTTTCCAGCAATCAAAATCCACCGCCCCATGAAACTCCTCCGTGCTTCACTGCTATTACCCCTGGTCCTTTCGCTCGTTGCCGGCTGTTCGACGGTCGACAGCCGCGTCAAAGACAACCAAGCGGCCTTCGACGCGCTTCCGCCTGAGACCCAGCAAAAGATCCGCTCGGGAAAGATCGACATCGGGTATACGCCGCAGATGGTGACGATGGCGCTCGGCAAGCCGGACCGCGCCTACACGCGCACCTCCGAAAAAGGAACGTCGGAAGTCTGGGCCTATCGCGATCGCAAGCCCTCGTTTAGTGTTGGCGTGGGGATTGGCGGCGGCGGAGGAGGCACCCATGTCGGCACCGGTTTAGGCATCACCACCGGGGGGGATCGGTACGACGACAAGTTGCGGATTGTATTCGTGGACGGCAAAGTGGCATCGGTGGAAACGGCGAAGTAGGGTTAAGGAGCCTCTAGAAACGGTTTGGGTAGAGCGGGCCCTCCGGACCCGCCGTGGAAGGGGTGACTCCGTAAGAACGCACGTTTCGACGCGGTCCGGCGCTGCGCAGATGTTACTGAGCTACGCGGCCGCACACGACGGCGAGTCCAGAGGGGCGTCGCCCTACCTCCGAGGCCTCGGCCTTCTGTGCCCTCCCGATCGACCTCCGTGCTCTCTGTGCTACACCTCCCCTAACTCACTAATTCGAAAAAGCCGCTGACATCGGCCAGGCTTTCCAAGACGGCGGTGGGCTGATGGCTCGCGAGTATCGCGGCTGAGTGACGGCCGGTCGCAACTCCCAGGGTGCGAGCGCCGATGGCCTTGCCGCACTCGATGTCGTGCGGGGTGTCGCCAATGACCCAGACATTTTCCGCATCGAAGGTCCACCGGTGATGATCGTTGGCGCGCCGGACGGCGTGCGGCCCCAGATCGTTGCGTAGTTCCGCATCGTCGGCGAAGGCGCCGAACGCAAAATATCGCCACAGGTCGAAGTGGCCGAGCTTGATCTGGGCTCCGCGTTGCAGGTTGCCCGTCAACAGGCCTTGCGCGGCTTCCTGGCTCGACGCGATTTTGGTGAGGATTTCCGAGATTCCGGGTAAGGTTCGCGCGCGCGGATTGTTCATTTCGGCTCCGACCGCGGAGAGATAGCCCTGGAGGAAGCGGTCGATCGCGGTCGAATCCGTAACCACGCCATGGTGATGAAGAATCGTCCGGGCAATCCACACATCGGTGCGGCCGAAATAATCGAGCCACGACAAGTCGTCGGCTATGCCAAATTCCTTGCTGAGAGCGACTTTGAGCGCGCGTTCCCCCGCGCCTCCCGAGTCGATGAGCGTCCCGTCGATATCCCAGAGCAAAAGCGTTTTTACCATGAAACTTCCACCTTGTGGGCGGAGTCACATCACTTGCGAGAAAAACGTTTTTCCGTAAATTAGCCCCATGAAAAAATTCGCTTTCTTGGCGACCACCTTGGCTCTGCTCTTGTTCGCCGGCTGCGCCACGCCGGAGGCTCGCATCAAGAGACAACCTGAACTTTTCGCGACACTGTCCAGCTCGGACCAGCAGCTGATCCGGCAAGGCAAGGTCGCCCTCGGCTTCACCCCCGAAATGGTGAAGCTCGCATTGGGAGATCCGGATCGCGTTTACACCCGGCTCGACGCCAGCGGAAACAACGAGTCCTGGAGTTACACCACCTTCGAGACGGACTATGGTATGCCGCTCTTCCGCGGTTTTTACCACCGCCATTACCATCATTATGGTCACGGTTTCGGTTTTGGGGGAATGTATCCCTATTACTTGCATTACCCCGCCCGGCGGGACCGCGAGTACTTCCGCGTCGTCTTCTCCGGGGGCAAAGTCGCCTCGATCGAACAAGAATCGTGAGTTGACCCCGAGGCGCTGCTCCGGCCCCCGGCTCGAACCTTTTAGCTTCCGCTGGACATCCGACGCGGTTCTACTGCCGCCTTATGGGCTGGCTTTGGCTTGCGGTTCCTGGTGCGGCGATCATCGGCTTGCTCGCCGGAAACGCATGGGCGGCGGCGAGGGCCGAGACCCGTCGTCGCCGGGATCTTGCCGCGGCGGCCAAGGCGACTGAGGCTCAGATCGACGCGTTGATCGAGCATTTGCCGCTCGAGTGCTGGGCGACCGACACGGAAGGGCGTTACACGCTGGTGAATTCTCATTCGCGTAGTTATTGGGGGATTACGCGAGACATTGTGGGCCGGCGACTGGAAGAAAGCGGCCAGGACGAAGAATTGCTGGCCCGCAGGCGGGAGCAGCAGCGCCGGGCGCTCGCGGGCGAAGTCGTTCGCGACGAGTTCAGCCACCGGCGCGAGGGCGAGACGCGGCACTATTTGAGTATTGTTGCGCCGTTGTACACCGAAGGACGGATCACTGGCCTCGTGGGGGTCACACTGGACATTTCCGATCGGGTCACGGCGGAACAGGAGCGACGGGAGTTGGAGCATCGCCTTGCCCAGCACTTGCGCCAGGCTCCGGTTGCCGTGGCCGAATGGGATGCTGACCAAAGGATCACGGCCTGGAATCCGGCGGCGGAACTCGTTTTCGGGTACTCGCATTCAGAAGCACGCGGAGAAGGGGCGACGCTGATCTTACCCGAATCCGAGCGCGTGCAATTCGACCGAATTTGGAAAAATGTACTGGAACTGCAGCAGGGCGGACGGGCCACGCTTCAGTGTCAGACCAAGGCGCGCCAACTGATCGTATGCGAGTGGTTTTGCGCCCCTATTCTGGACGCGCAAGGCTGCGTGACCGGCGCGGTTTCCTTCATTCAAAACATCACCGACCGAGTCGCCCTCGAGGCGCAGATGAACCGCTCTCGCCAGCTTCAGTCGGTGGCAAGGCTGGCGGCGGGAGTTGCGCATGAGTTCAATAATCTTCTGGCGCCAATGCTGATCGAAGTGGAACGGGTGGCCACGGCGCTGGCTGCGCCCGACGGGAATCGCGCGCAGGAGCACCTCCGCGCGCTCAGAGGCGCGATCGAGCGCGCGCGCGAGTTTACCTCCCGGACTCAATTGGTTGCGGCGGATCAACGCGGCGAGAAGGAATGGACGCACCTCGTGGATTTTATCCCGCGGGTGGTGGGAGAATGGCGGACTCGGCTCGATCCCCGGATCGAACTCGCGTACGTGCCGCGGTCCGACCTGCCCTCGGTTTCCATCGTTCGTTCCGCGATCGAGCAGGTCGTCGTGGGCTTGTTGTCCAACGCACAGGAAGCGTTGGTGGAGCAGCTGGCCCTGGGACAACGGGGCGATCAACCGCCGCGTATTACGGTCTCGCTCGATTTAGTCGAAAAGCCGGGGGATCAGGGAGGCGCAAAACGGTATGAGGTCATCACGGTGGCGGACAACGGCCCGGGGCTGGCACCGGAACACCAGGCAAAGCTTTTCGAGCCTCTCTTCACGACAAAGGCGCCGGGCTGTGGGCGAGGATTGGGACTGGCGATTGTGCGCAATCTTGTCGCGAGCCACGACGGCCTGGTCGAATTCGTGAGCGAAAAGGAGCAGGGGACGCAGGTTCATGTATGCCTGCCCGTCACCGCCACGGTCGAGCCGTCGCTGCTCCCCCCTCCGTCGGTGTGGCTGCCACCGCCAGACGAGATTGGCAGCATACGCAGCATCCTTCTCGTGGAAGACAATTTTCTCGTGGCCGAAGCCCTCGCGGGCCTGTTGCGGGATGTAGGCCACCGTGTGACGTGCGTCGCCGACGGTGTGGAGGCATGGCAGGCTCTTGAAACCAAAAAGGTCGATTTCGAATTGATTATCACCGACCTAAACATGCCGGGAATGTCGGGGCGGGAGTTGATCGAGCGCGTGCGCGCCGCGAATCTTCCGCAACCGGTCTTGTTGATCACTGGGTACACGGATTCGATCGAGGTCGACGAGCTGCTTCGCGCAGGGGCGACGGCGGTGATTCGAAAACCGGTGCATCCGTCTGAACTGCTCACGCATGTGGCCAGGGCGGGGAGGTGACGCGCAGCGTCGTTTCCATCTCCGCACGGGTTTCGATTCGCGAACGGATCGCGGTCTCTCCCTGCATCCACAAAAAAACGCGACCGTTTCCGATCGCGTTTGAAAGAGTGACGAGCGCTGCCGATCAGCCGCCGCCTGGCATTGTCATCGGCAACCGCATGCGGACGCGCACCGGCTGGCCGCGGACCTTGCCCGGAGTGAATCTCCATTTTGCGACCGCATCGCGGCAGGCCTTGCCGAAGGCGGGAGAGGTTTGCGACTCGATCTTGATGTCGGTCGGTACGCCTTCCTTGCTCAGAACCCACGAAAGTACGGCTTTGGCGCCTTCGCCGTAAGCGCTTGAGTTCAACTCAGGCTGGACGAGCGTCGAATCGATGAGGGCCGGGCGATCGTCCAAGTCGGACTGATTGAGAATCCCGTTGAGATCGCGAAGAGTCCCCGAAAGCGTGAGGGTTTTGCCCGCTTCGACCCTTCCGGTCACGGTCGTCGTGTCGAGCCCCCTCAAGTTGAGGGCATAGGTAACCGGGCCGGGATTGATGCCTTCGAGCGTCAGCGGGGTCACGCCCAGCGCTTGGGGGCTGCCTTCGCGGGTGACGGTGGCTCCCGGAGGATTGCTTTCGATGCGGACCGATCCGCCGGAGAAGGTGGCGCGAACCGGCACGGCGCCTCCGCGCTCGACGTTCACACTCGTGATATAGTCGGGCCAATTCGGACGTTTGACCGTGACGTGATAGGTGCCGGCGGGAAGGTCGATCTTGGCGGGCGTGGTGCCGGTGCGGATATCGGCGGGTGCGACGAAGAGCGAATTCGCCGGCTTCACTTCAAAGGCCAACCCCGCAGGATCGCTGGAGATATCCAGGTCGCCTACCACGCGCCGCAGCTTGATTGCCGGGAGGGTAGTAACCTGGTTTTCCTTGATTTCCACATCGCGCTCCTCGGTCTCGTAACCGGGCATCGTGATCTTAATGCTGTAATTGCCCAACCGAAGACTCGGTTCGTTGATGGGCGATGGACGCGGAGCGAGTTCGCCAATGGCAACGGTCGCACCCGCGGGCTCGGTGACGATCTGCAGTCCGCCTCGAGCCTTCTGGAGCCGTTCGATGTTGGCGTCGGTCTCCGCCTTGAGTTTGAGCTGGGCGTCGTGCGCCATCTTCGCACGGATCAAGTTTTCCTCTTCGAGGCGCTTTCTTTCCAGTTCGGCCTTCGCGACTTTCTCTTCCATCTCACGACGTGCGGCAGCCTCTTTGGCCGCGCGTTCGTTCGCTTCGGTGGCTGCGCGACGGGCAATTTCTTCTTTTTCCTTTTGGGTGTTGCTGACGACGAAGAAGACAATGCCGAGGAGGATTACCGCCGCGGCGATGCCGATAATGATCGGCATGTTGTTCTTCTTTTTCGGGAAGGGGGTGGCGGTCGTTCCTTTTGCGGCGACGGGCGCGGGCGATTTTGCCACCGGAGCCGGAGCCGGCTTGGGAGGCTCGGGCTTCGCTGGAGTTTTGGAGGCGGGCGCCGCGGGCGCGGGCTTGACCGGAGCGGGCGTGGTCGGTTTCGCCGGTTCCGCGGGTTTGGCCGCGGGAGTGTTTGGTTTGACGGCGGCAGCGGGGGCTGCGGCAGGCTTCGCGGCGGCGGGAGCCGGCTTGGCCGGCTCCGCGGGTTTCGCGGTTGGAGTTGCGGGCTTCGCGGGCTCGGCCGGCTTGGACGGCGGCGTGATGACCACCGCTGCTTTCGGGGCGGGTGCCGCGGGCTGCGCGGGCGCGGCCGGCTTTGCGGCGGGCGGCGCGATCACCGCGGGAACGACCGGCTTTGCGGGCTCGGGTTTTGGCTCCACCTTGATGGCCGGCGGTGGCTCAGCCTTGGGCGGCGGCGCTACGACCACGGCCGGCTTTGGAGCCGGAGGATCGATCAGGATCGCGGGAATAACCGGCGCGGCCGCAACAGGCGTATTGGTGAGAAGGGGATTCCACGGCAGCGTCGTGCCGGGGTTGCGCGGATCGTAGGCCGCAACCGCGTTGAGCACGCCGAACCAAGTGGGCGAGAAAGCGTCGCCGGTCGGGACATTGCTTCCCAGGCTGATGCCATGGGCGGCAGCCCATGCACCGACTTCGGGCGTGAAGGGCGTAAGGTTGAGGGCTGCGGCGACGGTCCGGGTCATCCAACCCTGACGCCCCAAAATGCCGGCGAGCACGAGGTGCGTCGGGGCCGGATTGAGCGAGCCGAGCGCTTCCTTGATCGCCTCGGAAAGCGGCTCCATGATCTTCGGCGCCGAGTCCGTAAAGTCGTACGATTCGTTGAAAAGAAGGCGCGCCGCGGAACCGCGGAATTTCAAGCCCAAGGCAGTCTGGGTTGATCCCGCCAGGGCATCAAAACCCACCGGGACGGAGGCAAAACTAAGGAGCCCCTGCGTCGAGATCGACAAAAGGACGGTGCGATTTTCGGCGACATCGCAGAGCAGGACCGGAGCCCCGACTTGCGAGGTCTTCGACGCGCTGACCAGCGCACCCACGAGGGTTAAGGCCGCCGACTGGCAGCGCAGAAGCTCGAACGTCCAGCCTTGCAGCTTTCCGATCGCCTCCTCGGTAGCGGGAGTGGGCGTGGCGTCCAGCAGCCAGGGGCTGCTGCCCGCGGGTGGTCGGCCGTCTTGCGACGAACACCAGGCCCAATTGGCCGGGAGGTTTTCCGCCCCCAAATTCTGCTTGAGATACTCCTCAACCGCGGCCGCGTTCGCGACCGATTTAGCTTGGGAGGAATCGGCGTAATAGGTGGCGCGCGACTTCGGCCGAAGAAGGGCCACGGCTTTGCCGGAACCCGACTTTAGTTCGCCCAATGTCGTCTCGACGCCGGCGGCATCGCCCAGCCACACTTCGCGCAAGGTATCCACCGTCCGTGGACGTTGGGTAAGGCTGGTCCGGGCAATGATTAAGCTGTGTTCGCCCAGTTCGAGAAAATAACCGTTGGAGTCAGTTGCGCTCATTGAAATTTCAGGGGAATTTTAAAGCTGCTTGTTAAAAGAGCCCCATCCTGAGGCGTAGCCCCTAACATGCTGCTGTAAAGGTAAAAGTCAGTGTACGGCTGTTATACGTAAATATTTAGCTTGAAAGTGTTATGAGGTGAAAGCACCAGATTTACGATAGATTCACGCGTTATTTCCCTTAATAATCTTAACTTAGCCCCGAAGTAGTCTTATAGCTGTTATTGTGAGCGCGAAAATTTTGCTTGTTCAGCACAACCATGTGCTTCGTCAGGCTCGATCCCTGATATTTGGCGGAGCTTTCTTTCATGCATTATCGCTGAGGGAAGCATCGCAAGTACGGGATTATTTAGCGCGCGAAACGGTAGATGTAATCCTGGCGGATTGTCGAGGCGCAGACGCGAGCGGTTTAGATTTTATTGAATCGTTGCGCAAGGCCCAACCCCGGGCGAAGGTCATTCTCGTTGCAGATGGTTTGGATTTGCCGACTGTCGTTCGCGGCATTCGGCTGGGCGTGAAGGACGTTTTTCAGCCTCCGCTCGACCTTGAAGCGATGATGAAGCGCATCGCGGACTTTGTCGGCCCTCGCGAGGGCGGCGGCGACGCCCTCCGCAACGCAGACTGGAGCTCGCTGGAAGAATTTTTTGCCGATGGCACCGGTGCCTCGATCGCGGTGCCGGATACGGCGGCCAAGGCCAGCCCTCCGTCCGCTTCCCGCAAGCAGAGCGCGCGCCCTGCCGTCGAAAACGACGCGATCAAGGAAGAGTTGGCCAAGGAACGCGCCGCTCTGGCGACGGAGCGCACTCGCCTCGCGGAGGATGCCAAGAAACTCGAGCAGCGCGCCGCCAGCCTCGAAAAAGAGCGGGCGGCGGTGGCCGAAGGTGTTGCTCGTCTGGCTGAAATCGCGGCGGCCGAAGCCAATCTGAAGGAGCGCGAAGCGACTCTGGCGGCCGAGCAGGAGCGCCTGCAAGCGGAGCAGGAACGTCTCGACAGCGAAGCGGCGATGAACAAGCAGAGCTCGGCCAAGAAGAAGGCCGACTCCGCGGCCGAAGCCGCCGAACGCGTTCGCCTTGAGGAGGAAAAGTCACGGTTGGCGGCGGAGGCGGAGGAGCTCGCGAAAACGCGCGCTGAAATCGAAGCCGCTGAAGGCAAACTGCTGGAGCTTCGCGCGCAGGCGAAGAAACAGGAAGCCGAAGCTCAGCAGCTGAAAAAGGAACGCGACGCGCTCGCCGCCGAGCAAAAGCAACTCGCGCAGGAGCAAACCAATTTGGCCAAGGCGCTCGAGGATCTCGAGAAGCAGCGCAAGACCACCGCCGCAACGCGCGCGGAAATCGAGAAAGAGCAGCAACGGCTGGCCGAAGCGGAAACCGCGTTGATGGCGGAGCGCGCAAATTTCAAGAAATCGGAACAGCGTTTGACCGCGGAACGCGCGGACATCCAGGCTCAGCTCGAGACGATCGCGAAGCGCGAGGAAGCATTGCGTTCGCGCGAAGTGCAAACCGCCGCCTCGATCGAGCGCGCCAAGGCGGACGCGGCCAAATTGCTTTCGGACGCCCGCGCTGAAGCGGAGGCCGAGCACGCGCGCTTTGCCGATCAGGAAAGTGCGATCCAGGCGGAACGGGCCAAACTCAAGAAAGCCGAACAAAAACTGGCGGTCGAGGCGGCCGAGGCGGAGCAGCAACTGGCTGCGCTCGCCGAGCGCGATGCCGCGATCAAGGAGCAGGAGCATCAGGTCAAGTCGCAGCTCGCCAAGGCACAGGCCGAAGCGGCGTCGATGATGGCGAAGGCGCGCGCGGAAGCGGAAAAAGAACGCGCCCGTTTTGCCGACGCGGAATCGGCCCTGGCCGCCGAGCGCGCCGCGCTCAAGCAGTCCGAACAAAAATTTCTCACCGATCAATCGACTTTCAAGAAGCAAGCCGCCACGTACGCTGAACGCGAAGCGGCATTGGCGACGCGCGAAGCGGGTTTGCGGGAGCAAGAAGCGAGAGCGAAAGCGAATTTTGACAAAGCCCAGGCCGAGAGCGAAGCGATCCTGCGAAAGGCGCGCTCGGAAGCCGAAGGCGAACAGAAGCGCATTGCAGAGGCCGAAGCCGCGTTGGTCGCGGCTAAAGCGGCTTTCAAGAAGTCGGAGCAGCAGCTGGTCGCGCAGCGGGCCGAACTCGAAGCGATGGAAGTTTCCCTCGGCGAACGCGAAGCGGTCGTCAAATCACAGGAAATAAAGGCCAAGACGGTGCTCGAAAAGAGCCAGTCCGAGGCCAGTGCCCTGCTCGCAAAGGCGAAGGCCGACGCGGAGAAGGAGCAGATGAAACTCGCGGAGATGGAAGAAGCGATCCTCGCCGATCGCAACGCGCTCAAGCAGTCCGAGCAGCGCATTGCCGCAGAGCAAACCGCGCTCAAGAAGCAGCAGGCCGAGTTTGCGACGCGCGAAGCGGCGCTGAAGGATCAGGAAGCGAAGGCGAAAGCCGCGCTGGAAAAAGCAAACGCCGAAGCCACCTCCATCCTGGCGAAAGCCCGCGCTCAGATCGACAAGGACCAGCAGGCGCTGGCCGAAGTCGAAGCCTCTCTCACGACGCAGCGGGAAACGCTCAAGAAGGCCGAATCGCATTACGCCAACGAACGGTTGGAAATTCAGAAGCAGACCGACGCCCTGGGAGCGCGCGAAGCCGAACTTTTTGCCCGGGAATCAAAGATCAAGTCCCAGGAAAAGGAGGCGCAGACCGCTCTCGCCAAAGCCCAAACCGAAGCGGCTTCGCTGGTGGCCAAGGCCAAGGCGGAAGTCGAAAAGGAAGAGGCCAAATTGGAGGCGCTCGAAACGACCATCACCGCGCAAAGCGCCGCGCTCAAGAAGAGCGAACAGAAACTGGCGGCCGAGCGGGCCGAGGTGGAAGGTCATTTTGCCGAACTGGAGGTCGAGAAGAAGAAGTTGGCGGCCGAATTGGCGGCGGCGAAGAAGGCGGCCGACGAGGCCAAAGCGAAGCTCGACGCGGAGATGAAAACCGCGCGCGATGCTGTCGCCAAGGACAAGGCTGCCGTTGCCGCCGAAAAATCCGCTTTCGAAAAAGACCGCCTCAAGGTCGAGGAAGAGCTCGAACTCGCGCGGGCCGGGGTCTCTCAGACCGAGCAGAAGTTGAAGGGCGAACTCGCCAAGATCGCTGCGGGCGAGGCGCGTATCAAGCAACTGGAGGCGCAGGTCAAAGCCGAGCAGTCTGAAGTCGAGAAGGTCGCGGCCGAAGTCGAGGCCTCCCGGGCGAAGCTCAAGGCCGATATGGCCAAAGCCGAAGAGGCCAAGAAAGGTCTTTCAAAGCGCGAAGCCGAACTCGCCGACATGGAGGCCCATCTCCAGACGGAAGAAGCGAAGATCAAGAAGGAAGCGAACAAGTTCGCCCAGGAGCGGAGTCTCTGGGAGAGCGAAGTGGCCGCTTTCCAGGAGGAGAAAAAGAAATTTACGGAGACCACCGCCAGCTTCGAAAAACGCCGCAAGCAGGTGCTGGAGCAAGCGAAGGCGCTGCTCGAGCGCGACGCGGCGGGTTGACGAGGGGGCAGCCGGTTTTACCGAAGGCGAGGTGACGCGCGCGCCGGACAAGGTGCTGCAAGCCATTGCTTGTGGAACCTCTGAACGACGCGGCCAGAGGCGAACCGTGGAGCACGCCGTCTCCGGCGGGCTCCTGAGCGTCGTTGTCCTGTCCAACCTCAAACAAACCTGCCGGCCGTTTCGACGGGCCCGCTCGAGGAGCTCAGGGTCCTGAGCGGAGCCGAAGGACGCAAGGTCCGAGCTTGTACCCTCAGGCCGCCTCACGAGGTTTTTCGGAGCGTTCTCGAAGGGGGGAGTCGTGGGCTCGCGGGGCCTTTGAGCGAAGGGCATTAGCGGCGGACGTAGTACGGTGGAGACCTAGTAATCCTGTTCTTTCCCCCGATTTTTCCTCTGGCCGGCCGACGCGGATATCTATTGAACACGTGTCTTCATGGCCCCCATTACCCGGTTCCTGGTCCAAAACAATCTCCGTATCGCCACGAACCCGTGTATCAGCCCGGATTTCTGCCTGGATTGGCCGGCCCTTAGCGCAAAGGTCTTGAGCGGATCTGCCGGGATCATTTTCCACGGGAAGAGTCATTTCGAGACGGGGGACGGAGCCTGGATCTTGTTTGAAGATCGGGAAACGGGCGATTGTGGTTGGCGTCTTTCCACGAAGACCGCCGGCGCTGGTTCGATTCTCGAGAGCGGCCTTGCCGCCGATGAAGGCCGGGAGGGAAGATTCATTTTCCCCGCGACCTTTTCGAACCTGCTCAAGCTGAAGAACCGGATTCAGGAGCATAACCCCGCGTCTACGATTTTCCCGACGGCAAGTCAGCGGCTTGGGCAAAGCACTCTCGGCGTGGGCGCGCGCTTCACGACCCTGCACTGGCCAGCGGTCGACTGGGCGATGAGCGCGCTGGAGATCGGGGTGACCGCCAACCAGAATTCGATCCCCCGCGAACTCGTGTACGACGTCGATGCCATGCTCGCGGGCAAGCTGGATTCGGTGCCGTTTCCTTTCATCGGGACGAATGTGCCCGAAGGCCACCAGGGCCAGAGCGTGGAGGGAATGAGCCATGGGTGTGTTCTGACGAAGCTAAAGACGGGCTTTCATCACCGAGGCATCGCCTGGAGCTTCAACGCGGATCATCAGCCGATTGGCGGGAAGTTCGACAGCCGCGAAGATCAACTGGTTTCGGGTTGTGTGCTGGCCAGTTATATCACCTTCGATTTGTCGCCCGAACTGGCGCAGACCAAAACCAACGGTCATGCCGAACAATGGGTAAAGGCGCATGTGGATGCAGCCCTGGTCGAAACGGTGAAGGCCCGGGTTGCCGCGGTCGGGCTCAAGCTGAACGAGGCCGAGTTCACCACCTTGCTCGCGTACGTCTGGCCGTCGCTGCAGAAAATGAAACGCCGTGACGAAAAGTACCGCGCCGCGCGCGAGAAACTCTTCACCACGGAAGTGGGGCGGACCTATTTGCGCGAGCTGTCGATCGACGAACTGCCAGGATTAACGACCCCCGAGACGACGGCGATCATGCTGGCCTTGTGCGAAGCGCTGGGAATGACCATCCACTTTGTCGCACCGGCCTTCGGCTTTCAGAAGAACATGCCGTACGCCGACAACGATGAGCTGCGCGGCCTGATCGAAAAACAATGGGCGGTCTGCAAGCAGTTTGGCGTCAGCATCGGTTTTCACTCCGGGTCCGGGAAATCGGCGGAGAACTACCGCGTAATGGGACAAGTGACGGGAAGCCGGTTGGAGATCAAGACGAGCGGCCGGTACACCTACGAGATGGGCAGGGCTCTGTATGCTTCGAAAAACGCGAAGGACCGGACCCTCTGGCGCGATTGGTACGCCTTCACGATCGAGTTGGCGGTGAAAGGCGCGTTCAGCACGGATCCCACCGAACAGAAGATGGCCCGCGTCTTTATTCTGGATGCGCTGCAGAAAGCCGCGAAATCGACGGATGTCTTCGCGAACGACGCGGTGACGCGGAAAGCTTTGGACGATCTCTCTCCGAGTCCGGAGCACATGTTCTTCTTCGAATACAATTTCCTGTACGTGCTCGCGGCAGGCGGGAAAGCGGAGAAGTCCGCGCTCGGCGACCATTCACCGGCGGGTTATGCCCAGCGGGCGCGATTCTACGCCATCAGCGACGAAGGGCGCCTGCTGTACGCGAAGAACGTCGCGAAGTACTTGGTCTTTTTGGCTGAAAACACCGGCTTGGCCGCCAAAGAGCGCTGCGCCGCCGCGATCAAGTTGTTGGAGAAGTACTCCACGCTGGAAGATATGCTGGGGGATGTGAGTCGGGGGTGAGCGGGGAAGCGATTAGTGGGTACCACAAATCATTCTCGTTCTCTTACTCATTCTCTTCCCCACAAACGCCGCTTGCAGCCGACGCGGGATAGCCCGTTGGACTGACTGGGCCGGGAGCGAGAACGAGTAAGAGTAGGAGAACGGGAATGATTGATCCCGAGCCCGCCCGGCCGCGGGAATGACTACAACCCGTGTATCGCCGACTTCGATACCGCTAAGGCTGCTTCTTTGACGGCTTCGCTCAGGGTGGGGTGGGCGTGGATGGTGCGGGCGAGGTCTTCCGCGCTCCCGCCGTATTCCATGTGGGTCACGATCTCGCTGATCAATTCGCCGGCGTTGCGGCCCAGGATCTGGGCGCCGAGGATCTTGTCGGTCTTGGCATCCGCGATGATCTTCACATAACCGTCGGTCGCATCGACCGAAATGGCGCGGCCGTTGGCGGCGAAATTGAATTTGCCCACGGCGATTGCGAGGCCCTGCGCTTTTGCGGTGTCCTCACCGAGACCCACGCTGGCGACTTCCGGATCGGTGTACACAATGGCCGGCACGAGGTCCCAGTTGACGTGGCCCGCTTTGCCCGCGATCCACTCGGCGACGGCCACGCCATCCTCTTCGGCTTTGTGCGCCAGCATGGGGCCGGCTACGACGTCCCCGATGGCCCAGATTCCCGGGACATTGGTGCGCAAGTGTCCGTCGACCTTAACGCGTTTTTTCTCGTCCAATTCCACGCCGGCATTGGTCAACCCGAGGCCGTCCGTATAGGGACGGCGGCCCACCGCGACCAATACCCTGTCCGCCGGAAATTCGAGGACCTTTCCTTCGCGTTCCGCGGTCAAGATCGTCCCGCCGCCTTGGGTCTTAACTCCCGTGACTTTCGCGCCGACCTCGATTTTGAGGCCCTGTTTTTGCAGGAGGCGGGTGAAATTGCGGACGATGTCGTCATCGTAGCTCGCGACAATTTTCGGCAGGAATTCCACGATCGTCACGTCGGAGCCCAAGCCGGCCCACACTGAACACAAAAATAGGCCTATAGCGCCGCCGCCGACGACAACCACTTAGCCCGCGACTAAGACGAACCCGATCGCTACATCGCAGGAGACAATCGTTTTCCCGTCGAACTTCATGAAGGGCAGCTCCACCGGAGCTGAGCCGGTGGCGACCACGAAATTTTTTGCCGTCAGCCGTTGCGGGGCCGCGCCAGAACCTCCGGTCACTTCGATTGCGTTTTTTGAAACGAACGAGGCGGCTCCCGTGACGACCGTGATTTTCCGTGCTTTGGCCAGCTGGGATACGCCGCCGACTAGCTTCGCGACCACCGCGTCTTTCTTTTTCAACAACGTGGGCAGATCCACTTCCACCGAGCCGAGTTTGATCCCGTGCTCCGCGGCACGGCTTTTCGCGAAGGCGTACAGCTCCGAGGAATGGAGAAGCGCTTTGCTGGGGATGCAGCCCACATTCAAGCAGGTGCCTCCGAGCGTGGCGCGTTTTTCTATCAGCGCGACTTTGAGGCCGAGTTGAGCGGCGCGAAACGCGCAGACATAACCGCCAGGTCCGGCGCCAATGACGATAAGATCGAAGGATTCCATTTTCTAGTGTCGTTTTCTTGGTACTTCTCCTTTCGCTCCGCCACGCCTACACGATGTGAGTCCGAGAACGAGAACGAGTAGGAGAACGAGAACGATGCTCTTCAGAGACTGAGCAGCAGTCGGGCGGGGTCTTCGATCGCCTGTTTGACTTTGACGAGGAAGGTCACCGCTTCTTTTCCGTCGACGATCCGGTGGTCGTAGCTGAGCGCCAGGTACATGATCGGACGAATCACCACCTGGCCGTTTACCGCGACCGGGCGCTCGACGATGTTGTGCATGCCGAGAATCGCGCTTTGCGGCGGATTGATGATCGGGGTCGAGAGCATCGAGCCGAACGTGCCACCGTTGGTGATCGTGAAGACGCCGCCTTCGAGATCCGTCAGCGTGATCTTGCCATCGCGCGCGCGGGTGGCCGCATCGCCGATCGCCTTTTCGATGGCCGCCATTGGTTGAGTGTCGCAGTTGCGAACGACCGGGACCATCAAACCTTTCTCGGTGGAAACCGCTACGCCGATATCGTAGTAATGATTCTGGACGATATGGTCGCCATCGATCTGGGCATTGATGTTCGGAACTTCTTTCAGAGCGTGCACCGCAGCTTTGACGAAGAAGGACATGAACCCGAGTTTGAAGCCGTTCTTTTTGACAAACTCGTCCTGGTATTTGGCGCGCAACGCCATCACCCCGGACATGTCGACCTCGTTGAAGGTCGTGAGCATCGCGGCTTCGTGCTGCGCAGCGACCAGGCGCTGGGCGATCTTTTGCCGCAGCGGCGTCATCTTGCGCCGAGACTGGCGGGCGGCGGCGGGCGCGGGCGTGAGTTCGGGGTTTGGAGTTTGGGGTTTGGAGTTTCCGGAGGCGGGCGTTGTTGCCTCTGGGGTTTGGCTTTTGGGTTTCGATTCGGCTGCGGCGAGCATGTCGCCCTTGGTGACGCGGCCGGCTTTGCCGGAGCCGCTCAGCGTCGACGGGTCGATCTTTGTCTCCTCGGCCAGGCGGCGGACCGCGGGCGAAGCTTCGACCGCGGCCGGTTTTGCCGGTTGAGCTTTGGCTTCCGGGACGGCGGGCGCGCCGGCAGCAGGCGACGCTCCATTGGCGCTGGGGTCGATCGTGGCGACCACCTGGCCAATCTTCACCTCGGTGCCGGGCTGGACCTTCAACGAGATCTTGCCGGCGGATTCAGCCGTACCTTCCGAGGTGATCTTGTCGGTTTCGAGCTCGAAGAGCGGTTGGTCCTTCTTGACCACGTCGCCGTCTTTGACGTGCCACTTTGCGAGCACGCCGGAGCTGATCGATTCGCCCATCGGGGGAATTTTGACGTCGAGCTGAGCCATAGAATTAGAGATTATAAGCGTCTTGGAGAAGTGCGGAGAGTTCCATTTTGTGGACGGCCAGGGCGCCCACGGCGGGCGACGCGGCTGCATCCCGGCCAGCATACGCCGCTTTCCGACCGAAGACTTCTTCGAGCTGCGGCGCGATATAAGTCCAAGCACCCATGTTTTGCGGCTCTTCCTGGCACCAGATCAACCGAGCGCCGTGCCCGTATTTGTCCGATAGCTCGGCCAGCTTGGTGCGATGGAGGGGATAGAGCTGTTCGATCCGCACGATGGCCGCGTCGGACACTTTGTTTTTCTCGCGGAAATCGACGAGATCGTAATACACTTTGCCCGAGCAAAGGATGAGCCGCGAGGCTTTCTTCGGAGCTTTCGGATCGTCGAGAATTTCGTGGAAGGCCCCCGTGGTGAAGTCGTCGAGACGAGACGTCGCAGCCGGATGACGCAAAAGCGACTTCGGCGCCATGATCACCAGGGGTTTTTTGAAATCTCGGCGCATCTGCCGACGCAACGCGTGAAAATACTGCGCCGGGCTGGTCAAATTCGCGACCTGGATGTTGTTCTCGGCGCAGGATTGAAGGAAGCGCTCGAGCCGAGCCGACGAGTGCTCGGGCCCTTGACCCTCGTAGCCGTGCGGAAGCAGCAGAACGATGCCGCTGTTGCGCTGCCACTTCGATTCCGAGCTGACGATGAACTGGTCGATGATGACCTGCGCTCCATTCACAAAATCGCCGAACTGAGCTTCCCATAGGCACAGCATCTTCGGGTAATCCAGCGAATAACCGTAATCGAAGCCCAGGACCGCGGCTTCGGAAAGGAGTGAGTTGTAGACGCAGAAACGCTCCTGTTTGTCGTCGAGGTGGAGGAGAGGAACGTATTTTTCGCGCGTGTCCGTATCGTAAAGGACCGCGTGACGATGGCTGAACGTGCCGCGTTCGCAATCCTGGCCGCTGAGACGAACCGGCGTTCCCTCGAGGAGCAAGGTACCGAAAGCGAGCGCTTCACCAAAACCCCCATCGATGGGTCCGCCTTCTTTGTGGGCTTGGGCACGCGTATCGAGGAACCGTTTGATCTTTGGGTTGATCTTGAAATTGGCCGGAACGGTCGAGAGGCCCTTCACGCATTTGTCGATCAATTCAGCGCTCACGGCGGTGGGCACCGGAGTAAAGTGGAAGGGCGGTTGAAAAATGGCCGTGGAGCCGCGGAATTTTTCCGACGGATCGTGGTGCATCCTGGCGGCGGCCTCGGCTTCGGCAGCCTTCGCCTTCGTAAAAGACGCCTCCATCGCCGCGGTGTACTCCGCCTTGATCGCGTCCGAATCGGCCTGCGTAATCGTGCCTTCTGTTATCAGGCGCTGCGTGTAGATCGTGGAGATCAGGGGATGAGCCGCGATCTTGCGGTAAAGGGTGGGCTGCGTGAACGAGGGTTCGTCAGACTCGTTGTGCCCGTGCCGACGGAAGCAGTACATGTCGATCACGACATCACGCTGGAACTTCAGGCGAAAATCGAGGGCGAGCAGCGTGACCAAGCAGACTGCCTCCGGATCGTCGCCGTTCACATGAAACACGGGTGCTTCGATCATCTTCGCCACGTCGGTACAGTACCGGCTCGAACGGGCATCGCTCGGCATCGTGGTGAAACCGATTTGATTGTTGATGACGAAATGGAGCGTGCCTCCGGTGCGGTAGCCGGGAAGCTGCGAGAAATTGAGGGTTTCCGCCACGATGCCCTGACCGGCAACAGCTGCGTCGCCGTGGATGAGGAAGGGTAGAACTTTGCGGCGTTCGGTGTCGCCGATGATGCGCTGGCGGGCGCGAGCCTTGCCTTCCACGACGGGATTCACGGCCTCGAGGTGCGAAGGATTGGCGGCGAGTCGCACTTCCACTTTTTTTCCGGAGGTGGTGTCGAGGACCGCCTCGTATCCGAGATGATATTTGACGTCGCCGTCGCCGCCGACCGCGTTCGGAATGTAGTTTTCCGAAAACTGCTCGAAAAGAACGTCGAATGGTTTGCGTAGAATATTGGTCAGTACGCTGAGGCGGCCGCGGTGGGCCATGCCGAGGACGATTTCCTGCATCCCCACCTTCGGACAGTGTTCGATCGCGGCGTCGAACGCGGCGATCATGGTCTCGCCGCCTTCGAGGGAGAATCGCTTTTGTCCAACGTACTTCGTATGGAGGAATTTTTCGAAAAGCTCGGCCTTATGGAGGCGCCGGAGAATTCGTACTTTTTGTTGCTTCGTGAAGCTGGGCTGGAGCTTCGTCGGTTCGATCTGACTCTGAAGCCAGTGGCGCACCTCCACGTCTGGAATGTGCATGTACTCGACACCGATGCGGCCGCAATACGTCTGCTTCAGGCTTTCCACGATATCGCGCAGGCGCATTTGTCCGCCACCCAGGTAGTGCCCGATGTCGAACGAGTGGTCCAAGTCGGCGTCGGCCAGTCCGAACTCGTTCAGTTGCAGCCGGGGATTGGGGGCCGGGGAGGGGCTCAGCGGGTCGAGATGGGCCTGAACGTGTCCAATCGAGCGGTAACGAAAGATCAGGCTGTGCACCTGCGACTGCTTGAGGCTGTCCAAGATACTGATGCCATCCACGGGTGCTCCGCTCGCGAGAGATCCGCCTCCGCTCGCCAGCGTGAAGCCTTGAAAGAAGGCTCGCCATGTCGGATCGACCGAATCTGGATTATCCAACCAAGCACGATAAAACGTCTCGATGACGTCGGCATTTGCTCGTGTGGGGATGGTCATGGAATTCATAACGGTAACTGAGAAAAGAAAAGCAAACAGCACTTCAGTGGCCGCTCCACATCGTGTCTGCTTGCCCTATTAAGACAGGTTATATGAGAATAGTTGGCTGATATGAGAGACCGGCCGGTTTTTTCTCAAGCCGATTCACGCAGGGCGCACTCACCCGTTGCAACGGTAACTGGCTAATTAACAACAATTAGATTGGGAATTGTGTCACCATGGAGCTACAGATCAAAGAATCACTTATTGCACTGCTCGCTGGCATAAAAAATTCTGATGGTAGGATAATCGCGGAAGAGATGGCGCGGCTCGACGATTTTCTCGAGCGGGGCCGCCTTGGCCTGCACCCGCAGCTCGCCCACTTTCTGGAGCGCCGCAGCTATGCGAAAGCGCTCACGTTTCTGGAGGGCGACGCCGCCGGAATCCCCCGCGGCACTTGCGCCCCCAAAAAGCCCGGAGCGGCATGAGCAATCCCAAGAAAATCTCGACGGACGGCGGGCAAGGGCTGGGGCAAAATCCGTTTGGCTCGCTCTCCGGGTTGGCATTGCCCCGCGGACCAGCGACTCCTGCGAAACCATCGCGAGGGTCTGAACCCGCAGCGCCCGCAGCCGCACCGACAAAGAATCGGGGTCGCGTCGACGTGCTGCGCGAAACGGCGGGTCGCGGCGGCAAGACGGTCACGGTCGCCACAGGCTTTATCGGGATCGGGCTGCCCGAAAAGGAGCAGCTCGCGAAGAAGATGCAGAAAGCGTGCGGGGTGGGGGGCACGGTGAAAGACGGCCGCATCGAAATCCAGGGCGACAAGCGCGATGTCGTTGCCCGCATTCTTAGTGAGGCGGGGTTCCGGCCGGTCTTCGCCGGCGGGTAGCGCGCAGCCGGGCGCCCATTTAAAATTTCAGATCTCAAATCTCAGATCGGACCGCAATCCGCGTGCCGGAGCGAATGATCAAGTCACCGGCTCCTGTGGGCTCTTTCTGAATTTGAAATCTGAAATCTGAGATACTGATCCCGCATTTGCGGAATCAGTTCCGTCCGACGCGTTTGGCTTTTGTTTCGATGAACTCGCGGATGACCTCCATGCGTTTCCGCTGGCGGTCTTCTTCTTCGATTTCCTCGACCGAACGCTGAGTTTCGTTCTTCGCCATCGCTTTTCTCATTTTGGAAAGAGCGATATTTTGCAGCTGACGCACCCGTTCGCGCGTCACCTTGAATTTGCGACCGACTTCTTCGAGCGTCATCTCGTTGGCGCCATCCAAGCCGAAGCGCAGCCGGATGATCTCGGCTTCACGGGGATCGAGCGAGTCGACCATCGATTTCAAGTCGGCATTCATATTCCGTTCGCGTAAACTCTCGAACGGACTGACGGCGTTGTCGTCGCCCACGATTTCACCGAAGGTCGACGAATCGCCCTCGTCGCCAATGGGGGCGTCGAGCGAAGTTGGCCGCACGCTGACGGACTTCAGGTGCGCGACTTTGCTGGTCGGTATCTGAAGCTCCATGGCCAACTCTTCGTCGGTCGGTTCGCGGCCGAGTTCTTCTGTCAGCGCCATGGCCGTCCGCCGCATCTTGGAAATCTTGTCCACCAAGTGAACGGGCAGCCGGATAGTCTTACTCTGGTTGGCGAGCGCGCGCTTGATGGATTGTTTGATCCACCACGCCGCATAAGTGCTCAACTTGCCGCCTTTGCGCGGATCGAAACGCTCCACGGCTTTGATCAGGCCGATGTTGCCTTCGCTGATCAGGTCGAGGAGCGGAAGGCCGAAATCTTTGTAGTCGTGCGCGATCTTTACCACCAAGCGTAGATTCGCCTGAATCATGTGATCGCGCGCGGATTTGTCGCCTCGCCGAATGCGACGGGCGAGCGCGACCTCCTCTTTCGGGGTGAGGAGAGCGGTCTTGCCGATCTCCTGCAAGTAAAGTTGCAAATTGCTCCGTTCCAGTGGTACGGGGGCTTCCGCCGCTGCGGGCTCTGCCTTCTCAAGGAAGGAAGGTGGCGCATCGCCGGGGGTAGGCGTGAGAACGGTCGTGCTTTCTGAGCCGGAAACCTCGTCGCCGTCGTACTTCTTGCGGGGGAAAGTGATTTGAGAAGACATATGGGCTCCTTTTTATAACTTCAGAACTTCAACGATTTTTATTGTTCCGCCTAAGGGAGCGCAAAGCGTACCACTGCCCTTTAATAGGTAGTTCACTCGTGGGGCGTGTAGTGCCCACTACGGATAGCGACGCAGATTGGCGCAAAAGGCGGGGATGTTGAGGACAGCTTGACGCACCGTTTTGCGAAAGGATGTGCCAGTATCGTTTTTTACGAAGTCGGCATGACTTAGGCTCTGGTGCCTCCGCCAATCACTCTTCTATGACGTTCTCCAACGCCGCTTCGGCCGCGCTTTGCGCTGCTGTCTTTGCGCTGCCTTTGTCGCGCGCCGATACTCCTCCGGTTAACCACCACCTCCGCTCGATTCCTCAGAATATGGTCTGGGGTTACTTCTCCGCCGAAACCGCTCCGGTGCTAACGATCAAATCCGGCGATGTGGTCCGCATCGACACGGTCAGCATGGGTGGGATCAAGGACGATAATCCGGAGCAATTCTTTGTCGAAAACGGTATTCCGGTGGACCTTCCGGTGGTGCAGGAAATGATCGCCATCAAGAAGGCGGTGAAGCCGACGGGCATCCGCGGTCACATGATGACCGGACCGATCTTTGTCGAAGGAGCGGCGCCGGGGGACACCTTGGAGGTACGGGTGCTCGATATCGCGTCGCGTGCACCCTACGGAATCAATTCCGGCCGGCCGGGTTCTGGCGGGATACCTGATGCCGTGCCGCGTCCTTATGCCAAAGTAATCAAATTCGACATGCCGCGGCAGGTCGGACTTTTCGGACCCGGAATCGAGGTGCCTCTGCGGCCGTTCCAGGGCGTCATGGGGGTGGCGCCGGTGAAAGAGCGGGGAAAGCTCAGCTCGTCGCCGCCGTATCCGGATATCGGCGGCAATTTCGACAACAAACATCTGGGAAAGGGAGCGACGGTCTATTTGCCCGTGCAGGTGGAGGGCGCCCTCTTTCATACAGGCGATCCGCACGCCGCCCAAGGCAACGGTGAGATCAGCATCACGGCAATCGAGAGCAGCAACACGGTGGTGATGCAGTTTTTTGTGCGCAAGGATCTGCCGCTGAAGATTTGCCGGGCGGAAACGCCGTCGCACTACATCTGCATGGGACTTGATGTGGAACTGAATCTGGCCATGCGAATGGCGATCATGGAAACGCTCGGTTTTCTTCGCGAAAAAAAGGGCCTGGATTTCTTCGATGCGTTGTCGCTCTCGAGCATCGCGGTCGATTTCGAAGTCACCCAAGTGGTCGACACAACGAAGGGAATTCACGCCATGATTCCGAAGAGCCTGTTCGTGAGCTCAACGGAAGCCTATTGGTATGCTCCCCCGAAGTATTCGGGGCTCGCGGCGGCCGCGGCTGCGGCCCCGTAGAACGCGCTCACAATGAGCGCGGTGAAACGCTGGCTGAAAGTCGCGGTCGGGCCGGCCGCTGGGTTGCTCCTCCTTGGAGCGATCGCGTGGCCCAAAATGCGACCCATGTTGTTTCGGTCTTCCACGGCGAAAAGCAAAGCCGAGGCGGGGGCGGTCGCCGGAACGTCGGCGGCTAAAGCCCCGCCAGCGGGTGCCGCGCTGAGAGTGATGGCGATCACCGTCGAGGCTGTCCTCATGGAAGAAAAGGTCGTCGCGACCGGGACTCTCCGGGCGGACGAAGGCGTCGAGCTCCAGGCGGAGGTAAACGGAAAGATCGTCTCAATCAATTTCAAGGAGGGCACGCGGGTCAGACGGGGCGACTTGCTGGTGAAACTGAACGATGCCGACCTTCACGCGCAACTCACGCGCGCCGTATTCCGGCGGGACCTGGCCGAACTCAAGGAACGTCGCTATTTCGAGCTCAACAAAGGGGGCAACGTTCGGCAGGAGGACTACGATGGTTCGCTGAACGAGTTGAACGTGCAACGAGCCGAGGTCGCGTTGATCGAGGCGCAAATCGCCAAGACGGAGATTCGCGCTCCCTTCGACGGCGTGGTTGGACTCCGTTTCGTGAGCGAAGGCACTTTTGTCACTCCGTCGACGCGCATTGCGACTCTGCAGAGCGTCGAGCAGGTGAAGGTGGATTTTGCCGTTTCGGAAAAATACATGAACCGGATCACCCTGGGGCGGCCAGTCTCGTTCAGTGTCGCGGGAGTGGAGCAGCGTTTCGAGGGCGCGATCTATGCGATCGACCCGCGCATTGAATTGTCGACTCGCACTGTCCTGGTGCGAGCGCGTGGTCAGAATCCGCAGGGCCGCCTCCTGCCCGGAGCCTTCGCCAATGTCGAATTTTCGGTGGCGGACATCCCGGATGCGATCCTGATCCCTCCGGTCGCCGTGATCTCGGGAGTGAGCGAGAAAAACGTCTTTGTTTTCGAAAACGGGAAGGCGGTCAGGCGGGCAGTCCAAACGGGCCACCGCACCGAAACGAGCGTACAAATTACGTCCGGCCTTAAACCGGGAGACAAGGTCATCACCTCCGGCATCCAACAGCTGCGGTCCGGCGCGGCGGTCACGATCATCAAGCCGCCGGGCGGCGCGGTTGCGACCAAAGCTCTCTCTGCGGCGGGTACTCCGACCGGGGCCGACTGACGATGGATCTGGCCGCATTGAGCATTCGCCGACCGGTGCTGACGATCGTGCTGTCGTTGCTGATCGCAATTTTCGGCGGGATCAGTTTTTCCCGGCTGGGAATTCGCGAATATCCCGCGGTGGATCCGCCGACGCTTTCAATCGCGACCGCCTATCCCGGTGCCGCGGCGGAAATCGTGGAGGCGCAGATCACGGAGCCGTTGGAAGAAGCGGTCAATTCCGTCGCCGGAATCCGAACCGTGACTTCCACCAGCCGCGAAGGATCGAGCCAAATCACGGCGGAATTTGCACTCGGAACCGATTTGGACACAGCGGCCAGCGATGTGCGCGATCAGATCTCGAGGGCGGTGCGGAATCTCCCGCCCGACTGCAATCCGCCTATCTTGATCAAGCAGAACGCCGACTCGAACCCCATTTTCGGACTCGCGCTCCGGAGCGATACGCGGTCTCCGCTCGAACTTTCGGCCTATGCGGACGTCTTGAAGGAACGGTTGCAGACGGTGCCGGGCGTCGCCGCGGTCGACCAGCCGGCGGAGAAGCGTTATGCCATGAGGCTTTGGATCGATCCGGAAAAACTCGCTGCGTATGGATTGACTCCGCTCGACCTGAGGACCGCGCTTAATCGGGAAAACATCGAGCTCCCTTCGGGCCGCATCGAGGGAGATTCGATCGAGCTGCCGATCAAAACCTTGTCCCGGCTTTCGACCCCTTCGGAGTTCAACGCCCTGGTCATAAAACGCAGCGAAGATCGTGTGGTGAGAATGCGGGACATCGGATTTGCAGAGCTCGGACCTCAAAATGAGCGCGGAGCGCTCAAGACCGGCGTGGCTAGCATCGCGGGGCTGTATTTCAGACCGCAGCCCGGCGCGAATCAGATCGAGATTGTCGACGAATTGATGCGCAGACTGGAACAGACGCGGCGCGACGTGCCGCCGGATATCTCGGTTGAAGTCGCTTACGACAGCACGAGTTATGTGCGGCGATCGATCGTCGAGGTTGAAGAGACCATCCTGGTCGCGTTTCTTCTCGTGGTTCTCGTCGTATTCGCGTTTTTCCGTGAATGGCGCACGACGCTGATTCCGGTCATCGCGATCCCTGTCTCGATCATCGGCGCGTTCACCTTGATGGAGGCTGCGGGCTTTTCCATCAACACGCTCACACTGCTCGGAATCGTACTGGCGATCGGCCTCGTGGTCGACGACGCGATCGTGGTTTTGGAGAATATTTATTCGAAAATCGAGGCGGGCACCGCTCCCACTCAGGCCAGCATCGAAGGAACCAAAGAAATCTTCGTGGCGGTGGTGGCCACCACGATTACCCTCGCGGTCGTGTTTCTGCCGTTGCTTTTCATGGGCGGACTGGCGGGACGGCTATTTCGGGAGTTTGGAGTGACCATATCCGGCGCCGTTTTGATTTCAGCTTTGGTTGCCTTGACGCTCACACCCATGCTGAGCAGCCGGCTCCTCAAACGAAGACACGCGCATGGCTGGCTGTTCCGAAAGACGGAGCCTCTTTTCGTGGGGTTGGAGGCGGGCTATTTTCGTAGCCTCGGGCGGTTTCTCCGCATCCGCTGGATCGCGTGGCTGGCCTTAGGGCTGGCCGGCTGGGCGATCGTTTTCCTGCTGGGAAAACTGCCCCGCGAGCTCTCTCCCTTGGAGGACCGGGGCCGTATCTGGGTGCGGGCGACGGCTCCAGAAGGCGTGAGCTATGACTACATGCAGAGCTTCATGGATGATCTGACGGAGGCGGTGGCCGACCGTGTGCCCGAGGCGCATATGATGATGACGCAGGTTCCCGGCGCGGGCGGCGGGCCGGGGGTGCAAGGGGCGGTCAATAGCGGGTTCGTGCGGGTTTTCTTGAAGGAGAAAGACGAGCGGAAACGATCTCAACAAGAGATTGCGGACGATCTCCAGAGCCTCGTTCGGCAGTATACTGGTGCGCGGGTGAACATCACGCAGGAGCCTTCCATCGGTGAACGACGGGCCGGCATGACCGGAGTGCAGTTTGTGATCCAGACTCCCGATATCGAGGCGCTCCGCGATGCGCTGCCCAAGTTTTTGGACGAAGTCCGCAAGAGCCCGGTATTCAATTTCGTGGATAGCGACTTGAAGTTCAACAAGCCGGAGGTCCGGGTGAGCATTGATCGAGACAAAGCCCAGGCCTTAGGAGTCAGCGCCCTCGATGTCGCCCAAACTCTCCAGGCGTCGCTGAGCGGGCAACGGCTCGGGTACTTCATTCTCAACGGCAAGCAGTACGACGTGATCGGACAGCTCACGCGCGATTTCCGCTCCCGGCCGAACGACCTCGACGGCCTGACGGTCAGGGCCTCAAGCGGCGAGATCATCCGACTGGACAATCTCGTCACGTTGTCGGAGCGCAGCGCACCGCCCGAATTGTACCGCTACAACAGATATTCCGCCGCCACCGTTTCGGGGACCCTGGCCCGGGGCCGCACGATGGGAGAGGGCATCGCGGTTCTCCAAAATGCCGCCAGCCAGACCCTCGATCGAAGCTTCACGACCGCGCTGGCCGGAGCGGCGCGCGATTTCGTGGAAAGCTCCTCTTCGCTCGGATGGGTTTTTGCCCTGGCGCTGGCCCTGATTTACCTGGTGCTCGCCGCGCAATTCGAGAGTTTTCGATCCCCCCTCGTGATTCTGCTCACCGTTCCCCTGGCGATTGCCGGCGCCCTCGCTTCGCTTTGGTATTTCGAGCAGACCCTGAATGTTTTTTCCCAGATCGGGTTGATCATGCTGGTCGGGCTGGTGACCAAAAACGGGATTCTTATCGTCGAGTTCGCGAACCAGCGCCGGGCGGCGGGCGCGCCCTCCGCTTTGGTCGCGGCACAAGAGGCGGCCGCGGCCCGTCTGCGCCCGATTCTAATGACGACGCTCGCCACGATTCTCGGTATCCTGCCCATCGCGCTGGCTTTGGGTGCGGGCGCGGAAAGCCGTGTTTCGATGGGCATAGGGGTCATCGGAGGCCTGACGATCGGCAGTTTGCTCACGTTGTATGTGATTCCCGCGGTGTACGCGATGGTGCAGGAGAGGGAAAAGAAGGCGGCGAGGGCGGAAGGCTCAAAGGAGCCGGCGGTTCGAGATCTTTCACTTTCCTCGTCCTCCTGAGAACCCAGGAATACGGAGGGAGAGAGCGGGCCAGAAAAAGACCCCGCCTTGTTGGAGGCGGGGTCAGGCGAGTTGCCGTCAGACGAAGCGGCGTTCGTAGTTATCTCATCGCGACACTTGGTGCGGCCGCCTGGATGAAGGATTCCTGGTACTTTCGGAGGTGACTGCGGATGGAGGAAAGTTCCTCCGCCGTGGGGCGATCCGGGTTGCGGGCTCTGGGAGGCGCTCCAAATCTCACCAAGCAATCGTGGAGATGGCCTTTCACCTGCGATTCGGTCAGCTGCGCGGCCTCGATGAACAATCCATCCGCTGGCGGCACAAAACCATTGGGAGAAACGCGAACGACGGCGACTCCGGTCAGCGCGACGAAACGCAGCGTTTGTTCGGTACCGGGTTTGAACATGCCGTGTTTATCGCCGACCCCGACCAAGCCAGCCAGCCGATGGTTTTTCTGCAACTGGGCGACGGACATCAATACGGCCAGTTCTTCGGCGCCCTCTCGGGCCGCGCCATTCGCCGACCACGCGGCGGAACGAACAATGGCAACCCCGGCTTCGGACGCCTGAAGGCTCGGTGCGCTTGAAAACGCCGAACAGAGGGAGAGGCCCGCAAAAAGCGCAGACGCGAAACGCCCGCCGCGGAACGGTGGATGAGTGATTGGCATGGGTTCTTATGAGCAGCCGCCATGCCTTGTCCTCCTTCGCAACCGGACATGATTTCATGGATGGAGATGCACCCATGATCGAAATTAACAAAAAAAGGCCGGCCACGCGGGGTGGCCAGCCTTCAAATATCGCCAACGACGGTCAGCTCAGGCTCCGGGTTGTTTGGCTGCGGTGGCAGCGTTGATTGCCGCCCGTAGTTCGGCCCGGATGGCTTCCGGCTGTTTCTCCATTTCGGCCTGGCAAATTCTGAGTACCCGCTCGTGGCGAGCTGCATTTTGCGCCAGGCTGTAGCGAGCGGCGGTCGTGAGGCTGGGCTCCCCGCTGCCGAGAGCGGCCAGGATGCTCGTGACATGCCTTTCGTCCCCCGAAGCGAGAAAAGCGCCCCAGCGGAGATTCATCGATTCCGGCGACCGAACCGGCGTGTTTGCGAGAGGAGTGGCTCCGCGGTCGAGCAACTGCGCGATTTCAGCCTGCAGATCCGAACTCGCGGTGGCCGACATCTCGCGAAGCAAGCGCTGGCCGCGGGGGTGGCCGGCCTGCCAGGCGGCAGCGGCCAGAATACGCCGCGTGCGGGAGGAGAGCGAGGAGGTTTCGCTCAGCCATGTATTCACCTTTTGGGGATGTTGGGTGAAAATTCCGCTGAGGAAGCCGATGCTGACCGCGGTCGGGGTTTGTTCGAAGTAACCGTTGCGATCCAATGTATGGACGGCGGACAGAAAATCCGCGGGACGGGGATTCTCATAATAATGATTGAACCAGGATTCGCCGCGAACGGCGACGACTTCCTGCGCGAGGAGCGAGGAACTGGAGATGGCGACGAGCAAGGCGCCCGCGGCACAGGCGGATTTTAATGCATTCATGGATGTCTAACGGGGTTGAGTGATTGGACTTTTGGCGGCCATTGAGGGTTTCTGCCGCCGAAGCAATCCTACCGATCAGCAAGCCGGAGTAAAGGGGGGGAGCAGTGAAACGATTTCATGGGCGAGGCGGGAAAGCATGAACCAGCCGCGCGAAGACAGCTCCATTCCACCATGGAACTGCGATCTATTCGAGCCGCTCCCAGATAAAGATAGAGCTGAGGACGCGACCGTCGTCGCGCTTCCGGGGCGGCGTGGCCAAGCTCAATTTTCCTGCTTGGTCGAAGGAATAGTAGCGCTTTGCTGTTTGTCCGACTTGAGCGGCGTTGACGTTGCCTTCCTGGATATGGAGCACGCAAGCCTCGCTGGGGAGAAGTTCCCATCGACCAAAATAGCTGCTGAACCCCTCGGCTGAGCCCGGGGCCACGCGCGAGCGGTCGAGCGTCATGATTTGGACCGAGAGCCGGCCGCTTGCTGTGTACACCAATTGTCCAGAGGAGGGGCCGCGCGCCGCGCGGCTGACCTTCTGATTGGCTTCGTCGCGTTCGGCCACTTCCACCAGTTTCCACGTCCCGATAAATCGGTGCGCGAACGCTGCCTGAAGTGGCGGGGTGGTGGACGGAGGCCGGCGGTGGCGCGTCGCCTGTTCGTAGGCATAGGCGTAGTTGACGATGCGTTCCTCGTCCCAGGCTCGCCCAAGCACTTGGAGTCCGACCGGCAGGCCGTCGATGAAGCCGGACGGCACAGAAAGGGCAGGCCACTGCAACGAGCTGCCGACGAAGGTGAGGCTGCTGCCGAGGGCGGTGGGCGCTGCGTGGGGCGGCGGCTTCGGCTCGCGCGCCAGCTGCGTGTTGCGATCGCCATTCAACGCGGGGAGTTGCGCCCAGGTGGGAAAGACCACCGCATCGATCGCTTGCGCGGTCATTGCCGTAGTGAAGGCGTCGCGGTAACGCTGTTCGTTTCTCGCCCCTTCCAGCGTTGCCGGGTCCTCCTCCGGAGGGAGTGCCTTGACCGCATCGTCGAACCCGGCTTGGTGCAACGGATGCAACAGCCGGGATTCCGCGATCTCTTTCACGGAGGAAAAGGGAATACCGGGATGTTTTGCCAGCCAAGAGGTCAGATCGGCCTTGAATCGGGCAGGCGTTTGCGGGGGGCGGGGCAGCAAATCCAGTTCGGGAATCGTGAAAGGGTCGACGATTTCCGCTCCGGCGGCTTTCAATTCGACGAGGGTTTTCTCGAAGTGGGCTATGATTCGCGGATCGGTCACTTTGGACGTGAAGACCTGGCGCAATACGCCGAGCCGCGCTCCTTTGAGAGAATCTTTGCGGAGAGCCGCGCGATAGCCCGGGCTGATGCGTCTCTCGGAACGAAGCGTGGCGCTGTCTTCCGGATCGGATCCTGCAATCACATCGAGCAAGATAGCCATGTCGGCGACGGTGCGAGCCATGGGTCCAGCGGTGTCGCGCACGCCGTTGAGGGGCACCACGCCGGTTCGAGAGACCAGACCCACGGTGGGCCTCAGGCCGGCAAGAGCGTTGTGTGCCGCGGGCATCCGCACGCTGCCACCGGTATCCGTGCCGATGCCGACGATGCCGAAATTGGCAGCCAGGCCGGCGCCGGTTCCGCCGGAGGAGCCGCCGGTCGCGTGGGCAGGATTATACGGGTTTCGGGCGAAACCCGGGAGCACCGAGTTGATGTTATCGCCCCCGCCTCGTGCGAACTCCGACAGCGATACTTTCGCCAGGATGATTCCACCGGCGTCGCGAATTTTCTTCACAACCATGGCATCGGTGGGCGGAACGTAGTTTTTCCATCCTTGAAAGCCTGATGTCATCGGCATCCCGACTGCATCGAGGTTATCCTTGATCAGAACTGGAATGCCATGAAGAGGACCGACGAGGTGTCCGGTCGCCTTTAGTTTAGCGTCGAGCGCAGCCGCTTCGGCCCGTGCGTTTGGATTGACCGTGATGACCGAATTGAGAATGGGCCCTTGGCGGTCGTAAGCTGCGATCCGATCGAGATGCGCTTGGACCACCTCGACGGCTGTCGTCTTTTGGCCGATATAGGCGGTATGCACCTCCGCGATGGTCGTCTCTTCGATCGGGAACGATTGTGCCGACCCGGATTTCACGCCGAGTGCGACGATTGACGCGAGAAAGAAAGTACGGGCGTGAACTCTCATCGGAGACGGGCAGCGCATGAACTGATTTGTGCGCGCGGAATGGGACGGCCCTGCTCCTGGGAGCAGGGCCGGAGGGAACGATGTCTCGCGAAGGAACGAGGGGCGCGACAATGCCCCTTATTGTATTGAGACGCCGTCACGCCCGTCGAAACCTTCGCGAGAAAGGCGTTAGATAGGAGGCATTTTCCAGCCGCCGCTTTTGGTCTCCAAGGCGGCCGCGACGGCGAGACAGATGTCTTCGCGCCACGGCGGGGCGACGACCTGGATGCCGATGGGCAGTTTGCCATCCGCGGAGGAGCCGCAGCGAACGACGACGACAGGCCAGCCGGTGGTGTTAAAAACACCGGTGTAAGGCCAACCACTGCCGGGGGCGCCGAAGCCGCCGCCGGCAGCCCCGGCTTCCGCATCGATCGGCTGGGCCGGTTTTCCGGAGGTGGGGCAGAGGAAGACATCGTAGGCTTTCATCCACGCGAGCATTCCGGACTTTGCCTCGTCGTGCTTCTCCCAGGCTTCCGCGTATTCCGCGGTCGAGATAGGAGTCATGGTTTTCATACGCTCCTTGACCGAAGGGGAGAAATTTTTCGTGCCCCACTTGTCCGCCACGCGTTTATAGAAAGCCCATGCGTCGCCACTCGTCATCTTGGTGCGAGCGGCGGCGAGTTCGGTCAGAACGCCGGTAGGCGCGTCTTCCTTTAGGCTCGCGACAAGCCCCTCGAGCCACTTGGCAGTTTGGTAGAGGGTCTTCTTTGTGTCTTCGTCGGTCTTCGTCAGCGGATTGGTGGCTCCATTGTCGGCGCAGAACGCAACGCGCAGCTTTTTCAGATCGACGGCGTGTGGATCGGCCCAGGGAACGGGTGCGCACGCGGCGTCGCGATAGTCTGGACCGGAGATGAGCGGCGTGATCAGGGCGAGATCTTCGACCCGGCGGGTCATTGGGCCCAGCTGCTGCCAGAGGTCAAACACCCCTCCGTAATCGACGATGTGTCCGGTGCGCGGAACACGCACGCTCGTGGGTTTGATTCCGGCAATGCCGTTGTTGTGAGCGGGACCGCGGATCGAGCCGCCCCAGTCGGAGCCGATATCGAAAGCCGCAAGCCCTGCGGCCACCGACGCCCCTGCTCCGCCCGAAGATCCGGCGGTCGAGCGCGTCAGGTCGTAAGGATTGTGCGAGGAGCCGAAGAGCAGGTTGCTCGAGGTGCTGATGCCCCCGAGGCCGCCCAGGGTAAACTCCGGTGTATTCGTTTTGCCCAGCAAGATAGCGCCGGCCTTCCGCACGCGAGCCACACAGGTCGCGTCGTTCTTGGGCACGTACTGTTGCCGTCCCATCGTCGCTCCGGTCGAGACCACTCCTTCGGTGTCGAGCGAATCTTTGATGGTCATTGGGACGCCATGGAGAGGACCGACGAATTCACCCCGTGCCGCCTTTTCGTCCAAGGCTTTCGCCTCGGCGTAGGCCCGGTCGTAACAGTTAGTGACGACCGCGTTGAGCTTGTCGTTGACGGAGACTTGCCGTTTTACGTACGCGTCGACGGCTTCGGTGGCGGACACTTTCTTGGCGCGAATGAGTCCCGCGAGTTTTGTCGCGGACATGAAGATCAGTTCGCTGTTGGTGTCGGTGGAGTGACCGTTTGTACCGTTGGTGCCATTTGGCCCGGCGGCGGAGGCCACTTTCGGGGTGAGGGCCGCGACGGAAAAGAGCCCGGCCGCGCGCAGAAAATCGCGACGGTTGGATTGGGCGGAAAGCTGTTCGGAGAGTGATGACATGGTCGGAAATTTTGAACCGCGTTTAGACAGGAATTCCAGATGACGGGTGATGTTGCCTATGGGTGGGTTCAGATGGCGGGCTTTTGGTAACCGCCGGCTTTCGCCTCAACGAGCGCCATGGCCGCGATCACGATGTCGTCCCGCCACGGCTGACCGACGAGTTGAATGCCGAGTGGAAGCCCCGCGTCCTCCGTGGAGGTTCCGGCGCGAACGACCCCGGCCGGCCAGCCGTTGGTGTTGTACTGGCTCGTATAGCTGCCGCGGCCGCGCGTCTCGCGTCCGCCCGGCGGTTCGTGATCGAGCGTGATCGGGGCGCGCTGGCTCGCGGGGCAGATGATGAGGTCGTAGCCTTCCATCCAGGCGAGTTGTTCGCTCTTGATCGCGTCCATTTCCTCACAGTGTTTCGTGAAGTCGGCGCTCGGGAGTATGTCGCCATCGAGGCGCAGGCCGGGCGAAGCCTGAGTGGTGCCGTGCTTTCTCATCATGCGACGCATATGGTCGCCGCCGGTGGCCCCGCTGAATTTTTGCCGTGCTTCGGCAAGTTCCTTCATCTTCGGCGGTTTGTCCTCGCTGATTTTGCACCCCAGGTCGGCGAAGTGGCTCACGCACTTTTTCACCAACGCCTGGATTTCGGCCGTAGGATCCATGATACCGTTGGTTGTGTAGAAAGCCACGCGAAGATCCTTGAGACTGATTTTGAGCGGGTCTCCCAGCGGCACGGGCGCCATGATGGCATCGCTCCAATCCGGTCCGCAGAGGATGGGCATCAGCAACGTCATGTCTTCGACGCGTCGTGCGAGGGGGCCGGTCTCTTGAAATGAGTCGAAAGGCCCTCCGTAGCCCACGATGTGTCCCGTGCGCGGGCAGCGGCCGAGGGTCGGCTTGAGGCCTGCGATTCCATTGGCGAAAGCAGGGCCGCGGATCGATCCGCCGTAGTCGGAGCCAATGTCGAAACTGGCGCCCCCCGCGGCAACGATCGCCCCCGCCCCGCCGGACGAGCCGCTGGGCTGATAGTTCAAATTATAGGGATTTTTGGTCAATCCGTAGACGAGATTGACCGTGCCGCGACCGCCGCCACCGAGGGTGAACTCCGGCGTATTCGATTTGCCGAGCAGGATCGCCCCCGCGTCCCGCGCGCGCGCGACTACCGTGGCATCCTTGCCGGGGACGAAGTTTTTTCGACCCAGTGTGCCGCCCGTGCTGACCACGCCGGCGGTATCGAAGGAGTCTTTGATCGTCATCGGAACACCATGGAGAGCGCCTTTGAATTTCCCCTTTGCGGCTCCTGCGTCGGCCTCGGCCGCTTCGGCGAGGGCCCGCTCGAAGCACATCGCGACGACCGCATTGAGCTTTGGATTCACCTCTTCGATTCGTTTGATGTGCAGTTTCACCGCTTCTGTCGCGGAAAGTTTCTTCGCACGAATCAATCCGGCCAGCTTCGTCGCCGACATGTAAAGAGGATCGTCCGATTTATCCGTGGACGATAAAAAGCCGCCGGGCGATGCGTCGGCGGCTTTGAGGCGGGAGAGCATTGAACTCGCGACGAACGCCGCGGCGGTTCCATAGCCGGCGGTGCGGAGAAAATCGCGCCGGGAAGCGCCGGTGCGATGCGAGGTTGGATTAGGTGGGCGATTCATGACTTGCGTGGGTGGATTGGCGTTTCCGGAAGATGACGAAAATTCGCGCGCCGATCAGGTGGGAGGTTTCGGCCGGCCCGCCGTCGCGGACACGAACGCGACATCGTCGGAGGCGTCTTTCGAGTCGAGACAGGGCGGTGTATTCGCCTCACGAGCGGCCGGCGATCGAGCGAAGAAGGCGGCTGCAGTTGTGAGTTCTGCCGAATTGCGAAATCCGCGGCGAGTTGAAGCGGAGGAGAGAGCAGGCATGGACGCGAGCAGGGTGCGGTTGAGCGAGGCAGAGAAATCGCTCTACGTACGTGGAGGCGGAGCCGTGCAGCGGCGGTAGATTTTTTACCTTTTCCAGCGGCGACATGCGCGTTGCATGGCCGTTCTGGGTGGACGACGGGCCTCACGCGAACGTGAGCGTAGCGGAGTGATTGGCGAGAATCGAGAGCAGGAGTGATGCCAGTGCCGGACTGCGTGCAGGGATTCCTCGCGGTTGTTGAAAACTGCGCAGCCTGCACTATGGATCGGACGAAGTCGGCGGTGATGTTTCCAAAATTGCTCGTTCGAAGAAGGCGCCGTGCGAACAGTCCTCGTGCGACCGGGCGCTGCTCGAGTTTGCAATGGTTCAGCGTTCCGCTCACGCCGGGAAAAGTCGGAGACCGCTCCCTATCTGCCCGGGGCTGCCAATGCGTTTTCGAGAGGATCCTCAGTACTGATCGAAAATTCGCTGGATGTCGGTCAGGTCCGTGGTCTTGGTCAGCGCGATTTGAAGGAGGAGGCGGGCTTTTTCGGGAGGAAGATTGTCGCCTGGAACAATTTTCGCTTCGCGGCGCCGGAGTGTGTCTTGAACCCGTCCGCCATGGGTGCGGGCGGTTGCGACGACCACCACGCCTTTGGCCTGCGCGCGCTTGACTGCATCGGTTTGACCGCCGGCGAGACTGCCGGCCCCCGTGCCGTCCACAACGATGCCTTTCACCCCGTGTTCGACCAGGGCATCGATAAGATACCCGGGCGATTCCGTATAGGAGTAGATGCATTCCACCGCCGGAAGATCTTTCGGATTGGCTGGCAGCGAAGCGATGTTGAATTCGCTTTTGAACGTATGCCGGCGGGTGGGCTCGGCGTGGAATTTAACGATGTCGGGGTCGGCCACGCCGATGCAGCCCAGGTCCACGCTCTTGAAGGTTTCCATGCGGTACGCATTGGCTTTGGTCACATCGCGGGCGGGATTGATGTTCTGATTCATGCAATGAAGTATGCCTTTCTCCGCGGCGGCCGGGCTCGCCGCGACGCGCACGGCATTGAGCAGATTGAGGGGGCCATCTCCGCTCAGGCCTGTCCACGGTCGCTGCGATCCGACAAAAACGACCGGCTTCCTGATATCGACCAATAGGTTCATGAAGTATCCGGTTTCCGCCATGGTGTTGGTGCCGTGCGTGACGACGATGCCATCGACGGATGGGTCCTTTGCCAGCTCCTGCAGCCGGCGCGCAACGGCGTAAAGCTGTTCGACCGTGGTGCCCAGTCCGAGCGGAGCGTCGGCCGGCGGGCGAAAGTCCTCGGTCGTGATGCGGGCGTGAAGCGCAAGATCCGGGAGATCGGCAATCCAGTCCTCCGGATTTACCCTCGGGTACTCCTTTCCGCCGTAGTTGCTAACGTTGAGACGGGGTTTTCCCCGACTGGCGATGGTCCCTCCCATCGAAAGGAGCACGATGCGCGGCAGCTTCAGGCCGGGCGGATCGAATTTCGGAATCTCTTGCGCGACTAGGGACGCTGCGCCGTGAGAAACGAGCGCGGCGAGAAGGAGTGAAGCAGTCGATCTCACAAGTGGCATTTCAATAATCGTTGAAGATACGTTGGATTTCCTTCGGTTCGCTCGTGCGGGTGAGGGCCAAGCGAAGAAGGATGCGCGCCTTCTGCGGATTGAGGTTGTCCGCGGTGATGACGTCTCGTCCAGCCGACCGCTCACTGAGCACGACACGGCCCGACCCTTTGCGATCGCTCTGGACGATGATCACGCCTTTGGCTTGCGCGGCCTTCACGGCCTTGGTGATGGCAGGGGAGCCGTCGGCGAGAACGATTCCTTTCACGCCTGCGGCGACGAGGGCGTCGATCGGCGCGCCGGACGCTTCCTGGTAGCCGTAGACCACGTCGACCGCTGGCAGCGATTCGAGTTTACTCACGTCAAATTCGCTGTTGCTGGTGTGCCGCACGAGCGGTGTCCGATAGAAGGCGATGCGATCGGAATCGGTGTAGCCGAGCGGACCGATTTCCCGGGAAACGAACGTTTCGACCCGGTAGGTATGGTTTTTCGTGACGAAGCGGGCGGAGTGTATCGTGTCGTTGAGCACCACGAGCACGCCCTTGCCGACCGCCTCCGGGCTGGCCGCTGTGCGCACGGCGTTATAAAGGTTGAAAGGACCGTCGCGACTGAGACCAGTCCAAGGGCGCATTGCGCCGACGACCACCACCGGCTTGTTGGAATGAATTACCAAATTGAGGAAATAGGCGGTTTCTTCGAGGGTGCCTGTACCGTGCGTGACCACCGCTCCCGTGACGTCGGCCTTGGCGAGCTCGTCGTTGATGCTTTGGGCAAGCTTGAGCAGGATCGCGGTCGTGATCCGATTGCTGCCGAGGTTGGAGATCGCCACGGGTTCGACGATGGCAATCTCCTTCAATTCCGGCAGATCTTCGAGCAGTTCTTCCGGCTCGACTTTGGAATCGTCGTATTCGGAAAGCTTCAGGCGGTGTGCGCCTTTGCTTTGGATCGTCCCTCCGGTGGTGAAGAGCATTATCTTCGGCAAATCGGCTGCGACACCCAGCGTAGCAAGCCCGAGGACCGACGAGAGGAGGCAGAGCGGGAGGCGCATCAGCCTGAAAGGCCGGCCGAGAGCAAAGCAGAGGGGAGAGTGCATAAGAGAAGCAGGAGCGCGGAAGGGATGAACGATCCCGGCTAGTAGACGATTGTTTCGCCGGCAAGCGGAGGGGTGGAAGGCGGCAGCTTGCGATTCTTGGTGGCCGCTTCGAAGCCGCTGGCCAGTTTGATCAGGGTAGGTTCGCTCCACGGGCGACCGAGGATTTCCAGGCCGACCGGATTGCCATCTGCGGTGAAGCCCATCGGTACGATGAACGCCGGGAGGCCAGTCAGCGGACTGAGTTGATTGGCGTCGTATTTGCGTTCGGGGTCGTTGCGCGGTCCGATCTTCAGCGGTTTGCTCAATTTGTGCGGATAAATCAGGGCATCGAGTTTATACTTGTCCATGAGATCGACTACGGCCTGGCGGAGCGCGGCTTTGCCTTCGAGGGTTGCGCGGTATTCGGGATCTCGATTCATATCGGTAGGCTTTTCGATCGCCTCCTTGTCCGCCGATCGGCCGGGAACCCCCGGATGGTTTAGTAGCAGTTGCGACGCGTTTTTAAAGGGGTAGTCCGGCCCCTGTCGCGCGAGATAATGGTTGATCGCGGCGATTCGCTCGTAGCGGCTGGGAAATGTGTTTGCGGTGAGATACTGATGGAGATTGATTCCAAGCGTTACGGGCTCGATCACCTTGGCGCCGTTGGACGGGAAGACGGCGATGGCTTTTTCGGTCAACTCGATCACTTCGGGGTCGTGGGCGGGATTGACGAAGTCCCAGGCCTCCTTGAGCACGCCCACCCGAACGCCTTTGAGTCCGGTCCTGTCGATGAAACTCACGTACGGTTTGTCCGGCATTTTGCCGAGACTCTGCGCGGTCCAAAGGTCGAAACTGTCGAAGCCGGCAATGACGTCGAGGACGACGCACAAATCGTGCACGCTGCGGGCCATCGGACCGCCGCGCTCTCCAGTGATGTAACTCCACATCTGCCCGTCGCGGCTGATCAGGCCAGAGGTCGTGGAAAGCCCGTAGAGATTGCTGTCGCTGGTGGGCGTGCGGATGGAAAAGCCGGTTTCGCTGCCGAGGCCGGCGGCGGCATAGACTGCCGCGACGGCAGCGCCGGTTCCCGAGCTAGACCACCCAGGCGTGCGAGCGAGGTCGTAGGGGTTGAGGGTGCTGCCGCCGAGCGTGCTTGCTGCGGTGTTTTCCGGTTGGCCGTACCAGTCGGACTGGTTGAGTTTCGCGAGTATGATGGCGCCGGCGTCGCGCAGTTTTTTCACGACGAAGGCATCCTTCGTCGGTTTCACGCCTTTGAGCGGCGCGTATCCACCCGTCGTCGGCATATCGACCGTGTCGAAAACATCCTTTACGACAATGGGCACGCCGTGCAGCGCACTACGCGGACCTCGGGTCTTCCGTTCGACGTCGAGAGCGCGCGCTTCATCGAGCGCTTTGGGGTTGAGGAACAAAACCGCGGCGAGCTTCGGGCCTCGTTTGTCGTAGGCCTCAATGCGGGCGAGGTATAACTGGGTCAGCTTTTCCGAGGTCAGGGTGCCGGCATTGAAGGCGGCCTGCAGGTCGGCGATGGTGGCAGTGGCGAGGTCGACTTTGCTGCCGTTGGCAAACGCGCTGGCGGAGACGAGAAACCACAGCCCGGCGGCAAGGATAAGGTGGGTGGCGCCGGAGCGGCGGGAACGGAAGGGAGTGTGCATGAGGGGGGCCACGCTTCGATCGCCCGGCTCAGTATTCGAATTTTTCACCAGGCAGGGCCGGTGTGGTGGACGGAGATACGCGGCGATGCGTGGCTTGCTCGAAGGCATAGGCGTAGCTGAGAAGGCGTGGCTCGCTGTAGGCGGGGCCGAAGAAGGAGAGAGTGACCGGCATTTTGTCGCTGGTGACCCCGGCCGGCACGATCACGTCGGGAAATTGAGTGACGTTGGCGATGCTCGTGAGAGAGGGAACTCGCGGACGGTCGACAATCTCCGGGGTCTTGGGATCGATGAGTTCGGGCCGGCGAGAACGCGTCGGATAGACGAGCACATCGAGGCGCTTGTTTTCGAACAGACCGAGGACGGCGCCCTGAACCGCGGCCATGCCGTGGTTTTTCGCCGAAACATAGGAGATGGAACTCGTCGGCGGGCCCTCGCTCAACGTTTTGAAGCGGGTGAACACGCTCGGATGAGGCAGGAATTTCCCGCTGGGCGCCTTCAGCGCGGCTCCCTTTTCCGCTAGGTCTCGCTGCGTTTTCGGGAAGCCCGGCCGAAGCGTGCCCAGATAGTCCGCGTAGTTGTCCTTCACTTCGGCGGAGCGGATGGGCTCCATCACCGTCTCGCGATTCTGCAAAGCGATCGCGGGAAAATTGACCGGATCGACGAGTACGGCGCCGAGCCGCTTGAGATCTTCCAACGCGGCGTCAAAGACCTTGTCGACTTCGTCGTCGGTGCCAGCGTAGTCGCGAATGACTCCGACCCGCACCCCCTTGAGTGCGTCCTTTTTCAGGAACTGGGTGTAGTCGTTGTAAAACAGACCGATGCTGGTGCGCGTGAGGGGGTCCTTCGGATCGACACCGGTCATGAACCCGAGCGACAGCGCGACGTCATAAATGGTGCGGGCCATCGGGCCGCCCGTGTCGAAGGTGAGCACGCAAGGCATGATGCCGGTGCGCGAGATCAAACCGTTGGTCGGCTTGATGCCAGTGACGCCGTTGGCCGAGGACGGGCCCCGGATCGAGCCACCGGTATCCGAACCGAGGCCGAGCGGTGCGAACCAAGCCGCTAGTCCCGCGCCGGTGCCCCCCGAGGAACCGGCCGGATGCCGGCGAGGATCGTGCGGATTGAGCGTCTGGCCGCCGCGGGAGCTAAACCCCACGCCGCCATGCGCGAACTCGTCCAGGTTGACCTTGGCGAGGATGATGGCGCCGGCCTCGCGCAGCTGTTTTATCGATGGCGCGTCCTGATAGGGAAGGGAGCCGTCGAGAACGAAGCTTCCGCCGGTGGTTGGGAGATCTGCGGTGTCGTAGTTATCCTTTGCCAGAATTGGGATGCCATGCAGCGGGGAACGTCGGCCTTTGGCTTTGAACTCCGCGTCCAGAGCGCGGGCGGTTTCAACGGCTTTTGGATTGAGCGTAATGACCGCGTTGAGCTTTGGTCCCTTTTGATCGTAGGCCTCGATTCGTGCCAGGTAGAGCCGGACAAGCTTTTCGTAGGTCAGAGCGCCCGCGTCGACGGCGGCCTGAATTTCGGAGATGCCGGCTTTCTCGAGTTCAAACGTGACGGCGGAAACGGGTACCGCGAGCAGAAGCGACCAGGTGGAGGCAAGCAGAGGGAGGAGCGAGGAGCGCATGGGTGAGTATTTCGGCTTTTTCGCGCGAATGACGGAAGGGATGAACGTTCTGGGACGTTGCCGGCCGCGAATGGGCCGTGCGGCAGCGATTGCGGCTTCGACCCGCCGCGCGGCCGGGCGGGTCGAAGTGCGGCCAAGCGTTTAAAACGAATCGGATGCGAGCAGCGGAGTGGTTTTCGGGAGCACGCGTGCTTTCGTGGCTTGTTCAAAGTCGTAGCCATACCCGAGGAGTTTGCCCTCGCTGAAGGCCGGGCCGAAAAAGGAGATCGAAACCGGCAGTCCTTCTTTTGTCATGCCGGCGGGCACAATAAGATCCGGAAAGCCTGTTTGATTGGCGAAACTGGTCGCGGATTCTGCGCCGCCCCCGGGAGTCTGCGACTTGATGGGGGTCGCGGGCCGAGGTGACGTCGGATAAACGATTGCGTCGAGCTTGTGTTTGCTAAAAAGCGCCACGATGGCCGCCTTTGTCTGGGCCAGGCCGTGGTTTTTTGCCGCCAGGTAAACCGGATCATCGAGGTCCAGCGCGCGTTCAGCCTGATACTTCAATCCGAAGGCCTTTTCCGGGCTTCGGTATTCCGTTTTCGGATCGTTCGAAAGCGCGACGATTTCGTCGTACGATTTTGGGTATCCGGGTTTTGTGGTCTTGAGGTAGTCGGTGATCTGGGCCTTGAACTCGGACATCATGATCAGAGACGAAAGGGGCTGTTTCACCTGTAGCAGGAACTCCGGGTATTGCAGAGGATCGACCACTTCGGCCCCGAGTTTTTTCAAAGTCGCGATGGCCTCTTCCATCACCGCGTCGGTGCCGGCGTCTTTGCCCATGAAGTCGCGAGCGATGCCGATCCGCGCCCCCTTCAATGAACCGACGTTGAGGAATTTGGTGTAGTCCTTCTCCACTCTGCCCGCGCTCAAACGGGTTGCAGGATCAGCGGGATCGACTCCGGTCATGATATTGAGCGACAGAGCGACGTCGTAGACACTGCGGGCCATGGGTCCGGCGGTATCGAAGGTCAGGGCGAGCGGGATGATGCCGTCTCGACTCAAGAGTCCCAAGGTAGGCTTTAGTCCGGCGATCCCGTTGGAAGCGCAAGGTCCTCGCACCGAACCGCCGGT
>CAZJLP010000002.1:133978-186110 GCA_964546955.1 uncultured Opitutaceae bacterium | reverse complement strand
AGAAACCGTCTGCTGTTTCAGTTTCTGTTTAACAAAGGAGACGGCGCCAAATTGAGGGCCGCAACAACTCGCAAGATGTAGAAGCTGAGACGAATGGTCAGCAAAACCGGGGCAAAAAGCGCCCAGTTCGAGAAGCGACCAAAAAACGGCAGAAGAATATGAAATAGTGCGCTCCGCCGGAGTACATCGTACAAAAACTTCACGAATCGCCCAACGGGGGGGCACAAACAACTGAAAGGTAAATCTTGATATTGAGGGGGCAGCTCACCAACCAAACTGAACAAGTTATCCCGTTCCGACTGTCCGACGAATCGGAGCCAGCCCAAACTGAGGTTGCCCCGATTTGACGGACAGTGGGGATGGGGGAATCTGATGGCTCGGAGGTTGAGGTTAGATTACAAAGAGCGCTCTACCACGTGACGGACCGCAGGAATTATCGTCCACGATATTTAGGACAGCCGGCTCGAAGTGGAGCGTGCTATCGGATGGGTTCCACGAGGGCAGGCGCAAACCAACGCGCTCGGAGATCGCGTTCCACCTCGAGCCTCCCTGGCGTGGTTTTCCGCCCCTTCCATTACGAAACGCGAGACCGCTTCGGTCCAGGGTTTACACCCTATGGAGTGGCCCTGCGGTCGTGACGATAAAGGGAGATGATCTCGAATGTCGGCGCCTCCGGACCCGCGAATCTCTTGGCAGCACCGAGTGAAGGGATTCGACGCGGAGTTCGCCGTCTCACTGAGGCCGGCGAGGGAATTGCCAAAGGGGAAAACTTGCCGGAGAACATGGCGGGGCTGGTCGAGGCTGCCATTCTCGTCAAAGCGAACGCCATAGCCGCGCGCACGGCGGACGAATTGATCGGCTCGTTGCTGAATGTGAAACGTTAGGGCCCCGCGACAGGGAAGCCGGCTAAGTGAGCGATATCTCGGAAGCGATTCTTCGGCTTCCCGACAAGCAGACGCAACGAGCCACCTGCAATTGCATGGCCGTGGCGCGCAAAAAAGGTTCGCCGCGGTTTGAGGTCCCGCGGTCCGCGCGCACGTTGGGCACAGCATGAATGCGCTCACTTATCAGAACCCGGTTTTCTCGGACTATTTTGCCGATCCTTTTGTGCTGCAATGGCGGGGCGATTACTACGCCTACGGTACCGGTTCCGATGTGGGCAACGGCCGCCAGACCGACGGCCGGGTCTTTCCTGTTTTGATTTCGAGGGATCTGGTCCGCTGGTCCGCGCTGGGCGGAGCACTGGAACCGCTCCCCGGAAAAGACTCGATCCCTTACTGGGCGCCGGAAGTGGCCGAGCGCGACGGCGTCTTCTACATGTACTATGCGGCGGATTGCCGCCTGCGCGTCGCCACTGCTTCGCATCCAGCGGGTCCGTTTCGCGATATTGGCCGCGATCTCTTTCCGGACGAACCCTTCTCAATCGATGCCCATCCGTTTCGGGATCCAAAAGATGGCCGGTGGTACCTTTTTTTCGCCAAGGATTTTTTCGATCAACGGGTCGGCACCGGCACAGCGGTGGTGTCCTTAGCGGACGACATGATCACGCCCCTCGAGCCCCCTCGGGTCGTTCTTCGCGCGTCCAGCGATTGGCACATCTACGAAAGAAATCGCACGTGGTACGGAAAAGAATGGGAAGCCTGGCATACCGTGGAAGGCCCTTTCGTGCTGGAAAGAGAAGGAAAGTACTACTGCCTCTACTCGGGCGGCTCTTGGCTCACACCGAATTACGGGGTAAGCTACGGAGTGGCCGACCATCCACTCGGTCCTTATTGCGACGAGTGGAGCCATTCCGGGCCTGCGGTCCTGCAGGGCATACCTGGCAAGGTGCTGGGTCCCGGTCACAATTCAGTGATCCGGGGCCCTGACGGACAGACGGACTTCATCGTCTATCACGCGTGGGACCAAGACCAGAAAGCACGCCGCCTTTGCATCGACCCGCTCGTTTGGACTAAAGACGGACCGCGCTGCGACGGTCCTTCGACGGAAATGAGGACAGTGGAGATCGCCGAGCCCGTGGTGCGGTAAGGGCAGGAGGGCAGCTCCCGCCGCTTTTCTCTCTTCTCTTTTCCCCGTTCTCTCTCCTCCCTCTTGTTCTCGCGGTCCGAGAAAAGAGAAGAAGCAGAGAATAGAGAAACCGCTGCCCCAATCCCCCACCCATGCCTCAACATATCCCTGCGCGTCCGTCGACGGCGGACGCTCTTGTCCCCGCCGGCAAAACGATCACCGATTTGTGCTATTTCCGCTTGCTCGCGCTCGATCCGGGGCAATCGGTCGAGATCGAAGTACCGGGTTTTGAAACGTTATTCGTCACACTTTCCGGGCAAGTCGACGTTCTTGTCGGCTCACAACGCTTCGAACGCGTTGGACAGCGCTCCGATATCTGGTCCGGTATGGCGGACTCCGTGTACGCGGGCACCGGCGCGAAGGTCACCGTGAGGGGCGTCGCCGTGCGAAGCGAGGTTGCGGTCGCCGGCGGCCGTTGCGCAGGCCGGTTCGCGCCTTTCCGTATCCTTCCGAGCGAAATTGAAATGGTAGAGGTGGGGTCCGCCGCGACTCACTCGCGGCGGCGCATCTTCCATGTCCTCGGACAAAACGCGGCCGGTCGCGCGGGCCACCTGCTGGTAAGCGAACTCTATGCCGATCCCGGCTGCTGGTCCGGATACCCTCCGCACAAACACGACACCGAGCGTCCTCCCGAAGAAACCGACTTTCAGGAAATCTATCACTATCGTTTCAGGCCCGAGACCGGCTTTGGCGGACAATACTGCTATCTGCCGGGGCAAGAACCCGCGGTGACAATGACGCGGCACGGCGATACTTTTCTGATCGACCGCGGATACCACCCCACCGTGGCTTCGCCTGGTCATGAAGGTTATATCTTCACCATCCTCGTCGGACGTCATCAGCGTTCACTGGTGCAATCGTTCGACCCGCAGCACAGCCACTTGATGAATGTGATTCCCGGACTCCAGGCCATGAGGGATAAATTCAAGTGAGCGCGTCAACTCCTTCCCCGACCCAGGGCGATCATCCGCTGCGCTGGGGCATCGTCTCATTGCTGGTCGCGGCGACGGTCATCAACTACATCGACCGTCAGTCCGTTGCGGTATTGGCGCCGATACTACAGAAGGAATTGGATCTGACGAACGCCCAATACGCTCGCGCGGCCACATGGTTCCTCGGTTTTTATGCCGGATCGATGTGGCTGTGGGGCGCCGTCTTTGACCGGCTGGGAAACCGGAAGGGGTTCGCCCTGGCCATCTGCGGATGGTCGCTGGCCGCGATGGCCCACGCCTTCGCGGTCGGCCGGTCCAGCCTCTACGCGTTCCGGGCCGCCCTTGGACTGGGAGAGGCCGGCAACTGGCCAGGCGCCACGCGCACGGTCGCAGCGTGGTTCAATCCGCGTCAGCGCGCACTCGCCATGGGAATCGTGAACTGCGGAGCGGCGGGCGGCTCCGCCATCGCGGTGCCTCTCCTGGTTTGGATGCAAATCACGTGGGGCTGGCAGGCTACCTTCCTGGTTACCGGCAGCCTCGGCTTCCTCTGGCTGGCGGTCTGGCTCGTCGTCTATCCTTCCCGGGAGCCCGCCTCGGGCCCGGAAGGCGACACCGCAATCACCGCGCCCGCTGCACCCATCCCCTGGAAAGTGCTGCTGAAGCGCCGTGAGGTTTGGGGTATCATCATGGCCCGCTTCTTCGGCGATCCAATCTGGTGGCTCTATTTGTTCTGGCTACCGCTCTACCTCACCCAGGCGCGTGGTTTCAACCTGAAGGAAATCGGCCTATTTGCCTGGGTGCCCTTCGTGGCCGCGGACGCCGGCTGCCTGGCGGGCGGCTGGACTTCCGGGGTCCTGATCAAACGAGGCTGGTCCGTCAACGCCGCGCGCAAAACCGCGATCCTCGTCGGCACCTTTTTGATGCCGGCCGGCATCGTCGCCGCGTATTCGCAGTCTCCCTACGCGGCTCTGGGCTGGATCAGCGTCACCTTGTTCGGGTTCCAGTACTGGGTCGGAAACATCCAAACCCTGCCCAGCGATTTTTTTCCGGTGCGCGCGGTCGGCTCCATTGCCGGCTTCGCCGGCACCGCCGCCGGGCTGGGGGCGATCATTTTCACCGAGTGCACCGGCTGGGTCACCATGCGCTTCAGCTACACCCCCATTCTCATCGCCGCCGGGCTCCTGGCGCCCGCCGCCACCGGGGCTCTTTTTCTGCTGATCGGGCGCATCCGGCCGCTTGAAGCGGTCAAGCCTTAGGGGTAGGTGGATCCCGCTGGAGGGCCTTTCGAGAAGCCCGGCATCGACAGCGCGCCGCGGATTTGCAACGGTGCGCGAATCCATGGCTGATTCACGCTCTCTCTTCGATCTCACCGGCCGCACCGCTCTCGTGACTGGCTCCAGCCAGGGCATCGGGCTCAATCTCGCGCGAGGACTGGCCGAAGCGGGCGCCACGGTCGTGCTCAACGCACGGCGCGCGGACAAGCTGGCCGAAGCGGTGGCCCAATTTCAGCGGGACGGCTTGCGGGCGCATGGCGCGGCCTTCGACGTCAATGACTCGACCCAAATCGCCGCCGCGCTCTCCCAGCTTTACTCAAACGTTCCGCAGATCGATATCCTGGTGAATAACGCGGGAATCCAGCGCCGCGCTCCGCTCGAGGAGATGGACGAAACGCAATGGAGGGAAGTGATCGACACCAACCTGACGAGCGCCTTCGTCGTCACTCGGCAAATCGCACCGGCGATGATCGCGCGGCGGTCGGGAAAAATCATCAACATCTGCTCCTTGATGAGCGAACTCGGCCGGCCCACCACGGGCAATTACGCGGCGGCCAAGGGCGGTTTGAAAATGCTGACCCGCGCCATGGCTACCGAGTGGGCAAAGCACAACATTCAAACCAACGGCATCGGCCCCGGCTACTTCCTGACCGAACTGACGCGTCCCCTCGCGGACAATCCGGATTTCGACCGCTGGATCAAGCAACGCACCCCCGCCGGCCGGTGGGGCGATCCGAAGGAACTGGTGGGGACCGCGGTATTCCTGGCCTCAGCGGCCTCCGATTTCGTCAACGGACAGATCGTGTACGTCGACGGCGGACTGCTTGCCGCGATTTGAGAGGCGTCAAAAAGTAGGGGGAGGCGTCCCCGACTCGCCGTCGTGTGCGGGCAGCTCTGACCAATTCCTGGCTAAGCAGCGCCGGACGGCTTGAGACCGCGTAGTGTGAGACGCGATTTCCGCTTCGACGGGCGGTCCGGAGGCCCGCCCCTACCCTCAATCCGTTTTTCAGAGGCTTCTTGAATAGCGGCGCGATCGGTCCGTTGACGCACGCCTGCCCGTTCACCAAGGTCCATCGCGCATGACGTCGTCCCGCTTCGCGATTCTTCTGCTTCTCAGCGCCGCCGCGCTTCCAGCCGCCGACCCTGTTTCCGCTCCTGCTTCCAGCTCAGCTGCGCCTTCCAAGGCACCTGTTTCGGGCCCGCCTATCGTGACGAGTTGGATTGCCCCCGAGTATCCCCCCGAACTGCGAGCCTCCAACACAGAAGGCAACGCCATCGTCCAGTTCATCGTCGATGACAAGGGCGCGATCTCGCAGGTGCGTGCGCTCAAGGCGAGTCACCCCGCATTCGGCGCGGCGGCGGTCGCGTCGGTCGAGAAATGGGTCTGCGAACCCGCGCTGGAAGAAGGCAAACCGATTGCCTCCGGCGTGGTGAGCAAACTGTTCTTCAAGCTGCCGTACAATCCGTCCAAGTTATTCCCGCCCCTCGAATCGTTGCCAGCCTTCGCCAAACGCACCGCCGCCGTGGGCGAAGAGACGCCTCTGCCGGCATATCCGCCGGTGTTCGAACCGCGTCGTCTCAACGGCGAAGTGATGTTCGACATCGAGGTAAACGCGGAGGGGTCCGTCTCACATATGAGGCTGCTGGGAGCCACGCATCCGGCGTTCGTGCGGATTGCGCGCGACGGCGTAGCGTCCTGGAAGTTCAAACCCGCGCTGCAGGGAGACCTCCCGGTCGCCTCAAAAGCGCGCGTGCCGGTACATTACTCGGTCTACGTGCCCTCATTCGAGGAGGGGGTCCCCACCCAGCTTGAAGCCAACGGTTTTTCCCTCCGTCCGCCCCCAGAAGTCCCGGCTCGTCGGCTCTGCGATGTGCCCCCAGAGATCTGGGTGATGGTCGACCCCGTTTATCCGCACGACTAGCTCGTCGCCGGGCAAGCCGGCGAAGCCGTGCTCGATTTCACGATCGATCAGCAAGGCAACGTCGAGGACATCGTGGTGCGCTCAGCAACGCACCCGGCGGTAGGACAAGCCGCGCTCGCCGCGCTCGAGCTCACCAATTTCAAACCCGCGGTTCAGCAGGGGCGAACCGTGTCGGTGCCGATGTCCCGGAAATGCATCATTGCTCCTCCCGCCGAGACCGCGGTCGAAAACGAACCGGAGGATCATCCCTTGATTCGGCGTGTTCGCGGCGGCGAGACTCTGCCAAGCCCTAAGGGCCTCGACGGAAAGCTGGCGCCGCTGTGGCGAATCCCGCCACGCTACCCGACGGCGCTGAAAGCCGACGGCGGCGCGGGAAACGCGGAAATTGAATTCATCCTGGACCGCGAGGGCCGCTGCCGCCTGCCGCGCGTTGTCTCGGCTTCGAAAGAGGAATTCGGTTGGGCAGCGGCGACAGCCGTGAGCTGCTGGGTTTTCGAACCTCCTCGCAAAGGCGGCGAACCGGTCGACATCCGGATTCGGGTCCCGTTCAATTTCCCCGCGCAGGCTAAATGAGGGGCGAGAGGAACGCTTTTTTTTGTTCACCCCTCGCTAATCGGTACGCCGAGGTAGGGCGCGTTATCCTTAACGTGCGGGTGGGCAGCGCGATCGCTCTTCGTTCACCATCGTTCTCTCGCCAACGATGTCCAACGCGGCGGATTAGGATAATCCGCCCTAACCCCGCAGCGCGGCCCGCCGCAATGCGCGGCGGACCGGAGGGAACGAGGGATCAGAACTCCACGCCGAAGGTGAAGTTGATGCGACGGCCCGGACCATACAGGAAGCCGTACCGTTTTTTGTCGTCCAGCAGGTTGTGCACATTCACTTGAGCGAACATGGGACGGCCTTCCCATTTGAATTCGTAACGCGCCATTGCATCCACGTTCCATTGCGGAGGCGTATACAAAATGACCGGATTGCCCATGTTATCGCGGATGATTTCGCCACTGGAGTGGTCGAAACCGCTGGCGTACTCGCGTTTGCTTTTGTGCTGAGCGCCCGCGCCTGCAGTCAGGCCCTTTAGCCTCGGCACGCGGTCGAACTTGTAGTTCACCCAGATCGACCATTCGTCTTCCGGCGTGTCGTCGCCGCGCAGACCCGGAATCAGCATGTTCTTGAACTGAAAGGTCGAGCTATCGGCCTCGTTGGCATACTGATCGTTCGGTCCATACACGCCGTTGAGACCAAAGGTGCCGTTGGGGAAGAGCCAGATGGGCCACCGGTCCTGCGCGTAGTTGGGGTGGCGCGGCAGTTGTCCGAGGGAGGTGATCGTATGCTCGTTGTGCGAATAACTGAGCAAGATCTGCAGTTCGTCGATCGGCGTGATCACGACCTGCGCGTCATAACCTTCATAGATATCGCCCCCCAGCGCCGCGAACGTGAGGCCCGGCGGCGCGCTGAACACCGCGTCCATCGTCGCCGTGTTGAATCCCGTTTCCTCCGGAGCGGTGGCGTAGAGCCAACCCGGCCAGTTGTCGGTGCCGGGGTGGGCCAGACCGTTCTGCCGTGTGTAGTTGATGACCGCATCCATATACGCCGCGCCCTGGGTGGAAGACGCGTTCAGCATCATCCAGGCGTCGCTACCGCCGGACATCGCCGCCTGATAGCCTGCCTCTGAGGTGGAAATGACAGCGCCGGAAGCATTGCGCGTGAAATAGGTGACGGCCCCCGAGCTTTTTGCCGCGTTCCATGCGGTCAGGATATTCGCCCGTTGATCGTTCAGCCCATCGTTTCGATAACCGGGATTGACGGGCTCGGCCGGATTGTAGGGGTCGGTCGTGCGGGTGCGGAGGTCGCCGAACCAGGCGTAATTGTTGTTCACGCCTTCGGGAGTCTCGGGGTTGAACGAGCTCACTTCATACACCGTCGGCCGCGAAGGATCGAAGTTCTTGTAAAGGGTCTGCGGCACCCACCACGGGTGCATCGGCACGTTGCTGCGCGTGATCTTGTATTTGGAAATCGTGCCGGAAATACGGCCGCCCCAAACATCGAATTTGAGTCCAATCTCGCGATTCTTCGCTTTCGTGGCGTCGAGCGGCACGCCAGTCAGGTCGACCTCGCCGTCGAAATTGGGCATTAGTCCTTCCGAGGTCATCGCATAGAACGACAGCTGCCGGATCGGAGAAATGCTGACGCCGAGCTGTTTCGTGTTGTGCTTTTGGCGGGGGGTGCTGGCGCCAAATGTGTCTTCCAGTCCGCCTGTGTCGTAGTCGAAGGAAGAAGTTCGAAACTTCACGCTGTTGCGGTCCTGCCGAACGCCGCCGACCAAGGTGAGCATCTTGTTGAAAAACTGGCCTTGATAGACCGCGTACAGACCGGTGTTCGTGGCGTGATTGCGATTCCAGGAAAGGGCGCGAAGAGGAACGGATGGCGTGCCATCGCCCTGGGTCGCGAAGCGGAAGGGGGAGGGGTCGGCCGGACTCTTGTAATTGAAAACCCCGCTGAGCATCGGAATCCCAAAAATCTGCTCGGTCGATTTGTCATACTCCGTGGATACGCCGGCCAGAAAATCGTTCTTGAAGGCCGCCCACTTCCGGCCGCTGAAGACATTCAGACTGTAAGTCAACTCCACCCGGCTTTGGTCGCTGCGGGTTCCTTCAATTTGGTCCTGCCAGCCATATTGGACGATCGCATCCGGCACGTCCCTGGATTGAAACCCTTCGTTGTCCCCGCGGGCCGCATCAAGAATCACCGGTCGAAACGAAGTGCGGAGGGCGACGGGACCCGATCCACCCGATACGACGTTTCCGTTCACATCGCGCCGTTTGAAGGTCACGGAGGAGTGGTTATAGGCTGCGAGCAGATTCAGTTTCGGCAGCAGCTCTTGCGTTCCTTTGATTTGTAAATTGCCCGCGCGGGTGGAAAGAGAAGTATCCGGTCCCGACCAGCGCATGGTCCGCAGATTTTGCCCGGGGTGAACGACAAAGCCTGCCCGCTCGAAACGGGCCTGAGAACCGGTCGCTTCGTCCGCGTCAATATCGGCGCGCGCGCGCAGACTTTGAAAGCCGATGCCATCCTGGCGATTCTGACCGTACTCGAAATCGAACGTGAGGACCGTCTTCTCGAACGGTTTGTAGGTGAAAATCGGCGCGACAAACGCTTTCTTGTTCTCAAAGTACTCCGTGTAGTCGCCATTGCGCTGGACGGCCGCCGATAGGCGAAATCCGAGTCCGGGCACGTCGGTGACCGGGCCCGTGAAGTCCACTTCGCCGCGGACAAATTCATGCGTGCCGACGGTGAGGCTGGCCGATTCGCGCAAGCGGTCTTCAGGTTGCTTGACAAGGTAGTTCACAACGCCGCCGAAATTGCCGATGCCGTAAAGCAGCGCGGCGGGGCCGCGGACGACTTCCACGCGACTTACGTTGACCGAGTCGGTCGTGACTTGCCGGCGAAAACCGTCGCGCAGGGACACGTCCGTCAGGAAACCGCGGATCTTGATCGTGGAATCCGTTTTGTTGGCGGTCTGTCCGTTCGGATTATTGACCCCGCCGGGATTGGCGTAGGCGTTGGCGGTGGACCAATCGTTCTGAGACTGAATGGTCACGCCGGCGCTGTAGCTGAGCGACTGCCGAAGGTTGTAGGCGCCGGTATCGCGGATGAACTCCGGCGTGATCACTTCGAGCGGCATCGGCAGGTCCTTGATCGCCGTGTTCAACCGGGTCCCGGAGATCGAATTGGTCGCGCGATAGCCCTTGTCCTTCGACGTATCCACGACGAAGGGGCTTAAGACAACGGGCTCGTCATTGCTCGCGCTCGCCGCCGCGGAAGAGCTGCCGGGCGGCGGCGGATTGTCGGAGGGATTGGGCGGCGGCGTGGTCGACTGCGCGAAAAGCGACGACCACGAGAATGCGGTGAGCGCGACCGCTGGGAGCAGCGGACGCTTCAACGTGAGAGTGCGGTTCATATGCGGGGAACGCCTCGGGGTGTCGAGGCAGCGGAATCAGGGGGGGTATTCCTCGCGAGGCAGCCGAATTTGAAACGAAAGAACGAGCTCGAGCAGCGGGCGCAGCCGGAGAAAAAAGCGCGAACCTCCCTCTCCGGATTCACCCGCGTAGTCAGTAACGAGCGCCCGATGATAGGGGGTCATTCGCGCGGGAAAAATGGCCGAAGCGGCGATGTTTTTAACAAAAGTGCTAGCGCGACCCGTCAAAATCGCGCCATTGACCCTCCCCTTTCTCCTCCCTTAATGCTCCCACCTTATGTCTACGCCCGCCGCTCAGCCCGACAACCTGATGGAAGCCATCGTCTCACTCGCAAAGCGTCGCGGCTTTGTCTTCCAGTCCTCCGAGATCTACGGCGGCCTCAACGGCTTTTTCGATTACGGACCCCTCGGAGTGGAGCTTAAGAAAAACATCCGCGACTGCTGGTGGAACGACATGGTGCGGCGGCGCGACGATGTGGTCGGCATCGAGACGTCGATCATCATGCACCCCAAGGTCTGGGAGGCCTCCGGGCACGTGGCCGGCTTCACCGATCCCCTGGTGGACTGCAAAGTGTCGAAACAACGCTACCGGGCCGACCAACTTTTCTTCGCGCCGGTGGTGGTCGATGGAAAGATCGCCGGTTACGTCTCAGCTCTGGAAAGCGAGAAAACGGCAGCAGACCTCCAGGGCGCTGCGGAGAACTTCAAACGCAAGAAAGCCCTACAGGGGAAGCTCGAGCTCGTTCAGCCCCGAGACATGACGGAAGCCAAGCCGGAGGAAATCGCGCTCATCCCTTCCCCCGCGACGGGCGAAGCCGGAAGCCTGACTCCGCCCCGCGCCTTCAACATGATGTTCGAGACCTACGTGGGAGCCCTCCGCGACGCGTCATCGGTCTCGTACCTGCGCCCGGAAACCGCCCAGGGCATGTTCGTCGATTTCAAGAACGTGGTCGACACCGGCCGGGTAAAACTGCCTTTCGGCATCGCTCAGATCGGCAAGTCCTTCCGCAATGAAATCACGCCGCGCAATTATATTTTCCGTTCGCGCGAGTTCGAGCAGATGGAAATGGAATACTTTATTCATGAGGACGCGGACTGGGCCAAGTGCCACCAAGAGTGGATCGACTGGTGCAAGAACTGGCTGATCTCGATCGGTCTGCCAGACTCCCATCTTTCGTTGTACGCGCATCCCAAGGAGAAGCTCGCTTTCTACTCAAAGGGAACGGTGGACATCATGTTCAAGTACCCGTTCGGCGTGCAGGAGCTTTGGGGCATCGCCGCCCGCGGGAACTACGACCTCACGCAACACGCGACCGCCTCGGGAAAACCGCAGGAGATTTTCGACGAAGGAACCAAGAAGAAATTCGTGCCCCACGTGATCGAGCCCGCGGTCGGCGTGGATCGCATCTTCCTGGCTGCCCTCTGCTCCGCCTATGGCGAAGACGAGGCGCCCGACGAAAAAGGGAAGATGGAGAAACGCGTGGTGCTCCGTTTCAATCCGCGTATCGCGCCGGTCAAGGTCGCTGTCTTGCCGTTGTTGAAAAACAAGGAAGCGCTGACTCAGCGCGCCCAGGAATTGTACCGGAAGTTGAAACGCAACTACGCGGTCTTTTACGACGAGTCCGGCAATATCGGCCGCCGCTATCGCCGCCAAGACGAGATCGGAACCCCGTGGTGCGTCACGGTCGACTTCGAAACCATCGAAAAAGACGGCACCTTCACCCTCCGAGACCGCGACACGATGCAGCAAACCCGCATCAACGAAGCAGACTTGTTCGCGTTGCTGGCGGAGAAAGTGTGGTAGTGCATTGTGCCGCGCGGCATCGCGGCACGCGGCGAGACAGCACATTGCCTGGTCATCCTAGAGCGAAGCGAAGGATCCAGCTAACCGTCGTCGGCCGAATCCAACGGGATTCTTCGCTTCGCTCTTAGATGACAGGGCCTCGTCCGAAGCTCCACGATTGCCCGCGGAGACTCGCCCGCCATTCTCTCCGGCCATGTTCCTCCGCCGGCTTTTTATCGTTTCCGTCATCGTGCTCGCGGTAGCTGCGCTGATTGCCTTCACGCGACCTGCTCCTTCTAACCGGGGAAACGCAAAGGCCTCCGGGGCTAACGTCATCCCTGAAATCGAACTCCCCAAGGCCGGCCAAGTTGTCTCCCTACCCGAGATCGAACGGATCTGCCGCCATTATCAGCTGCCCGCTCTTTGGGAAAAGATTCGGAAGGACCCGCCCGCCAAACCGTTTAGCAGCGACGGGTGCACGAGTTGGATGAACGAGAGCGAGGGCGTGAGCATCTACGCTGCCTGCTTTCTTCACGACCTGAAGTACTGGGCCGGCTTTCCTGGCGAGGATGTGGAGCGGCTGGCGGCCGACGCGGAATTGATGATTCACGTCGCGCGTCTGCTCAATTCCACCCAGATGGCGGAGGTGATGTACCACGGAGTCCGAGTGGGAGGCGGCGAGGGTTTCAAAGCCTCGTTTTCATGGGGGTTCGGCCGTCGTAAGTAACAGGCCTGTTACACGTTTTAGGCGTGATCGAAGCGCGATCTTGGCACTATCGTGCAACCTTCGAGCCGTTTTTGCGTCTCCCCTAAACCCTTATGTTCCCACAGAAATACCTCCTCCGCTCCCTCGCATTCATTGTCGCCTGCCTGTTGCCCATCTCGGCCTTCGCCGAAGAGACCAAGCTGGACGGCATCATGGAAAAACTGAACGGCGCCATGCGCCGGGCGAACAAGCACCTCTCGGACCCGGCCAAAAATGCCGATACCCTGAAAGAGGTCGCGACCGCAAAGGAGCAGGCTGAACTGGCCAAAAAAGAAACTCCCGCCTTGGCGAAGGAAAAAGCCGATCCGACGACGTTCGTCGCGGATTACCAAAAACAGATGGATCTGATGATCGCGGAACTGGGAAAAATGGAAACGGCTCTGAAGGCGAACGACAACGCGGCGGCGAAAGAAATCTATAAAAAGATCAACGATCTCAAGAAGAGCGGCCACAAAGACTTCAAGAAGCCCGACAAGAAGGAGTAACGTCGCCCGTGAGAGCGCGACTGTTCTTCTTGGCGGCCCTCCTCGCCGCCGCGCTGGCCGTGGAAGCTCAGACGCCGGCTGCGGACCTCGTCCTGGGCCGGGCCGTCGCGCAAGACGTGCATGAGTTGTTCAAGGCAACGTGCACCGAGTGCCACGGGGCCGACTTGGCGAAACCCAAAGGCAAGTTCGGCTACGTGCTCGATCTCGAGCGCGTAGCTTCGAATCCGGAGTACGTTGTCCGCGGCGATCCGGACAAATCGGACCTGTTCATCATGATCCGAGACAATGAAATGCCCGGCGACGAATCCAAGGCCGGCAATCTGACAGCGGCGCAGAAGGACTTGGTCCGTCTGTGGATCGCTCTAGGTGCCCCCGCTTCCGCGGCAGGCGTCGGAAGCAACTTGGTCACTCCCGCGACCTCGCCTCCCCCGCCACCGGCCGGCAGTGCGGAAAAAAAGATAAGCCCCAGTCCCGTCAAGCGCACCGTCCGTTGGTTAGGCCAGTTTCATCCCGCTGTCGTCCATTTTCCGATCGCACTCTTTCTCGCCGCCGCCGCCGCACATCTGGCCGGCTCCCTCCCGGCTGCTATCTTCTGCTTGCGCATCAGCGCCTTAACCGCACCTGTTGCCGCGCTTTTCGGGTGGTTCAACGCGGATTTTGCAAGTTTCAGTTCCAAATCCGCCCAGTTGCTGGCGTGGCACCGCTGGCTCGGAGTCGCCGCGGGCATCCTCCCCATCGTGGCCTGGATCTGTCTGAAACGCTACCCTTCGGCCCTGCGGCTTTTTCTGATCCTGGGATCGCTGATCGTTTTGGCCGCTGGCGCCCTCGGCGGCGCACTGACCCACGGCATCGATCACTATATTTGGTAGCCAGCTACCCAATCCATTCAACGATATCAACTGAACCGGTATTCCCTTCGGCGGTTGCTGTAACAGAATAGTTTGCGTTGTCTGCTGAGCGGATCTGCAGCCCGGTGCGCACCGCGGATAGCTTCTCCTATCGTCCGCGTTTCCATGCCGTTGCCGTCGTTCATTCCGTCCCCGCGAAGCCAGCCGAGGGCCCGTCTTTCGGGTTCGCTGTCGGCACGCGTGCGAACTGCGCTCGTTTCGGCTGCGGTCTGCTTGTTGCCACTGTCGCCGTTGCCCGCGGCGACCGTCTCGGGCGTCGGCGTCAATAACGCCGAGGATTCCACCGCGGAAAACGAGGCACAGGACCCGAAACTCGCCGCCGGCCGAAAACGGATTGCAGAGCTAACCACCTCCGAAGCCATCGCCACGCACCTGAAAGGCGTGGTGGAAACCGATCCCGCGCTGGCGCTGGAGCTGGCTCGCACGGCCACGAAAAACGATCGGGAAAAATATGAGCTCGCAGCCCAGCTCTTGCGCACCTGGGGCAGGGCCGATCTCACGGCGGCATGGGACTGGGCTCTGGCAGAATCGTCGCAATTCGACCTGCTCGACGCAAAACCGTTGAAGGCAATTCTGCTGGAAGAAGCCGCCGCGGCTGCTCCGGAAAAAATCGTCGGCTTGGTGCAAACGGCCCTCGCGCCCGAACGCCGCATGTCCGACTACGCGCTCGAGCAAACGACCGAAGCAGCCGTCTCGGCCCTCGCAAAACAAGGCCATTCCGACTTGGCGCGAGCCGCGGTCGAACAATGGACGCGCCAGCAGCCTCCCGCACGTATCGGCGCGCACGCCTTTGAACTCGGCGCGCAGACGATGGGGCGGGAGTACGCCGCCGCAGCCGCCTGGCTGCGTTCGCTTCCCGGTTCGCAAGATCGCAACATCGCATTGGGAACGTTGGCTGCGACCTGGGCCCATGTTGCGCCCGAAGTCGCCCTTAATTGGGCCAATGAACTCTCTCCCGCGGACGGGCGCGAGGAAGTCCGCATGCGCGCGCTCGAAATTTGGATGAAGACCGACTCGCACACGGCCAGCCAGTGGCTGTTGGACCATGAGAGCGATTCGGAAGCGGATCGCACGTTTGCAAACTTGATCGCGAGCACTCTTTTAAGGACCGACCCGACGATTGCCCTCAAGTGGGCCGGCCTTATCAGCGACCCCGATCTGCGGGCCGAGCCGATCGAGCAGGTCCTTTCGGTCTGGGCGTATTCAAAACCCACCGATGCGATTCGCTATCTGCAGACCTGTCCGCTGTTGAGCGGTTCGCAAAAACGGCGGATCCTTCGAAATCTGGAAATGGCCGAGCACTCCTCGGAGGAGTGAGGGGAGACCAGTCACTCCGTGGCGCCAGAGCAGATTGCATATCGATGTAACCAAGTTCGAATGGTAGGCAAGGCCTCTGGACTTGCCGTCGTGTACAGGAAAACGTAGCTGGCTAACGTCTGTGCAGTGCTGGACGGCGTCAGAACGCATGATCTTACGTGGCGTCTCCCCTTCGGCGGGCGGTCCAGAGGCCCGCCCCTACTGGTGATCCGTTTTTCAGAGGCTCCTTGATCAAACTACGCAGCCGGGTCGAACGCATGCGCCATTTGCTGGGCCGACAGCTCGGCCAGAGGCACTCGCACTCTGAAGGGCCTCACATGACGGCCGCGGCCACATCTCAGTTTGCAGCGCGCTGGAGATCTAGTTCACGAACATCGCTTCGTTCGTCTGGAAAAGCGCGTGCGCCAATTTCGTCCACGCATCCATTGGGGCGCGCGTCTTGAAAGCGGCGGCGGCCGGTTCGGGTTGGGCGGTCCTCGCTGCTTTCGCCAATTGCGCCTGCGACGCTTTCTCCGCGCGGCGTGCCGCCCGGGGATCGTTTTTCCCGGCAGCGTCGGCCAAGCGAGGCATCGGCGCATTCGCGGGCGTTGCCTGCACGAAGTTGAGGCACAATTTCAGCTCTGCCGCGGTAGCGGGACGCTGGTACACCGCTAGGTACAGCGCATTCACGCGCGCCTCGTCGGAGGTGAGCTTGGCGAATTCGGGTCGCTCCACCAGTTTCCGAGCAGTCTCGATCACCATCGGGCTGTTCATCAAGAAGAGAGATTGTTGCGGAACGATCGTCTCGTACCGCCGGCCCGACGGCACATCCGGATTGGGGAAATCGAACTGGGTGAGGAGCTCAGCCGGGTTTCGGCGATCGATATAGGTGTACACCGCGCGCCGCGACGCGAACTCCGCGCTGCCGATCGGCACCGAACGGCCGCCGATTTTCGGATCGAGGGCTCCGGAAACCGCGATCAGCGCATCGTGAAGTTCTTCGAAATCCAGCCGCCGCAAATTGGCCCGCCAAAGCAGCGTGTTCTGCGGGTCCATCGTGGCGAAGCGGGAGTTATTCTCGCTGCTTTGCTGATAAGTCCGGCTCAGGACGATCTGCCGGTGAAGCTTCTTCACCGACCAGCCGTTCTCGACGAAAGTAGCCGCCAGATAATCGAGCAGTTCGGGATGGGTGGGCGGTGACGACATGTTGCCGAGATCGTCCGGCGTCGCCACGAAGCCGGCGCCGAAATGTTCCTGCCAGATGCGATTTACCAAGACACGCGCCGTGAGCGGATTGCCCGGGCTCGCGATCGCTTGCGCCAGTTCCAAGCGGCCGCTGCCGTTTTTGAATGCGGGGCGTTTCTTCGGATCGGGCGAAAGCACTTCGAGGAAACGCCGGGGCACCACTTCTCCGCGGTTCTGGGCCTCACCGCGAATCAGCACCGGATAGTCTTTGGCGACTTTGGGGCCGACGTCCATCAAGACGTTCGCCCGCGGAGGAGCCGCCGGGTGGTTGGCCTCCAAATCGCCAAGTTCTCTTTGGACTTGTCCTTCCTTGCGCTGCAGCTCGCGACCTTTCTCGCGGCGCTCGGCCAAGGGCAGCTTGCGCAGGGAGGCGCGTTCTTGCTTCAACTCCTCTTCTCGTGCCTCGAGTTCGACGATCTTCGTCATGTACTCCTGCAGCTCCGTTGTTTTGGGGACCGGCCGCACGGTGGGAAGATCGCTCAGCTTCGGCTCGTAGGTGTTGGCGAATACGCCGTACAGGGAATAGTAGTCCTTGGTTGGTATCGGATCGAACTTGTGGTCGTGGCAGCGAGCGCAGGCCACGGTGAGACCGAGGAAAGCCTTCGTCGTGACGTCAATGCGGTCGTTGATCACGTCGTGCTTGTTTCCATCAAATTGGTTGCCCAGGGTGAGAAATCCAAGGGCGGCCGAACGGCTTTGATCGTGCATCGCCAGCTGCTCCTTCGACTTGCCTTTGGCGTCGTTGATCACGAGCCGGTCCGCAGCCAGCTGCTCGAGGATGAACTCGTTATACGGTTTGTCGCGATTGAACGCATCGATCACGTAATCGCGGTACGTCCACGCATGAGGGTAACGAACATCGTTGCGCCGGGGCGCGTCCCCCTTCGTGTCGGAGTAGCGCGCTACATCCAGCCAGTACCGCGCCCAACGTTCTCCGTAGTGCGGCGAAGCGAGTAACCGGTCGACAACCTTGCTGAACGCGTCGGGTGCGTCGTCGTTGAGAAAAGCCTGAATTTCTTTTTCGGTCGGGGGCAGGCCGATCAGATCGAACGTGACGCGGCGGATGAGCGTGCGTTTCTCCGCCGCCGGACTCGGCGCCATGTCGTTGGCTTCCAGCTTGGCCAGGACAAACTGATCGACCGCATTCGCGGGCCACGACTTCTCCTTCACGGTGGGCACCGCGGGTTTTTTCACCGGCTGAAACGCCCAATGCTGTTTGCCCACGCCTCCATACGGCGTCGTGCTGCCTTTGGCTACGTTCACGCGGGGGTCGGGTCCTCCACGGCGAATCCATTCGTTGAAATCGGCGACTTGCTGGTCGTTCAGCTTGTCCGCGTCCTTCGGCGGCATCTTCAAATCCTCGTCCGCGTGGCTGATGGCTTTCATCAACAGACTTTCCGCCGGCTTTCCCGGCTCGAGGGCTGGCCCGGTGTTTCCTCCGTGCAACAACCCGTCCCGCGTATCCAGCAGGAGGCCGCCTTTTACTTTGTCCGCCTCGCGGCTGTGGCATTTATAACACTTGTCGATCAGCACGGGGCGAATCTTTGTCTCGAAAAACTCGAGGTCCTGACTCGAAATTTTTGGCGCGTTGACCGGAACCGCCGCCATCGCGGTGCCCGCCAGCAACCCGATCGCTGCGGCAAAAAGTGAAGGCCGATGGCCGATGGAGTGCTTGGAGGTTTCCATTAAGCCAAAATGGGTTTCACCACATTTCCCGCGACGTCGGTCAGACGGAAATCGCGACCGTTGAAACGATAGGTCAATTTTTGGTGATCCAGGCCGAGGCAGTGGAGGATGGTGGCGTGCAGGTCGTGGACGTGCACCTTGTCCTTGATCGCCGCGGATCCGAACTCGTCGGTTTCGCCATGGACGATGCCGCCTTTCACACCGCCGCCGGACATCCAGATGCTGAACGCCTTGGCATTGTGATCGCGGCCGGGGTCGTCGTAACCGTTTCTATCCTTGGTCGGCTTGCGCCCGAATTCGCCGCCCCACACGACCAGCGTCGAATCGTGCAGACCGCGTTGCTTCAAGTCCGCGATCAACGCCGCGAGCGGTTTGTCCACTTCGCCGGCCTTCTTCGTGATTCGCGTCTCCAAGTCTTCGTGATGATCCCAACCATCATGCCAGACTTGAACAAAACGAACGCCGCGCTCCACCAGGCGGCGCGCGATCAGCATTTGTTTGCCTTGGGGAGTGAGGCCGTACGCATCGCGCACGGATTGCGGCTCCTTGGACAAATCGAAGGCGTCGGTGGCTTCAGCCTGCATGCGGAACGCGATCTCGTAGGACTCCAGGCGCGTCTCCAACGCCGCTTCGTTCTGTAAGTTTTGCGAGCGCATCTGATCGAGCTGGTGCACGAAGTCGATCTGACGGCGCTGTTCGCTTTTCGAAAGATACTGGCTGCGGATGTTTTGAATCATCTGCTGCACGCCCTGGGCTTCCGTGTTGATGCTCGTGCCCTGATAAACACCGGGCAGGAAAGCCGCTTGGTAGTTGGACGCGCCGCCCGTTGGAAGTCGGCCGCTGCGAAGCGCGATGAAGCCGGGCAAATTCTGATTCTCCGTGCCCAGGCCGTAGACCACCCACGAACCCATGCTCGGTTTCACGATGCGCACGGAGCCGGTGTTCATGAAAACGGTGGCGACATCATGCGCCGGGATGTCGGTGTACATCGAGCGGATGATCGCCAAATCGTCAACGTGCTGTCCGACGTTGGAAAAAAGTTCGCTCACCTCAATGCCGGCGCGTCCCATTTTAGTGAACTTGAACGGCGAGCCCATCGCCACCCCGTTTCCGCCGATCGTTTTCCCGTCCATCCGGGTCAAGGCCGGCTTGGGGTCCCAGGTGTCGACTTGCGACGGCGCGCCTTGGGCAAAGATGTGGATGACGGCCTTGGCTTTGCCGGGAAAGTGCGGAGCCCGCGGAAGAAGGGGGCTGGTCCCCGGCTTGGAGGGCGTCGCCCCCATGAGATCCATCGGGTTCACCAGCGACGTCAGGCTGAGCGCGCCCATCCCCATGCCCACGCGATTGAGGAATTGCCGCCGTGTCAAAAAGTAATCCTCCAGATTGGTCGAGATGCCGGTGCAGGAGGGGAAATGCGAAGAGTGATGGGACATGACGATTTGGGGCTACTCATGATGACGGCAAAGTCGGGCTCCGGTTTCAGCCAAATCCGGAGCCTCCCCCCAGCCTTCTCTTTCGTCGTCAATTTTTTACAATCGGGGCATGCCTCGCGCCGAAAGAGCCTCGGCAAAACGACGGGCGCTGCGGCGTAGGGGGCACTCCCACACGTGCGGAATTGGTTCGGATGCGACGCTGCCCTGCAGGCCACGTCCATCGGCCTGCCGGGACGGCAGGCTCCACCTCCCTTTTTTTGCCGCAATCCTCGACCTTGAACTCGCTCGCAACGTAGCGTTTAGGCGTGCGGACGAACCTCCTGGACGCCAACGTTTGGCATGCGCTTAACGGTAGGCACCAAGGCAAACCGGGGGATCGTGGGCCGGCTTCTGATTTCCCTTTTTTTCCTGCTGTTTTTCGCGCTGGGAGCGTTCTTCACCGTGTTGATGGCGCAGCAAGCGTGGCAGAACTTGCGGCAGCTGAACTGGAAGTCGACTCCTTGCGAAATTCTCGAGAGCCAAGTCGAGCGACCGGTCGAGCAAGACGACGACCCGGCCTTTCGGGTGCAATACCGCTACCAGTATTCAGGCCGGACTTACGTGGGCGACCGGATATCGGTCGACTCGACGCGGAAAGAGGACGACGATGCTTATCGCCTGGTCCAGGGCCGCTACGCCGCCCGCGCCCGCACAACTTGCTACGTGAATCCGGACGACCCGAGCCAGGCCGTCCTCGAGCGGGGCAATCCCTGGGTCGCGCTGGCTGTGTTCTTCCCGCTGATCTTTGTGGCAGTTGGGGTCGTCGGCTTGATCGCGATCTGGACCCCCTCAAAGGCGGCAGAAGCGCGTCCTTTGTCCGACCGCGCCCAATCCAAGAATTCTGCTGGTTGCCTGGTGTTGTTCTTCGGGGTCTTCCTCGCCGCTGGGCTAGCCGTATTCTACGGCTTCTTCCTGCGTCCGATGATGCAAATTCAGGAAGCGAAAACCTGGCAGGCGACGCCCTGCAGGATCGTGTCGAGCCGGGTCAAATCTCACCGGGGCGACGACAGCACGACCTACAGCGTGGACGTGATATATCGCTACACGTTTCGCGGAAAAGAGTACGAGAACAACCGCTACTCCTTCTTGCGCGGATCGTCCAGCGGCCACAGCGGCAAGGCTGCAATCGTGCGGCAACTGCCGGAGGGCAAGATCGTGACGGGTTTCGTGAATCCGGAAAATCCGACGGATTCCGTCTTGCAGCGCGGTTATACCAGCGAGCTATGGTTCGGCCTGATCCCCCTCGTGTTCGTTCTCGTGGGGATAGGCGGCATCGTCTTTGCTTTACGAAAGGGAGGCTCTCATCCACCCCCGGCGGGCGGCACAGAGCGCCTTTTTCGGCAGCCCTACTCGCCCGCGGGTTACGCGGAGCCAAGCCTTACGCTTTCGGGTCCGATGGAGTTGAAGCCGCGAAACACCCGGATCGGAAAACTTCTGGGAATGATTCTGCTCGCGCTGTTCTGGAACGGAATTGTTTCGGTTTTCCTCTTTCATTGCATCAGCGATTGGCAGCGTGGCGCAGCCCCCTGGTTCCTCACCCTCTTCCTGATACCGTTCGTCACCGTGGGGCTCGGGCTGATCGGGGGAGTTGTCTATACTTTGCTCGGCGTATTCAACCCCGTCCCGCGTGTCAGAGTCTCCGATGTTGCGATCCCGCTGGGTGGGACGTTCGAAGTCACATGGGCATTTGAGGGCCGAGTGCACGTCCTGAAGAATCTCAAGATTACGCTGGAGGGAAGCGAACATGCCACCTATCGGCGCGGCACCGACACACGGACGGACACCGAGATCTTCGCCACTTTCAAATTGATGGATTCGATGGAAGGAGGAACGGTTCAACAGGGCTCCGCGAAAGTGATCGTTCCCGCTGGCACCATGCATTCCTTCGTATCGCAGAATAATGCCATCCGCTGGACGCTGCGCTTCAAAGGTGAGATCGCGCGTTGGCCCGACTTGAACGAGGAGTACGCATTGACCGTGCTCCCGCTGCCCGCGACCCCATGAGCACCGCCGATCTCGATATATCGCTCGTGGGCGGACCTCGCGGCTTCACTCCCATGGACACAGTGGAAGCATCCGCGCTGTGGGCGCTTTCGACTCCGCCAAAATCTCTCGAAGCACGCCTCATCTGGTTCACCCGCGGCAAAGGCACCGAGGATGTCCAGCAGGTCGCCGTGGAGTCGCTCGCGTCCCCGGGGCTCGCCGGCGAACACCGCTTTACCTTCCGGCTCCCCTCCTCTCCCTATTCGTTTTCCGGAAAACTGGTTTCGCTGATCTGGGCGATCGAGCTGGTGGCGCTTCCCGACGGAAAGTCGGCCCGCTGCGAGTTTGTCGTAAGCCCCACCGGGCACGAAATTCTGCTTCACCCCTCCGGGAATTTAGGTTCCTGAACCGCCCGTGATCCTCGCTCGCCAAAATCCATTCTCGACCGATCGTGTCCTGCGGCAGCGCTACGCGTTGGACCACAAAGGTTGGGAGTCGCTTCTGCGCAGGTTGAAGCAAAATGACCATCGGGGCGCCTTGGTTGGACCCCACGGGTCGGGCAAGACGACCTTGCTTGAGGATCTCGCAACACGTTTGTCCGCGGTCGGCTGGAGAGTCGATCTGCGGCGTCTGTCGGCAGAATTTCCTCATCTAAAGAGCTCCGACCTGCGTCCGCGAAAGGCGAACGAATTCGTTCTGTTGGACGGAGCGGAACAATTGTCTCTTTTTTTCTGGTGGCGGTTTCGACACGCGACACGAGAAGCGGGAGGCCTCGTGATCACCACTCACCGGGCAGGACGATTACCCACCCTCCGACGCTGCGCGACCGATCCGCAGCTTCTCCGCGAGATCGTGAAGGAGCTTGGCGTTGCGCTTCCCGAGAATGAGGTTAGCGCCCTGTACATCCGCCATCGCGGAAACATCAGGGAGGCTTTGCGCGAGTTGTACGATCGCGCCGGTTGTTTCGGATTGTGTCGCGAGAGGATCGAAAGGTAGGGCGAGACGTCGTCAAGTTGGCGTCGAAGTGCCGAAAGGGTTGCCGCGCCGCATACGTCCGAAGCAACGAAGTTTATCGAGACGAACTTATCGAGACCACCTACAGCGAGTCGAGACGCCTCGCCCTACCCTCAATCCGTTTTCAGGGGCTCCTCAGCGGTACCCTCTCAGATTCGTCAGTAGCGGATGTGCTCCACTTTCACCGCGCGCGGACGTTGTCGTTGCAGGGCCTCCGCTACGAGACGGCGGTGACACACCGCGGGATCGCGCTCGAAACAGACGAGGCAGAGGTTTCCCTTGGCTCCGAGTTCCAGGAGATCGGTCAGAGCGGATTCGTTGCTTTCGAGCACGGACGCGTAACCCCGCTCGTATTCGCTCCACGGTCCCCCTGCCTTCACGGCGTCGCGAAGCGGTTTGGGTGCACCCAAGGGTTTCACATGGAGATAGTCGATGCCGTTTCGGACGAGCGCTTCGCTCAGCGGCGTTTTTGAGAATCCCTTCCGACGGCTCAGCGGCAAATCGCGCAGATCGGCCACGCGCTCGATCCCGCGTTCCTTCAGCCGGGCAATAAAGGCTTCCAGCGTCGATTGCTCATATCCCTGGGTGAATATCGTCATATCCGCTCTCAGATTACCCATCTGTCCGCGGCCCGCCAGCGGAGCCGAAGGCTTGGACAACGTTCACTTGCGAACCGCCTTGTGGGGCGCAGCATATCCCGCATGGACGCCTATCAACGCGCGCGGGTTCTCGTCGACACAGCTCACGACAACGATCCGGACCGCACAGCCGGCGGCAAGGGCGCCGAAACCGAGTACGCCGACCGAATCGAGCACTGGGTCGGGCAACTGGTGCCAAATGCAAGCCCCCTTCTTCGCCTGGCGGCGCGCTGCCAGCATTTGGAACGGTGGTCGGTGCCTCGAGCGACTTATCCGATGGACAAAGCCGGATACTACGCCTGGCGCCGTTTTCTTTACACTCGACAGTCGGACCGCGCCCGCGAACTCCTGATTCAGGCAGGCGTCTCTCCAGCAGAAGCAGCCGAAGTGGCCACGTGGGTGTCCAAAGCCGGACTCAAATCCAATCCCGGCACCCAGGCACTCGAGGACGCCGCCTGTCTCGTTTTTCTCGAAAAGGAAATTGGCGCCTTCGCCGCCGAACACGCGGACTACCCGCGCGAAAAGTTTGTCGATATCCTCCGCAAGACCTGGAGGAAGATGAGCCGCGAAGCGCAAGCCGCGGCCCTTGCGCTGGACTTGCCACCTGCCATCGCGGCACTCGTCAAGGAAGCTGTCGGCCGCCAACCCCAAAGTGGAGGGTAGGGAGCGTAAGTGGACGCGGGGTGGGAACTCGGGTTTTAGGTTCCGACGGATCGAGCCACTCTCGACCTTCCACACTCTACCCTCCGGCCGATGAGCGCGGCACCAGCCGCACGTTGGAACGAATCAACTCCAATGCTTTGCCTCGGAACACGATCGCATCGCTGCTCTCGACTGCGCTGGCCGTGGCATTCCACGTGCCGTCGGGCGAAAGCCACGCTTGGTCGATCACACTGCCGGCGGACAGCACCACCGGGGAGCCCTCCGCCGGTTTCAATATGAAAGCGCCGCGCTTGAGAAAGAAAAAGGCGCGGCACTTGTCGCCCAGGGAAAAAAGCAGCTCTCCTTTTTCCAAATGGATCGCGCGGAGCACGTCCTCCGGCGGAGGCAACAGCAAGCTGATGTCGCGGGGAAAAAACAGATCGAACGTCCAATCGATCACGACGCGCAGCTTGCGGAAGAGTCCGGGCAGCTTCGCCAGGTAAACCGTGCGCCACATCCACCAGGCGAAGAATCCGCTGAAGTGGAAGCCGAAGACCTCGGCCACGGCAGCGCGCTCGCCGACGGTCGCCATTTGCCCCATGTAACGGTAGCGAAAAGGCGCCGCGCGGCCTCCCACCAAGACGGAGGCCAGATTGCGCCCCAGCTGCCGGCCCTGCCGCAACGCGAATTGCGCGGTCGGGGGGGATATTTTCACCTCGCCGCGATCGGTCCAGGGCACCTCGGCACAATCCCCCGCGGACCACAGGGCGGGATGTCCCGGCACCTGCAGGGTCGAATCCACAACGATACGCCCGTTTTTCGACGGGATTCCCAACTGCTGATACAGATCCAGCAGCACGGGATTGGGCGCGCTTCCGATCGACGAAATCACGGTGTGCGCCTCGATGAAACTTCCATCCGCCAGGATCACCTTGCCCGCCGTGACTTCCGCCACCCGGGCGTTCAAACGAATTTCCATCCCGCGTTTTTCCAATACGCCTTGGGCGTAGTCGCCCAGTTTCACTCCAATCTCCTCGAGGAGGTGGGCGCGGCTGTGAACGAGCAGAACGCGGAGCGGTGCGCCGCGAAGGCGAGAATAGAAACGTTTGGCCTCTTTCAAGAAATCGACGATTTGTCCGGCTGTCTCGACGCCGGTGAAACCGCCGCCCACCACGACGAAGGTGAGCAGCCGCGCCCGAATGACCGCATCCTCGACCAGATTAGCTTCCTCGAGACGGTTGATCAGCGCAGCCCTCAGCCGCAGCGCGTCGGTCACGGTCTTCATGGGCCAGCCGTAGTCGGACATCCCGGGCACGCGACTGAGGTCCGTCACATTGCCCAAGGCGAGCACGAGATGCTCGAAACCGACACTGTGGTTCCGCGTGAAACGGCCTCCGTCCAAAAGCAGCTCCTTGCGACCCCAGTCGATCCGTTGGATGTTTCCTTGCAGCACGCTGACGTGACGGCAAAAAACTCGAAGCGGATTGACGACGTCAGTCGGCGTGAGAGTCGAGCCGGCCACCTCAGCCAGCATGGGTTGAAATACGAGGACATTGCGTTCGGAGATAAGGGCCACCCGCGTTTCGCCCTCGCGGCCAAGCAGCTTGCCCAGAGCCCGCGCGCAATAGGCTCCCGCGAAGCCGCCTCCTGCGATCACCACCTCGAAGTGCATAGGGGGCACTATGCTAAGGCCGATGGCCGGCGCTACTCAAAAGCAGGATAGTGCCGCGAGTGGGAACTTCCCCCTAAAAACGCGGACCAGAATGGTTGCACGCATCCCACCCGTCAGTCCGCTGCTCCATGAGCCCTCGTCTTATTATCCTCCTAGCCTGCACGCTCGCCTCGGTCCCTTTTTTCGGAGGCTGCTCCAGCGCCTACTATGGGGCAATGGAAAAAATCGGCATCCCGAAACGGGAAATCCTCGTGAAGCGTGTCGGGGAAGCCCGAGAGGCACAACAGGAGGCGAAGGAACAATTCGTCGACGCCCTCGAAAAATTTCTCGCCGTCACGCGTGTCGAGGGTGGCGAACTGAAAGCGAAATACGACAAGCTGAACGACGAATTCAAACAGAGTGAAGTTCGCGCCACGGAAGTTCGCGAGCGCCTCGCCGCCGTTTCCGACGTTTCCGAGGCGCTTTTTTCCGAATGGAAAAAAGAATTGGGCCAATACTCCGACGCTACACTTCGCTCCCAAAGCGAGCGCCAGCTGAAGGAAACGCGGCGGCGGTACGACGAATTGATGGTCACCATGAAGCGGGCTTCCGAGCGCATGGACCCCATCCTTCAAAAATTTCGCGACCAGGTGTTGTTTCTGAAACACAATCTTAATGCTCAGGCGATCGCCGGCCTGAGTTCGACCGCCCGTAGTCTGCAGGACGATATCGCGCGGCTTATCGCCGATATGGAAAAATCGATCCGCGAAGCCGACGCCTTCATTAAGGCGATGAAAACCGAGGCGTGAAGCGAGGGATTACCGTGGCGGCTGCCGCCCGCGCGCCAGCCACGAGGACTTCCGTCAACTAGGGCGTACACGCCCTGAGCGGACCGCTGCCTAAAAGGGTCGCGGCAGGCTCTATTGTTTGTTTTCTCCTTCGCATGCTCACTCGCCGGCGTTTTCTCCAGCTTGCAGGCGCTGGCGTCGTGACCGCCGCGGCGGGCGGAGGTTACGCCTGCACGGTCGAACCTCGGTGGCTCGCGATCGATCGGCGCCAAATAAACTTATCGCCACCGGGTGCCCCCGTGCGGATCCTGCACCTGAGCGACCTTCACGCGTCGCGCGAAGTGCCCCTCAGGTTTATCGACAAGGCGTGTCGCGCGGGTGTGGCGCTAAAGCCCGACGCGATCTGTGTCACCGGGGATTTTATTACCCGGCGCGACGAAATCCCCAAGGAGTATCCCGACGTACTGAGGCAACTTTCCGCCGCGGCGCCGACTTTCGCCTCGCTTGGCAACCACGACGGGGGCGCGTGGACTGCGCGGTCCGGAGGACTGGCTACCTCGGCCGAGATCCGAAAGGTCCTGCGCGACGCCAACATCACCCTCCTACGCAACACTGTCGCCGAAATCGAACTCAAAGGCCGATCGATCCAGTTCGTCGGTTTGGGCGACCTTTGGTCGGGCGAATGCATCGAGGATCTCACCTTCGCGGCGCTCGCGACTCGACCGGCGGTGCCACGCGTGGTGCTGAGTCACAATCCCGACACGAAAGAGCGGCTGAAACGTTATTCCTGGGACCTCCTGCTCAGCGGACACACCCACGGCGGTCAGATCGGCTTGCCATTCTTTCGCTCTTATTTCGCTCCCGTAGTGGACAAGCGCTACATTGAAGATCTCCACCGCTGGGAAGGACGCTGGCTGCACATCAGCCGCGGCGTGGGCAATCTGCATGGGGTTCGATTCAACTGCCGCCCCCAGATTTCGCTGCTGACCCTGGCCTGAGCGAAAGCTGCGTCGCGTCTGTCCGGTGAAGGCATTTCGGCCAGAGGAAGGGGAAGCCCACCGGGGCTATTGGGTGTCGGTGTGCTAGCAACGTCGCTATCGAACCAATCCGCACGTGCGGGATTCCACCTCGGTCGGCAGGCAGGAAAGTGATTCCGCCCCGACGCCCCTAACACCCCCCCAGAGCCGACGCCACGACGCCGCGAGCCCGCCTGCGGTTACACCGAACACTGATTTATTCCCGACATTAAATTCGATCACCCTGCAACCGTTGGTCCGCGCCTCTCGTCTCCCCTCCTGTAATCGAAATCACCATGAACAACTTCTCCTTTAAGCTGCTCTTAGTCACACTCATCGCCGGGGTCGTCCTGGCTTTCGCGAATACCTCTTCCGCCCGTGAACTCAGCAAGGACGAAGTCCAAATCCTCGACTCGATCGCGAACTGAATTTCCCGTCTGCAGCGCTCCGCCGACGAGCCGAACGCGCCTCGCCGACTGCGAAACCTCGAACCGGCGTCCCACCTTCACGGTGCGACGCCGTTTTAGTTTCGGACGGTGCCTCCTCGGACAATCGGTCTTCGCAAGTGCCCCGCCCGCTCGCCTGTAACGCGCTCTTGGAAAAGGAACCATTGATCCTCGGTTGGGTCGGCCTTTCTATGTCTGCCACCGATTCGATCGCCGTGCCTCCCTTATTTCCGATCATCAACGAAGGCATGGTGCCGGTCCCAGGCGGCAGAATCTGGTGCCAAGTCATCGGCGAGGGTGACAAGACCCCCGTCATCCTCCTGCATGGCGGCCCGGGCGGAACTCACGACTACTTCGAACCTCTCGCGGCATTGGCCGAGGACCGGCCTGTCGCGTTTTACGATCAGCTCGGCTCCGGTTTGTCGGAGCGACCGAACGACGCTTCGCTTTGGCGCGTACCGCGATTCGTCGATGAACTCGATGCGCTGCGAGCTCATCTCGGCTGGAACAAAGTGATCCTCCTCGGGCATTCTTTCGGCGCCGTCGTCGCGGCCGAGTATGCTCGCCACAATGCCGAATTTGTCCACGCCCTGGTTCTCGTCAGTCCGTTCTATAGCATCAGCCGCTGGACCGCTGACGCGAACCGTTTGATCGGCACGCTCCCGCCCGCCGCGCAAGCGTCGATTCGGCGCCACGAAACGCGGCGAGATTTCCTCCATCCGGAGTATAGAACCGCGGCCAAGGCCTTTCAGCAGCGCTACCTCTGCCGACTCGAGTCTCCGCCGCCGTCAATGAAGCGCAGCCTCGAAGGCTGCAGCCGCCAGGTGTACGAATCGCTCTGGGGACCCTCGGAGTTTTTTGTCACGGGGCGGCTGGCCAACTGGGAGCGCGGCGCCCAGATCGCAACCCTGCCCCACCCGATGTTGATCACCTGCGGGCGGCACGACAAGTGCACCCCTGAATCGACCGGTCACCTGGCAAAGCTGAATCCCTCGGCCTCCTTCGCCGTGTTCGAAGAGTGCTCGCACACCGCCTTCCTCGAGAATCCCGACGCCTTTCTCCGTGTCGTGCGAGAATTCATCCGGTCGTACGACGGCTCGGAAACCAAGAGTTGAATGCACCCGCGCTCGCAAACTGGCAATTTGCGGACTAGCCACCCTTCAGCCCTTCAGCGCCCCCGCCGTGACGCCTTTCACGATATAGCGTTGGAGCGCGATATACACGATCAGTATTGGAATTGTCACTACTACAATACCCGCGAAGAGCATGCCATAGTCGGATCGGTACTGCGACGTGATCGATAGATTCGCCAGGCCCAGCGGCAGAGTGCGGGCGCTGCCATCGAGGTCTCCGCCGGTGAGCATGAAAGCGAAGAAATACTCCTTCCACACCCCTATGAACTGGAAAATCGCCACGGTAATCAGACCCGGTTTGGCCAGGGGCAACAGCACGCGCCAAAACGCTGATATTTCGGTGCAACCGTCGATCACCGCCGCCTCGTAAAGGGCGCGCGGAAGCGAACGGAAAAAGCCCGCTAGAATGAAAACGGCAAACGGCAAGCCGTTCGCCGTATAAACCAGGATCAGTCCCAATCGGGTGTTCAGCAGTCCCAGGGCGCGAAGTTCGTAGAAAAGGGGCACGATGCTGAGCTGGACCGGGATCGTCAGCCCCGCCAGAAACAGCCAGAAAACGAAGCCCGCGAAACGGTGATAGAACCGGGCCAGCGCGTAGGCCGCCATCGCCCCGAGAATCACGATTAACGACACCGACGAGGTAGTCACGAGCACGCTGTTGAAAAAATAGTCGCCAAAATGGGCTTCCCGCCACGCGTGGCTGTAATTTTCGGTGTGCAGCTCGCCGAGTTTCGGCAGCGCGAACGCATCGCTGAAAATCTCCCGGTCCGCCTTGAGCGAAGAATACGCCACCCAAATCATGGGAAACACAACCCAGACCGCGTAGCCAAGAAGGCCCGCGAAAATAATTCCCCGTGAGAGGCGGGCCGAGGTTTTCACGCGGAATCTTTCTCCAATCCATTTTTAACCGCGAAGGGACGCGAATGGACGCGAATCTCGGACGCAAGCCCACGCGGGGGTTCGAGCCTGGCTCGGCGCCTTTGGCGACTCGTTCTGTGGTTTGTGGACTCGAACATTTGCGTCCGTTCTCGTCCGTTCGCGGTTAAAATTATCGTCTTCACTCGACCACCTCCCGCTTGAATCCCCGCAGCACCACGGCACTGCTGACCAAAACCAGCACAAAGAGAATGACCGCAATGGCCGTGGCGCGGCCGATTTGAAACTCCTGGAACATCGAGGTGACGAGCATCGTCCCCAGCGTGTGAGTGGCGCCGCTGGGCTGCTGGCCGGTGAGGAGCCAGATCATTTCGAACGCATTCAAACCCCCAATCACGATGAACACCGCGGAGATCGCCACCACTTCCCAGATCATCGGCAGCGTCACGGAGAAAAACTGACGCAGTCCCGAAGCCCCGTCGATCTGCGCAGCTTCGTAGAGCTGCGGATCGATTCCTTCCATCGCCGCCAGGTACAAAACCAAATTAAACCCACACGCCATCCAGATATAAATCGGAATGAGCGACGTGTAGAGATTCGCAGTGGAAAGCCACCCGTAGCCACTGAAGGATTGAAGGGCATCGATGCTCAACAGATTTCCTAGCCCGACCAAGGCGGCGTTCGCCAAGCCTCCATGCGGTTGATAGGCGCTCATCCAGAGCAGTGTCGCCGCGATGCCGCCCAGCAAGTTGGGAAAAAGGAATACCGCGCGAAAAACCTTCGTGCCCCAGATTCCCCGGTGAAGCAAATAGGCCAGTCCGAGCGCGAGGGGAATCACCACGATCGTGGGAACGACCACGAGAAAGAGGTTGTTTTTGAGCGCCATCCAAAAAACGTCCGACTCCAGCAACAGCCACCTGAAATTGAAAAGCCCCGCCCAGCTGCGCTCGCTCAATCCATCCCAACGCGCGAACGACCAGCCGAACGAGGTCAACCCAGGAACGAGCATCAAGGCCGCGTACAACGCGAAGGCCGGCGCCACAAACCCCGCCGCGAGCGGCCACCGCAGGTTTCCGAAAAACGTCGCCCGGGCTTCAAGAGCGCGGCGGCGAAGCGACTCGGCTGACGCGGAGCGACGACGGAAACGAAGTTTCCCGCGAGCCAACCAAAGCAACCCCGCCGCGATCGAGAGGAGCAACAGGGTGCCGAGCACCGGGTGGCGGCTTTCCACGTGGTCGGGATCCGCTAGACGGCGTCGATCGCGCTCGGCGGCCGCCTCGAATCGTTCCCCAAATTGACGGGGCGTAATCTGGCCCTTCAGCAACGGCTCCTGCGTATCCGCGCTGGTCTGACGGATCGCCGGCGGCATGAGAAACGACTGCGGCATATTGAACGCTTCTTTGGCCTGCTCGATCAGTCTCGCGGTCGGCTGCAACAAGGGGGAATAGGCTGCGGCCGGCACTCCCTTGATGGCGACCGGGGCGTCCGCCTGGCGCACAAAATCCAACGCGCGCTGCCGTGAGGTCAGGAACCGGAGAAAATCGACGGTCGCGCGCACCCGTCGTTCATCGCCCGTGGCAAAAACGAAAAAATGGTCGGCGCCGGTCTGGATCAGGGTCGGATCGGATACGCCGTCCGGGAAGATTGGAATATTCATCGTTCCCAGCTCGAAACCGTCGGGCATCTTTCCCCGGCTCTCGGTCAAAAACCAGGTGCCAGACACCGTCATGGCCGCACGGCCTTTGAACAGCGCCTGTTGCACGCCGGTGTGGGTCTCCGCGTCCCAGCCCGCGAGCGTATGTTCTCTGCCGATACGCTGCATGAGCCCGACCGCGCGTTGATAACGCGGATCCAGCCAGGCTCCCGCTTCCAACGCGTTGAGTCGCCTCCATCCTTCGGCACCCGCCAAGTTATAGTAGGCCGACCGGAGGAAGGCATCCGCATAACGCCAGCTCTTTCCGGGGAGAGCCAGGGGCGCCACTCCTGCCGCCCGGATCTTCTCGCAGAGCACGAAGAAGTCATCCCAGGTGCGCGGCTCCGTCCAGCCTTGCTGGCGGAAAAGGCCTTTGTTGTAGAAAAGAGTCCAGCACGCGTAGGTCAGCGGAACGCCGTACACCCGGCCTTGCACGCGCCACCCGTCCAGCGCGCCGGGCTGAAAGGTATCCATCCAACGCGCGTCGCCCTCCCAGTTTCTCGCCTCAAGGTAAGGGGTCAGATCCATCACTTTGCCCGCTTGAATGAGCGTTGGCCACAGGATCAACCCCGCCAGGGCGGCATCGGGCAGGTTCCCATCGATGATACGAACCCGCAGTTTATCCTCTATTCGGGGATCCCCGTAGAGTTTTACCGTTACGCCCGGTCGCTCGCGTTCGAACAAACGGGCCGTTTCCTCGTAGAAAGAGATGCCATACCCGCCGGAGAACACCGGAACATCGAGCACAAGGGTTGCCGAGGAGGCTTCAATGTCCGTTTTCTGCGCACAGACGAGTCCCTGTCCGAATGCGGCAAAAGCAATGGCCAGCCTCAGCCAAAAACCCGACGGAACGCGCATGGAGTTTGCATGAATCCTCGCGGGCAGAACGCAAGCGCGCGGGCATCGTTCGCCATCAAAACGTGACCCGGCCGCCGATCAATCGTCACAAACGGTGCCCAGAATGATGGGGTGCGCGTCGTGTGCGATCCCCGCACGCGAGCCGCGCACTGTCTTTGGTTCGAAGTTAGTTTGCCTGGTTCACTGGGCCGGCGTCCTAAGACGGGGCGCCGGCCTTTAATTCTAGGCCGCCCAGGCAAAATAACGCGTTGCTTGCCGGAAGCTGGCGGGCCCTTGGGCCTCAGTCCTTCGCTTTGCGCTTGGCGCGTTCGGCTTGGGCGGCGGCTTTTTCCGCGTCGTTCAACACGCCGTCGCCATCCTTGTCGAAACGCTTCACCATCTGTGCCCGAACTGCATCCGCCTTGGCCCCTTTGCCTGCACCCGGCGCGGGCATCGCCATCAATTGGTTTTTCGCGTGGGCTTTTTCGGCATCGTCAATCTTTCCGTCGCTGTTGGTGTCGTATTGCTTGCTGAATCGCGGGCGACCACTCAAAGCGTCCACCGCCGCAGAGCTTTCGGCCTCATTCAATTTGCCGTCATTGTCGTTATCAAAACGTTTGAGAAGCTCTTCGCGCATTTGCGCCCCATTGGCGGCTTTGCCGCCTTTTTCCTGGCCCATCTGCTCCTTCGCCTCGGCTTTTTCCTCGTCGTTCAACTTTCCGTCCCCATCTCGGTCAAAACGCTTGATGATGGCCTCATCGCGCGGTTTCCCTTTTTTCGCTTTGGGCGTCTCGGCCGGAGTCGTGTCGGAGGCCTCAGACAAGGGTTTGGACATCATTTCGGCGGAGCCGCCGGCCTGCCCAAAGGCGGCGGGCGAGATAAATAGCGTTGCTGCAACAAGGGAGGAACTGAGAGAAAAGGTCTTCATGGGCGTTTCGGTTAAAAATTCAGAGGTTGTTGTCTTGCCGAAAAAGACGTCCCCCAAGGTTCCAGGTTACCTCGGGCGGCGGTAAACTGCTATGTTTCAAGTCACCTTTTCCGAACAGAGCATGCTCGAGCTTAACAAGCTCGATAAATTGTCCCAGCTGACGGCGGTGGAGCCCATCAGCAACTTGAAACCCTCCGACTTGGCGCATCCCCGGGAACCGCTCGGCCGCTTCAATCGCGGCGGCCATACACTGTACCGTTTGCGCGCGGGGGAATTTCGCTTCTATTTCGAGGTGCACGGTGACACGCTGCATACCCTTTACATTCTCCATAAGAACTCGCTCGAGGACTTCCTGTTACGCAACAAGCTCCCCGTGACCGAAGCCCAGCTGGTCGAGCAGCATTCAAAGTTTTGGAAGTACCTCGAGACCTTGACCAAAAAACCCTGAGCGACCATGCCCGACCTCGAAACACGCGAAGATCCCTACAGCGTGAAGCAGGCGAGCCGGATTTTTGTCCTGCCCAATGCGATGACGGCGGGCAACTTGTTCTGTGGATTTTGGGCGGTCATCAACTGCATCCAAGCGCGTTTGGCCGAGACCGCCTTCGACCAGCTCTACCGCGGGGTATCGGCCGCCGACCACTACCGTTACGCCGTCTACCTCATCTTCTTTGCCGCCGTGTTCGACATGTTCGACGGCCGGCTAGCCCGCATGGGCGGGCGGGAATCCCTGTTCGGAGCGGAATTCGACTCCCTTGCGGACGTCGTGTCGTTTGGCGTGGCTCCCGCCTTGATGATGTTCTTTTTGATTCTATCGCCCTCCCAGGCCCCGGATTTCGATTGGTTTCGAAACATCGGCTGGTTCATCGGCTTCGTCTACCTGCTCTGCGCAGCGATGCGGCTGGCCCGTTTCAACGTCATCACGAACCCCCTGCTGAAACGCGGTCAGAAAGAGTCGAACAAAGATTTTGTCGGCCTCCCAGTGCCGGCCGCGGCCGGCACCGTGGCTTCTGTCGTCCTCTTTTTGCTGGAATTGGCGGAAGACAACAAGACCCTGGACCGTTTCGCCCTGGTGCTGCCCTTCGTGATGCTGCTCATCGCCTTTCTCATGATGAGCACGGTTCGCTACCCCAGCGGCAAAACCTTCAACCTGCAAACCCGCGCGAAGGTGCGCACGGTCCTGATCGCGATCATCTTCGTCGGGTTCGGGATCGCACTGAAGGAAATCGCCCTGGTCACGCTCACCATGGGCTACGTCCTCTACGGGATCCTCCGCCATGTGCGTCGTTCCGCGGGCATCCGGAGGGCCGCTCCCGCCGCTTCAAGCACCCCGTGAGCCGTTCGTGTGAGCAACCTCTTGGGAAAAGACCAGCAACTTTGGCTCTGCGCATAACCTCGGGCTTGTACCAGACCCATTTCGCGCTTGTTCACAGCCGAAACTGCGTCTGTTTTCATAGGTGAAACCTCGAGTTGTCTCGATTTTTCACAGAGCATACGGATACGGATATCATATACTATTGAATTGGTTATCTTTTAGGGTTTGTTAGTTTCTTCAAAACGCTGACGCCTCCGGCACCCCATGAAATTCAAAATCAATCGCGATCACTTCAGCAACGGCCTGGCTCAGGTCCTGAACGTCGTGGGTTCCAAAGCCACCATGCCGATCCTAAGCAATGTGCTGATCGAGGCGGAAAAGGATCACATCACGCTAACCACCACGAATCTCGACCTCGGCATCCGGGCGAAGATCAAAGCAGAGGTGAAGGAAACCGGCGCGGTGACGCTTCCGGTCAAACGCTTGGCTACCATCGTTCGCGAGCTGCCAAACGTCGACGTTGTACTCGACGCGTCTCCCAACCACCAGGTGAAACTGACCTCGGGGGGCTCCAATTTCCGGATCATGGGCATCGGCAAGGAAGAATTTCCCCCGCTGCCCGAGTTCGGCGACGAGAAATCCTTCAACTTGGAGCAGACGGAGCTCACAGCGATGCTGAAAAGCGTCTCGTACGCCCAATCCAGTGACGAGACCCGTTACATTCTGAACGGGGTGTATTTCAATTTCCGCGACGGCAAGCTGGCGCTGGTGGCGACCGATGGCCGGCGACTGGCCTTGATCAGCAAAGAACTTGAAGTCCCGGCGGCGAGCGCGGGCAGCATTATTCTTCCCGCCAAGACCGTGAGCGAACTGCTCCGCATGCTCGACAAGGGTGAAAAAGTGAAGGTGTCCTTCAACGATCGCCGTGCCGCTTTTCAAATCAATACCGACAAGGATACGAGCGGTTTGGTCGACAGCATCTACCTTTATTCGAAGGTGGTCGAAGGCAACTATCCCAATTACAACCAGGTGATTCCGAAGGAGACTCACCAGCGCATCAAACTCGAACGCGAGTTGCTGTTGCAGTGCGTGCACCGCGCGGCGCTGGTCTGCAGCGAGAAGTCGAATTCGGTGAAAATCAAGCTGACGAGCAATCTTCTCGAGATCACTGCCCAAAGCCCCGACTTCGGCGAAGCTCACGAATCCATGGCGATCGCTTACAGCGGTCCAGATTTGCAGGTAGCGTTCAATCCGCAGTTTCTGCAGGATCCGCTGCGCGCCTTGACGAAGGACGAAGTGTTTTTCGAAGTGAAGGATGAGGTGAGTCCGGGCGTGTTTAAGACGCTCGAGAGCTTTATCTGCGTCATCATGCCTGTGCGCTTGAGCTAGACGTCTGCTTTGCCTAGGTTTGCGGCTGCTTTCCTTCCTGACTGACCGTGCCGCTGGTTCCTTGCCAGCCTACCACCGATAGGTCGGATCAGCGGGAAGCCGGTTCTCCTCCTTAATTTTCTTCCGCGTGGAATTCGCGTACTTCGTTTTAATCAGTGGAATGCTCTTGTCGCTGGTGTTGCTGCAGGTGAACCAGCGGTTCGCTTCCCCCGTGCTCGCGATCGTCAATCGTTGGTTGCGCTGGATCTGGTTCGCGGTCGGCAGCGCAAAAGTGAGCGTGGATTTTGGCTGGATCGATCGTCCGTTCTGGGTCGTGGCCATCGCCTTCTTCTTGATCTGGTTTCTGTGCGAAACCGCCTACAACTGGCTGGCGATTTCCGCCCTGAGCGTAAGTCCTCTTCCCCTCTTCCCCAAATTCGTCGTGAACACGTCGGGTGAGGAATGGCCGACCAATGCGCGGTTGCTTCGAATTCGAGACTGGCTTCGCACCCAGAATTTTCGGCAGGTGCAGGCCCTGCGCGCCGAAGTGGGCCCCAACATCTATTTGCGCGTGTCGGTTTATCAGGACGCCAAAGCGGAAATCCGCATCCAGGTCACGTTTCTACCTCAATCCAACGGTGCTATTTCAGTGTGTTACAGCCTGGCCTCCCAAACGGTCAGTGGATACCGCTACGTGACCGACAACCTGTACCTTCCCTTTGGTGGTTTTTACCCGGAAACGTGGTTGGTCGAACGCAATCCCTGGCGCCGTTCGCTCAAGCATCTGCTGCAGCGACATCGTCTGCGTATGACCAAGGCCAACGAGATGTTGCTCCCGTGGGCGACCGAACCTCTGAATGACCTCAATGCCCAGCAGCGGGAGCTGGAACAGGTGAACACGGAGCTGGGATTTCTCATGCCGCATGCCCACCGCGACGATTTCGGCAAGATGACCTACGAGGGCCGCTATCGCGTCTGGAAGGAAATCTGGCTGCTGAACTATTTTGGCCGCAGCGCCCGGTACGAGTGAACGCGTGAACGTTCACTCCAGAAGGGAGAGGATAGAGAGTGGCAGATAGACGCAGGCGTGTTCGCTCTACGGATTGGTTCTCTCCCTCTATCCTCCGTTTGCACTTCCCCGACGTGCGCCAGCGCGCAGAGTCACGACACATTCCAAGTGACGCGTTTGAGGAAAGAGGTCGAAGGGCTGCACGGCAGTGACCGCGTAGCCCTGGGTTAAAAATTGACGCAGGTCGCGCATTTGAGTGGCCGGATCGCAACTTACGTAAACGACCGCGCGGGGCCCGAAAGCGAAGAGCTGCTTCAGGAAACTTTCGTCGCACCCTTTCCTCGGAGGATCGATGACCACCGCGGTGTCGGCCGGCGGAAAGGACAACCCGGCAAAGATGGACCCCGCGTCCCCTGCCTGGAACTCCGCGTTGGCGATTCCATTTGTCTTCGCATTCTCCCGCGCAAACGCGACCGAACTGGTGCTGAGCTCCACCCCGGCGACGCGCTCGAAGGAAGGCGCCGCGGTCAGGGCGAAAAGCCCGCTGCCACAGTAGGCGTCGATCAAGAACCGCGCCCCGGAATCGGCCGCCCGCTCGCGAACGTACCGTGTGAATGCGGGGAGGATAAAGGGATTGTTTTGGAAAAAATCCCGAGCGAGAAACCGGAGCTTCAAATCGCCGACGGATTCCGTGATCACGCGATCGTAGTCGGTCGTCACCTCGCCGGAGGCCTCGCGCAGAAGGAGGGTGGCTCCGCGCGCATACTCGCCTGCTTCCGCCCGCGCCCGCACTTCCGCACGAACCTCCGGTAACCGCGCATTGATCGCGTCCGTCGCGATCGGACAACGAGGAACATCGACCAGATCGAAGCGGGTCCCTTGGCGAAGAAAACCAATCGGGAAAGGGGGTCTGTCTGAGTTTCTCGTTTGGAGTTTGGGGTTTGGAGTTGTCGATCCGTCCGCTTGCGACTTCGGGGGCAACTCCAAACCAGAAACACGAAACTCCAAACTCGCCGCAGTGCGCGGGGCTGCGAAATGCGGCGTGATTTTCGACCGGTAGCCGTATTCCTCGGGCGAGCCGATCACCGGGGCGACCGGAAATTCGATGCCGGCCATGTGGCGGAGGAGTTCTTCCACTTGTTGCCGTTTCCAGGCCAATTGCTCGACGTACGCGAGGTTTTGGTACTGACACCCACCGCACCGCCCAAACAAGGGACAGCGTGGCACCACGCGCTGCGGGGAAGCCTTCACGATGGCCACCACATCTGCTTCGGAGTAATTCTTGTGGTTGCGAAATACGCGCGCCTTCACCCGCTCACCGGGAAGCGCGAACGCCACCATGACCACCCATTGCGTCTCGGTGCCGTCCTTCGCTTGCAAAGGAACCCGGCCCAGCCCCACTCCCAAATTGGTCAGGGTATGAATCTCCAGTTCGATTTCCTGGTGATAACTGAACGGATGCGCGTTGAACGGTTTTCGAGCCACGGAGGGACAGAAATCACAGGTGAAGCGGCTTTCTTAAAGCAAAAAGGGTGGTGATAGGGGAAGGTCGATCTCGCCCCCGAATTCCTGCGCGTCCCTAGTGGACTAGGCGGAATCCCGCACTAATAGCCCGCCGGGGACGGCAGGCTCCGCCGTTCTGCCGGTCAGCCCGCAGGCGCCCGTCTCGTTTCCACGCTAGGCTTTACGCCCGTCGCGTTCCGTTCCGTAATGCTGCTCCCTGCTGATGACCGAGAAGATCTCCAGCCTCCAAAACCCGCGAATCAAACAGCTTGTTCGCCTGCGGGACCGCCGTCCGCGGGACGAAGCCGGCGTTTTTCTCGTCGAGGGCTACCGTGAAATTCGCCGAGCCCTCGCGAAAGCCGTTCGCCTGACCGAGTTGTATTTCTCCCCCGACTGGTTTCTGGGCGAAAACGAACCGGCCTTGATCGACGAAGCCGCCCGGGCCGGCGCGCAACTGTTCGAACTTTCGAAAGATGCGTTTGCCAAGATAGCCTATCGCGAACGCCCGGATGGCCTTCTCGCCGTCGCCCCCCAGTGGAAACGCTCGCTCTCCGATCTCGCGCTGAAACCCCCCCCCTTCCTCCTGGTCGTGGAAGCGATCGAGAAACCGGGCAATTTGGGGACAATTCTGCGCAGTGCGGATGCCGCCGGCGCGGAGGCGGTCAGCGTGTGCGATCCGGTCACGGACATCTTCAATCCCAACGTGGTGCGCTCGTCGACCGGGGTCCTGTTTTCCGTCCCCGTTGTGATCTCCGAAAGCGCAATGGTGCGCCAATGGCTGCGGGAACAGGGGATTCGCGCCGTTGCCACGACGCCGGCCGCCCGAAACCTCTACACCGAAACCGATCTGCGAGGCCCGCTAGCGATCGTGATGGGCAGCGAGCAGTATGGCTTGAGTGAATACTGGTTGAAGGAGAGCGATGCTCAAGTCCGCATTCCCATGGCGGGCCAAGCCGACTCGTTGAACGTCGCCATGGCGACCATCATCACGCTCTTCGAAGCGGTGAGGCAGCGATCGATCTGAGCGCATTTGCGATGTTTGGCGCCGGGGGGATTAGGATCGAAAGGTAGGGCGAGGCCAGAGGCCTCGCCCTTCAATCCCCCGGACCCTTCAAAACTCGCACCAGCTCCTCCATGCCCTCCGCCATGCTGATGCGGGGGGTGTACCCCAAGTCCCGGCGCGCCGCTCCAATATCGAACCAATGATCCTTCGCCAGTTCGGCCGCGACAAAACGCGTCATCGGCGGCTCTCCCGTTATTCTTAGGATGCGCCAGGCCGCTTCACACACGGAACCCATCGCCGCCGCGGCTGAAAGCGGGAGACGCTTTGTGACCGGCTTTCTCCCCAACGCAGTCAACAACCCATTGATCCACTCCCACAACCGCACCGGTTCTCCATTCGTGATGAAATACGCTCGACCCGCGGCAGGCGCGCCGGCGTTGGCTGCCTTCACGAGCGCACGTTCCGCATCGAGATGCGCATCGACTGCGTTTTCCACATGCACCATGTCCACGCGGTTCTCCCCCCGACCCACGATTCGCAGGCGGCCCGTGCGGGCGCGCTCGAGCACGCGCGGCACCAAGTGGGGATCGCCGACTCCCCAGATGAGGTGAGGTCGCAGCGCAATGGTGCGGAAGGTGGAGCCGTTTGCGGCGAGCACCTCGCGCTCGGCCATCGCTTTGGTCAGGGGATAAGGACTTGGACACGCCGTCGTCAGCGGGAGCGTTTCATTCGCGCCGGCGAGACCGCGGCCGTTGTACACCACGCTGGGCGTGCTGGTGTGCACGAACGTCCTGACCCCGTGCTCACGGCAACCGGCGAGTAGGGCCCGCGTACCGAGGACATTGGCGGCGAAAAATTCGCGGTACGGCCCCCACACGCCGACCTTTGCCGCCACGTGGAAAACCGATTCTATGCCTCGGCAAGCCGCGCGCACCGCGGCCGTGTCTTCGAGCGGAGCCGCCACGAAACGAACGCCGCGCCGCGCGAGTTCGGGATCGACGCGCCGCGCGAGGATAACCACGTCGCGATTCTCCGTCAGCAGCCGTTCAACGAGCCGCCGGCCCAGAAAGCCTGTTCCTCCCGTGACGAGGGTCTTCATGGAGCCGTTCTCCTGATCCTCTTCAGGTTCATACCACTTCCACCGCTTTCTGGCTTTGCGCCCAGTTTGCCAGGGTCAGCCGGTGGATTTTTGCGTTGTGCCGCACGTCCACGGGGAACGACGGATGGAAATAGAACAGGGCTATTCCTGCGGTGTGCGCGTGCTCTTTCGCGAGCTGACGGAGTTCCTGGGCAAGCCTGACTGCCCGCGAGTTGTCCGTTTGCCCGTCAAGTTCCACCACCAATGCTGGTTTTTGGGCGCCCGTGACACCCACGCCGATCAAAGCGCACCGCCCCACGGCGGCGTGTTGGCGAAAGACCTGTTCACAGGGCTCGGTGAACAGAGGACCTTCAGGGCTTTGAACGCGCTCCACTTTCCGTCCGCAAAACCAAAGCTTTCCCTCCGAATCGAGGTAGCCGCAGTCCCCCATGCGATGCCACACGACGTCTCCGTCCGGGATTTTCGCGGTTTCGGTCGCTTCGCTAAGTCCGTCGTAAGTCCGTGTCACGTTCGGCCCTGACACGACGATCTCGCCTGTTTCACCCGGCCCGCATTCGGGGGCCGCGAGGAGGGTGCGGAAGGGACCCTCGGAGATTCGGACGACTTTCACCCGCACCCCGGCAACGGGCTTTCCGACGCAGGCGCCCCGCACCGCGCGCGAATCGACTTCGTCCGCGCAGATCGAGCTGACGGGCAAAGCCTCGGTGGCTCCGTAGGGACTGTGCAGTTTTCCCCGGGGCAGAAATTTTGGGGAATGCTCCCACAGTTTCGCCGGCACGGGAGCTCCCGCGCACAGCACGCGTTTCAAGGTCGGCAGCGTAATACCTTTGTCGATACAATACTGTCCCACCTTGCCCCATAAGGTCGGCGAGCCAAACGAATTCGTGACGCCTTCCTGGCGCACGGCTTGGACGATTTTCGCCGGCTCGACCGCGGCCGGGCGCCGGGGATCGATCTCGGGCACGATCGTGGTCATGCCGAGCGCCGGATTGAAAAGGGCGAAGATGGGCAGCATCGGCAGGTCGATTTCGCCGGACTCGATCGCGTAGGTGTCGCGAATGAGAGCGACCTGTGACTCAAACATGCCGTGTTCGTAGCAGACGCCTTTCGGCGCCCCCGTTGAGCCTGACGTAAACAGAATCGCGGCAAGATCGGGCGCGCAGCGCGGCGCAGGCGCCGAGCGTAGAGGATCGGATTTCGGACCGGACAAGCGCCCGAGCGGACTGCCGGAGGCCGCGACCCTGGTTTGCACCGAACGAAAACGCCGACGGAAGAGTCTGCTCAGCACCCGCGCAAGCGGAATTCCAATCAGCGCTTTGGGACGCGAGCGCTCGACGCACGCAAGGAAGTTTTTGAGTCCCATACCCGGGTCGATCACGACGGGCACGGCTCCCACCGAGAACAGCGCGAACGCTGCCGCGATAAGCGGAAGCCCCTGCGGCACCATTAGCAGCGCTCGATCGCCCGCGGCAATACCGCGCGACCGGAAGCGGGCCGACCAAGCAGCCACTTCCAAGTCCAATTCCGAAAAAGAGAGGACGAGGTAATCGATTTCGCCGCTCTTCGAACGGCCGCGGGGAATCTTCAAAGCCGGCGCCGTCGGCCGCTGCGAAGCCATCAGCGGCAGATGCCGCGCGATGTTGGCGGAATCGGACATCGGCGAGCGGATCGTTCAATCGACGCCTCCGCGTCAGGAGGCCGCGGCAGGCGGCGTGGGATTGAGCGACGGTTCCTTGCGCAGCAGGTCGGCTTGCCAGGGCAGAAGGATCTCGTCGATTTTTTGGGGAAATCGTGCGATCTGCGCCAGCTGGGAGCGATTCGCAATCAGTGTGGGATCGAGCTGAAGTTGTGCGGAAACCCGGTCGCGGTCCGCTTTTAAACGGTCCTGCAGAGCGAGCTCCTCCGCAGTCAGGGGTTGATGATCGGGGTTGCGGCCGCGTCGCCTCGGCAGCGTATGCGGATCGCGCGCCAAGCCGTTCTCCAACGCGGTGAGAAGACTGGTGCCCAGCCGGTCGTGGCGCTTTCCGAGATGAACGGACTCGAAAATCGCGGCCGCCGAAGCCCCCTTATCGGCCGCGTCGGCCAATTTCAGCAGCATCTCATTACCCGTCACCTTGAAGGGCGGAACATCCAGCCTCCGCGCCCAATCTTCACGCCAATGCCATACGGCGTGGAGCACCGCCAAACCGTGTCCGCGGAGACGTTCCGACCGTCCAATCCGCCAGGCATTTTCGTCGTCGCGGGGAAAACCGCTCAGCGATGCTTCGATCTGGCGACGACATTGCTGGTCGAGCCACCCCAGACGATCGAGTTTGACGAGTTCATGGGTCAGGATGTCACGCAGTTCGGGCAGGTAAAAGACATCCAACGAGGCGTAATCGAGCAGTTTCTTGGTCAGGGGCCGCTTCGACCAATTGGCCTTCTGGGAATCCTTGTCCAAGGCCACGCCAAAGTGTTCCTCGAGCAGTGCGGCTAACCCTATCCGTTGCCGGTTAAGCAGTTGCGCCGCGAGCATGGTATCGAACATGCTCTTTGCCCGAAAACCGCAAAGCTCGAAAAGCAAGCGCAGGTCGAAGTCGCTTCCGTGCATGAGCAAGTGCTTCTGCGCCAGCACAGGCCATAGTCCCGACAGATCGATATCCGCCAGCACATCGACTAGAAAAATCTCGCCCGCCACGTAGAACTGAAGGAGACAAACCCTTGTTCTATAATGGAATAAGTTATCGGCTTCGGTATCCAGCGCAACCTCTTCCACCCGATTGAGAGCAGCCAACAATGGCGCGAGCTGCCCGGTTTGGTCGTTGAGTTGGTTGGGTGGCGACGCTTTCAAAATGTGAGGTTGGCAACAAGAGAAGCGACTAGGCCCACGCGGTCAAAAAAGAATCTACAAGTTGCGGTAAATCGGTGCTATATCCGCCCTCCAGCAGAGGGACCACCGGACATTCCGCCTGTTTCAGCCATCGGCCGAGTTCGGCGAAATCGTCGGCTTCCAGGGTCATGGAAGTAAGCGGATCTTGTGCGTAGGCATCGAAGCCCGCCGAGACCAACACCAATTCCGGATGGAAGGCGACCACCAGATCCCAGGCTCGCTTCAACGCATCCATATGGTCCCGTCGAGATGAGTTCGGCGGGACGGGAAAATTGTGGCAGTTGCTGAACGATTCGGTGCCGGTCCCCGGGTATCCGGGATATTGGTGCACGGACGAGAAAAGAAAGCCGACGCGGTCCTGCAGGAGGGCTTCCGTCCCGTTGCCATGGTGCGCGTCGAAGTCCCAGACCGCCACGCGGGTGCACCCTTTTTTTGCCCGAGCCGCGAGCGCTGCAATAGCGATTTGATTCAAATAACAGAAGCCCATGGCCTCAGATCCGGTGGCGTGATGTCCCGGGGGGCGCATGAGCGAAAAGGCTTTCCTGCCCTGCAGCGCGAGATCCACTGCCGCTAACGCGCAACCAACCGACCGCCGCGCATACGCGTAGATGTCGCTGAAAAAAGGCGTGTCGGAATCGAAATCGCGCGCCTGTTGCAGCCGTTTCAAGTGCGCCGGAGTGTGCGCGAGCAAAAGAAACTCCTCCTCCGGCAATGGCGCCGTCCGCCATTCCCATTCCGGGTGCTGGCGCCGCAGGTGCTCCGCGGTCTTCACCACGCGAGCCGGCTGTTCGGGCCGCATGGACGACCCATAGTTCGCGCATTCCGGATCGTGAAGAATAATCAACTCCGCCATCGGTTGGTAATTTGAAAGCCCCTCGAATGTGAATGACGAATGTGAACTAAGTTCGCCCGAATGAAAAGCGAACAGGTGCGGATTCCGGTTGCTCTGCTCTCGCGCGTTTCCCCGGGGTGACTATATAGGTGTGCATTCGTGGTTTCTTCGAGTAAATCGTACCAATGAAAGTCGTCGTCCTTTGCTCCGGCGGGATGGATTCCGTGACCGCGCTTTACTGGGCGCGGAAGGAGCACACCGTGGACGCAGCGGTGAGTTTTGACTACGGTTCCAAACACAATCCCCGCGAGCTGCCGTTTGCGGCGGAACACGCCAAAAAACTGGGCGTGCGCCATGAGATGATCCCGCTGCGCTTCATGGACCGCTTGTTCGCTTCAGATCTGCTCGCCTCGGGCGGCGACATTCCCGAAGGCCACTACGAAGCCGCCAACATGAAGCAAACCGTCGTCCCCTTCCGCAACCCGATCATGCTCTCCATCGCGACGGGTTTCGCCGAAAGCATCGGCGCGGAGGGATTGGTCATCGCGGCGCACGGCGGAGATCACGCGATTTATCCCGATTGCCGAGAGGAATTCATGCGGGCAATGGGCGAGGCGATGAGGCTGGGAACTTATGCCGGGATTCAACTGCTGCGGCCGTTCATCGGGCTGACCAAGGGCCAAATCGCCGCGCAAGGAGCCCGCCTCGGGGTCGATTTCTCGCGCACCTGGTCCTGCTACAAAGGAGGGGAAATTCACTGCGGCAAATGCGGCACCTGCGTCGAACGCCGCGAAGCCTTCGCCGCTGCGGGCCTGACAGATCCGACGCCTTACTTAGCTCAGGATTCTTTGCCTCCGAAGCCATGAGGTTTAACCGCGAATGGACGCGAATGGACGCGAATGCGGGCCGTCGGCCGGCAAAGGACGCGGCTTTTGACGTTTTCTGTTTCCCAGCCGATTTTGTCACCACCCAAAGAATCGCCGCCAAATCGGAGAACCTCCGACATTCGCGTCTATTCGCGTCCATTCGCGGTTAAGCACCATGCTCGTTTCCGAGATCTTCTATTCGATCCAGGGCGAAGGGGAACTCACGGGGGTTCCTTCCGTCTTCGTGCGCGCGGCCGGCTGCAACCTTCGCTGCAACTGGTGCGATACACCGTATGCCTCCTGGAACCCGGAAGGCACGGAGCGTTCGGTCGACGAGATCGTGGCCGAAATCGCGCGCCACCCGGCGCGTCATATTGTTCTCACGGGCGGGGAGCCGATGATCGCGAAGGAAATTCGCTCCCTCGCGGAAGCGATCAAACAACGCGATCGTGGATATCACATCACGATCGAGACCGCGGCGACCATTCCGCCCGGCGGCATCCTCTGCGATCTTGCCTCGCTGAGCCCAAAGCTGCGCAACTCGACGCCCGACAGACGCGCTCCGGAAGCTTGGCGAAAACGTCACGAGGAAAGCCGCTGGCAACCGGAAGTCGTGCGATCCTGGATCGATGGCTATCCTTTCCAATTCAAGTTTGTCGTGTCAGTCCCTTCCGACGTGGACGAACTCGAATCAATGATGGCGGAGCTGCATCGGGAGATTCCTCGCAGCAAGGTTCTGTTGATGCCCGAGGGCACGGAACAGAAAACTCTGGCCGGCCGCGCGCAGTGGCTGGCGGAACTTTGCAAAGCCCGCGGCTACCGTTACGCCCACCGCCTTCACATTGAACTTTATGGCAACCAGCGTGGCACCTGATCCGAAGACCTGCGCTCTGCCGCGGAAACTCTCGGAGCAGCTGGCTGACTTGCGGGAAGTTCTTGCCGATCGCGCGCTTACGCTGGCCGAGACGATTCATTTTCTGCAGGAGCGGGCCTATCTTACGCTGATCATCCTCCTGACGCTGCCGTTCCTGACGCCGATACCTTTGCCGGGAGTTTCGACTGCGTTTGGCATCGCGATCGCCTGGATCGCGCTGTGCATGGCGATTGGAAAAGAGCCGTATTTGCCGCAGTGGATCCGAAATAAGCGCGTCCCAGCCGGTTTTTTCGGGAAAGTTTTCAAATTCGCGGCGTGGATTTTACGCTTCGTGGAAAAGTTCATCCGCCCGCGGTTTTGCGCGATTACGGAAAACGAAGCGTTCATTCGCCTCCATTCCGTACTGATCCTTATCTCCGCCGCCTTCCTCCTGCTTCCTCTGCCGATCCCTTTTACCAACACGTTCCCCGGGTGGGCCATCCTGCTCGTCGCGGCAGGCCTCATAGAAAGGGACGGCGTCTTCATTATCGCCGGTTATCTCGTCTTCGCGGCCGGGGTCGTCACGTTCACCTTCCTCGGCGACGGTCTCGCCAAGATGGCCCAGGCTGTCCGCCTCTGGCTGGGTTGGTAGCCCCCAGCGGAGCTGCGGCTTGGGTTTGGAGTTGGGAATCTCTCGGGGGTAGTAAATCATTAGATGGCGTTGCTGTTAACTCCAAACTCCAAACTAGGAACTCCCAACGGGTTTTTTAGCCATTGCCGGCGCGCGGGAAAGGGCGTCAAATCGCGACTGATTTTGCGCTCTCACTGACCTCGTATCTTTGTTCCCAGCATTCATGTCTTCGTCCGCGAACTCCTCGACCGACCACGGGCTGCACCACTCCATCAATCTGCGCCTCGCCCTTCTGGGGTGTCCCACGGTCCCGAACGGCCAACGCGAAGCGTGGACCGAGTTGGCCGCCCCGATTTTTGCCCGTTATCGCGAGACGACGCGCCAGTTGATTGATCCCCTCTGCCCTGCGGACCACCGGATCCAGGACTGGTTGAGCGAGTACCTTTCCGAGGTGGGGCCTGCGCCCCAGCTTCCGGCCCGCACATTCGTGCTCGATCAACCGGGACTCGCCCGAGCCCTTTCCTTGCCCGCGACTAACGACGAGTTTGTCTCGCCGCTGCTGAAAAGCTACCGCCTCCGGCAAGGTGTGCTGCACAACCCCGTGAATGATCGTCGAACGACTCACGGGGTCTTCCACGTCGCGGAAGGCGGCCTGCCGGTCCCGGACGACAAATCGGCCGTGCCGAAGGCCGTTTTTGCGAAAATGCTTTCGCTGGCTCTCCGTCCTCCGCGCGAGCTGTTGCGTTTGCCCTACACCGCCGACCGTGCGCCCGGGGACCAGGCGGAATGTTTCGTCTCGCTCCTGCTGCGCCCGCTGGTTTGTCCCGCCGTGGACGGTGTCATCGAGGAGAAGCGCACGGAGGTCCGTTTCATCGCGCCGGGCTCGCTCGTGAGCAATTTGGATTTCGTGGAGGCCATTTTCGGCAACGCGGGCGATCCTTATTTGCCGGAAAACGATGCCGGACTCGATATCGACCATTGGACCGGCCACAGCGGCTGCGTGATTCTCGCCCCGCACCTCGCGTCCATTCCGAAGCACGTCGCCGGGCTTCCCTCCTGGGATCTTGCCACCCCCCGCCAGCGCCGGGATGGCATGTGTTACCGCAACGAAAACGAACTCTACAACAACGGCTCCGCGTTCAAACTCACCGCGCGAGATCAGCGGGGTGTGATGGTGACCATCATCGCCGACAATTATTACGGATACTGCAAGAAAGAGGTGAAAACGCAGATCAGCTTCTCCGCGAATCTCTACGGCATGGCCGAGGAAGAACACGCAGGTGGCGCTCTGGTTTACCCGAGTTACGATCTGGGCGCCGAATTCGCCGGCTATCCCCTGGCCAAGGAATATTCGTTCGACGAAGTCGTCGCCCTTTACCGCGATCGTCTGGAGCTGCACGACGGCTACGCGATCGATCGCGAGCATCCAGAGGTCGTCTACGTCCGCCAGGACACAAAATTCAATCTCGGCACTCAGCAGATTATCTGGCCAGGCCCCGACGGCCAAACCGCGTCGTTGAAACTCCGCGCCGGCAAGGTCTACGTGCGCCCGAGCGGCTACCGCGTGCACATCGAGCCCGTGCCCGGCGGAAAGGGCGCTTGGCGGCTCGTCGGCACCGTGCCGGAGGGTACCCTCTGTCATAAGCCTTGCACCGTGTCCGGGGGAGGCAAATCCGAGATTTCCAAGGCGATCTCCTACGCCATCCTGCCCGGGCATGTGTACGTGGCCGATTTCGACCGCGACTTCGACCAGGTAGCGGCGATTCTGGCCTACGATACGTCGAAACGTTTTTCCGATCCCGGCCGCAATGGCACGGATCGCCGGCCTATCTTGAGCCCTGAGCGTTCGCTCGGCAGTGTGATCAAACTGCTCACCCCGTCCCGCCGCGAATATGCCGACGCCTACAATGCCTGGCTGGCCGGAATTCCGCAGTACATCAAGGAACTGGTCTACGTGGTGAAGCGTTTCTACAAGGCCGACTGGACGGACAATTGGCTCAGTCATTTCTCCGTGGATACGATCAACGGGCGCCTGGGCAACGAGCTGAAGCTCGACGGCCGCAAACTGGTGGCCAACTACCTGCGCGTGGGTTTCGAGGACGACGGTTCGTGGCGCGTCTTCGGCCTGCGCTACGATTTCCATCCGGCGGCCAAGATCCAGATGGAGGACGATATCACCGCCTCGGTCGTGACGCCGACCGAATCGGTCAAGCATCTTCCCGCCGGCCTGCCCGCGACGTCCGCGGTCAAGTTCGTGCAGAACTGCGAGGCACGTTTGTTTCAGCGGCCTGACGACGCCATTCATCGGGGCTACGATCATCAGGCGGAGGCCGACCTCGCGTCGCCCGGCACGTTTGTTTCGAACTTCGAGCCGCTCACCGCGGCCGACGCGCGCGAATTGCGCGAGGATGCGATCAATTACGCCGCTTACACCGCGCCGATGCGCGAACTGATCGGCGCCGCAGCCGACGCCAACGGCAGTTCGCCCAAGTTTTTTATTTCGTCCGCCCACCCGCGCATCGTGGACGGAAAGCCGACCAAGAATCCCCGTTATCTGCAACGGCGGCCCGACCTGGCGGATCCGCTCGGAACCTGGCTGGGGGAATTGACCGCGCGGCTTCACCGCCGGGTCCCGTCGAACGCCCCCCTGCCGACGCCGGTCGGGGTCGTGGTCCCGGGCCGCCGCAACAATCCGCCGGAGAAGGGCATCCGATCCCTCGCGGTCTTCAATCCGATCCACTACCTGGAACTGCCGGAACTGTTCATGGAGTACATCAGCAGCATGACGGGCAAATCCCCCTCGACGACCGGCGCCGGCTCGGAAGGAGCGCTCACCAAGGGGCCCTTTAACGCCCTGCCTCCCATCATCGACCTGAACGCCGCGTTGATCTCGCTCATCTTGACGTCGCATTCGGTCTTTGTATCGGCAGCCGGATACGTGGGGCCCAAGGTGCGCGTCGATCACGACATCAGCATGCTTGTCCCGGAGGTCTTTGCGCGGATGACCCCCGCCGAACGCGAGGTCAAGACGCTGATCGCCAACGGCTGCCTGGAACGGTGCGAAGACTTCGTGCACGACGGAAAGCCGGTGTTGGCCAGCCGCCTCGGTTACCGCATCACGACTCGTTTTGTCCGCGTCTACTTCGGACGCGTCTTTAATCATCCGCACGTTGTTTTCACCGACGAAATGCTCCGGCCGGAACTGCAGGACAAAGCCGTCTTCGTGGACGGCATGGACAACATTTGCGCCACGCACAAACGCGTCGCCGAAAGCTATTTTGCCGACGGGGGCATCGACCTTGCCTGCCCTCCCCTGCGCGCGATCCTCCACATCATGGCCCACGGCAGCCATGACGGCAAAGACCTGACGCATCCGGAAATTCGAGCGCTCTTCGATCGCGATCGCATGCTGGAGAGCGAGTGGTACCAGACTCGTCTCGCCGCCAAGCAGCGCGTCGACATCGCCCTGTGGCGGCGCCACGTCGGCTACCTCGAGGCGTGTATGGACCGGCCGAATTTTGAAGATGCCGCCAATCGCCTCGGCCTGTCCGATCGGCTGAAACGGGCTCAAGCCAAGCTCAAGGAGATCGAGACGCCCGCCTATCGTGAGTCCCTGCGCGGCACGATCGGAGTGCAGCCGCTGGCGTAGGGACCTCGCGTTTTTGGCGTCGAGCCGGGGCCGCGCTCGCGGTCCCTGGCCAACGACTCACTTCCCTTCGCGACGGCGGCTGCGCCCGCTCCAGGCGAGGCCGAGCAGAATCGCCCCCCACAGCTGCAGTGATGAGAGCTGCAACGGGAAATGCATCAGCGCGTGGAGTCCCAGGCCCAGCAGGGCGAGGAGCAAGGGAAGTTCGGCCAAGGGTTCGTCCGCCGTCCTCCACGCGAGATGAACGAAAGCACCGCCCCAAATCACCAGCCAGGCCAGAGTCGGTAAAATTCCCCACTCCGCCGCGGTGTGGAAGAGATCGTTGTGCGCGAACTGGCGATGCTGGTGAAACGTGTTCACGATCGGTTCGTTCGTGTAGAGCATTGACCGATAAACCCAGGAACCGGGGCCCCCGCCTAGGATGGGGTTATCGGCCGCCATCCGGAGCGACGTCAGCCAGGCCACGGCCCGGGGCGGGGCCGCCGATGCCACCAGCCGGTCTCCCCGCTGATCCGCTTGTTCGCGCACGTAAGCGTCTCGGCCCGCTGCGTTATCCTGCGTCTGCTCCGCGCTGATCCAGCCGTCAGGAAAATCATCCCTCAACCGAACGATGGTCACGAACTGGAAAGCAACCACGCCCACCAGCAGCACTCCAATGGCCCAAGGCGTCCACTGCGGATGAAGGTGTCCCTGTCGGCCAAGGTAAACATGCAGGGCGCCGGCGACGGCGAGCCCGCCGGCGACGGCAATCGCGGTTTGCGCGTCCCAAAGCGGCAGCGCGATCGCGGCAATTCCAGCGGTGACTACTCCCAGCGCAATCGCGAGCCCTGTCCTTCCCAGGCGCAAAGCGGTGAACACGGCCAGAGGCCATGCGACGTTGAAGCCCGCGCTCGCGGCGCTGTGGTGAAAATAGGTTCCCGCATAACGATCCGGTCCTTGCGCGACGAAGAGCCAGGGGGGCGTTTCCCATTCGAGCCAATATTGACCGAGGGTGTAGCAGGCGGCGATCAAACCGCTGGCACCGATGGTGAGAGCGGCCGCGCGACGAAAGGAATCGCGCCGGCCGAGATCGACGGCTGCGACCAAACTCAGAACCGCGCAGACGAGAAACAGCAGCCTTTCGCCTCTGGGGCGCAACAGGAGGGACGCAGGGTACTTGCTCTCGAGAAAACTCCAATGCTCCGCCGCGAAGTTCGTGGCAAAAAGAGGTTCGGGCAGCCATGCCCACCATCCGAGGCAAAGCACAAAGAAGACGGCGGCAATCGCGACAAGGGGTGAGATTTGAAGTCCACGACGCTCGCGGACTCGCAACGCGACGAGCGCGATGAACGCGGCGCCGAGCAGGGCGGAAAGAAGGGTCAAATCCCACCCAATTTTCGTGCGAGCCCCCGCAATCCACGGGGCGAGCGCCGCGGCGGTGAGGAGCAACCAGGCAGAACTACGCTCAAGCCATTTCATTGTGGGGTAGATCGCTAGGCATCACCCCATCCTGCCATGAACCGTCCAAACGGTCCAGTCGTGAAGAGAATGGGACCGGTAGGGCGAGGCCCTCCGGACTCACCGGCGAAGCGGAGACTACAGTGGAGGCAACGCGTTCTGACGCCGTCCGGTGCTGCGAACTGAACGTTTTGAGTAACGTTTGCAGCACACAACGGCGAGTCCGGAGGCCTCGCCTACC
>CAZJLP010000002.1:92830-133954 GCA_964546955.1 uncultured Opitutaceae bacterium | reverse complement strand
ACTTCAGTTCGTCGGTTGGACAACCGCAATCGCCTCCACAGCCCGGCTGCTTCCGCTTTCGGACGACCCGCGCAATCAACAGCAACACGGTCACAATCACGACGGTGATGGCTGCGATGGATTGGACCTCCGCATTCATGTTATGCGAACCCTAACGCGCGGCCGACTTGAAATACGATAAATGAGGCTACCCAAGCGGTGCCCGTCATGTACACGAGCTGGAACAGCGGCCACTGCCAGGACGCCGTTTCACGCCAGACAATCGCGACGGTACTTATACACTGCATGGCGAAAACATAAAACACCATGAGCGACACGCAAACGAGCGGAGTGAATAGCGGCCTGCCGTCCTCCCACGTGGCTTTGGAGATCGCTACTCGCAGCCGTTCGCGCGTCTGATCTTCGTCCTCGCCTTCCTCCACCGCGAACACGACGCCCATGGACGAATTAAAAACTTCGCGGGCCGCAAACGAACTGATCAGTCCGATCCCGATCTGCCAATTGAACCCCAGGGGTTTGATCGCAGGCTCGAGGAGATGGCCCGCCCGGCCGGCGTAACTGCTCGCTCGTTGTTCGTCGGTCGACATCCCCGGTTTGGCACGCGGGTAGGCACTCAAGGCCCAGAGCACGATGGAGATTCCGAGAATCACGGTGCCCGCGCGCCGCAGGAAAATCCACGCACGCTCGAGCATTTGCTGGAGGACGTTGCGCAACGAGGGCAGCCGGTAAGGCGGCAGCTCCATGATCATGAGCGGCGGCTCGCCCTTCAGCAGTGTCCGTTTGAAGAGCCAGGCGAAGCCGAAGGCGCCGAAAGTGCCGAGGGCGTACATCGACATCATGACCGCGACTTTGGTCAGCAGCGGCACTTGTTCGTTGGGCAGCAGCGCCGCGATCATGAGCAAATAGACGGGCAAACGCGCCGAACAGCTCATGAGGGGAGCGACCAAGATCGTGACGAGGCGGTCCTTGGGTTCTTCAATCGTGCGCGTCGCCATGATGCCGGGAATGGCGCAGGCGTAGGAGCTCAGCAGGGGAATAAAACTTTTTCCGTTCAACCCGACTTTGCTCATCAAACGATCCATGATGAAGGCGGCGCGGGCCATGTAGCCGGTGCTTTCCAGGAGGCCGATAAAGAAGAACAGGATCAAAATCTGCGGGAGGAAGACGATGACGCCCCCCACCCCGGCGATCGCGCCATCGGTGATCAAGTCGCGCAGTTCTCCCTCCGCCATGCTTCGTTTCACTCCGTTCGCAAGCAAGGCCACGAGCTCTTCGATGAACGTCATCGGATACTCGGCCAGGGTGAAAATCGAGAGGAATAGAAGGGTCATCACGGCGCCCAAACTCAGCCATCCCAGGACGGGATGCGTCACCACAGAGTCGATACGATCACCCAGCGAGGAAACCGGCTGGCCCGTTCGCTGCACCAGTTCTCCGCAGAGTTGGGTGATGGCTTCGTAGCGGCTGTTGACGAGCGTGCCCGCCCAATCCGTGCCCTCGGCCTCCCATTTCTTCTGCCAGCCCTTGAGGATCTCCGTCGTGCGAGGACTGAGCGGCGTCGATCCCGACACGCGCACCGCGTCCTGGTCGGTGAGCAGCAGCAGCGCTTCCGCCCGCGCGATCAGCGGAGCTTTGCCATCGTGTTCGTGCAGGCTGGCGGCAATTTCGGAGACCGCCGGCGCGATCGGCGCCGGGATATCCCAGCGGTGACGTGGCAACGGCAAGTCGCTGCGGCTCATCGCCAGCCGAAGTTCGACCAGTCCTCTCCCGTTCACCGCTTCGCAGGGTATCACGGGGATGCCGAGTTCTTTTTCCAGCCGCGCCGCGCGAATGAGGAGCCCCGATTTTGTGGCGAGGTCCATCATGTTGAGCACCAGAATGACCGGTCGGCCGAGATCGAGAATCTGATGAACGAGGTACAGGTTTCGCTCGAGATTCGTCGCATCGGCAATGCACACGATGCGATCCGGCTGCGGCGTGTCTGCCCGGCGCCCGAGAAGAACGTCACGCAGCACCGCTTCGTCCGGTGAGCGCGCCGCGAGCGAGTACGCGCCGGGAAGATCGATCACCTTGATCGCCTGGCCATGCTGGGAATACGTCTCGCCGATCTTCTTTTCGACGGTGACCCCGGGATAATTGCCGATCTTCTGTTTGAGTCCCGTCAGCGCGTTAAAAAGCGTGCTCTTCCCGCAGTTCGGGTTCCCGACGAGAGCATAAACAGGAGAGCGCATGGTCGAATGATGAAGGAAGAAGGGTGAATGAAGAATGAACGGCGCGATCGGAAATCTACCTGCTCAACTCTCCATTATGCATTAGGGCGAACACGGTTCGACCGTGACGTGTTCCGCCTCGCTTTTCCTCAAGGTGAGGTTGTAGCCGCGTACTTTGATTTCGATCGGATCGCCAAGGGGGGCTGTGCGCACGAGCGTGATGCGGGTCCCCGGCAGCAGGCCCATTTCCCGGAGGCGGAGGAAGGCCGAGCCTTGCTTCGGTAGTTCGCGGACCGTAGCCTCGGCGCCAATCGCGAGTTCGGACAGTTTGTGGGTGAGCATGATGCAGGCGGAACGCTCCCCGCAGCTCAAACGCCGCCGCGGATAAGCTCGACCACAATGTGCTGCGCGGCGCGTTCGCTCAACGCGATGCGCGTCCCGCAAAGTTGACACAAAAGCGTCCGGTGGCCGGACACCTTTTCGATGACCGCCGATTCGCAAAATCCCATTTCCCTCAGGCGCTGACAGACTTCCGCCTGTCCGCTCAACTCGCATACGCGGCCTGTCGCCCCGGCCGGAAGCTCGGTCAGGCGGAGGCGCTTGGGGCGAAAGGGATCGACGGCGGATGCCATGAAGAAGAACGAAAGAGAATGAGACTTGGTTTCAAAAGTCAAAGCGCCCTTTGTGCAACCTACGGACTATTAAGCGCGCAACTGCCTCGGATGCGGCGTGCTTGCGGACTGCGCGTGAGATTATGGGGAGGATAACTTAGCAGGTTGTTTACCCTGCGGGGGTTGAGGTAACCACGCCTCCCCGACAGGATCGAAGGATGAAACGCAGTCTCTCGCTTCCTCGAACCGTTTTCCTGCTCTCCGCGATCGCTATGGCCTGCGCACACCTCCACGCGCGCGACTGGAAACAGGTCGACGGCGGCGTCGTGTCCGGCGAGTTTGCCGGCCGCGTGGGCGACATCGTCTTCATCAAGAAGGCGGACGGGACCCGGGTCAAAGTGCCCGTCGCCAATCTGTCGCCCGAGGACCAAGGCGTCATTAGGGAGCGTCAGAACAGCACCGCAGTATCGGTGGTAAAAACGGACAAGAACGTAGAGAACGCGTTGCTCAAAGCACGCCAGGCGCAGGCCCAGCAAGTGCTCGGTGCCGTGCTTTTCGGACACAAGTTGGTGGTGCCGTCGGGCGAGGGTTTTGCCGACGCTCCAGGAGGAACCACCGCTCCGGAGTACTATGCCATCTATTTTTCCGCCGGCTGGTGCGGCCCATGCCAACAGTTTACGCCTCGGCTCGTCGAGTTCTACCGGGCCCATAAAGATCGCCATCCGAATTTTGAGGTGGTGTTCGTCAGTTCCGATCGAAGCGAACGGGAGATGCTGAGCTACATGAAACGCTACTCCATGCCATGGCCCGCCGTGCGTTTCGAAGACGCGAAAGCGGCCGACATCGGCAAGTACGCGGGCAATGGCATACCATGTTTGGTTGTCGTCGATGCCCAAGGCAAGGTGCTCTACAACAGCTACGAGCGGGGCCAGTACGTGGGCCCGCAACAGCCGATGGCAGCGCTCGGCAAGTTGTTGGCCTCGAAGTGAGGCGTCCGAGGAGGGCGCGGTTCGATTGAAAGGTGGAGTCCGCCGTCCCGGCGGGGGTTACTGGATCTCTGCATTGTCATCCTTGAGCGGAGCGAAGGATCCAGTTTGGCCTCGGCGGCGACGTCGAGTTGGATCCTTCGCTCCGCTCAAGGATGACAGGCAGGCACCTGAGTTCCAACCGCCGTCAAAAATCCGTATGCTCCTCGCGATTTTTTGAAGCAAACCTGCCGCTGCGTCGTATGTACCGACTACAGACCTACGGAGGCGGCCATGACGATTCATCTTATCCTATCGCGTTCGGACCAGCTGGCGCTCAACGGGCGCGCGGTTCTAAGAGATCTGGCGGCCCGGGATTTCAGAAAGTTGTCCTTTCATTTGAAAGGCTGCTGGCGCGCGTTGTGCCAATAAAAAAGCGCGATCGTTGCGACCGCGCTAGCCAACGTTCCGCAGCGGGGAACGTGTGAGCGACAGATTCGGAGGGACTACTTGCGACGGCGGCGCACGCCGAGCTGGGCAACGGCGAAACGGACTACGCTTTCGAGGCGTTCGACTTCCGCGGGCTCCAAGGCATCTTTGCCGCGCAACGCTTCCTGAGCGCGTTGCATGGCCTTTTCCACCGCATCCTCGTCGATCTTGTCTTCAGTGATCGCACTTTCCGCGAGAATGGAGACGCGATCCCCCACGATCTGGGCAAAACCGCCGCCAACCGCGAGGTAGGACGTCTTGCCCTCCTTCGTGACGCGCAGTTCGCCGTTCTCCACCTGAGTGAGCAGAGGAATGTGTCCAGCGAGCACGCCGATCTCCCCTTCCACGGTCGGGATCACCACGGTGTCGATGGTATCGGAGTAGACTCGGGATTCCGGAGTGACGATTTCGAGTGTTAAGGCCATGTCAGTAGCGAGTAATGCGTAGCGTGTGGAGAGTAGAAGTAGGTGCGGCCTATTGGATAGTATGCTCAGCTACTCGCTACTCGATGTTCGCTACTTCTTGGTTGCTGCCAGCACCTCGTCGATGCCGCCCTTCATGTAGAAGTCGCCCTCGGGCACGTTGTCGAGTTCGCCGTCGAGGATCATCTTGAAGCCCCGGATCGTTTCTTTGACGGAAACGTATTTGCCGGGCGACCCCGTGAACACTTCGGCCACGTGGAACGGCTGCGAAAGGAAACGCTGGATCTTACGCGCGCGATAGACCGTGAGTTTGTCTTCGGGCGACAGTTCATCGAGGCCCAGAATCGCGATGATGTCCTGGAGGTCCTTGTAACGCTGCAGCACGCGCTGCACCTCGCGAGCGACCTTGTAGTGGTCTTCGCCGACGATGGCCGGCTCGAGCGCCTTTGAAACCGAGGCGAGAGGATCCACCGCGGGATAGATGCCGAGTTCGGCGATGGACCGTTCCAGCACGATGGTCGAATCCAAGTGAGCGAACGTGTTGGCTGGCGCCGGGTCGGTCAAGTCGTCCGCCGGCACGTACACCGCTTGGAACGACGTGATCGAACCTTTCTTGGTCGAGGTGATGCGTTCCTGCAGAAGGCCCATTTCGTTCGAGAGCGTCGGCTGGTAGCCCACCGCGGAGGGCGAGCGACCGAGGAGCGCGGACACTTCCGAACCGGCCTGGGAGAAACGGAAGATGTTGTCGACGAAGAGAAGCACGTCCTGGTTTTTCTCGTCGCGGAAGTACTCGGTCATCGCGAGGGCCGACAGCGCGACGCGCATACGGGCACCCGGGGGTTCGTTCATCTGGCCGTAAACCAACGCGACCTTGGACTTGCTGAGATCCTTCTGGTCGATGACGCCCGCTTCGGACATTTCGTGGTAAAGGTCGTTTCCTTCGCGGGAGCGCTCACCCACCCCGGCGAACACGGAATAGCCGCCGTGGGCCTTGGCGATGTTGTTGATCAGCTCCATGATGACGACCGTCTTGCCGACGCCCGCGCCGCCGAAGGCTCCGACCTTGCCGCCCTTGGTGAAAGGCGCGATCAAATCGATGACCTTGATGCCGGTTTCGAGAATCTGCGCCTTCGTGTCCTGGTCGACCAGCGCCGGAGCGGCGCGGTGGATCGGATATTTTTTGGTGTGTGGCACCGGCCCGCGGCCGTCCACCGTCTCGCCCGTGACGTTGAAAATACGACCGAGCACGCCTTCTCCCACCGGCACCGAGATCGGCGAGCCAGTATCCACTGCGGGCATACCGCGCACCAAACCCTCCGAGGAGGACATCGCGATTGCGCGGGCGATGCCTTCGCCCAAGTGCTGCTGGATTTCCAGCGTGAGCACTTCTTTCTTGCCGTTGACCGTGAATTCGACGGTTAGCGCCTGATAGATGGGCGGGATTGCGTTCTCGGCGAACTGCACGTCGACCACGGGGCCGATGACTTGGACGATTTTGCCGGTATTCATAGAGGCGAAGGGAGAATTGAGAATGGAGAGTGCAGAAGGCAGGAGAAGCAGGTGAGTGAGTGGAGGTCGGTGGGCCTAAGGGACCCGGTGTTCTACATTCTTCATTCTGCGTTCAAAATTAGCAGGGAGGCGTTCGTAATAAGCGGCTAGGTTCCCGCAAACTGGGCGGCGGCGATTTCGAGGATTTCCTGCGTGATGGCCGCCTGGCGGGCTTTGTTATACTCGAGTGTGAGATCGCCGAGCAGTTTGGTCGCGTTGTCCTTGGCCGTCTTCATCGCCACCATGCGCGCGCTGTGCTCGGAAGCCTTGGCGCTCAGGACGAGTTGGTAGATGTAGCGGTTGACGTAAAACGGCAGGAGAGCCTCCAGCACGCTGCGCGCATCGGGCTCGAAAATCATCTCGCGGGTGTCGGCGAAGGGCGCGCCGGTTTCCGCCTTGAGCGCGGTCAGGGTCGACGCAACGCTGGCCAGGGGCAGCACCGGGCGGAGCGTCGCCTCCTGCACGAGGGTATTCTTGAAGCGCGGATAAATCACCTCGACCGTGTCGACCACCCCTTCGAGGTACTGCTTGACCAGAAATTCGATTGCGATTTTGACCTCGGCGAAAGGTACCCGGTCGTGGACCTGGAAATCGGCCAGCATGTCGCGCTTGGTGCGGGCCAGGAACTGCGCGCCCTTGCGGCCGATGACCGCAAACTTGGCCGGGGTCTTGATCTCCATCACCACCTTGAACAAGTTGGCGTTGAGCGGTCCGCAAAGGCCCTTGTCGGTAGTGATAAGAAGGATACCGCGGGTCTTGATTTCGCGCTGAACCAGGAATGGATGGGCCGTCTCGTCCACGCGGCCGGCCAGCGAACCCAGCATCGAACCCATCAACTGCGCGTAAGGGCGCCCGGCGAGCGCCGCGGCCTGCGCCTTCTTCATCTTCGAAGCCGCCACGAGCTCCATGGCCTTCGTGATCTGCCGCGTGTTTTTTACGGACTTAATTCTGCGCCGTATGTCTCGGGTCGATGCCATGGAGGAAGTAGTGAGTAGCGGGTAGCGGGTAGTGAGTAGCGTTCAGGATCGAATATCGTGTGGCGGTGTTCCGGTTGGAAATGCTCGCGACTCGCTACTCGATGTTCGCTACCTTAGGCAGCGTACGACGCCTTCCACTCGTCGACCGCGGTCTTGAGCTTTGCTTCGAGATCGGCGTCGAGGGCGGCCTTGTTGCGGATTTCCGTCAGCAGCGCGTCCTTCCGGGTAGCGAAGAATTCGCGGAGACTGACGGCGGCGGCGTTGACCTTCTTCTGGTCGATCGCGTCGTAGTAGCCTTTCTGCATGGCCCACAGCGTGACGACCTGCTGCTCGATCGGGATCGGATTGAAAGCGGGCTGTTTGAAGAGCTCGACGATGCGGGCGCCGCGATCCAGCTGCGACTTCGTCTTGGCGTCGAGGTCGGAGCCGAATTGCGCAAAGGCGGCGAGTTCGCGGAATTGGGCGAGTTCGCCCTTCAATTTGCCGCCGACTTGCTTGGTTGCCTTGATCTGCGCGGCTGAGCCCACGCGCGAGACGGAGAGACCGACGGAGACCGCGGGGCGCGTGCCTTGGTTGAAGAGGTCGGTTTCGAGAAAGATCTGTCCGTCGGTGATCGAAATCACGTTGGTCGGAATGTAGGCCGAGACGTCGCCCGCCTGGGTTTCGATGATCGGCAGACCGGTCAGCGAGCCCTTGCCTTCCAAGCGCGCGGAGCGCTCGAGCAGACGGCTGTGCAGGTAGAACACGTCGCCGGGGTAGGCTTCACGGCCGGAAGGACGCTTGAGAATCAGCGAAATCTGGCGGTAAGCCACGGCGTGTTTCGACAGATCGTCATAGACGATCAGCGCGTCCATGCCGTTTTCCATGAACCATTCGCCCATCGCCGCGCCGGAGAACGGCGCCAGGTATTGATTGGCCGGATTGTCGGCCGCCGGAGCGGCCACAATGACCGTGTATTCCATCGCGCCCGCGGCCTCGAGGGTCGCGATCGTGCGGACGATGTTCGAGTTCTTCTGTCCGACCGCGACGTAGATCGAATAAACCGGGCGGAACTTGGCGTCGCCGCTGGCGAGGCCGACCTTGTTGATCTTCGCTTGATTGATGATCGTGTCGATCGCGATGGCGGTTTTGCCGGTGCCGCGGTCGCCGATGATCAACTCGCGCTGTCCGCGGCCGATCGGGATCATGGAGTCGATCGCCATGATGCCGGTGAAAAGAGGTTGGCTGACGGATTTGCGCTTGATGATGCCGGGAGCGATTTTTTCGACGGGGAACGTTTCCTTGGCGTCGATCGGTCCTTTGCCGTCGACGGGATTGCCGAGCGCGTCGACCGCGCGGCCGAGCAGCGCCTTGCCAACGGGAACGGAGAGGAGCCGGCCCGTGGTCGTGACTTCGTCGCCTTCCTTCAGCTGGGAAATGTCGCCGAGCACGACGCAGCCGACTTCGTCCGCTTCCAAATTGAGCGCGATGCCGATCGTCCCGCCGGGGAACTGCACCATTTCATTGTACATGACGTCCGAGAGGCCGTCGATGCGAGCGACGCCATCGGCGACGGAACGGATCGTGCCGGTGTTCTTCTTGACTGCTTTGTTCTGCAGCTTGGCGATCTGCTGTTCGATTTGTTCGATGACCGTGCTCATTTAGATGGCGAATTTGGGAAGGTAGAATGAAGGAGGAAGAATGAGTTTAGCAGGTGAAGGCTGTGGATCGGCGGGATTCTACATTCTTCAGGCTGCGGGCGTCATTAGCTCGCGGCGGCGAGCGTGGAGAGTTGTCCGGAGACCGAGTTTTCGTAGACGTCGTCCCCCACCCTTACGCGAAGACCGGCGAGAAGAGCAGGATTCGATTTGGTCGTGGCCGTGATGACACGGCCATATTTGCGGCCGAGCGCGTTGGCGATCTGTTGTACCAAATCGCCGGATACGGGGCCGGCATGCTCGATCACGGCGTTGTTGCGGGCGACTTCGGCCGCGACTAATCGTTGATAAGCCTTCAGCACGGCCATGGTGTGGGCGGGCTTCGTTTTCTCCACGTAGCCGAGCACTCCGGCCACGCGCTCACCGGAAAGCTGGCCATTGACCAAACTCAGCTTGAAGAGCAGCCGGGCAAGTTGGTGGGCGTGTTTTTTGGAAGACATGAAAAGGCGAATGAAGAATTGTGAATGGGGAATTTAGAATGGATTGAAAGTTCGCCGGTCGGTCATTCTCCATTCTGCATTCTCCATCTACATTGCTGCGCCGTTAGGCGCTCGTCAGCTCCTTGGCGGCGGCTTCGTTGAAGCCGGCGCGGTCCGCGTCGCTCAGTTTCTTGGCGAGGACGCGCTCGGTCGTGCTCACGACCAGGCGGGCGATCTCCGTGCGGGCCTCGGAGAGCATCTTCTTATGCTCGAGCTCAATCGCCTGCTGCGCTTTCGTGATGAGGCCATTGGCGCGCTCCGTGGCTTCCTTTTGGGCTTTGTCCGAAAAATCCTTCGCGGTCTTGCGGGATTCTTCGATGATCTTCGTGGCTTCGACTTGCGCGTTCTTGAGCAAGTTGCTGCTTTCCTGCTGGGCCGCGGCCAGCTGCGCCTTCATTTCCTCGGCGTACTTCAGGCCGGCGTCGATCTTCGCCCGACGCTCATCCATCGCGGAGATGGTCGGCTTGATGCCGAAGCGGTACAGCACGCCAAACAGGATCAGGAAGCTGACCGTCTGGATGATGACGTACTTGAGTTCCACGCCGAACGTGTTGGCAAGATTGCCGAACGTTTCGACTAATCCGCCCGAGGCAGCGTGGGTTTCGGCAGCGGCGAGGATGAACGAGGAGAGCATGGCGGAGGGAAAAAGGGAGTCGCGCCGGAGAAACGGCGCGACCAAGGCTTATTTGGCGAGGAACAGGGCGAGCACGCCAAGACCTTCGGCCAGCGCCATACCGATGATGGCTTGGACGAGGATCTTGCCGGAGGCGGCCGGATTGCGGCCGACCGCTTCAGCGGCTTTGTTGCCGATGAGGCCCACGCCGATGGCGGCGCCGAGCAAACCGAACGCGCTGGCGATGTTGCCAGTGATTTCAGCGAGGAGGTTGATCATATGAGTTAGTGATGGTGGTTGCAGTTGCCGCCGTGCGCACGCGAAGCACGCTCCCGACGGAAAAGGGATCAGTGGGGTTTGCCTTCCGCTGCGGCTCCGTGGCCGTGCTCGTCGTCATGCGCATGGTCGTCGCCATGATTGCAGAGCAAGCCGATGTACACGGCGGTGAGGAGCGTGAAAACGATGGCCTGGATGAGGCCCACCAACAGCTCCATGAAATAGAACACAGGGAAGAAGCTGGTGCCGTGCAGGAGGCTCTCGCCGCCGTAGATGTTTCCGAAGAGCCGCACCGAAAGCGTGAAGGGCCGGATCATGATGGAGAACACCTCGATGAATCCAACGAGGATGAAGATCAGTGTCAGGACAAAATACATCGCCGCGGGCGTCTCTTTCTTATCCGCCTTGTTGCCGAACAAATCCATCAGGATCACTTTAGGCCCGGCGTACTTGAAGATGACGATCAGCCAGGCGATAAACGAAATCAGGGCCAGGGCGATCGTGCCGTTGGCATCCGCATTATGCGGACGGAGCAAGGGGCGCACCATATGAAAGTGCCCTTGAGCGTCGTTATACCCCCACCCGATCGTTCCGATGCCGGGCAGCAGGCCCATCCAATTGTGCACGAGGATGAAGATGAAGAACGTGACCAAGAGCGGAAACGCGCCGGGAAACGCTTTCTTTCCGACGATCGGTTCGAAGAGCCCGCGCAATCCTTCGATCAACGACTCCATCACTGCCTGCCCCTTTGATGGGAAGATGGAAGGCCGGCCTACCATCCATAAAATAAGAAGCACGATCAGCGCCGAAACCGTCCAGCCCGTGAGCATGCTGTTGGTAATGGCCCACCCATTACCGAGGTCGAAGAGCACCGTGGCTTTTGGAGCCACGCCGCCTTCACTGGCCAAGCCCGGCAGACCGGTGACCAGAAGGACGGGCAAAAGGGCTAGTTTTTTGGCTACGGACATGGAACGCGTGGAAGCTCTTGGGAGGTTTTGAAAGGGTTGGACGTAGCCAAACGCCCTCGGACCCGTCAATCACCGAAATGGCCAGGGCTTACAGGGGAGACCGATATTAAGCCGGGGCGGACGGAGGGCCGGGTCGGTCTTATAGGTGCGGAACGCGTCGAGCGACGAAGGAATAGTAGGTCGGGGCGCGGGACTGGAATACTGTTTCCAGTTCGAAGGGCCACGGTTCCTCGTGGAGCTTCCAGAGCACGTGCGAGCCTGCGGCGGCCCGGGCCTCCTCGAAATAGGGCTGGTGGTCTGTACGGAAGCAGAGGCGTGCACCCGGGATGGCCCGCTCTCCCAATTCTGTGAGGAAGCCGGGCTGGAGAATGCGGTTTTTATGATGTCGGCGTTTGGGCCAGGGATCAGGGAACAGGACGAACACCTCCCCTAGCCTGGCCTGCTCTGGCCAGCTGCCCAGGAGCTCCCGCGCTTCAGCGATCAAGAAGAGCAGGTTCTTCGTCTGCGCCCGGTCGCGTTTCCGCGTCGCTCGCTGGATTCGGTCTCGAACCAAGTCGATGCCGACGCAAAAACGTTCGGGATGGGCCTTCGCGTAAGCGGTCAGGTAATGACCGTGGCCGCAGCCGATCTCGAGCGTAACAGGCGGCCGGCCAGCCAGATGTGTGGCCATCCGCCCCGCGAGGACCGCCATGCGGTCTGCGCGCCGCGCCAGGTACTCCGCCGTACGGGCCGGATCCGCACTGGGTGGCAACGGTTCTAAATCCACCTTCTGGGAAGCGGCCGCGCGCATGGAGTTCGGAGAGGCGCGGGTCATGCCGACAAGCCCTTCCCGGCCTCCAGGACGACCATTAAGATGTTGATATCAGCCGGATTAACACCGCTTACGCGGCTCGCTTGGCCGAGCGTGAAGGGTTTCAGTTCATTCAATTTGAGCGCGCTTTCACGCCGTAACCCCTTCACCTTTAGATAATCTAAGTCCTTGGGTAGCTTGATTTTCTCGATTTCCGACAATTTTTCAATTTGGCGTTGTTCGCGATTGAGATAACCGGCGTAGCGGACCCGATAAAGGACCTCCTCGCGGGTCTCTTTCGGTAGGAGGATGAATTCGTTTGGGAGCTCCGGTGTCGCCGTCACGGCGGAAGCCGCCCGTCGGATCGCGTCAGCGAGACTCCCCTGCCCCTGCGGCGCTTTGATACGCTCGAGTTGCATGATCCAGTGTTCAGTCAATTTTTTCTTTTCTTCGATGCGAACCAAACGCGAAGGCGAAATCAAACCGTGCTCCCGAGCGTGGTGGGCGAGTCTTAACTCGGCGCTGCCATGATTGAAGAGCAAGCGATGCTCTGCCCTACTGGTAAACATCCGGTAAGGCTCTTCCGTGCCTTTGGTCACCAAATCATCAATCAGTACACCAATATAGGCTTCCTGCCGCTGAATGATGAGTGGCGTCTGGCCCCTGACTTTGCGCACAGCATTTACCCCGGCGACCAAGCCCTGGGATGCTGCCTCCTCATAGCCCGAGGTGCCATTTATTTGCCCTGCAAAAAAAAGGTTCTCCACCTTCTTGGATTCCAACGACGGATAAAGCTGCGTGGGCGGCGCGAAATCGTATTCAACGGCATAAGCAGGTCGCAAGACGAGTGCGTTTTCCAGGCCTGGTACGCTATGAACCATCTCAAGCTGAACGTCGAACGGCAGCGACGTGGAAAGCCCGTTGACATAATATTCATTGGTGCTCCTGCCTTCAGGTTCTAAGAAGAGTAAATGCCGGGGCTTATCGGCGAAGCGAACGAATTTGTCCTCGATGCTGGGGCAATAACGCGGTCCGACGCCTTCAATTTCCCCGGAATACATTGCCGACTTGTGAAGGTTGTCTCGGACGAGTTGAGCGGTCTGCGGCGTGGTGTAAGTCATCCAGCAGGAGACTTGGTTCGTGCCAGGATCCCAGCCGAGACGGTTTTCGCCGGTATGTTCCACGTGGAACAAGTTGTCGGGATCTCGCGTGTCGTGGAAGGCGAACAGAGTGGGATGCTCGTCGCCTCGCTGCTCCTCCATCTTTGCAAAATCAAGACTGCGGCCCAGAAGACGGGGAGGGGTGCCCGTTTTGAGGCGTCGAAGTTCGATCCCTGCCTCAATAAAGCTCGCGGAGAGAGTTTTTGCGCTGAAATCTCCCAGTCGACCTCCTTCGTTCTTATTCTGGCCAATGTGCATGAGGCCGCGCAGAAAAGTACCCGTCGTCACGACGACAGTCGCGCCCCGGAACTCTATGTCGAGATTGGTGCGCACGCCTACCACACGACCATCCATGAACGTAAGTCCAGTGACAGTCGCCTGAAAAATCTGGAGACGGTCTTGGAGTTCCAGGGTGTGCTTCATCCGGAATTGATAGGCCTTTTTGTCGCACTGAGCCCGGGGCGACTGCACGGCGGGTCCTTTTGATTCGTTGAGCAGACGAAACTGAATTGCCGTCAAATCCGTAGTGATGGCCATCTCGCCGCCTAATGCGTCGATCTCTCGAACCATCTGACCCTTGGCTTGGCCTCCAATGGCCGGGTTGCAGCTCATCTGGGCAATAGTGTCGATATTGCCGGTCAAGAGCAGGGTAGAGGCACCCATTCGGGCAGCGGCAAACGCGGCTTCGCACCCGGCGTGCCCGGCTCCGCAGACAATCACATCGTACGGTATCTTATTGAATATCATCCACTTGCGATTATATAAAACCCTTACCCTACGGGGGTTAGGTCACGCGCGCAAGCGATCATTTACCGATGCAAAACGTGGCGAACAGGTGATCGAGCACGCGTTCATGATCAATCTTCCCCCCGATCTGGCCAAAAGCATCCAGGGCCCCTCGAAGGTCGCTGGCCAACAGTTCTACGGGGCGGCTCGCGAGGAGATTGTCGCGCGCCTCGTTGAGGCAGATTTTTGCGTGACGAAGGGCCTCGGCGTGGCGCGCATTGATCGCGATGATCTCGGTGCCATGATCGAGGCGGAAGGATTCCGCGCGGCGTTCGATGGCTCTGGCGAGCTCGTCGAAGCCGGCTCCGGTCAGAGCCGATACGCGCACATAGCTCAACGGTCCGGCCGCGCTGGCGATAAGGGCGGAGGCCGGCAAGTCGCATTTATTCAGGACGACGATGGCATTTTGAGGTGTAAGCCGCGCGGAAATATCGTCCGGCAGGGTGGGGTGGGGACGGGTGGCGTCGAGCACGACCAAAAACAAGTCAGCTTCGCCTGCCCGCTCGATCGTTTTTTCCATTCCCAGCTTCTCGAGAGCGCTCGGCTTGACGTTCAGGCCTGCAGTATCCGTAAGTCGAATACAATAAGGCCCCATGGAGATCGGCTCCTCGATGAAATCGCGGGTGGTGCCCGGCTCGGCGCTGACCAGGGCGCGCTCGCGTCCGCAGAGGCGATTGAGGAGGGAGCTCTTGCCCGCGTTGGGCTCGCCGATGATAACGGTTTTGATGCCGTCGCGGAGGAGGTCGCCGTAGTGATGGGTGGCGAGGAGCCGGTCCGCGCCCGCCAGCAAACGATCGATCGCGCCCAGAACGATGCCGCGATCCTCCGGGGGAAGGTCCTCGTCCGGGAAATCGATGTACGCTTCCACTCGCGCGAGAGCCGAGAGCAGGTCGTGAGAGAGTCCGGCCAAATGTCTTCCCAGGCTGCCGCGCAGTTGCTGATTGGCCGCAGCCAGGGCTCGCTCGCTGCGCGCGTGAATGAGATCCATCACCGCTTCGGCCTGAGTCAGGTCGATCCGGCCATTGAGGAACGCACGGCGGGTGAATTCTCCGGGTTCGGCCGAGCGGCAGCCTCGCGCGAGCAGGTCTTCCAAGATTTTTTGGGCGATAAACGGGTTTCCGTGGCAGGAGACCTCCAAAGTGTCTTCGCCGGTGTAGGAGCGCGGGCCGAGGAAAACCGTCGCGACCACGTCGTCGAGCACGGCCCCCGCGAGGGACCGATAGTCGGTATGATGGGCCACGCGGGGCGAGGGCAGCTCGCCGAATATTTCGCGGGCGAGCCGCTGGCATTGCGGTCCGGTCGCCCGCACGACGGCGATCGCGGACGTGCCGACCGGTGTGGCGAGGGCGGCGATGGTGTCGGTGGCTGGCATGGAGAGCGCTCTCCTACCGTTTCGAGCTCTGCGCCAGGTGGGAAGAGAAAAAGAAAGGGAAGGGGAGAGAGAAGAGAACGGATCGTCCCTCCGCGTTCCTCCGGGCCGCGGAGGTGGAACCTGCCGTCCCGGCAGGTTCGTCCGACTACCAGGCCGCTCTCCAGCGGCGTCAACTGGCCCGCCGGGAGGGCGGGCTCCACCTTTTGCAGGCTATCCTACTGCTTATTTGATCACCAATTCAGTCACGCGGACGCCGTCTTTGACCCGATCCCCGGGATAGACGATCACGGTCGTGCCCGGCGAAACGCCCTCGAGGATTTCGGTCTCGCTTCCGCTGCTGTGGCCGATGCGGACTTCGCGCAAACGCGCGCGGCCGCCCTCGACGACGAAGGTCTGCCATTTGTCCTCGCGTTGAAAGAGCGCGCCCGCAGCCACCTTGACGACGTCGTTCGAATTCCAGGTCACGATTCGGCCCTCGACGCGATAAGCGTCGCCGAGCGTGGGGCGGTTCTCGAGGGGATCGACGAGGTCCACAATCACGTTGACCCGCTGTTCTTCCACTCCGAGCGCCGATATCTTGGTGAAGGCGGACGGCTCCACGAGGCGCACGCGGGCCTCGAGCGGCTTCGGGCCGCCCCATTTCTCCAGCCAGGCTCGAGCGCCGGGCGCGATTGCCACCCCATCCCGCGAGAGCACCTCGATTTTGGCTTCCAGATCGGTCGGATCTCCCACCTCCAAGAGAGCGAAGCCGGCGGTAACCAAACGCTCGCTTTCCTGAAATACGCGCAAGACGCGACCGCTGACGGGCGAAGTGAGCGTGATGCGGGTCTCGCCGGCCGAGTCGGGCCGGCCGCGCACGAGGAGGGCCTGGGCCTGCTCGTATTCGAAGCCGGCGACGTTAAACCCGAACTCCGCCGCACGGCTCTCCTGCGCCGCCACCGCTTGCCGCATCTGAGCGACATCCAATTCCTGACGGGAAATGCTATTGCGCTCGAAAAGCGTCTTCGCCCGCTCCCACTCCGTGTTCGCCAGCGTGGCCGCGGTGCGTGCGCGTTCCCGCATCGCATTCGCTTGATCGCGGGCCGCGCCGGCGGCGCGCACCCGAGCCTCCGCTTGGGCGAGAGAGCGAGCATCCAGCAGATCGGCGGCGGCCGTCTCGAGCACAGCGAGGATGGTTTTGCCCGCCTCGACGATTGCCCCTGGTTTATGATCGATCCGGCGCAACTGCGCGGAAACGGGACTGGCGATCACATAGCGATTCCTTACGCGGGTTTGCCCCTCGTCGTTCACCGTCACCTCGAGGGAGCCCCGCGATACCTTCGAGATTTCTATCGGAACCGCCTTGGGCCACAGTCCCGCGACGATGAGCGCAACCAGAGCGGCGCCGGCGATGTAGGGCCAGCGCTTGCGCTTCCGCGACAGATGAGCGGATGCGTCATAGGCGGGTTCCGAGGCGGTAGGTGGGGTGGGCGAGGGCATGGGAAGAGGGTAGAGATGGCGAATAATACAGAGAGAATAGTCGCAGGCGTGAAGTTTGCGGGACGGTTTCTTCTATCTTCTATCAGCGGATCGAGACTTTGTATCAGTCGGCGGCCTTCAATGCACCGACGAGGTCGAGTTGGTTGAGTTTGCGGCAAGCGAAGAGGAGGGAAACAGCGGTGGCGGTCGAGACGACGAGCACCGCAAAGGCGTAGTTGGCCGGAGTGAGGATGAGCGGCAATCGCACGGTTTCAGTGTTCACACTGGTGAGAATCGCCTTGGCCAGGAGCGAACCGAGGAACAATCCGATCGGCAGCGCGGCGAGGGTCAGGATCACGAGTTCCCCGACGAGCACCGCGCCGACTTCACCCTGGCTGAAACCGAGCACCCGCAGCGTCGCGAGTTCGCGCTGGCGCTCCGACAGCGAGATACGCGCGCTGTTGTAGACGATGCCGAAGGCGACGACGGTCGCGAAAAAGAGGTAGATCATCTGGAGCAACCCGATGCTTTGCGCGGTGGTGTCGCGAAAGCTGTTGCGCATCGACTCCTTGATGATGGTGCCCGCGACGCGGGGGGTCTCCTTGACCGCGGCCAGGAAAGCGGGCCAGGCGTTTCTCGCGACGCTGAGGTGTGCTCCGTCGATGCGATCGCCTTGGAGGAGCAGTCGATTCAGCGCATCCAGTTCCATATAGACCGCTACGCCGGCAAAATCCTCGGCCATCCCCGTGATCGGAATCCAAAGTTCAGGACGAGCGCCTTCAAGCACGCGCACCAACAAACGGTCGCCCAGGCCAACCTCGAGAACCTCGGCGAGCTTCTGCGAAAGCACGAGACCGTGCGAAGGCAGAGGAATCCTCTTGTTGTCCGCGCCGATGACCCGGCTCAGGTGGCCATTCGCGGGTTGTCCATAGATCGAAAGACGGCGCGTGCGATAGCCCCAGCGCAGCTCCACCGGCACGCCGCGAAAGGGTTCCGCGTGGGTCACCCCGGGAAGATTGCGGAAATCGGCGATGGCGCGGGCTGGGCCGGGCTCGACAAGCGAAATCATGACGGTTTCGCGCTGCACGATGTCCCACTGGAAATCGAGGATGTGGTTGATGCCGTCGCGAAATGAATTGGGGATGATCAGGATCGCCGTGGCGAGCGACAGCGCCATACTCGTGAGGATCGCCTGCCAAGGTTTGCGTTCGAGGTTTCGCAGGGCCATCCGGGCCGACACCGACCACGTTTGGGCCAGGCCCCACCGCTCGAGCAGCGCGGGCCGATAGTCGGCGGGAGGTTCCGGCCGCATTGCTTCGGCGGGCGGTAAACGGACAGCGCGCCGCACCGCGCCGGCGACGCCGACCGCCGCCGCGAGCGCGGAAACGATCCCCGCCGCGTACAAGGCCGGCCACGACAACCGAAAGTCCAATTGCGGAAAGCGGAAGAAGAGATGATACATCTCCACCAGCTTCGCTCCCAGGAGCAATCCGCCGAGCACGCCCAGCACGGTGCCGAGCGCCACGATGGCCAGGGCGAATTTGAAATAGTGCGCCGCGATCCGTCCATTGCTGAAACCGAATGCCTTTAAAATCGCGATCTGCTCCCGTTGGAGATTGATCTGACGGCTCATGACCGCGTTGGTCATGAAGGCCGCGACACTGAGGAAAACGAGAGGAAAGCCGAAGGAAAGTCCCTGCAGCACGCGGATCTCATCGGTGACGCGCACATGCGACGAATGGTCCTTGCGACCGTACGCACCGAGCGCCCCATAGGGCTCGAGCAGACGGTCTACGCCGTCGAGCACGGCTCGCTCCGACGTGCCCGGTCCGAGCCGAAGCGCCAGCGTATTGAACGCGCCGTCGAGGCTGTAAGCCTCGGCCAGCTCCTTGTACCTCATCCAGAAAACGCCGAAGGTTTTGTTGTCGGGAAGCGCGGCGCCCGGAGGTGCTTCAAAAACAAACTCCGGCGAGAGTACGATACCGACGATGCGCAGGGGCAGCTTTCGACCGTTGAGAATGGCGGACACGGTGTCTCCCGGTTTGAGTTTATGCGTCTCGGCGAACGCTTCTCCAACCAGAACTTCGTGGTGCGAGTCGACCTGCAGCAGGCGTCCCGTGCGAAGAAAGAGACGGTTGAGCTCGGGTGGGCGTCGATCCGGCACCGTGTTGATCAAGCCCGTGGCGGGCTCCGCCATTCCCGGCAGATCGAGCGTCACTTGCATCGCGATGCTTGTTTCCACCGCCGCGACGCCGGGCAGCCGAGCGATATCGTGCGCGACCGAATCAGGAGCGCGTTTCACTTTTGCGAACACATCGGCAAAGCGGTAGTGCTGGTAATAGGACGAACTCGCTTCCTCCAGCGACACAATGAGGCTTCGCGTCATCATCATCATCGCCAGCCCGCAGGCCATGACGAGCGCGACGGCAAAGGCTTGTGACTTTAGCAGCCGCAGATCGCGCAGGAGCTTGAGGTTGAGCAGGGACATTCGGCGAGCTGTCGCTAATGCAGAATGGGAAGGAGATCGGGAAAATCATTCTTCATTCTAGATTCTCCATTCTGCATTGCCTTTTACCATGCTAGGCCGCTCACGGCCGCACGTGCGGAGTTCCGTCGCTCACCCACGATCTTTCCGTCGCGCAAAGTAAGTACTCGGTCGGCCATGTCCGCGAGGATGGCGTTGTGGGTGATGATGACGGTGAGCGTGCCGAGCTCCCGGTTGATGTGTTCGATTGCCTCGAGCACGGTAATGCCGGTGCCCACATCCAGCGCCCCGGTCGGTTCGTCGCAGAGAAGGACTTGCGGCCGCTTCGCGATCGCGCGCGCGATTGCGACTCGCTGCTGTTCTCCGCCGGACAGTTGGGCGGGGAAATGGTCGAGGCGGCTCGACAATCCGACGAGGCCTAGAGCGTCCTCCGGCCGCATGGGATTGCGCGCCACCTCCGTGATCAAGCCGACATTCTCCCGCGCAGTCAGGCTCGGAATGAGATTGTAGAATTGAAATACGAAACCGACCACATCGCGGCGATACTGCGTAAGTGTTTTTTCGTTTGCTCGGCCTAAGTCCCAGCCGCGGAAACTCAGCGTGCCGCTGCTCGGAGTGTCGAGTCCGCCCAGGAGGTTGAGCAGAGTCGACTTGCCGCTGCCGGACGCGCCGAGCAGGACCACCAGCTCTCCTGGGAACAGCCGCAGATCGACCCCGGAGAGCGCGTGAACGGCGGCTGTGCCCGCCCCGTAGATCTTCCGCAACTCTCGGGCGGCAAAAACGGCGTCGGCCTGCGGGGTGGGGGGCCCCAGTTGCGGGGCGGGTGGCGACGCGGAGGACATGCGGGCGTCACCCTACGGAGGTGCAGCCGAAATGACGAGCGACGAGGGGAAACAATAATACCAAAGGAGGATTAGGAATGACCGGTATTAGACTGGGTCGCGAAGGAGGTGCGGTTTAACAAAAAAGGATCTAAGCCGCTCACGTCTCCTCGTGAGTGCTCATTGGTGGTGCGATTGCCGTTGTTGGTAACGCTTCTCGTCACTCGTTTCCGCTCGAGGACGACAAGCTGAGAACCGGTCGATGGGTGACAGTTAGGGGTGATGAGCGGTTTCCTGCCCGCCGTCTCTCTATGCGGTTTTTCTCGCTGCGGCCGGCATGACCGCTTCAGCCGGTTTCAAGTCGGGCAGGGCAACCGGAAAGCTGATTTCAAACGATGCCCCGCCCTCGCGGCGGTTGCGCGCGACGATTTCGCCGCCCACGCGCGCGATTTCTTGTTTCGTGATGTATAGACCGAGGCCAAAACCATCGGTCTTCGACGTCACGAAGGGCTGAAAGATCTTCTCGATCAGTTCTTCCGGCAGACCCGGACCCGAATCGCGGACCGAGATGAAGACCCGGCCGGCCCCGCTTCCAATGGAGACGCGGAGTTCGCGCGGAGCCGGAGCCTGAGCCATCGCCTGGATTGCGTTGAGTCCGAGATTGAGCAGGGCTTTTTTCAAGACCTGAGGATCGGCGTAAATGATGTCTTCCGTGTCGAAGCAGGTTGTCAGTTCGACTTCGTGTTCGCGCGCCTTGGGTTGGATCAGCTTCACCACCTCCGCGGCGACTTCGTGGGCGAGGAAGTGGACGGGTTGGACGGTCTCCTCGGAGCGGCCCAGACGCAGAAAACTGAAGAGGGTGTTCTCCACTTCCGCGATCTGTTTGGGCATGAGTGGGAAGAACTCGGCGCGGAAAGCGGGGTCGTTATACTGATTCGGCAGCATCGTCATGAACATGCGAATGGCCGCCAGCGGCTGTTTGATTTCGTGGGCGACGGTGGCGCCGATGAGCCCGAGCGCGGCCAGCTGCCCGGATTTCTGCGCGCGGGCACTCGCCTCGATCATGGCGAGAGCGACTGCTGCCGAATCGATCATCAACGCCAGACGAGCAATTTCCTGATAAGTGTAGCTCGAGGCGGAACGGCGGCATCCACACACGAGCGCAATTCCAGGATGGTGGGCGCAGGGCGAGGAGAGCAGGACGAGCGTGGCCGATTGAGCCTCTAACCATTGCCTCGCCTTTGTCCCGGGGCCTTTGAGTAGGGCGGGGTCGATTCCATCCGGGGTCAGCCAGGAAACTTGCTTAAACTCCGACCAGGAAAAATCCTTTTTGTCGATGATCACGCCGCCGCGTTCGTAGCGCCCCGGCGAAAGCTCTTGCAGAATGAACGCCGTGACCGTGCCGCAGTAGTCGGCAAACAGGCGCTCGACCTCGCCCAACGCCACTTCGTGATTGAGCGAACTCCGAATGACGCCGGCCACCTTGTCTTGAAAGATGGCTGTATCCTCGGAGAGCAACGCCATGTAGCGGCGGAAAAACCGGCGCGTGAGCAGCATGCCGATGCCGGCCGCGATGACGCAGGCGACGATTTTTGGGGTCCATTCGGCCCACGTCCCGAGCCGCGTGAGGAGCGTTTCCGCCAGGATAAACGCGCCCGCCGTGACGAGGAGGATCGCCGCGCCCTGCAGCGCGAGGGAGAACAAGTATTTGGCATCGTAGATCTGGCGCCCCGCGATCGTCCACGCGAGCCAAAGGATGTAGCCGAAAACAATGATCTTGATAGGATACGAACGAGTGATTTCGACGTCCGTCCAGCTGCGCGAAGCCATCAGGATGCTGATGATGCCGACGCAGATCGCCATCATGATGACCGCCACGATCATTTCGGTGCGGCGCGGTCCCGTTACTTGGTTTAAGGTGCGCAGGCCCAGCCAACCTTGATAGAGCATGGCCGCAGCGAGGCCGATGTGTTGAAGCACGTAGCCGAGGCCGTAGTGGGGACCGGTGACGCCCGGTCCCGAGGGCAAAAACCACTGGGTCACAGTCGGCGCCGCGAGAAGCACCCCGATGACCAGCCAGGGCGCAGATTTTGTGATCAGCGCGGGCAGGGTGACTTTGTTGTTGAGGATCGCTTCCCGCACCATGCCGATGGCGGCCGGGAAGAACGAGGCGAGAGCCGGTCCAATCCGCAGGTGAAGAATCGCATCGCCGCCTCCTTGCTGGACGAAGTGGTGATTCACCACCCACGCAGCAGTGCCGAACATGTAAACGCTGAAGTACCGGTTGGCGGCGCGAAGCTTATTGGCGCGAAAGATGACCAAACCGATCAAACCGACAAAAATTCCCCAGAGAAGGAGCATGGCGCGTTCGCGAGCTTACGAGGAGCGGCGCGGGTACCTCAAGCGGGGAGTAGAATGGTGGAGGTCCTTCCATCCCTCCCTCGTCCGCGACCCCCGATTTGCCGAGATCGGCCGAAGAAAGAGCTCGGCGCACGGGCGGGCCGCTACTTCTCAGCGGTTAATGCTGCCAGGATCAGAAAAAAGAAGTGAGCAGCGAAACGCTCCGGCGGGCAGCAAGTGAACGCTACTTCTTAGTGGCTGGAGGCGAGGTCTTTTCCGCCGAAGGGGCCGGAGCTGGAACCGGCGGGGGGGCCAAATCGATTTTGGGCGGGGCAATCTTCTCGAAAGACGGAGCCGTGACCTTCGGTGCCGGGCCTGAAGGCGCGGTTGGGGTGGGCGGTGTGAGGCTCGGTTTTCCAGCCGCTTCACCGGCGGGCGCCGTTCCAACGGGCGGCAGAGCGGCTTCAGGTCCTCCCTTTGCGAGCTCTTCGGCGCGCTTCTCGGCCGCCGCAATTAAATGAGCTCGTTGAGGACCAAGATGGTCTCGCAGTTTCTGTTCGTGACCGGAGGTATCGCCGTTCTTTGTCGCGAGAATCAGCCAGGCGAGTGCTTCGGTGTAATTGCGTTTTATCAAGCGACCTGAGGCGTACATCGCACCCAAGTTATGCTGGGCTTCCATCACGCCAGCCGCCGCAGCCGGGCGATAAAATTCGGCCGCTTTGGCTCCATCCTTCGGCACGAGTTCGCCGTCCTCGTAAATTTTGCCCACCCTGAAGGCGGCGTTCGCGTGTCCACCCTTGGCGGCTTGTTCGTAAAGTTTAAGCGCCTTCGGAATATCCTTCGCCACGTCTTCGCCGCGCAAGTGGCGTTCCGCCAAGTCATAAGCGGAGTCGACATCGCCTCCGGCCGCGGATTTTTGCAGGCCCTCCAATGTAGACGGGGCGAGCCGCGGCGCGCTGTCCTGGGCTGCCGCGGCGGCAAAAGTCAGGGCAAGCGATAGAGCGAACAGTCCGGGAGAAAAGGAAAAGGGGAAGCGCAGGTAGGGCATAACGATGGCGATTAGGACCTAGGGACCCGGAGAATGTTTCGCAAGCGTCGGGGAGACACCGACGCCCAACAGCCCGCCGGAGACGGCGGGCGCCACCTTTTGTCTTCGGTTTGCCACGTTGCAGAGCTCCTAAGGAAGCTCTGCGACGTAGACCAGCGTCCGAGCCGGGCCTAAACTACTCCGCGGGAAGCGCGGCTACGCTGGCGCCGCCGGTTACCGTGACTTTTTCCATCACGAGTTTCGTGATTTTTTCGGCGAGCTCGGGTTTTTCTTTCAAGGTCTGCTTCGCGGCGTCGCGCCCCTGGCCGATGAGTTCGCCCTGGTAAGCGATCCAAGCGCCCTTCTTTTCGAGGATTTTATGCTCGAGCCCCAGGTCCAGCACCGAACCCGTGCGGGAGATGCCCTCGTCGTACATGATGTCGAACTCACACTCGGTGAAGGGCGGAGCGACCTTGTTCTTGACGACTTTGATCTTGGTGCGATTGCCCACGACCTTGCCGTCAGGCGTCTTGATCTGGTCCTTGCGCCGAATGTCGATGCGGATGGACGAGAAAAATTTCAACGCGCGGCCGCCGGGGGTGGTCTCCGGATTGCCGAACATGACGCCGATCTTTTCCCGTATTTGGTTAGTGAATACGCAAATACACTTTGTCTTGCTCACGACGGCGGTCAGCCGGCGCATGGCCTGGCTCATCAGCCGCGCCTGGGAGCCGACGGTGGCGTCGCCCATCTGGCCGTCGAGCTCCTGCTTTGAGATGAGCGCGGCAACGGAATCGATCACGATGACGTCGATCGCGTTGGAGCGGATGAGGGTCTCGGTGATGTTGAGCGCGTCTTCGCCCGAATCGGGCTGTGAGACGAGCAAGTCGTCCAGATTTACCCCGACGATACGGGCATATTTGGGATCGAGGGCGTGTTCGACGTCGATGAACGCCGCCAGCCCGCCCTTGCGCTGGGCCTCGGCGATAAGACTCAAGCAGAAGGTGGTTTTGCCGGACGACTCCGGACCGTAGATTTCCACGATGCGGCCGCGGGGCAGCCCGCCCACGCCCAGCACGAGATCGATCGCGAGAGAGCCGGTCGAAAGCGTTTCAACCTGCATCTTTTTCGCGTCGCCTAAACGCATGATCGAGCCGTCGCCGAACTGTTTGGTGATCGAGGACAGCGCGAGCTCGATGTTTTTATCCCGGGCAGGATCGTTGCGCTCTTTCGAGGCAGCGGCGGGGGCCGAAGATTTTACTTTTTCGACAGTTTCGGCTCGGGCAGTGGCGGCTTTGGACATGGGAGAAGAATCGTTGAGTTGAGATCGTAGTGATCGAACCGTGTTGGATTCCGAGAGGCACGCAAGCGCCGAGCGGATCAGTCACTGCTCCCGGGAGTATTCCCGGGTTTAAAAGCAGTGGCAAAGTAGACCGCCAGAAGGATCAGGCCAAAACTGACGGCATAGTTCCAGGTTAGCCGTTCTTTCAGAACGATGGCGGCAAAGAAGATAAAGACCGCCAGCGTGATCACCTCCTGGATGATCTTCAGTTGATACCCGCTGAACGTTCCCGACAAGTACCCGGCGCGGTTCGCAGGGACCATCAGGCAGTATTCGAAAAAAGCGATCCCCCAGGACACGAGAATGATCACGGCCAAGGACTTTCCCTCCAGGAACTTGAATTTGAGGTGGCCGTACCAAGCGAGCGTCATGAAAATATTGGAGAGGACGAGAAGGAGGATCGTTTTCATTCAAAAAGGGTGCGCCCGAGGCAATGCGCCGTCTGCGACAGGATCGAGGATGAAAACGCGAGATTCGACCTGAGGTTACTGCAGGGGGTGGGACAAACGAGGTCCCAGGGTTTGGGGAAATGGGGTTCGTAGTCGGATCTGCAAAGCGGATTCCTCGCCGGCGCCGACCGTTCACGCGATCGCATAGTACTTCTTGAACCAACCGACGAACTGCTGGAGGCCTTTATCCAGGGAGGTTTTGGGCTCAAACCCCACGGCGGCGCGGATGCGGTCGATGCTGGCGCAAGTCTCGGGCATGTCGCCCGGCTGAGGAGGCAGAAGTTCGATGGTCGCCTTGCGCCCCAACAGTTCCTCGAGCATCTGGACAAACAGCCGCATTTCAACCGGTCGGTGGTGACCGAGATTAAAAACGCGATAGGGTGGGATCGGCGGCTTGTCGGGCGGATAAAGCAGAACTTTCAGCACACCGTCTACAATGTCATCGATGTAGGTGAAATCGCGCAGCGACTTCCCTTCGTTGAACAGCCTCAATGGGGTGCCCTCGCATATCGCCTTTGCAAAAAGGATCGGCGACATGTCGGGACGGCTCCAAGGGCCATAAACCGTGAAAAAGCGAAGACCGGTGATGGCGAGGCCGTAGAGGTGGGCGTAACTGTACGCCATCAATTCATTGCTCTTCTTGGTGGCGCCGTAAAAGGAGATAGGTTGGTCGGTGATCTGGTCCTCCGAAAACGGAATCGCGGCCCCCGCTCCATAGATGCTGCTCGAAGATGCGAAAATCGTGTGTTTGGGCGGTCGGGCGCGACAGGCTTCGAGGACGTTAAGGAAGCCTGAGATATTGCTTTGAACGTAGGCGGCGGGATTCTCTGTGCTGAAACGCACGCCGGCTTGAGCGGCGAGATGCACGACGTAGTCCGGGCGGAAGTGGTCGAAGATCCCGCGAAAGGCGGGGGCATCCGATAGGTCGCCTTTCAAGAAGCGAAAGTTTTCCAGCGGCTCCAACTCGGCGAGACGCGCCCGTTTCAACTCGACCGAATAATATTCGTTTAAGTTGTCGAGACCGAGCACCTCACAGCGCTTCGATGCGGCCAATCGCCGGCAAACGTGGAAACCGATGAAACCGGCCGCGCCGGTCACGAGCACTTTCATTCAGGGAGGGATGAAAAGCGCCGGTGGCGCGGCGGGCGATGAAAATTAACGGCGCAACCCGGCGCGATCCCGCGGGCTTCGGCGTTCCATCCTCTGCCGCGCACTAGATTTCAGGGAGGTTCCCGAACACTCACTCTGCGCCGACACTGGCCGCGGCCATCGCCACCCGCTCCACTTGGGCGCGGAGGGTAGGGAGATCGAAAGGTTTTTGCACAAAACCCGCCAAGGTATCCTGCCCCAGGCGTTCGCGCGCCTCTTGTTCCGGAAAGCCGCTCATGAGAATGACACGAGCCTGCGGGTTTAGCCGCAGGATTTCCCGGAGGGTCTGCGCGCCGTCCAAGCGCGGCATGGTGTAGTCGAGAAGGATCACGAGAAAACGGCGCGGATCGGGAGCGAGTTTGGCCAGCGCGACCTCGCCATCCTCCGCCGTCTCGACCACGAAACCCGTCCGTTCGAGCGCCTGCCGCGTGACGGAGCGGACGCTTTCCTCGTCGTCCACGACAAGAATGCGGCCTTGGTTGCGGTCGGGGGCGGCGCGAAACGGGGGAAGGGAGGCGGTCTTGCGGGCCGCTTCGTGATGAGGTGAAAGCACCAAGCGGAAGGTAGTCCCGCGTCCCCGCTCGCTTTGCACGTGCAAGGCACCCTGATGGGCGCGCACGATGCCCAAGACGGCCGCGAGACCGAGGCCGCGGCCGGTGAACTTCGTGGTGAAAAACGGTTCGAAAACTCGCTCGAGGGTCTCGCGGCTCATGCCTTCGCCGTTGTCGGAAACCTCCAGGTAAACGCCCGGGCCTTCGGTGAGATCCGCGGCCACGCGGGCACTGGCGAGGAACGCCCGGTCGATCCGCATTTCGCCCGTCGAGACCACGATTTTGCCCTGCGGGTGGGAGATCGCTTCGGCCGCGTTGAGCACGAGGTTCATGACGATCTGCCGCATTTGAGTCGCATCCGCGAGCACGGCCGGCAGGTCGTGCCCAAGCCGAAGTTCGAGGGTCGCCCGACGGCCGATCGAGAGGTCGAGCAGCTTGGCCGTGTCCTCCACGAGCGAGGACAAGTCGATTGGTTCGACGATGAACCGCCCCTTGCCCGCGTAAGCCAACATCTGCTGGCACAGTTCAGCCGCCCGGGTGGAGGCCCGTTCGATCTGACGAAGCGGCTCATGCAACTCGGAGCTATCGGGCAGACGATCGCGCGCGAGGCTGGCATTTCCGAGGATGCCGGTGAGGAGATTGTTGAAGTCGTGAGCGATCCCGCCGGCCAGGACACCGAGGCTCTCGAGTTTCTGCGTCTCTTGGAGCTGTTGCTGCATCCGTTTCTTTTCCAGTTCGGCCGACTTGCGGGCCGTGAGATCGCGGGAGATAGTGCAGACGGCTTCCTTGCCGCCGAAGTTGAGATAAGAGGCGTTTGTTTCGACCGGCTTCTTTTCGCCGGACTGCGTGAGAAGCTCGATTTCGAACGACAGCGTGCCGCAGCGCTTGACGTCGTCCCAGAGGGCGTGGAAACGTTCCCGATTTAGCGAGGGAATGCCCTCCCAGACCTTGGTCACCAGGAGCTCGGCGTGCGTGCGGCCGGTAAAATTGCAGAAGGTCTCGCTCACGTAAAGCCGGTTGCCGTCGCGGTCCATGATCGAGACGATGTCCTGCGCGTGATCGAGCGCGAATTGAGTGAACCGGAGCCGCTCCTCGCTCGCGCGCAAAGCTTTTTCGGCCGCTTTGCGGGACGACACGTCGCGCGCGATCGCGAAGACGATCTCCCGCCCGCTGAATTCGATGAAGGTCCCGCTCATTTCGACCGGCTGGGGCTCGCCGGTTTTCGTCAGCATGGACATTTCGATCGTATGGGTGCCGTGGCGTTTGACATGCATCCACAGCTTCCGGTAGTCGTCTTCGCTGAAATCGGGGAACGATGTCCAGGCCTTGCTGCGCAACAGCTCGTCCCGAGAATAGCCGGTGAGCCGGCAGTTCTCGTCATTCACATAGATCCGATTTCCATCGGGATCGAGGAAAGCCATGGCATCCCGCGCGTGGTCCATCGCGAATTGAGTGAAGCGCAGGCGCTGCTCGTTTTCGCGCAGCGAATGTTCCGCCTGCTTCGTCGACGTGATATCGATCACGACGCCATGCCAGACGGTTGCCGGTTCCGTCAGGCTGCGTTCGGGTATCGCGCTGTACCGCACCCAGCGCTGCCCGCCGAAGGGCAAATGCAGCAGCGCTTCGCAATGCCAGGGAGAAAGGGTTCGGTCGGATTCCGCCAGCGATTCCGAAAAGACCTCCGCCATGGTGGAATCCATCAAAGCCGTGAGTTTAGACCAATCGGCGATCAAATCCCCCGCCGGAATGCCAAAGACGCTGGCCGCTCCCTCGCTGAGGAAGACGAAACAAATATCGCCCTGGTGAGTGCGTCGAAGCTGGAACACCGCGCCGGGCATCGCACCCATGAGCTGATCGAGGCGCCGGTGGCTGTCGGCGAGAGCGCGATCGGTCACCACCCGCTCCGTGATGTCCTGCACGATGCCGATGCCGCGCATCGGTTGTTCGCCTTCGACTTGGAGAATGCCTTTCTCGACCAGCAAGATCCGCTCGCCCCGCGTCGGATGCACGATGCGCAGAGTCTGGGTGGGAGCGGCCCGGCCTTCCCGAAAAGTGATGATGCAATCGCGTGCGCGCGAGCGATCTTCCGCGTGCACCACGGCGAGGATCTCCTCGTCGCTGGGAGGCCGGTCGCGCCCGGTCGGAAGTCCGACCAGCTTCAGGTATTCGTCGGAATAGTACGTGCGCTTCTCCGTGAAGTCGTAGATGGAAATCCCGATGTTCGCGATTCGCTGCGCCTGTCGCAGTACCCATTCGCGCTCCTGCAGGTCGCGGGTCATATCGGTGGCCAGGCTGACCGCCCGGCGCTGAGTCCGCGAAAGATTCCAGACCAGCGTGGCGATCAACAAGGTGGTCAGCACGCCTCCGCCAAAGAGCTGAAGCGCGAGAGATCGCTGGTCGTTCCCGTGGAAACCAGGCAGCGCGCTCACCCGCAGCCGCCAGACGCGATTGAAGATCCTTTGACTCACGGCGCTTTCCGCCTCCTCGGTTCTGCGCTCGCGATCGCCGTCCTCCCCGTAGATCAAGGCGGTGCTGCCCTCATTCGTCACATCCGCGACCTCGATGCGAACCTGCTGGCCGAGATCCTGATGGAGTTTGTCGAAAAAGATCGCGGGGTGCAGGCCGGCCGCAACCCAGCCGTGGTGGGCCGCAACCCGCTGCGCCTCGGTGGCGAGAGGGTGGTTGGGGCGATAAATCGGAAGGATCACCACGATGCGCACGCCGTTGGGTTCCCCGATCGCCGGGACCGGGCCGGTGATCCCAGTCGAACCGGTGCGGCGCGTGAATTCGATATTGGACCGCCAGCCCGGGCTGGGAGCGCGATCGATTCCGCGGTGCTCGGGCTCTTTTAGATTTCCATAGACACGGCGGTAAACGATGACCGCCATCTCGGCCGGGTCGCCTTGCTTGAGCAGTGAAAACGAAGGGTCGTCGGCCCGCATCTCCGCCACGAAGGTGGCCTCGTCTTCGCGGGTAACCCGGCGCAAATAGGAATAGGCGTACAGGCCTTCTAAGCCGTTGGCCTGCAGGTGGTCCAAGTAGGTCTCCCAGCGAGGTCGATCAAAGGCTCCATTTGTGGCATAAAGTCCGCGAAGACCGAAGAGGCTCTGTTCGACCCGGCCAAAACGCACCTGGATGTCTTCGCTGATGCGGGCGGCGAGTTGATCCAGTCGAAACTGTCGGTCTCGCCGAATATCTGCTTCTTCTCCCCACCAAAGAAGGAGCGACAGCCCCACGCCGATCGCGATCACCGCCCAGATCCGCATGGAGGTTCGACGTGGAAACGCGAAGCTGGAAGGGGAGGTCATTTCAGGTCCCTTCGGGCGAGGAGGAACGAAGGAAAACGTCGGACATACGCGGGAGAGGGTCAACCCTTGGCTGCAGTGGGCAGGTAAAGGGCTACCCGGGAGGAAAGAAAGGAGGCTAACGAGGCATGATTTCCACTTGCAAATATTAGGCAATATTTCAGTCTGGCCGCGATATCCTATTGGCCTCTCCCGAGTGGCAGCGTTTTTTACGCACCCCGCCGGAGGAGTCGCTGGTTGGGTCCAGCATCCACTAACGAAAGAGCCCCGGCTGAAGCAGCGACGGTCGGGGCTTTTTGTGGCGAAGGCGGCGCGGGCCACCCCGCGCGCTCAGGCGAACTGACGGAAGCGTTGCGCAACCACCTGGGAGGTGGGGCACGCGCCCGGCGACGCCTTCAGCCCGAGACCCCATGGCGAAGATATATCGGATGAATAGAGTACGTCCTGGAGACTACTGCCATGCCAGACCAATCCACAATCAAACGAGCGCGGCGCGATGCGCGTCAGGGAAAATCCCCGTCAGCCCAAGCCGGCGAGTTCGTGCGCGACGAAATCCGCAAGGTGCGCAAGGGAAAGCACGGAGTGCGTTCATCCAAGCAGGCCATCGCGATCGCTCTCTCCGAGGCGCGCCGCTCGGGGGTGAAGCTGCCCCCGCCCCGTAAAGGAAGCGCGAGTCCCGCAGCGCGGGAGCGCGCCAAACGAGACCTGAAGAAAGGGCGGAGGCCCGCGAAACCATCAGCGAAACGGTCGCGCGCCACGCTGAACGCGTTGAAAAAAGAGCCGAGGAGGACCGTTTCCAAAGCGGCGCTTTCCCGGCAGGCGAAAACGGCCGCTCGTAAGCGCAGCGCGGCGGAGCGTTCGCGTTCGGCGAAAAAGGCAGCGGAGACCCGGGCTCAGCGTAAAGCAGCTTAATCAGGCCTTTGCTGGACCTCGAATTGGGTCGGCGTTGGGGGAATTCCCTAGAAGCCGAGCAGCAAACGGCCGGACCGCGATTCGCCCAAACATGTAGACAGAACCCGGGCGGGCCGGGGATACTGGCGCGCCTCGACTCTTCGAGAAAGCTTCCGCTGTCCTCCGAATCATGCCCGCCACTTCTTCGTCGGGCCAAAGCACGTTGCCCGGGCTTTCGGCTCGATTCCTCCTCTCCGCGATTGTCGACTCCTCCGATGACGCGATCATCAGCAAATCCCTCGACGGAATAGTCACAAGCTGGAACAAGGGGGCTGAACGTATCTTCGGGTTTTCGGCGGAGGAGACTCTCGGCGGAATATCCCAGCCGCTCCTCCCCTCCGAATTGTCAGGGGAGGAACCGGAGCTGCTAGCGCGAGTGAGAGCAGGCGAGAGGATTGAGCATTATGAGACCAGGCGCGTGCGGAAGGACGGCGCACAGGTGCCTATCTCGCTCACGATCTCGGCCATCAAGAACGAGGTAGATGAGATTATTGGGATCTCGATGGTCGCCCGGGATATTTCCCAGCAGCAAGCGGTGGTGGAAGCCAACGCCCATCTCGCCGCGATCGTGGAGTCGTCCGACGACGCCATCATCAGCAAGAATCTCTCGGGCGTCATCACGAGTTGGAACCGGAGCGCCCAGCGGATGTTCGGTTACGAGCCGGGCGAGATCGTGGGAAAGTCCGTGCTGATGCTGATTCCGCCGCATCTTCACCACGAGGAGCCGGGAATCCTCGAACAGGTGAAACGGGGTCAGCGGATCGAGCATTTTGAAACCGTTCGCTTGAGAAAGAACGGCAGCACGTTCGATGTCGCTCTAACGATTTCTCCGGTGATCGACGGGCGTGGCAACGTGATTGGAGTCTCGAAGATCGTGCGCGATGTGACGCAGCAAAAAAGGGCGGATCACGTCACGCACCTCCTGGCGGCTATCGTGGGTTCATCGGACGACGCGATTGTCAGCAAGAATCTGGATGGCGTCGTCACGAGTTGGAACGCCGCCGCGGAGCGCATGTTCGGCTACAAAGCGGACGAAATGATCGGGCGGCCAATCGCCGCGGTGTTCCCGCCGGACCGACTGGATGAGGAGCCAAAAATCCTCGAACGGCTGAAACGGGGAGAGCGAGTGGATCACTATCAAACCGTTCGCGTGCGGAAAAACGGCGAGCCCTTCCACGTCTCCATCACGATTTCTCCCGTCCGGGATTCGTCCGGCAAGGTCGTAGGCGCCTCCAAAGTGGCGCGCGACATCACCCGGGAAAAAGAGTGGGTGGCGCAACTCGCGGCTGCGAACGAAGAGCTGAAGCGGGCGGATCGGATGAAATCCGAATTTTTGGCCATCATGAGCCACGAGTTGCGGACTCCGCTCAACTCGATCATCGGGTTTGCCTCGTTGCTGCGGCAGGGGCGCAACGGACCGATCAACGACGAGCAAAAGAAGCAGCTGAATTTGATTCACGCTTCCGGAAAGCACCTGCTGCACTTGATCAACGACATGCTCGATCTCTCCCGAATCGAGGCCGGCCGGTTGGATCTTGCGTGCGAAGATTTCAAGCCGGAAGAGGTGATTCAAGAGGCGATCCGGACGCTGGAACTGCAGATCGGACAAAAGCAGCTCGTCGTTCGCAGTTCGGTCGAGCACGCCGGATGCATTCACTCGGATCGCAAGCGCTTCTTTCAGGTGATGCTCAATCTGCTCAATAACGCGGTGAAGTTCACACCGGCGGGCAGCATCGAGGTTAGCGCGTTGGTCGAGGGGGACAAACTTGTCGTGAGCGTCAAGGACACCGGCATCGGTATCCCCCGGGATCGGCAAAAAGATCTATTTGTGGCCTTCAGTCAATTGGAGGGCTCTTCGCGACGGCGTTATGAGGGCACCGGACTGGGGCTCTATCTTTGCCGCAAAATCGTGTCCATGCTGGGGGGCCAGATCTCGGTTGAAAGCGAATTCAATCGCGGGTCGACGTTCACTTTTCGCATCGCGACCCACTGCGGCGCCGCGGTACGCCGTCAAGAGCTCGAACCCGTAGCAATACGATGAATACGCCAACGAGAGTCCTCTTGGTGGAAGATAATGCCGACAACCGCTACCTCGCAACCCTGTTGATGGAAGACAAAGGGTATGTGGTGCGGGGCGTGGCGACCGGCGGCCAGGCGCTGGCGGCGGTCGCGGAAGAGAAATTTGCTTTCGTGCTCCTCGATTTGCAGCTGCCCGACATCGACGGCTTCGAGGTGGCGCGCAGAATACGGGAGACAATCCCGGCCGAAGAGCTTCCCATCATCGCGGTCAGCGCATTTGCGATGAGCACGGACCGAAAGAAGGCTTTTGACGCCGGCTGCAACGGCTATCTCGAAAAGCCGATCGACGCCGATTCCTTTGTCGCTCAAGTCAACTGCCAGGTCGGCCTCGTGTCTCTCCCATGAAGGTGTTGATCGTGGACGACCGGGTGGACAATCAGCTGCTTCTGCAGGAGCAGCTGCGGATCCTGGATGCGATCGCCATCACCGCGGATAGCGGCGTGCGGGCCTTGCGGGAGCTGCGCACGCAGTCCTTCGACCTGGTCATCACCGACTTGCTCATGCCGGAAATGGACGGCTTTCAGCTCTGTTACTTGCTGAAGTCGGATCCCGAGCGGCAGAAAACCCCCGTCGTGATCTGCACCGCCAACTATGCGACAAAGGCCGACGAGGATCAGGCCAAGGATCTCGGGGCCGACGACTTCATCACCCGCCCGATCGAGGAAGACCAGCTCATCGATCGAATCCAGCGGGTCATGGGGCGAGCCCGCGCGGGAGAAGTGGCCAAACCGCGCGCGAAACCGCAGGAGGTATTTTTTCGACAATACAGTTCGCTCCTGGTCGAGAAGCTGGAGGATCAGCTGATCACCGCGGAGGAGAACGCGCGTCTGCTGGAGAGGAATACGGAACTCCGCCGGGAGGTCGAAAAGAAGAACGACGATCTCAGGGCCAGCCATGACGAACTTCTTCGGGCGAACCAGGATCTGGAGGCGTATACCTACTCTGTTTCTCACGACTTGCGCGCGCCCGTGCGCGCGATCGACGGGATGCTACAGGCGCTTTTGGACGAACTGGAGCCGCTCGCTCCGCCGGCGAAACTTTTCGTCGATCGGATCAAGGCGAACGTCGAACGCATGCACGCTTTGATTACCGGCCTGTTGGAACACAGCCGCATGCGGACCGTCGGGTCGTCCCTGACCGAGGTCGATTTGAACGACGTGGTGGCCGACGTCCTGATCGGACTGGACTATGCTATTTCCCAAAGCGGCGGCCAAGTGGTCGCCCAACCGGGGCTCCCGACCGTTGTCGCGCAGAAACAAGCGCTGGTTCAAGTGATCACCAATCTCGTCGACAACGCGTTGAAGTTCGTCCCGAAGGGCAGGGTGCCCGAAGTGCGCATCTCGGCTGAAGAGAGCGCTGGGCGCGTGCGGATCAAGATTCAGGATAATGGCATTGGCATTCCCCACGTGCTTCAAGGCCGCCTGTTCAAAATTTTCGAAAGGCTCCATACCCCCGCCGACTATCCCGGCACCGGGATCGGTCTGGCGATCGTGCTGCGCGGGGTGGAGTGCATGGGAGGAACCGTGGGCGTGGAATCCAAGGAGAACGTCGGCAGCACCTTCTGGCTAGAACTGGCCGCGGCGGGCTAACGCGGACGTGGCCGGTCAAACCGTCCAGAGTCGTGGGTCGAGATGAACGGACTCGAAAGAGCTCCAGGCGAAGGAGGGATAGTCCGGGTGGTTCGGGTTCAACAGCAGGTTATGCTCGAGCGGCACGATCGCGCTGGGCACCAACAACGCGGCGGTGCGCTGGGACGAAAGCCAGTCGTCACCGATGCCCTGCGTCACGGAAAGCGCCGTCTTGGGGCCGAAATTCGCCGGCAGGGCCGATCGGGGCAGCGTTTCAATCAAGGGATCGGGCACATCGATCGAAGCACGAATCCGCTCGATCGTGCGTGCGGAAGGATCGGGCGCGTGAACCAGCACTTCCAGGACGGCCAGGGATAGAAACTGACTCGCGTAGATGACGGCCACGCCGGGCGAGTTCCAGCGCCCGCCTGTGATTCGGGCGCCCTCTCCCGTCCGGGCAGAGTTGCTCCGTCTCTTTTTGTCGATACGCCAAACCTTCACGCGAGAACGCCGTAGTCGATGCGGCGAAGCAACGCTTCAACTTCATGCGCGCCGGATTCCGTTTTCGCCGTTTCGAGGGGCACCCGTCCGTGCAGGCCCAGGGCGGGCTGTTTGAGCCAGGCTCGGGCGCCGTCTTCACTCTCCAGTACGTCCAGGGCGAGCGTCCACAGCCGCGCGAACCGCATGATGTGATCCGACTCCTGGAGCGGGAACCGCTTTAGCTTCTTTCGGCGAAAGAACGTGGGTTCGGAGATATCCGCGAGGCGCGCGAAGGCCGACAGCGTCACGCCCAGTTCCTTGGCAAGGAACTCCACCTCATGCCACGGCAGCCCCTTTTCGACCAGTTCTGTGGCCTTCGACGGATCGAGTGAACGAGAAAGGAGATGAGCCATGGAGGGATTCAAATGATAGTACAGCCGATGTCAAATGAAAGTGGTTCGGCGACTCAGATGTGCAACCGTTGCTCCGCGGGGATTTTACAGGACCATGACAAATGCGGGCTCCGCTAAAGCCACTGAGGGGGTTATCCCCGCCCTCTGACAACTTACTACCTCTGCGAAGGAATTGAGGAGCGCTCTAACGCGGTAAACGTCGCCGTTGGTTGATTGAGTTGCAGCCAGTAACTTTTCACCAGGCCCATGATATCTCCCAAAGCGAGCGGATTGGACGGCTTTACGAGATAGGAATTCGCTCCGAGTGAAGAAGCCATGCTGATGTCGGAGCGTTGCTGTGATGAGGTTAGCACAATGACGACCATCGAGTCGAACTCCCTTCGCTCGCGAATCCACTTCAGAACGTCCATGCCCATGATCCGCGGCAGCTTGAGATCCAAGAGAACAAGCGCGGGGAGAGGATAACGCCGGCGATCGGCGTAGATCCCTGTTCCACTGAGGTATTCGATTGCTTGCTCGCCATGCTCTGCCACCTGAAAGTCGTTCGTGATCTCAGCCTTTTCCAGGGCCATTCTCATGAAGAGCACGTCGTTTTCCTCGTCTTCAACCAGCAATATGGTTTGGGTCGTAATCATATCCATAAAGTTATACAGGGCGTAACCTGATCCAGAACTTGCTGCCCTCGCCCAGCACCGATTCCAGGCCGATGTGCCCGTTCATGCGTTCGATGGCCTTACGCACAATGGCAAGTCCGATTCCCGTGCCTTCGTAGTCCTTCGAGCGTTCGATTCGCGTGAAAATGGCCCAAATACGTTGATGGTCCCGATGGTCGATGCCTATGCCGTTGTCCTCGATCCAAAGCCGCGCGTCCTCTTCGATCTTATCCGCATGAACACGAACACGAGCTGTGGTTCCGGGCGCGACGAACTTCACGGCATTGGAAAGCAAATTCGAAACGCACTGTGTCAAACTGGCAGCGTTCGCCAGGACCGTAGGCAGTGTCCCGTCGATGGTAATGACCGTTCCATTCGCCTGAAGCTGAGGATAAGTGGCAATGACCTGGCGGACCAGTTCATCAAGATTGACCGGTTCGAGGATGATCTCTGAACGCAGCAATCGAGAGTAAGTCAGGACATCGTTGATCAGCGCGTCCATACGGCTCGCGGATGCATTGATGCGGTTCAACTGATCGACGGAGACGGCATCGAGGGACGCCTCGTGTTTTTTCAGAAGCAACAATGCAAATCCTTGCATTGCTCGGAGCGGGGCACGCAGATCGTGTGACACGCTGTAGGAGAAAGCCTCCAATTCGCCAATGGTTTCGCGCAATTCGGCGGTGCGCGACTGAACCTGCGACTCGAGATTTTCGGCGTGATCGGCCAGGATGGTTTGCGCACGTTTCAGATCGTCGATGTCGATGCAAATACCGATGCGTTTCCGCAGGTTGCCGGCTTCGTCCCGCACGGGTATGGAGCGTTTGAGAAACCAGCGGTAATCTCCCTTGGTTCCGCGACGAAAACGCGCTTCCAGCACATAGCCTTCGTCGGCGGCCTTCCCAGCGGCTGAGATCTGCTCGACGCGGGGGCGATCGTCCGGGTGGAGTACTTTTACCCAGGCATCGCTGTGGCTTATCCCCGGGAGAAAGGCCTGGCCGGTGTAGTCAAGCCAATGGCGATTGATGAAATCCACGGCGCCATCGGCGTTGCTTGTCCACACGCCGATCGGGAGGCTTTGGGTCAGTTCGCGAAAGTAAGCTTCGCTCGCTTTAAGCTCGGTCTCGAGTCGCTTCTGATCGGAAATGTCCTGTGAGATCTCGACGAATCCTGTGGCGTGATGTTGGCCATCGGTGATGCGGGCCACGCTGTTGCTCACCCAAACGCTCGTTCCATCAGGACGCACGTAACGCTTTTGCACGCTAAAATCCGTTTGGCCCTCAACACCCGTGGTAAACCGCGTCGCATTGGCGGCGATCTCGTCAGGATGAGTAATGTCCTGAGTACGCAGAGTGTACAATTCGGACGCTGACCGCCCGACGATTGCGCAGAAACGCTCGTTCACCAAGGTGAACTTTCCCGTCAAATCCATCTCCGCTATCCCAGCGGTCGCCTGTGCAATGATGGCTTCGAAGCGAGCCTCACTTTGGCGCAATGCATTTTCCATCCGTTTGCGCTCGGTGATGTCGCGCACGTTGCATTGGATCACGGCTTGCCCGTCTTCGTCGTACAGGTTGGCCACGACTTCCACCTCGTGCCGCGTGCCGTCCTTGGCCTCCAGCGGCAGATAATCGTACCGAAGTTTTTGATGCTCACGGATCTCTCGGAACGCAGATTGAGCGATCTTTTCGTCCCTGAACAATCCGATCTCGAAGAGTTCTTTGCCCACAAGCTCGTCACGGCGATAGCCCAGCAACTGCACCATGAAGGGATTGGCATCCGTGATCTTCCGCGTCTGCGGGTCGACGATCAGCACGCCGTCCTTCGCTGCTTCGAATAGGCGGCGGTAGCGGACCTCCGAAGCCCGGAGCACGGCGCGAGACCGCAGGCGTTCAGTCACGTCCTCGATCGAAAGCAAAATCCGCAGCGGTGCCCCCGCTTCGCTGTCGAGCCTCCGGCCATTGAGCAGCATGGTGCGTTCCCCCAGACTGCCGAAATGGTGGGTTACCTCGAGATCATTAAAAAAGTGGTTGCGCGGTAGAACGTCCGCGAGCAACTGGCGCAGCGCTGGGATATTCCAGGCGCCATCGGCCAATTCAAACAGCGGACGGTTTTCAATCTGAGCAGGAGTGAGTTTGAACGTGCGGTAGAAGGCCTCATTCGCTGTGTTAACCGTCAGATCGGGCCGAAGGATGATCAGCGAGTCACGCGCGGTGCGGAGAGTGGCCTCGGCATAGTCACGCTCCTGCGCGATGGCCTGCTCGCTCCTTTTCAGCGCGTCGATGTCGAGCAAGACGAGAACTGCGCCGTCAATTTTGTTGTCGACCGTCAAGTAGGGTCGCGCTCGCAGCAAATACCAGTGCCCATTCGAATCTCGGACTTCGCACTCCCGAACGGCCATGAGGTCGATCACTTTTCCGACAAAGCCCTCCAGGTCCTCCAACTGGAGATTGTGTTTAATTCCAGTAATCGGTCGGCCGACATCGGTCGCGAGCAAATTGAAAAGCTTTTCAGCCATCGGAGTGAAGCGTCGGATCGTCAGATCGCGTCCAAGTACGACGATGGGTGTGCTGAGGCTGACGTGAAAATTGTTCAGGTCGCTGTTGAGCCGGCTAAGCTCTCCATTTCGATACGCCATCTCTTCGTTGACGGTGATCAGCTCCTCATTGCCCGACTCCAATTCTTCCTTCGAGGTTTCGAGCTCCTCATTGATGCTTTGCAGCTCTTCGTTGGTGGACTGAACCTCTTCATTGGAAACCTGCAATTCGTCGTGAGCAGTATCGTGTTGCTGCTGGAGCGATTGGAGGTAGTCGCGGGTTTCACGCAGTTCTCGCTCCAATTCGCCGTTGCGCCGTCGAAGCTCGCTGTCGGTACGCCGATCGGTCTGCGATGACGCGATCGGAGCGGCGACCTTCGGTCCGGCGGGATCTTCGAATAGCACGAGGAAATATAACTCCCGAAGGTTTTTGAGCGGGATGACATGGAGATTAATGGTGGCCCCGGCTCCTTTGCCGAAACGCACTTTCTCCCGCCGCACCGGCTCGTTCGACTTGCGGGCTTGGTTGACCGCGGTGCGCAAGGGTAAGACCAGGCCGTCGCGCGCCAGCTTGAGGAGTTCGAAACTGGCTTTGCCACTGGGCGGTGTAAGGTACGTTTCGGTCGCACCTCGAAACTGCAGCACGTTCAAGCCCGCGTCGATGAGCACGCCTGGAGGAGCGAATAGGTTGACCGTCAGGCGGTCCGCCTCGTGGTGGGCCTGCAGTTCAGTCCGCAGTCCTTCATTCGGCGATGAGGAATGCCGTCGGCGTTCGTCGACTTTCGGCGCCCGCTGCTCGCGCCGCGGCAGCGAAAAAGCCGGTGTCAGCGCGGATTTGCGCAAAAAGATCTTTTGCTTCTTGTTCCACGGCTCAAACAAAGCTCCGAACGCACCGATCGACTCCGACGTCCCAAGGAAAAGATAGCCGTCGGGCTTCAGCGCATAGTGCAGCATCGGCAAGATCCGTCTCTGTGCCGAGGGCTCGATATAAATCAAAACGTTGCGGCAGCTCACGAGATCCATCCGTGAAAATGGCGGATCGCTCAAAAAGTCCTGGCGAGCAAAGACACAAATCTCCCGGAGAGCTTTGATGACCCGGTAGCCTCCGTCTTCCTCGACAAAGAATTTCCTTAACCGTTCGGCCGATATTTCCTGCGCAAGGGTTTTGGGATACAGGCCACGTCGGGCCTTGTTCAGGAGCGCCTCGTTCAGGTCCGTGCCAAAAATCTGCAATTTAAGAAATTGCCCCGGCGTTTTTTCTGCAACCTCCATGAAGGTCATGGCGAGCGAGTAGGCCTCTTGACCGCCCGAACAACCGATCGTCCAGATGCGGATCGAATCGGTGCGCTTCGCGGCCAGCAATTTAGGGAAGACGGTTTTCTTCAGAGCGTCGAAGGCGGCCTCGTCGCGAAAAAAACTCGTCACGCTGATGAGCATGTCGGCTTGGAGCGCCTTGAGCTCCTGCGGGTCGCCCGCGACGAAGCGAGCGTAGTCGTCCAGAGAAATTTTCCGGCAGAGCAGCATTCTCCGCGTGATTCGTCTGTGCATTGTCGCTGTCTTATAAAGCGAAAAATCAATGCCCGATTGCGCATGAACGAGCGCGAGGATCTCTTCGAAGCGGTGGGCGGAAGGACCGTTGCGTTTGGGCGCGTCCTCTTTTGACTTTGGCGAGCGAACCAACGTTTCCTCGGATGCTTCCTCGCTGATGAAATCGACCGGGAGCGAGGGCGGGGAGCCCGTCAAGTAAGGGTGCGACGCGATTCGTGCCAGTTCGAGAGCGACGGCTTCCGGCTCCATGACGTAGTCGACGCAACCGGAAGCGATCGCATTGCGCGGCATCGAATCATACTTGGCCGACTTTCCTTGGGCGAAAGTAATGCCACCGGCTCCCTTAATTGCTTCCAAACCATTGGTCCCGTCAGTGGCATTGCCGGAAAACACCACACCGATCGCTCGCTCTTTTTGTTCGTGGGCGAGAGACTGGAAAAAATGATCGATCGAGTGATGAGGCATCCGCGTCTTCTCACGCCGCTTCAGCATTATTTTCCCTCGCACCAGACTCATCGTCGAATTGGGGGGGATGACGTAGACTTCGTTCGGTCGAATCGTCGCGCCCTGGCTCGCTTCGTGCACGGGCATTTTCGTCGCGCGACT
>CAZJLP010000002.1:74925-92820 GCA_964546955.1 uncultured Opitutaceae bacterium | reverse complement strand
AGGATTGTCGGGAGGGCGCTTTCGTGGCCTGGATCGAGGTGCTGCACCAAAATGAAGGCCATTCCGGTTTGAGCGGGCAGATGCTTCAGCAACGTCGTGAACGCTTCCAATCCGCCCGCGGAGGCCCCCACGCCCACAATCGGGAACCCCCTTGGGGAAAAGGGGGTTCGTTGAGGCGCCGCGTCCAGCGGATCTTTGGGAACGACTAAACTCTTTTTGTTCGATCCCACGTGATATGATTTTATTTCGTTTTCCGCTCACTGGCGAGGACCAAATCGAAATGCACCACTGGCACCGCCAGATTGCGCCTCAAACCGAACGAAGCACCGCATCGCCAAATCGCCGCCTACCGAACGCAAAACCCTGTCTTTAGCAGTGGGCGCGATCCGTTGTTCCGCCCGTTCGTTCGCGCGGAATAGTTTGATCACGTCAGCCGACCAAATCTCAAGGAATAACCGCGTCTCGCCCTCAGATTGAACCGGAATTTGCCCAGGCGCGCGCGTCGCGGCGAGTGCACGCAAGATACTGATCTTGTTCCGAACGGGCGGACTTCAGCAATTCCGCGCGTGGCGGTGAGTTTTAGCGATAGCTGTCCTCGCCCAAGACCTCCGCTTCGGCTGCCAGCCAGTGGTCGAGCTGTCGATTTTCGGGGTGTCCCGCGCGGTCCCAAATCGTGTAGGCACGATTTAGAATTTGCTGGCTGGTGGCTTTGTCGGCGGTGTTTAAGCCCTCAAAGCCCCTGCGAGTGGACATGGAGATGCCGGTTTCTAAATCCATGACTGTTGGGGTCGACCACTGTGGGTTTAGTTTCATCGGCCAGCATCGCACGTATCCCATCTGAGAGCAATGGGCCCATTGCCCGCATGTGAAGGACCGCGTTACGGGACCAAGGTGATGGTCGTAATTATTATCGTGAAACGGTTCCCATAAGACCTCGCCCCCGGGAGCGGAAGTCACGCTTCTCACGCTGCGCGCAGGGAAACGACCTCCAACAACCCGGCGGCAGGCGTATCGCGCTTTCCGGTCCAGCTGTCCTCACGGTGAGGTAAGGTGGACCACATCCCTCTCGTTGTCGCCAAAACCGAATGCGGCGCTTACCAAGTGGAAATGCTTATGCACCGAATTGATTTAGGAACTGCGCCTTAGCCCGTAACGACTGGAATCCGGCGCGCGGGATGCACGGTGTGGGCCGTTGTGCTCGTGAGTTGGATAAAGACTCCCGCTCTACGGTCGAGGTGCCAGTCCTCTTCAGCTTCTGGCAGAGCTGTTAACGGGAAGTGGCTTCCCGCGCATTCGCGATACGCCACAGCACGGACTTCAGATAATATTCTTCGGGGTTCGAAACGTATCCGTTATGCGGCTATGCATTATGCAAAGATGCATAATGGCAAAGACGCCTCGCGCACATTTTGCGTGTGGCCAAGTAATTCAAAGCCACTTTTAGCGACGGCCTCCGAAAATTCTGCGCCAAATCGTCGACGAGGGGTGCATTGCGATCTCTGTCGCCAGGAGTCTTCCGGTTAAATAATAGGTCACGTCGGCTGGTCCACGCTTGGTGACAGACGGGTCAGAGTTCGCCAGGACTACCACCGTGCAGTGCTGATCAGGGAGGCGCGCGAGATAGCTTGCCCAACCATCCAGTGAACCGCCGTGACTAATCGATGGCAGACCGTGGAGCGGCACCATTGCCACCCCATAACCGTAGTTCACCTTTTCGGGCGGCAGATTCACAGACGTCGTCATAAGTTTGAGCGAATCGGCGCTCACCACCTTTCCAGAAAAAAGCGCTTCGCTCCATCGATAGAGGTCACCAACGGTGGAATACAGGCCGCCAGCTCCGCCGTTCCATGACACGTCCCAATGGAGTGCAAGGTTGGGTCTCTTGTAGGCGCCGCTATAGCCAACCGCGAGGCCTGCTGGCGGCATGGCGCTGTCAATGAAGCCTGTGTCAAGCATCGCGAGCGGCTCGAAGAAGGTCTCGCGCATGGATGATTCCAATGATTTGCCCGAAATCTTTTTAACGATTTCGCCGAGCAGAAAATACCCAGAGTTGCTATACCGGGATCCGGCGCCGGGAGGAAAATCGGGCGGGCCCTCCCCAAATAACGCAATGAGCTCCGCCGGGGCGATGAAACGGCTCACGCGACTACGAAAGTCGGGCCTCTTGGTAAAATTGGGGATTCCCGACGTGTGCGTCAGCAGATGGTGGATCGTGATTTTTTCCCCGCGCGGAAAGCCAGGGAAGAATTTCTCCACTGTGTCGGTGAGACTAAGCTTTTTGTCCTCGACTAGACGGAGGATGGCGGCGGCGGTAAACTGTTTCGTTACCGAGCCAATCCGAAACTTTGTGTCGACAGTGACAGGTATCCCTCTGCCGATGTCGGCAAAACCGAAGCAGGCTCGAAAAACGATTCGTCCATCACGCGCAACTAGCACGGCAACACCAGGAAGTCCGTCGTTCGTTAGTTTTTCGAGATAAGCGCGCGTGTCGGTCTCAAACTGTCTCGAAGTCGACTCAGATTGCGCCGCCACCAACGTGGCGGAATAGAGAATGGCGAAGACACCGCGCAGTCGACGAAGTGAGCTCTGGATGCGCATCTTTGCCGCACAGTGCTAGTGGCTCCACCTGCCTAAGGCAATGCTCCGTGAACGCATCGTGACTTCAGTTGGGCTGCTTGGCCCTATTCCTCGCCGCGTGCTTCAGCACGGCCACCCCTCGGGTACTTGCACAGGCACCGGCAGCGAAAGAGGGTGACGCCGAGAAGTTCGAAGACGTAACCGTCCTGCCGCCCTTCGTCGTGAAGGGGGCGCCAGTGGAGGATTTTGGCTTTCGGTTCAGGTAGCGCCGCCCGCCCAGACCTGCCCATTCGTCTAGCGGCTGATTGTCTGTAGGGTTCGCTCAAGATTCCGCCTTGCTTGAAGGTCCGCTACACGAAGTCTCAGGGCCTCTACCTGGCTTGGATTTAGAATCTGCGGCGCCCTAAGTAAGACGACATCCCAATCAACCTTATCGGGTCGCGCCAACCCTCCGTTTGCATAGCCGGGCACGGCCTCCGCAACGAGGCGGGTCAAGTCTTCCGCCTGCGGCGATCTCAATGGCGACGTTGAATGTGCAAGGGACGCGCCCAACCCATCGACCACGTCACGAACCGGCAGCATTCGTTCATACTGCTGCAGCTTCCTTACATTGTCGCCCCCTATGAGAGTGATGGTGGCGTCCTCAAACGCTGCCGTGTTTCTCTTGAGGAGCTCCAGCGCCGCTCGCGCATCACTCGACTTCGACAGTTCCGGATCATTCGACGCCGATAGATAAAAGTTCTGCCGCACGAAGGCTCCGCCTCCCGCGTACCAATTCCCTTTGCGCAGCACGGCGGGCACCGTGGCGACGGTATCAAAAAACATTTCCTCTCTTTCTGCTAACAGCTTTCTGAAGCTTTCCTCTTTCTCCGGCGAAAGACGCAAGGTCTCGAGAAACGGTCCATAAGCGAATGGCACGGCCAGCTGCCGGGCCCGAAAGTATTTCGACTGGAGCACGGGGTCGGCCATCAACACTGGGAGGGGCGCTGGTACATTGGACGCAGGCAACACCTGCAGCGGCACGGCCGTCGCCGCCTCATTCGCGGGTAGCGGCGTCGCAACCTCGCGCAAGGGCGAAGGCGTCTCTGTCCGAGAGAGTTCTACGCCGCTCAGCAGTGCCGAAAGGCGTCGCGTAGCCTCGGCTTCCCGCTGCTCCGTCTGTAGACGCCGCTCGTGAGCGACGTACCAGCCCGCCGCAACAAGAAGCAGCGTGAGCAACGTCACAGTAAGATTTCGTCGCGCTGTCGACATGGAGCTAGAACTTTCCCTTTTCGGCGGCGTTCGCTGCCGGCGCCTTCCGCATCTGGCGATCCCAAGCGAGGTTTAATCTCACCTGCTCAATCGCTGCGACAAGCGCCTCGTGTTGCGGTTCGTTCAACATCTGCTTTGCGCCATCCTTAAGGCGCGGCCAGTCAAGTCTCCGGACGCTCACGTCGCGGCCAGCGGCATAGTCGGCGCTGCTTTTCGCGACAAGGTAAGGAAGGCGTTCGCGTTGCTCGCAAGTCAAAGGTACTCCGCCTGCATAGGCGATACGGGACAGCAAATCCACAAAGCGATGCGCATGAATTGTGCGCTCGAAGTCGCGGTATTCCATAAAGCGCTGTTCACCCAGAATTGCGCGTAGCCGCTCTCGTGCTTCGCCCTCCCGCAAAGGCTGGTCAGCGGTCGAAAAGACGTAGTCGCCCATGCCATGGAGGTCATTCCCCTCGGGTTCCACCGTATTCAGCATGACCGTAATGACGCTCGCGATTTGCTCCCGCGATAGCTTCATTCGCTCGAACAGGGGTCTGTAGGTTGCCTCGATGACTGTCTTGGCCAGGTCGATCTGGGCCTGGCGCACATGCGGATAACGGGCTTCAAGCAGCTTCGCTGCTGCTCGCGGATCATCGGCCGGTTGCGCCTCCACAGGAACTTCCGCGCGCGGAGCCTGGGCAGGTGTCGGAATTCCTGTACTATCGGCGACGTGCATCTGGTGCGGTTCGGGCCGTCTGCGTGGGGAGTGCTCACGCAGCGCCTCGGCGCTCGCCTCAGCATTGAGGGCGGAAGCCTCCGCCTTCTTGGTCTCCGCCAGCTCATAGCTGATCGTACCCAATCCGGCCAGCAGTGCGAAAACCACAAAGGCGGTGGTGAATTTGGTCGTGGACATAAAGACAAGCGCCGCGGCCATCGGCGAGAGTGCGATGGGGGCGGCACACACCGAGCCCGTCACCATTGAGGCCAGACTCACGGGTGCAGCCGTGACCGCATGCGTGGTGAGAACGCCCGCCAGCGCGGTTGCAGTGGAATCTATGCCCTTACGCTGCAATCGGGATCGGACCTTTTCCAGAGCCCGCGTCACCCGCATGCGAGCTGCCTCCTCGCTCATGCCGAGCCGGCTGCTGACGTCGAGATACGTTCGTCCCTCGAAAAAGCGCAAAAGGATAGCCTGCCGATCCACTTGCGGCAATGCATCGAGCGCATCATCAAGAAAGTCTCTTACTTCGTCCCAGACATCGCTTCCGGGTTCTGCGGATTCCATTTCGTTCATGGCGGCGAATTGTTCCGTGTGCTGCTGCTTGCGTCGTTCGCGCCGCAGCAGGTTGGCTGCCGCGTTGCGCGTCGCGGTGTGGAGCCACGCGGCGAGGACGGGGTGGCTGGCCAAGCTCTCGGCATGACGCGAAACCGATAGAAACACATCCTGTGCAGCTTCGGCGGCCAGAGACTCATCTCCTCGGAGCCGCCGCTTTGCCGCGGAGAAAACCATATCGAGATGGTTCTTCACCAACTGACTGAACGCGGCCTGCGATCGCTCGCACGCATACTGGCGCAGAAGGTCAGAGTCCGATACCATAGCTACACTCTGATAACACCGGCCAGCATGTTGCCCGAACAACAAAGTGAAGCCGCCAACGCATCGTGGGTCTACCTAACAGAAGCCTTGAGTTCGGAGCGACACATCAAAGTGCAGCCCAATCGATTGTTGCGCCTCCGAGGCGCGACGAAGGACTCAACGTTCGCAGTCGCCGCGACCAGCCTCAGCAGCTTTTGCATAATTCCGCGGTCGGGGCATCGCGAAGTCCGCCGGCAACTCGGTCATGGTAAGGCGTGCTTAACCGCAGCCTCTGGATCCGCGGTGCTGCGTCAGCAACCCACCAGGCATTCCACAAAGCAATTGCCCTCCTAAGTTGGAGCCAATAGCGCTATTAAGGTGAGTAACCTTTCACGGCCGCCCCGTGTAGGATTAGTATCATGAAATCCACTCTGGCCCAATGCTGTTGCTCGGTTGAGCTTGCGCAGCGTATACCTGAGATACTGGAGCAGGCTGGCTTTTCGGTTAAAAACACAACGCTCCGTACAGGGTTACATGGAAGGAGAATCGTATTTGACTATGCTGTTTCCGACGGTGTGCGAACCGCTCACCTTATTGGTGTCTCGCGGGCACGAGACATTGCCCTTTTGCTTAGTCCAGTGCGATCAGGTATAAGGCTGCACGGGATTTTCGGGCGACAGAAGTTCGCGTCGTCTATGATTGACTGCTTGTTGAGCGCAGGAGTGACCAAGGCCGCTCCGCCGGACGAAGCAAAGCTTCGGTATCTAGCGGATCGCGGCGACACAACGGCAAAGACCCTGCTGGGTGAGTTGTACGGTCACAAGCGCGGCAAAGCCTAAGCACGCGGTAGAGCCAACGCCGCCAAGCGCCGTCAACATGAAGCAGATGCTGCTACGCCTTCTCTTTTGGCTCGGGGTCACCGTGACCTTCGAACCATTGGCCGCGTCGGGGCAGTCGAACGCAGACGCGTCGGCGAACTCTCCTGCCGCTTTGGCGGAGGATCGCTATCGCACCGTGTTGGAGCCGTTGCTCGAAACGATTATTCGAGACCACAAAATGCCTGGCTTAGCGATTGGCGTGGTGGAGGGCGACCGGCTCGTCTATGCGCGTGGTTTTGGAGTAATGAAGATGGGCGAGGCAAGTCGCCCCATCACGCCGAAGACCCTGTTCCATATGGCGTCGATCACGAAAACGATCGTCGCGACAGGGGTCATGCAGCTCGCGGAACAGGGCAAACTGGAGCTGGACGCCCCGGTCGTGCGCTTTCTTCCCTATTTCCAGCTGAATGACCCGAGAGCATCGACGATCACGCTCCGGCAAATCCTGACGCATAGGTCTGGCATGCCGGACGTCGAGGACTATGAATGGGACAAACCGCAGTACGACGACGGTGCTTTAGAGCGCTATGTACGGAGCCTGCACGGCGAAACCCTGATCGGCGTTCCTGGTGAACAGTTTCGCTACAGTAACATGGCCTTTGAAGTGCTCGGTGACGCGGTGGCGAAAGCCTCTGGATCCAGCTTCGAGGAATCGGCCCGGCAGAGCATCTTTCGGCCACTGGGGATGCTCTCAACGACGTTGTTGCTGAAAGAGGCCGATCCGGAACTTCTCGCGACCGGGCACACAACTCAAAAAGACGGCACGCTGAGAGATGTTCGGCACTATCCGTACAATCGCACGCACACGCCGAGTTCTAACCTACATTCCAACGTGGAGGACATGGCGCTGTGGATCAGGGCAAATCTCAATGGCGGCGTCTTGGACGGACAGCGAATTTTGGCCGAAACCACCCTCGCCGAGATGTGGCGACCTGTGACGAAATTAAATGAACAGGTGGGCGTGGGACTGACTTGGTGGACCCGGCAGGAATTGGGAGAAACGATTGTTTTTCACAGCGGGGCGGATGATGGATTCCGCGCTCACCTGGCCCTGGTACCTGCGAGGAAAATCGGTTTGGTCTTCATGACCAACGGCGAGAGCTTTCCGCAAACGAAAATCGAGGTCGCGACGCTCACCGTAGCCTTGGGACACAAGCTGGACGTGAAGCGCTTTCAAAAGTAAGCGGGGCAGCCGCCTCAGCATGTTCGCTAAGGGAATTCAGGGTTTCTGCTGCTGCGGTCTGCGTTTTCAACACCCGCTGCATGATTAGTCGGTTTTATCTCACACCCAAAAGCGAGATGATTTCCATCCGGATCCGCCGACATGAACTCCCGCATGCCGTAGGGAAAATCCTCCGGCGCTGACTTCAATAGAGCCCCTCTTTTCTTGATGTGCTCGTAATAACCATCCACTTCGTCGCAAAACACGTATGCAGTGCCGCCGCCCACCGGTCGCTGATGGATACTGTGGCCGGACAAATGAACAGATACTTCGCCGAGCTTCACGCCTGCGTAATCGCCGAAGCGGAAGTCCTCCGAAAACCCAAGGACGTCGCAGTAGTGCCTCAGCGCGGTCTCAACGCTGGCGACATGAAACACGGGAACAACTCGTTGTGGGATCATAGATTATCGCTGAGGTTGAGCCGACCCACGCTGAAGACAGGCTTCGACGAAGCGGTCACCGCCCGCTTTGCTCTCGCGTGCAGGCCAGGCCAGGGGCGCTCAGCTTTCGGGCTAGTGCGGAGCCTGGTTACTGAAGGTTTGCTCAACGACGGCAGCTGTCAGGTCTATCGGGGAACGACCGCCGTGTGGCGTGACGTGCAAGGCGCTAATGCGCCACACACCCTTCGTTGCGACGCTCTGTAGGTTGACCATGGCGCTGCCATTGGGGCCGCTGACATCAAACGAAATCGAGCACGTGCCTTGGCCCTCATCGGGTTTCTGTGTCGAGTCCTGCAGGTTACCGGAAACGCTGCAGCTCCAGTTCTTCCCGCGCACAATCGGAACACCCAAGGCCTGAATGAGTGCCGGCGAGGAGGCTGCCGCGTGCATCGCCGCGGCGGTCATTGGTTTAGCGGCGGTGCGTTCAACGAGTAGGTCTGGACGGCAACCGAGAGCGAGGCATAGCAGCGCCGCGAACAGGCTGCCGCTAGCAATAGTGGAGGAGAACTTCATTGGCTTTCGCATGAGTCGTCTACGCTGCTGATCGGCCTTTTATTTCGGAGCGAGCTTCTCGCCCATTTTGCTGAGTTCGTTCGGGATCTCATCGATTGCTTCGAACGGAAACTCCCATTGCCATCCGGCTGGTGAGCGTTTGAAGACAAAGGCGCGCTTGTCGAGTCCACCGCCTGGCCGGGGGAGACCGGCGCGCAATACGGTCGTCTCGGAATCGATGACCCGCTCTTCGAGGACTTGCAGGCCTGAATACTGCTTCGCCATACCGGCGAAAAAGTATGCAAGCATATCCTCCAGCGTCGAAAGGCGCAGCTTCGCGCGCTGCTCGAGGGGCAGCCGTTCCCAGATTCTCTCCGTATTCTGCCGAGCCTTCGGCGTGAGCGTGAAGAGCTTGCTGAGCACGCCAATATCCAGGTTTTCCTTCGCCCAGATCATGGACTCCAACGCGTTCACGGCGGTCGCATTCCCGACATTTCTCAATGAATCAATGGAGCGAATCGGGGGGACGGAAGTCGCACTGGAGGCGGCGCGCGGAACGGCCTTGGCCTCAACCGCCGCAAGGTCGCTGCGCAAGCGGGCGAGTTCGACCTGCCCGGCTCGCAGCGTTTCGATCTCCTTTTTCGCCAAAACGTTTTCAGCGCGCAAGGTGGCGGTTTGCTCCGCCTCGCGGCGGAGCGTCGCGAGCTCATCCCGCAAGTCGGCGTTTCGTCGCTCCTGAAGTGTGACCAGCGTTACGCCGATGGCCAGAATACCACCGAATGCGGCGACCTGAAGTTTTCCGATGCTCATAAGCTGAAGAAGAAGGGTGCTACCCAGGCTGAATTGAACGGCGGCCGTCGCGCCTTGACTGATCACCGGGACTAAGCCGGCAGGCGCCGCTGTGACCAGATTGGTTTCAAGAAGCGCCGCCAAGGCTCCCGCGGTCGAAGTAAGGCCTCGCCGGAGCAGGCCTTTCCGCATGCGTTCCAGCGCGCGTTCCACCCGCTTTTGCGCGGTTCCTTCGCTCAGTCCAAGAGTGGCCGCGATCTCAGAGTAGGGGCACCGCCGGTAAAAGCGCAGCAGCACGGCTTCCCGATCATGTCCAGAAAGGTCCCGCAGCAGGTCGTTGAGCGCTGGGCTCAAGCGAGCCCAATCGCGGTCGATCGTGGAGGACTCTGACGATTCATGCATGGCGAGGGCCTCCTGTTCCCGTCGTTGGCGACGGTATTCGGAACGCTTGAGTTTCGTCGCAGCAAAGCGCGTGCTGATGTGCAGCCACCCCGCCAGGCTGGCACGATCCCGCAGAGTCGGCGCCTTGCGCGCCAAGGTGGCAAAGACCTCTTGGGTGATGTCTTGCGCCCTGGCGTGATTTCCTTGGACTTCGCGCAGCGCCACGGAATACGTGAAATCCAAGTGACGATGCACTAATTCGCGGAACGCCGCTTCGGAGCGTTCTTGAACGTAGCGGCGGAGCAGGATGGCGTCGTTGATCACGGCTTCTCCTAATACCTCCCGCCCGCCACGGGAGCCGACAGGAAATTCGTGAAATCTGAGCAACCGCATTCGGACGTGCTCGCGCCGCCACGGCCTCTAGCAGCAGCTAATATGTTGGTAATATTCCGATTACTCTCAGTAACACTTCGATCACTTGGCCACAGTGCCATTAAGATACCTCGGGAGTTTCGCCAGCTCTGCGAGCCGAGTAACACTTTGAATTACTTGGCACTACGTCGGCGTAATTACGCGGGAAAGCTTCTTGCACCTATCACGTAAAACCTAAACACCGCTGGCCGACTATTGGCCCGGATCAGCCAGAACTACTGACGCTCACACCCCACGAGCGGCTGCGAGACATCACGCGGTGACACGCCAAATTGCGATTACAAGTTATCAGAGATCAAGTCAGTCAGGGGCGGGTGCGGTATGGGAAGACACGAAAAAGCCGCGGATGCCCATTAGGATATCCGCGGCTTACAAATTAATTATCTGACTTACATTCTACTTATCCGACTTACACTTTCATTTATCCGGCCACTCGAGATCGCGTTTAGGCGATTTCGATCTGCGGGCGGGATTTCTCCGGCCAGTCGACGTGGAAGAACTTTCCGCGGGGTTTGTCGGTGCGCTCGTAGGTGTGCGCGCCGAAGTAGTCGCGCTGGGCCTGGAGCAGGTTGGCTGGGAGGCGGGCCGAGCGGTAACTGTCGTAGTAGGAGAGAGCGGAGTAGAAGGTCGGGGTCGGCACGCCGCATTCGGCCGCGAGGGCCACGACCTTGCGCCAGTTTTCCTGGGCCTTCTTCACCGTCTTGTTGAAATACGGGTCGAGGAGGAGGTTGGCCAGATCGGGCTTGCGAGCATAGGCCTCGGTGATCTTTTGCAGGAAGGCCGCGCGAATGATGCAGCCGCCACGCCAGATCTGAGCGATCTCGCCGAAATTGAGCTTCCATTTGTACTCCTCCTGGGCGGTGCGCATGAGCTGGAAGCCCTGCGCGTACGAGCAAATCTTCGAGCAGTAGAGCGCGTCGTGGATCGCTTCGATCAGCGCCTTCTTCGACCCCTTGTACTTCTTGGCCGGGCCTTTCAGTATCTTCGAAGCGGATACACGCTCTTCCTTGATCGCGGAGATGCAGCGCGCAAAGACGGCCTCGGCGATGGTCGGGGCGGGCACCCCCATGTCCAGCGCGTTGGTCGAGGTCCACTTGCCCGTGCCCTTCTGGCCGGCGGTATCGAGGACGATGTCGACAAAAGCCTTCTTGGAGGCCGGGTCCTTCTGCTTGAGAATATCGGCCGTGATTTCGATCAGGAAGCTGTCGAGAGCGCCGGCATTCCATTCCGAAAAGATCTCGCCCATCTCGGCGGGCTTGAGGCCCAGGAGGTCCTTCATCAGCTGATAGGCCTCACAGATCATCTGCATGTCGCCGTACTCGATGCCGTTGTGGACCATTTTCACGTAATGCCCGGCGCCGTTCTCGCCGATGTACGTGGTGCAGGGCACGCCGCCCTTGACGGGATTGCCAGGGGTCGCGCCCATCAGAGGCCGGCCGGTCTTGGCGTCGACCTTGGCGGCGACCGCCTCCCAGATCGGCTTCAGTTCGAGCCAGGCGTTGAATTCGCCGCCGGGCATGAGGGACGGGCCGAAACGAGCGCCTTCCTCGCCGCCGGATACGCCGGAGCCGATGAAGCGCAGGCCCTTCTCGCGGAGCGTCTTTTCGCGGCGGATCGTGTCCGTCCAAAGGGCATTGCCGCCATCGATCACGATGTCGCCCTTTTCCAAAAGCGGTACCAGGCTGTCGATCACCGCGTCGGTCGGGCCGCCCGCCTTGACGAGGATGATCATTTTGCGCGGCTTGGCCAGAGATTGAACAAACTCCTCCAGCGTCTTGGTGCCGACGACGCCTCCCGGAGTGTTCGGATTTTCCGCGACGAACTTTTCCGTGGTGGCCGTCGTGCGGTTGTAGACCGAAATCTGGAAGCCGTGGTCGGCAATATTGAGCGCGAGATTCTGACCCATCACAGCGAGGCCGATGAGTCCGATGTCGGAGTGAGATTTAGGCATAGGCAGTCTGGCAACTAGCCAGAAAGGCCCAGGGAAAACCACCCCAAAAACGTGAATCTCGACGAGTGAAGCGTCGCAAACGCCGCCTAGCTCTTCGGCTTATCCGGGACAGGTCGCCCCCCTTTTACCGGAGTGGGAGCAGGCACGGGGCCCTTTGGAGGCATGCCGGCCTTTTGTTTGTCGACACCTTGCTTGTCTGTATAGGAGCCCTTGCTGGGGAAGAAAGGCGCTACGGCCTGGACAAACGGCGTAAGGAATGCGGGTTCGTTGCGCTCGTAAATCCACTTGAAACCGACAATTGAAGCGACGGCAAAGAGTACCGCGCAGAGTAGGATCTTGTTCATCTGCGCTAGCTTAGGAAGCAGGATTTTCAGTAATACAACCAGCACCATAATGCCCACGATGATCCCGATGGATTGGACCCAGAAGGAGACTGGGACCTCCTTGGCTTTGTCCAAAGCCGTGACCTTTTCGACGGACGTTTGTGCAAGTATCAACATAGCGGTGCTTGGCGGCAGGCTGCGCCCGGCTGAGGTGCACTGCGAGTCCAAAGCCCACTCGGCGACCTATTTAGCTAAATTTTGTCAACTGGCGTCGAGCGGGGGAAATTCCCGTGAGAACGCTGAATTTCGTTCATCGGGCCCACTTTGGGAGCAAATAATGTAAGTGTATCTCAGAGGCAGCGACGTTGGAGGGCCGCATTGCGCCGTAACAAAGCTGTCAGGAAAATGGGGTTGCTCCGGTTTGTTCGGCGCGGGCAAGGTGAGCGTGTGACGCTCAAACCGTGGAAATGGCCGTTGGCGAATCAGATCCTGCTCGGTCTCCTCCTCGGTGCGACGCTCGGGTTGCTGGCGGAACGTTTCATCGTCACCCCGGAGGGCAAAGCATCGCTGGGCTGGTGGCTGGCGAATGTAATTCAGCCGATAGGGCGCCTGTTCATTCGGATCATCTTCATGATCGTGATCCCGCTGATTTTTTCGGCGATTGTGCTCGGGGTGGCGGAAATGGGAGATTTGCGAAAGCTCGGGCGGGTGGGGCTGAAGTCCATCTTCTTCACCCTAGTGCTCTCGGGAACGAGTGTGTTGCTGGCAGTGGGGCTCACGAACGTCTTGGCGCCCGGCCGGAGTATTTCGGAAACAAAGCGCGAGGAACTGAAAACCAAGTACAGCGGGGACGCCGCGTCGCGGATCGAGCAGGGTACGAAGAAAACGCCGCTCTCCGAGACGCTCCTGAATTTGATCCCGGAGAACCCGCTGCACGAAGCGGTGAACGCCTTCACCCGGAATTACACCGGCGGAGGGCTGATCGCGGTGATGGTTTTCAGTCTGTTCTTCGGAATCGCGATGGCCATGGCGCCTCCGGAAAAGACAGCCGCGCTGCTCGGCGCGCTCCAAGGCATTTTCGAGGTCTGCATGCTCATCATCGGGTTCGCGATGAAATTGGCGCCGATCGGCGTGGCCTGCCTCGCCTTTTCCGTCACCTCCACGCTCGGGATGGAGATCGTGTATACGCTTCGCAACTACGTGGGCGTGGTCCTGCTCGGCCTGCTCCTGCATCAATTCGGCACGTATTCTCTCTTTTTGGCCCTGGTGGGCCGCAGGTCTCCGCTCAAGTTTTTCGGGCAGATCAAGGAGGCGATGCTGACAGCATTCAGCACTTCGTCGAGCAACGCCACGCTGCCGGTTTCGCTCCGCGTCGCGGAGGAGAACTTGAAGCTGCCGACAAAAATCAGCCGCTTTGTGCTGACGGTCGGCGCCAGTGCGAATCAGAACGGAACGGCCTTGTACGAAGGTGTGACGGTGCTCTTCCTCGCGCAGGTTTTTGGCATACCGCTCGACTTGGGGCAGCAGTTTATCGTGGCACTCATGTGCATCATGGCCGGCTTCGGCACGGCCGGCGTGCCGGGGGGCTCCCTCCCCCTGGTTGTGGGCGTCCTGGTTTACGTAAACGTTCCAACTGCCGCCATCGCGATCATCCTCGGCATCGACCGGCTCCTGGACATGTGTCGGACGACCTTGAACGTGACCGGAGACCTCGTGTGTGCGGTGCTCGTAGCGAGAGGGGAGACGGATTCGGAAGAATCAAGCCGAGGATAGAGGATAGTACCAAGCCAGGAGCCAAGTTCGCTCGGGCCGTCGACTACCTCGCTCCCTGCGTTGCCCGACGTGCGATTCCCTACGTCCAGCAGAGTGAAAGGGAACAGCGACGGTGCGTTTCGTTTGGATCGAGATTTCAAATCTCAAATCGCGGCGAAGGCGGGTTATTTCCAGTGAACTGTTTTCAACCAGTTTCCGTTGTACGCATAGGCGCCGAAACCGACCGTGAAGGTGCGTTTGCTGCGGGGCGGGACGTCGAACGCCCCCATGCCGCTGCTCCCGTTCGCTTTGGCGTCGTTCGGTTCCACGTAGGTCTGGTCGCGGCGCAGGCCGCGCACTTGGCGCCATTCGAAGGTGGTCGTGTAGTCGCCGTCGTTTTCCACCGTGACGAAAGCGACGGAGGAGCGCGCGTCCACATTCACAATCCAAAGCGTGCCGGACTTGATCAGTTTCAGCTCTTCCGGCGAGTAGCGGTCCTCGCGCGACGCCGTTTGCCTCACCGTCGCGGCGCGAATCGCCTGCTCCTTGCGAGCGGCTTCAAGGCGGCTGCGCTCGGCGGCCTTCCTCGCTTCGAGCTGCCGCTGCTCCTCTGCGATTTGCGCGGCGGACTTCGGCGCAGGGCGACGGCGCTGGAGAAGGGGTTGAAATGCGTCGGGGAATTGCTCGTAGGCGATGGTCTGCAAACCCCCTCGATGCTGGACCACCACCCCGCGGTCGGTGAACGACTTGGCGCGCGCGTTCTCCAGCACGGTGCCGGAGTTCAGCGTGAGAGAGCCGACGGCTTCGTCGATGAACGGGGTCGCCGCCGCCAAGGTTGCCCCGACTATGAAAAGCACTCCCGCCGAAATGAAGGATTTCATCCACCGTTTATCGTCGCCCGGTGGAACTCGGCGAAGGGAGAAACGTTGCGGCTGGGCATTTAGCGCTTGTTTTACGACCCTCGGGTGCACTCGACTTCGGGGGAGGACCTGGCTCAATCGAACTCCGCTGCGCTGCAGGCCTCTTCGCCGGCCAAATGAAAGTCTCACTGTTCTCCCTCTTCTGCCTCGTCGTCGGTCTCGCGAGCGCCTGGTTGCCTGGACAATCCAGCGCCCCGGTGCCGACCGCTGCCGCGCAAAGGATTCCGGTTTTGATCGTCGACGGAATCAACAACCATGACTGGCGGCCCACGACGGCCTGGATCAAGCGTGTGTTGGAGGAATCCGGCCGGTTCGCGGTAGACGTATCCACTACGCCCTTACCGCATGCGGCCGGTCCGGAGTGGGAAACTTGGCGCCCCGATTTCGGAAAATACCGGGTCGTGGTTGGCAATTTTAATGGCGGCCATCGCCCGGATGGCGTGCGCTGGCCGGCCGCGGTGGAGCAGGCGTTCGAAACCTACGTCCGAGGGGGCGGCGGCTATGTCAGTTTCCATGCGGCCAACAACGCGTTTTTGCGCTGGAAGGCGTACAACGAGATGATCGGCCTAGGCTGGAGGGATAAATCCTTCGGTCCGAGCCTGGTGATCGACGAGAAGGAAACGAGGGTGATCGTCCCCACGGGGGAGGGGAGGAATCCCGGACACGGCGCGCGTCACGATTTTGAGATCTCCGTGTTGGAACCGCTCCATCCGATCACCCACGGCTTTCCTAAACGCTGGTTGCACCGGAGCGAACAATTGACTCATGGCCAACATGGGCTGGAAGACGTCGTGCGGAGTGACGCGCTTACGATTCTCACCTACGCATGGTCGAAAGATGTGCAGGAACGCCAGCCCTTGGACTGGGTGCGCGCCTACGGCGAAGGGCGGGTCTATACGACAATGCTGGGCCACACTTGGAAGGCGGAGGACAACCGAAATCTTCGAGGGGCCGGTTTCCACGCTCTGTTTTTGCGAGGGGTCGAGTGGGCGGCCACCGGCGCTGTGACTCTGGGCGTGCCCGCGGATTGCTCGGCGGAAATGGGCGGTCCCTGATCGAGCAAACGCTCTTCAGATTCTAGATATATAAAGGCGCAAGAAACCGCTGACGGGGAGCGGAAACCTGCCCCGCGCCGGCTGCAGGCTAAATTTTTGTAAACAGAGCAGCTGCTAGCCGCTTGCGGGTTTTTCCCCAGTGTGAGCCGCACACCCTCACAAGGGTAAAGCCCTCACATTACCCTCAAGTGAGGAGGTTTTGCGCCGATTACGGGGGCAATCGCTTCCACCCATGAAATTTCTGCAGCGTGTCCCAATCTGGCTGATCGCTTTCGGCTTGGCAGGCACCCTCTTCTGTGCGCGGGCCGACGACACGGTTTACACCAAAGTCGACGAGAACCCTGTTCCAGTAAAGACTCCTCCACCTCGTTACCCCGACTCGCTTAAGCGCGAAGGCATCGCCGGCGTTGTCGCGGTCGTGATCGTCATCGATCAAAAAGGCGCGGTCGCCGAGTGCACCGTCGCGAAATCGTCGCATCCCGAATTTGAACGCCCCGCGCTCGAGGCGGTAAGGGCTTGGAAATTCAAGCCAGCCAAGAAAGACGGCAATCCCGTCAAAGTCCGCGTGACTCTTCCCCTCCGGTTCAACGTCGAGGACGAGTCGTAATTTTTAACCCTCGCCTCCGTGAAACTTCCCTCCCTAACCATCGGCCGAAAGATCACCTCGGGTTTCGTCTTGGAGTTCGTCCTCTTTGTTCTCCTCGCCGCGCTCGCCTACGTCGCTCTCGGCCGCGCCGGTCAAGGGCTCACGAAGTACTCCAATAGCACGAAAGAAGCGAACGTCGCGGCGACGCTCGAAAATTCGATGCTGATGCTGCAGATGTCTGTAAACGAGTTTTTGGTCAGTGGCAGCGCCGAGAGCCTGACTCACTATGAGCGCGACCAGAAAGCCCTGAACAGCGCCATCGCCCAGGCCGGTCGCGAGATCACCGATCCCAAACGGGCGGCCAGCATCATCGAAGCAAAAAAGCTTCTGGATTTGTATGACGCGGCTTTCGCCAAACTCGTCGATCTTCAGCATCAACGCCGCCAGGAAGTCTCCCGCACGCTCGATCCCCGCTCCGCCGCGATCGGCGACGCGCTCAAGGGCATGCTGGTCGCGGCTCGCCAAAGCGGCGACCAAAGCGCGTCATTCAAGACTTCGAGCGCGCTGCAAAATTTCTTCGAAGGCGTGGCGGCAGTGAATAGTTTCCAACTGAGCCGCGACGCGGCCCATGCAACCAAGGCCCGCGAATCCTTTGTGGCGTTGCAGAAGCAAGTCGGCAACATGCAGAAGGAGCTGAAGGAAGCGGAAGCCCTCGACGCCGCTCTCGCCGATCCAGCCAAAGCCAAGCTTCTGGTCCAGATCAACGAACACGTGGAGGCCTATTTGGCCGGTTTTGAAAAAGTCGTGAGCGCGGCGATTTCCGCCTCGACGATCGTGAAGGACGAACTCGAGCGCCTCGCGCCGCAGTTCGGAAAGATGATCACCGAAATGCGCAGCGACCTGCGCAAGCAACAGGACCAGATCGACGTCGATTCGCGCAACGACCAGCGCAAAAACGAATATTGGGTCCTCGGCTTGAGCGCCACCGGAATGCTGCTTGGTATCGCCGGCGCAATTTTGATCGTGCGCAGCGTCAATGGCCCCATCGCCCGTCTTACTAAACGGCTCACCGTCGGCTCGGAGCACACCTCGTCTGCCGCTACGCAGGTGACCTCCGCCAGCCAAACGATGGCGGACGGCTCGTCCCGCCAAGCCGCGTCCCTTGAAGAGAGCTCGGCTTCGCTCGAGGAAATGGCCGGCATGACTCGCAAGAACGCGGAGAACGCGCAGAGCGCCAAAGCTCTCGCCAATCAAACCCGCGCGGCAGCCGATGCCGGTGCCGAAGACA
>CAZJLP010000002.1:29579-74915 GCA_964546955.1 uncultured Opitutaceae bacterium | reverse complement strand
GAGCTCCGAAATTTCGAAGATCATCAAAACGATCGACGAGATCGCCTTCCAAACCAATTTGCTCGCGCTGAACGCCGCGGTCGAAGCCGCTCGCGCCGGCGAGGCCGGACTCGGCTTCGCGGTGGTGGCCGACGAGGTGCGCTCACTGGCGCAACGCAGCGTGCAAGCGGCCCGTGAAACGGCACACAAAATTTCTGATGCCACGGCCAAAAGCGAACAAGGCGCCAAGATTTCGGAAAAAGTCGCCCGCAGCCTCGACGAAATCACGTCGAAAGCACGGCAGGTGGACGAACTTATCGCGGAAATCGCCGTGGCTTCGCAGGAGCAAAGCCAGGGCATTGACCAGGTTACGAAGGCGGTTTCCGACATGGACAGCGTGACCCAGGCGAATGCCGCGACCGCTCAGCAAACCAGCGCCGCCGCCGCCGAGTTGAACAATCAAACGGTTCAATTGCGCGCGATTATCGACGATCTCACGCGCATGGTCAGCGGTCGGGTGGAGGCCAGCGGTTTTCAGCAGGACGACGACGAAGCCCCGACCAGCGACGATGCCGCCCAGACAGAATCCCAGCCCGAAGAGGCCGCTCCCCGTCCGAAGCCGGTCCGCTCCCCAGCTCGTGTTCGCGCGGGCGGCGCGCGCTCCGCAACTCGCGCCTCGAGCGCCATTCCGAATCGCAACGGGCACTCCGCTGCATCGGACGACAGATTTTTCAAGGATGTGTAACACACATTCAGGTTCCGCTTAGAGTCCGCCAGCCCAGCTAAGCCGGCCGAAGCGAAAGCTTCGGCCGGTTTTGTTTTGCGGGTTCATTTGAGGCGCCTCCAAAAACGCAGACCAAGGTGGAGCTCGCCGTCCTCGGCAGGCTGTAGGGTGCTGGTATCCGGGCGACGGCACGCCATTCGCGATCCATTTCGATTCGTTCCTGACTCGCCCCGCCGGGAGCAATCGATTTTGCTTGGTCGGATGCAACTGACGCTTGTCGTTCTCGCGGCTGGAATGGGCTCCCGTTATGGCGGGCTGAAACAATTGGACCCCGTCGGTCCGTCGGGAGAAACCATTCTTGATTATTCGGTTTTCGACGCGCGACGCGCGGGTTTCGAGCGCGTGGTGTTCGTAATCCGCCGCGATTTCGAGGCCGTCTTTCGCGAACAGATCGGCGCAAAGTACACCGGACGGATGGCGGTCGACTACGTGTATCAATCCCTCGACGTCCTGCCCCCGGGTCATTCCGTACCGCCCGGACGCGAAAAACCCTGGGGCACCGGTCATGCGACGTGGTGCGCGCGCGATGCAGTGAAAGGTCCCTTTGCGGTGATCAACGCGGATGATTTTTACGGCGCCGACTCGTTCGCCAAACTGGCGGGGTTTTTGCGGCAAGCGGCGCCCGATGAAGCCGCGATGGTGGGCTTTCACCTGGCTCAGACGCTGTCCGAAAGCGGAGCGGTTTCGCGCGGCATCTGCGCAGTCGATGAAGCGGGAATGCTGCGGTCCGTGACGGAGCATACGGGCATTCCTCGCGCGGACGTGGGACCGGGGAGGCGGTTCTCTGGAAGTGAAACGGTATCGATGAACTGCTGGGGTTTCGTCCCCGAGATTTTTCCGCGACTCGGCGACCTCTTTGTCGAGTTCCTGCGCGAAGCAGCGACGCAGGGGCCGACGAAGGCGGAGTTCTACTTACCGGCTGCGATTTCAACCCTGATCGAGAGACGGATGCAGAGCGTGAAGGTACTCACCACCAAAAGTCATTGGTTTGGAATAACTTACCGAGATGATAAGCCCGGCGTGGAATCGCAATTGCGCGCGGTGGTGGAAAGCGGCCAGTACCCGTCTAACCTTGCCGCCGCCAAGGTCTAAGGAATTATGTAATTTTTTTCGCTCACCGGTGTCTTATAGAGTGTCAAATGTAGCGGTCGGCGAATTAGGTCCAACTTAACCCACATATCATGAAATTTGTCTCTCTCTGGTCAGCCGCACTTGCGGCGGCTCTCAGCGCCGTTTTTCCCGCGTACGCGGGTAGTAGCGAAGTCATCGTCAATTGCGATCTGACGAAAGAGGGCCGCAATTTCACGCCGCCCACCAAGGACAAACCGGTGCAGTATGTTTTGTTGCTCTCGGGCTATCGGGAGATCGGAGAAAAAGTAGCAGGCGAGGTCGAGCCCTCGAAGGACGAGGTCAAGAAGATCGTCGTGAGCACGCTCTCTTCGCAGCACTACGTGGCGACGACCAAATCGATGAGCACAAAGCCCGAAATCCTGATTGTGGTGCATTATGGCTACGCGAATCCCGAACTTATCGATTCGGATGGGTTTAATCCCGATAACCCTCAGGTGGCGCTCAACGATCGCGCCATGCGTGGACTGGTGGGCGGACGCGCGCTTGCTACGATGTCACCCAACGAGGTTGGCCGCAGCGCGCTGCTTTCCGCGGCATCGGACAATCGCTACTTCATTTTGCTGACTGCCTTCGACTGGGCGGCGGCGGAGAAAAAAGAAAAGAAGGCCCTGTGGCGCGCGCGTATCAGTATTCCTTCGCAACGAACCAGTTTGCAGGCGGTTATTCCCATCATGCTGAAGAACGCCGCTCCTTTTCTCGGCCGCGATACTGAATTTCCACGGCAGTTCAACGTGAACGATGTCCCCGAGGGCAGAGTGGAGGCAGGCCCGATGACGGTCGTGGAGGATAAGAAGAAGGAAGAGGTTCCGGCACCGCCTGCTCCGGCGGCGGAGAAGAAACCCTGAGGCGCTCGCCTCTTGTCATCCTGAGCGAAGCGAAGGATCCACTTGGACAGTGCCGACGAGATCGAACTGGATCCTTCGCTTCGCTCTAGGATGACAGAATAGGGGTTACGTCCGCGTCCCGTTCTCTACTCGCCGTCCGTCCCGCTCAAGCCGCCCCAAACCGGACTGTCGCGCAGAATAGCGCGATCATGCCGACCGCGCAGGCCACCCGCGCCACGAGCGATAGGAAGAACCCGGTGGCGGCTCCAACTCCGGCCTTGAGGGAGGCGCGCGGGTCTTTTTTCGCGAAAACTTTTTCCGCCGCGGCCGCTCCGACCAGGGTCCCGAGGATCAAGCCGGGCAAAGAAAAGAACATGCCCACGAACGCGCCTCCGCCGGCCCCGGCCATTCCCCATTTACTGCCGCCGAAAAGCCGCGCTCCGATCACGACTCCGAGGAAATCGGCGATCACCGATAGGAGCCAGATCACCGCGATCCAGACCACCGCGTTCCAGGAGAGCGTGTCTGGCAGCAGCAGCTTGTGCACAATCGCTCCCACCAGAATCAGAGTTGTGCCGGGTAGCATGGGCACAATGACGCCGACGAAGCCGACCAGCATCAGCAGTGCGGTAAGGGTCCAGGTGGCGATTTCCATTTTTCTCTAAGACACCCGGAAAGGGCGGATAGTTGCAATGCGCGTAGCGAGGGTTTGGTACAACCGTCCGCCAGCTGCACCGCAGCGCAACGGCTCTAAGAAATTAAACCGCACTATCCCGGACCCAGGGCTACATCGGCCCGATCGCCGCTTCCACTGCTTCGTAGAACTTGCGCGATTTGGATTTGTCGCCGGCTTTGCCCCAGCGAATCGAAATGAGGGTCTGGCGGCTGTTCACTTCGGTGATCATGACGACCACCTCCTGATCGTTGCGGGCGCGCGCCTTGAGTTCTCCTTCGAACTTCGACTGTTTAAAGCTCGTCTGGTACAGGTCCATGTCCTGCGCCACCTTTTGGACGGCTTTCGCGACGACGGGCGCCGTCGTGTTGAACAGCATTTTGAACTCCCCGAATTGGTACACAGCCACCATCTCGCCCTTGGGATCGAGCTTGATGGCGGTGCAGCCAGCGGCAGCCAGCAGGCAGAGGAGCAACGGAATCGCGCGGCGAAGAGACGTGGTCATGGTCAGCGAATCAGATGGGAGATTCCGGGCGTGACGTAAATGTTTCTTTCTAACCGAGGTGGAACCTGCCGTCCCCGCAGGTTATCGGGCAGCCCTTCGACATGCGACGGGCGCCAGCCCCACCTTTAGCTCGCGCCAGACGCCCGCACCGGGCACCTCTTTAATGCAACTTCGCGACAGGGTGCGGTGTTCTGGGCATGAACGATGATTCGCCAGTGCAAACCCAAACCACGGGGCCGATGACCCCGGTCGATTTCCCGACCTTCATGCGCAAGTATCAGGACATGGTTTTTTCAACCGCAGTGCGGCTGGTCGGCAGCGACGCGCAGGCGGAGGACATTGCCCAGGAAGTGTTTATAAAAGCCCATGAACGCTTTGAGCAGTTGTCCGCCAGTGCCACGGCGGGCGGTTGGCTGAAGACGGTGGCCACTAATCTCTCCCTCAATCACCTGCAGCGTTATCGGAAGCGCTGGCGTTTTTTTTCCGAGGTCGTCCGGGCGGACGACGAAAACGCGGCCGAGTCCACGGCAGTTGAGTTCCCGGCGGCCGACACTTTTTTTTCCGAAATCGATAGCGAGGAGCGTCGGGACTGGGTTGAGCGAGCGCTGAACAAATTGCCCGCCCACCAACGGGTGCCGCTGGTGCTCTATCACTTCGAGGACATGCCTTACGACGAGATTGCGGACAAACTCGGGGTCTCGCTCGCCAAGGTGAAAACCGACATTTTGCGCGGCCGCACCGCCCTCGCCGGCGTCCTGACGCGAAGCGGCGCCGGCCGAGAACATTTCACGCCATGAATCGAGAACCCACACCCGACGATCTCGAGAACCGCATTGCCCGGCTCCTGCGCGGGCTCCCGGAGCGTCGCGCGCCGCGATCGCTCGAGCAGCGCGTCCTTTCGGAGGTCGCGCGCCGCGAGGCCCGGCCGTGGTGGCGCAAGTCGTGGAGCCATTGGCCTCTGCTGGTGCGGGCCGGATTCGTCCTCGCTTCGGGCGGGGCCGCTGGAATGACCGTGGCATTCGCGATTTTCGGGGTCCAGGGGCTTTCAGCCTTCGTGCCGAGACTACGAGAGACGGTTGCCCCGCTGCAGTCGTTTGGTGCCGTAATATCCGCCGTGGGCACCGCGCTCGCCGATGCAGTCTCCGCGATTCCGGGTTATCTCCTCTGGCTGTCGCTCGGAGGGGTGGTCACTGCTTACGCACTCCTAGTCGCGGTATGCACCCTAATCTATCGCCTGCTGCGCGGCCCTTCGGACCTGAACTTCTCACTTTAATGACGAAACAAACCTCTCTTCTCCTGCTTCGACTGGCCCTTGGCTTTTCGGCCTATGGGGGGCTCGGCGCGGGCGGAGCGTTCGCGCAAGAGCCGCTACCGCCGCCCGAACCTCCGCCTCCCTCTACTTCGCCGGCGAGACCCGACGCTGCCACTTCGCCACAGCAACCGGCAGCCGAACCGCCTTTGCGTCGAATTGACGACACGGTGGCGCCGCCGGTCGAGGTGGAGTCACGCGGTCCCGAGGGTCGTGAGCCGCGCTCGCGGCGCCGTACCGATTGGACTGGCCGCCCATCTCGGTATGGCCACGAGTGGCAGGACGACGACTTTCCGTTTGGCAATCATACCGTGCCTGAGGGAAAAAAGATGCTGGATGTAGTCTCGATCTTTGGCTCCACCACGGTCGACGGCGGAGTTCGCGACGTCGCGTTTTCCTTCAACGGCAGCACCCTCGTAAATGGGACCGTGGGGGGGGTAGCAGGCGCTGTTTTTGGCGATGTCGTCGTGAATGGCGCCAGTAACGAAGTCTTCTCCGTGTTTGGCGATGTCAGACTGGGGCCGAACGCCGAGGTCGACGGCAACGTACGTGTGATTTTTGGTACATTCGTGCGCGATCCTGGCTCGCGCGTTCACGGGAGCGTGACGGATTTCAATCCGTTTTCGGACCCTCGACATCCGGTGGTGCGCAAGCTGCGCGCCTGGGTGAACAACTGTTTGCTCTGGGGCCGGCCCTATGCAATCGGGCCTGACCTTCGGTGGCTGACGGTCACCGCGATGGGCATTCTCCTCTTCTACATTCTGCTCGCCATTGCCATGGCCCCCGGAATCGAGCGCTGCTCGAGTAATCTTCTCAATCACCCGGGGAAAGTTTTTTGGGCCGGCATGGTCAGCACGATTTGCGCCCCCATCGTCATCGTATTGCTTGCCGCGACAGGTGTGGGCGTCCTCGTCCTGCCGTTCATCTTCACGGGTTTGATTTTCGCCTCTATTTATGGCCGTGCCGTGGTCCTCGCTACGGTTGGACATCGCTTCGCGCGATTCCTTGGTCCGATGGGCCATGTGTCTGTGTCGGTACTCTTCGGGGGAGTCGTGATCGGGGCGCTTTATTGCGTGCCCTTTTTCGGGTTCCTGGTCTGGAGTCTGGTCGGGTTCTTCGGCTTTGGCGCGGTCATGTACACGCTGCTGGCGAAGCCCCGCCGCGCGGTATCTCCGCCGGAAGGACCGCTCGGAGACAGTGCAGCCACGGGCTCGTCGCCGCGAGCCGGCGCCAAGGGACCGGCAAATTGGAGCGCCACACCTCCTTCCCGCGGAGCGAGCGCAGGTTTCGTCAGCCCGGCGCCGGTTGCCGTCCCGCTGGAGACCGCGTTTTCGCCGGGAGAAAGCACGCCTCCCGCCGCGGACATTCCGCCCGTCGAGCCGCTGCGGCGAGTACAACCGAGCGTCGGGGCAGTGCCGGACGCCACTGCACTTTTGCCCCGTGCGACTTTTTGGCAGCGCATGGCGGCGCTCGCCCTCGACGGCATTTTGATGGCCATCATACTCGGGCCCATCGGGGTCGGAGAAGTGATTCTACCCGCGCTTGCCATCTATGCCGCGGCGATGTGGAAAATGAAGGGCACGACGATCGGGGGGATCATCTGTGGGTTGAAAGTCGTGCGGTTGGATGATCGTCCGATTGACTGGCCCACGGCGATTGCGCGTGCGTTGGGTTGTTTTCTTTCCGCCGCCGTCCTGCTGCTGGGATTTATTTGGATCGCCTATGACCGAGAACGTCAGGGGTGGCATGACAAGGTCGCGGGCACGGTGGTGGTGAAGCTGTCGAAAGGCGTACCGTTGGTGTAGGCGGCGCGGGACGCGCCGCGCATTCGGCATTCGGCATTCGGCTCTCAGCTTTCGGCCCGAATGAAACGGCGCCGATCGGCGTTCGGGCCGAACACCAAACCCGTGCTCCGACAGCCGAAAGCTGATAGCCGATAGCCCAACGCTGTCCGCGCCGATTTCACAGCTGACAGCCAGGCGCCAATCGCCGATAGCTTTTCTGCATGTCAACGCCACCACTCGTAGGAATTATCATGGGCAGCACCTCGGACTGGGCCACCCTCGAGCATGCTGCACAAACCCTGGATGGGCTCGGCATCGTTTATGAGAAGCGGGTGGTCAGCGCGCATCGGACGCCGGAGTTAATGGTCGAGTACGCCAAGACCGCGGAAAGCCGCGGCCTGCGCGTGATCATCGCGGGAGCGGGTGGAGCCGCCCATCTTCCGGGGATGACGGCCTCGCTGACGCCGCTGCCGGTGCTCGGCGTTCCGGTGGAGTCCCACACGCTCAAAGGCGTGGACTCGCTGCTTTCGATTGTCCAGATGCCAGGGGGAGTGCCCGTTGCCACGTTCGCGATCGGCAAAGCGGGGGCCATCAATGCCGCGCTTTTCGCCGCCTCGATTCTCTCGGCCGGGGACAAAAGAATTAAGACTGCACTCGACGCGTTTCGTGCCAGCCAGACGAGCAAGGTGTTGGACGCGAAGCTGCCCTAGGTGGGCGATCGGCTTCAGCGGTCGGCGGTCGGCTTTATGTCGGCAAGTCGCCGACTCGCTTGGGCCTTCCCAAGCCGTCGATGTTGCCTTGACCGGAAGCTGATTGGTCCCCGGCAGGGGCCGCAAGCTAATGACCGAGCGCCAAAGCCATTTTTCCTGAGACTTGCGGCTTAACGCCGCCGTCTTCAACTTCCGCCTTTCATGATTCTTCCCGGCAAGACGATCGGTGTACTCGGCGGTGGCCAGCTTGGGCGCATGCTTGCGCATGCGGCGGAGCGCCTGGGGTATCGGGTCCACATTTTCGAGCCAGCCAGACACTCCCCGGCCGGGGAGGTTGCCGCGGTGGAAATCAACGCGCCTTACACCGATACGGAGAAGTTGATCGAATTCGCCCGCAACTGCGACGTAGTCACTTACGAGTTCGAAAACATCCCGGTGGAGCCGCTGTGGAAGATCGAAAAACTGGTGCGACTGCATCCGGATTGGTCGGTGCTCGAAGTATGTCAGAACCGGATGCGCGAGAAGACGTGGTTGAGAAAGCACGGTTTTCCGCACGTTCCGTTTACCGAAGTGGAGGCCCATGACGACCTCGCGGCGGGCATCCGCCGAATCGGCAGCCCCTGCGTCGTGAAAACGGCCGACTTCGGGTACGATGGTAAAGGCCAGATCAAAGTCACTGACGACGCGTCCGCCAAGAAGGCGGTCGAGGCGTTCGCGAAACAGCGCGCGGTCGTGGAAAAGTATATCGATTTCAAGTGCGAGCTCTCGGTCCTGGTCGCGCGCAACAAGGACGGCGAGGCGCGTACCTTTCCGATCGCCGAGAATATTCACACCAAGCACATCCTTGATTTTTCGATCGTCCCCGCGCGCGTGAGCGACGCGGTCCGGGTGGAAGCGGAGAACCTCGGTCTGGCAGTGGCGGAAAAACTGAAGGTGGTCGGCCTGATCGCGGTAGAAATGTTTCTGACCGACCGAGGCGAGATATTGATCAACGAATTGGCTCCCCGGCCGCACAATTCCGGTCACGCATCGATGGATGCCTGCCGCACATCGCAGTTCGAGCAGCACGTCCGCGCCATCTGTGGCCTCCCACTGGGGGACGTGTCCGTCGTTTCGCCCGCGGTAATGGTGAATATTCTGGGCGACTCGTGGAAATGGCGCGACGGCAAGGTCGTGGGCGAACCCCACTGGGAGGCGGTGCTCGGTGAACCGAGCGCGAAATTGCATTTGTACGGGAAACGCGAACCGAAGCCGGGACGCAAGATGGGCCATTTCACTGTCTGCGGCGAAACCATCGATGCCGCGTTCGAAAAAGCCCGCGCGCTCAAAGCCGCCCTCTAAAAAGAGCGAGCGTCGTGACACAGAGACCACAGAGCGACGAAGGTCGAAGGGTAGGGCGAGGCGTCCCGACTCGCCGTCGTCGGTTCTGACTCCGCGTACGACCGGTAACGGTTGCGCCGAATCCGAACTTCAAATCCCGCCCAGAGGGACACTATCCCTTCACCGCGCCGGAGGTGAGGCCGGAGATAAATTCTTTCTGCAAGAGCAGGAAGAGACAGATTACCGGCGCGATCGACAGCAATGTGCCCGCGGTGATCAGGCCGTAGTCGATGCCGTAGATGCTCCGGAGATTGTTGAGCACCACGGAAAGCGGAAAGCGGTCGGGATTCTGCAGGATGATTTGGGGCTCGATGAAACGGTTCCAGCCGGCCAGGAATGACAGCATCATGAACGCCCCCACCATGGGGCGCACGAGCGGAAGCACCAAGGTGAAGAAGATCCGGATCTCTCCCGCCCCGTCGATGCGCGCCGCTTCGATGAGTTCGGTGGGTACGGTATTCAGCATGGCCTGACGAAAAAGGAATATACCGGTCGCCGGAGCCATCGCGGGCAGCAAGAGGCCGGCATAGCTGTCCAAGAGGCCCAGATTGTAGATGAGCTGATAGCCCGGCACCAACAGCAGCGCGTGCGGGATGATCAGAATTGTCATCACGGCGTTCGTGAGAAACAGCCGGGCGCGAAAAGGGAACTTGGCCAGCGCGTATCCGCCCATCGCGCAGAACAGCGTGGCGCCGATGCTCGTGACGGATGCGATGAAGGCGGAATTGATCAAGGCCCGCCCCGCGCCGAGGTCGGCGAACAAGTCGCGAAAATTGTCGAGCGTGATGCGCTCCCAGGCGATTCCGAGAAAACCGGGGCCGGTCGGAAGGAAAAGGGAACTGAAGAAGTCCTCCTTGCTCTTCAACGCGGAGCACAGCACCCAGACGAAGGGGATCAGCGTCAGCACGGAGAAAAAGACCAGCAGAACGTGAATCACGGAGATCGCGAAAGCCGCGGGAGAAAAAGGTTCGGGGCGCGGTTTCATCGGCTCACACATCCTCCCGTTTCAAGCTCCGTCGAAACACTAGCGAGATCGCGATTAGCACGAAGGACATCGCCCAGCCGATCGCGCTCGCGTACCCAAGATCCCCGTGGATAAAGCCGCGTTGGTAAAGGTAGACAACCAGGGTGAGTCCGGCATTTTCCGGGCCCGCGGAATTCTTGAGCAGCAGCCACGGCAGGTCGAAGACCTGGAAACTGCTGACGATCGAGACGACCATGACGAACTGGAGCACAGGCCGGATCTCCGGGAGCACGATATGCCGGAACCGCTGCCAGGCATTGGCCCCATCGATGCCCGAAGCCTCGAGTTGCTCACGCGACACGTGCTGAATGGCGGCCAGGAAGTAGACCATCGAGTGGCCCACATGCAGCCATAGGCTGGCCATGATCAAGGACAGCATCACATGGTTCTGCAGCCACCCAAAATCGGGATCGAACGACGGGAAGATCGCGTGCAGCGCCACGTTCAACAAACCGGTCCGTTTTTCGAAAACCAACGCGAAGATGATCGAGCCGAAGGCCACGCCGACGATGTACGGGGCGAAAAAAATCAAGCGAAAGACCGTCCGGCCGCGCAGGGCAGGATGGCTCAGGAGCATCGCAAGGCCGAGGGCGAGCGGAAGTTGGAGGAGGACGACGCCGCTGACATACATCGTCGTGTTTCCGAGGGCCTTCCAAAACAAGGGGTCGCCGAACAGCAGCTGGAAGTTTCCGAAACCGACCGTGCTGGTGAACTCGGGGCCGAACGTGCGTTGGAAGGAGAGCACGAGCGACTGGCCGACGGGCCAGAGGATGAACGTGCACGCGCTCAGCAGGAATGGCGTGATAAAAAACCACGGAGCCCAACGCGGAAATGAACGTACCGATCTCAAGGCTGGCGATGAAAGGGGTTGTGCGAAATCTGGCGAACCAGCTGGGCCTGCATCTTTTCAAGCAGCCTCATGGCTTCCGGCTCGAGTCGCTCAGGGTCGAAGGAATTGTTCGCGATCGCATACTCCTTCAGTCGGATGATGGCCTCCACCACGCTGTCCTCGGCCATGCGCGAAAACGGGGAGGACGGACGGCGCGGAATATTTGGCGCCTGCTCGATGTAGAGACGCCCGACGCGCTGGTTCGAGTAATAGGGATCGGTTTCGGCGTAGAAACTCTCGTTCCAGTAGGTCTTCACCGGCGTGATGATCCCCGTCTGCCGATAGAGTCGTTCCGCGGATTCCCGCGACAGGTAAAGTTGTTTTCCGAAGCGCCAGATCTCGTCGATGTGGCCGGAACGTTTGGCGATGCCAAGCATGGTGCCGCCCCAGACGCTCGTCCTGCGCCCGCCCTTTTCCCAGGAGGGCAGGGGCATCAGCTTGATTTTGCCCGCCAGCGTGGGCATCTCGCGTTTCCACAACCGCGTCATCCAATCGGGCATGAGCGAGCCCACGACCACGCCGCGCAGCCTCATCTGATAGCCCGCCGCAAAAAGATGCGGCACCTCCGTGGCAACGCGATTGGGACCCGCAAACCAGCAGACGAGCCGCGAGATAATCCATGCATTGCGCGGTCGATTGAGGGTGGGGCGATCGTTCTCGTCGAAATACTTGCCCTCCGCCTGGAGGAAGAGCGTCTCGATGCCCGCGTCGTCCGTTTCCCAGGCATTGATCAGGTAACGATCAATCCGACCGTCGCCATCGAGGTCCTGCATCAAGGGTCGCAGCAGACGAAAGTAGTCTTCCCAAGTTTCGATTTTCGAAACGTCGATGCCCGCGGCTTCGACTAAATCCGCCCGATACGCCAGGAGCACGGGGTGCACGTCGTGGGGCAGCCCGAAAATGTGGCCGCGACTCGTCCACAGGGCAAACGAAGGTTCGTTGATCTGCTCGTAGATGCCTTCCTCGTGGAGACGGTCGGTAAGATCGAGCCAGCCGACGCTTTCGAGCGGCCCCGAAAATGTGCGTCCAGCCATGTACCGCTGGACCTCGATCACATCGGCCGTCGGAGTTGCTGCCAGAAATCCTGACATCACGCGACGCTCGAGCGCACCGGAACTGAGCCGGGTCATGCTGATGCGGCTGTCCGGGTTGCGGCGATTCCAATCGGCTACGGTGCTCAAGTGAGTCTGGTGCAACTGGGGCGCGGAGACCCAAAACTGACGGCCGGCCGGTTCGGCCACTTTCCTCAATGCGACCGCGGTCGAACTCGCGATCATCACCATGAGAATCGCCCAAATTCCGGGGGAAAAAAGGTTGATGGTGTACTTGAGGAACGACGTCTTCACGGGGGCGGGGTCGACGGTGGGGCTGGACAGTGAAGAGCCCGGGACGGAAGAACGACGTCAAAGCTTACCAAAATCGTAAGAACGCACTCCATAGCCACTTAAGGTTAATTCCCAGTCTTTGCGTCCAGAAAGCAGAGCCGGCGAGACGCGCGCGATGCCGCGGCGGTGCGCGCCGAAGGAAGCAGAGGGGCGGAAAGCAACATGGGGCGGGTCGAGAGACCCGCATCTCTAAAGGGAGCCGCCAACAACCGGCAATTTCAAATCTCTGGTCGAAGAGGACCCTTTCGACCTTTGAGCAGGGAACCGACGGACTGCGTTTCCCTCGGTCCTGTTCACGCGGAATCAAGTCACCCAAAAAGCCAACGGCCCCGAGGTGTTTTCACGTGGCGTTTCGAAGGCTTGATCGGATTCTTCTCTTCCCTACGCCGCCCGTCGTTAGGAGCCCACGAACCCCCGGGCGGCAAAGCCGATTCTCGATCCCGTCCATGTGTAACGCTCGCTGTTCTTCCCTTCCCCTCAGTTTTGCCGCTTTGATCTTGGGCGCGATCGCAGTGGCCCGCGTCGCGGCCCAAACGCCGGAGGTCAAGGCGTTGGCCGAGCCCGATCCGGCTCGCGAGGAACGGATCGTCTGGCACAAGCAGGCGCGCTTTGGCGGTTTTGTGCACTGGGGGGTGTATTCGGCGCTCGAGAACGAGTGGGAAGGAAAGCCGGGCGGCACCTATGCCGAACACATCATGCGGGTGAAAAAGATCCCGCGGGCCGTGTACCTGGAAAAGGTGGCCAAGCGTTTCAACCCGGAGAAGTTCGACGCGGATGCGTGGATCAAGCTGATGCATCAGGCCGGAATGCGTTATTTCATCATCACCGCGAAACACCACGACGGTTTTGCCCTCTGGCCTTCGGCGGTGAGCGAGTTCGATCTAGCCGACGCTTCGCAGTTCAAACGCGATCCGATGCGCGAACTGAAGGACGCGTGCAAGAAGTACGGCCTGTATTTTGGGTTTTATTATTCGCATGCCTTCGACTGGGAGCATCCCGACGCCCCGGGCAACGACTGGGATTACAAGAACCCCGGTGGAGACCTGCTTCTGCACGGTGGCGCCAATTGGTTCGACCGTCCGTCGGAGTATATCGAGAAGGCTCGTCGTTATGTGGATGAGAAATCGATTCCGCAGATTCTGGAACTGCTGCGCAATTACGATCCGGATATCCTTTGGTTCGATACGCCGCACAAACTCTCGCCGGCCGAAAACATGCGCATTTTGAAGGCGATCCGCACCGCTTCCCCCCGCGTGGTGGTCAACGGCCGGCTCGTGCGCTCGCACGGCGACTACAAGAACACAGGAGACCGTCCGGCCGAGGTGGCTTACACCGACGGACATTGGGAGGGCATCCCGACGACCAACGAGTCATACGGGTATTCGAAGTTCGATCACTCGCATAAGTCTCCGGGTCATTTCGTTCAATTGCTGGCGAAGATGGTGTCGAAGGGCGGCAACATGCTGATGAATGTGGGGCCGAAAGGCGACGGCACGATCGATGAGACCGACCGCAAGATTTTCACCTCAATCGGCGACTGGATGCGCGTCAACGGTGAGAGCATATGGGGTTGCGAACGCACCCCCCTCGCGGTGCAAAATTGGGGAACGTCCACGCTCAAGGGGAATCGCCTGTACCTGCACGTCTTCGAGTGGCCCAAGGACGGAAAACTCGTGCTCGCGGGGGTGAAGAACGACCCCCGCTCCGCACGTTTGCTGAGCGACCCAACGCGTGTGGTAAGTGTGAAACGAACGAATCCGCTCGACCTCGAGCTGAGCCTTCCCGCTTCCGCGCCCGACGCGGCGAACTCCGTCGTCGTGCTGGAATTTTCGGAACCGTTGCAGGCACAGTTCTCGCGGCTCCTTACGCCGGGCGGTGCGCCGACCACTCTCCACGTTTTCGACGGGAAACTCGCGGGGAAAAACATCGGTTACATGGACGGAAAGCGTAATCGCGACGTGACGACCAACTGGTCCCAAAAGGACAGCGGTGTCGACTGGCCCGTGCGCGTGACTGAAGCGCGCAAGGTGCGCATACGCATCAACTATGCCTCTCCCGGCAACATGGGAGGCTCGTTCCAAATCCGTTTCGGTCGCAACGCACTCGAGGGTATGGTCAAACCGCGGGGTAAAGACGCCGCCTTGACCACGCTCGATCTCGGCGACGTCGAACTGCCGGTTGGAGAGTACACTGTGTCCATCCGTCCATTGGCGATCACAGGTGACGCAGTGCGGCAGAAAGACGACCCTGAGAAGACTCCGGGTGAAATCGCCGCGGACGCCGCAGGCCGCCAACTGATGCACTTGCGGCAGATCGAACTCATCCCGGTGCAGTAACCGGCTTGGGCTGAAGGTCTTCGTTGGGCGCGGAGCGTCCCGAGGGCGCTGGGTCTTACGAGGCGGCCTCGCGCTACGCGGCGGATGACGATGTGGCGGCCTGGCTAGCCGGGCCGCCGTTGCGTTCCGCGATCGCTGCGGGCAACCTGACGGTGAACGTTGCGCCGAGACCCGCGCCGGGGCTCGTCACGGTGAGAGATCCTCCCATTTCGCGCGCCGCGAGAGCGCTGCTATGCAGGCCAAAGCCGTGGCCGTCCTTCTTGGTGGTAAAACCGAAAGCGAAAATGCGCGTGAGGTTTTCGGGGGCGATGCCCGAGCCGTTGTCGGTGACCTCCATCTCGACAAAGTTGTCCGGCGACAGGCGGATGCGGAGGACCATCTGAGCGTTCGGCACGCGAGCGGCGCTCATGGAGTCTTTCGCATTGTTGACGAGATTGACGAGGATCTGAAGCGCCTTTTGCCGCTGCACGGTGACGGGAGGAGTCGGCTCGAATTCCCGAACTAGAGTGATGGCGTGCCGGCGGAGCGAGGCCTCGGCGATGCGCAGCGCGCTCTCGACCAGTTCGGTCATCGGCACGACTTCGGTAAGTCCCGAGACGTGGGCGTAACTCTGTTGCGCCACGACGATTTCTTTCACGTGCTCGACCCCCGTGCGAAGCGCTTGCAATTCTTCCACCGCGCCATCCCGCTCCTTGTGAAGCCGCTCGGCGACTTGGGTCAGGAAGTCAGGCAATTGCCGTCCGCGCGGATCATTCGCCACGAAGTCGGAGAGTCGATCGCGATGCTCAAGTATCAACTGCACGGCTTTCAGTAGGCTCGGGGTTTTCATCGCGCCGATCCGCTCGGCCGCGAGGGTGGCCGAGGTATTCACGCTGTTGAGCGCATTGCCGATATTGTGAAGGACACCGGTCGCCACTTCGGCCATGCCGGCCAAGCGGGAAGTCTCGATAAGTTCGCGCTGCGCGATTTTGAGCTGTTGCTCGGTTTCGCGGAAGACCGTCATATCCCAAAAAAGGACCTGCACGCCGATTGGGGCCTGCTTCTCGTCATACAACGGCACCTTTTTGACGTGGAGGTACAGCTTCTGGCCGTTTCGTTCGATGGAGTCCTCGAATTCGCGGGACTGCCGCGTGCGCATGATGCGCTCATCGTCTTCCCGAAAACTCGCCGCCAGCTCCGCCGGATAGAGGTCCTTCTCGAACTTGCCCACGATCTCCGCGATCGGCTTGCGCAAGACCTCGGCGAAGGCGGAATTCACATAGGTAATCCGTCCATTAATGTCTTTGCGTAAAATCAGCTGAGGGAGGCTTTCCACGAGCGATTGATAAAAATACTCCGAAGCGCGCAGCGTCTCGTAGGAGCGCGCCAGCTCCGTCGTGCGCTCCGCCGCCCGGCGCTCCAATTCCGTGTTGGTCTCGGCCAGCTCCTTGGCGCGGCGATTGATCGCGCGCATGCGAAACCGATAACCCACCCAGGCGGCTCCGGCGATCAGGACGAGCCCGGATAAGCGGAACCACAGGGTTTGATAGAAGAAAGGCTGAATCGTGAAGGCAAACGAGGCCCCCTCTTCGTTCCAGACGCCGTCGTTGTTGCAGGCTACCACCCGAAACCGGTACTGGCCGTGCCCCAGGTTGCTGTAGTAGGCGGCCCGCCGGGCGCCGGGTTCGACCCAACGGTCGTCATGTCCCTCCAGTTTGTATCTGAATTTGACATACGCCGGACGCACGTAGCTCAGGGCGGTGTAGTCGATCGACAAGGTCCGGGTGCCCGCGGGCAGGGTGGGATTCGACCGCACATCGAAAGAGCGGTCGTCCGCCGTCATCGTTTCAATGAAAACAGGAGGAGGCACATGGTTGAGCGGAATATTGCGCGGGTCGACGTTCACGGCGCCCTGCCGCATGGCGAACCAGAAGGTGCCGTCCCTGGCTTTCCAGGAAACCGGTTGAGTCGAAGCGTACACCTGATTGCTGCGCACGCCGTCCGAAAGCAGCGCGTGACGGAAATGGGCCGGAGGACCTCCGCGAGCCATCGCCAGGATTTCCTTTTTTGGCGCCCAAAAAATGCCGCGCAGCGTTCCAAGAAAGACGTTGCCGTGGTCGTCTTCGACGATCGAAGAGACCAAGCCTTGAAAGTTGTCGCGAAACGCCGGCGGGTTCAGCCAGCTTCCACCGTCGAAGACCGCCAAGCCATGGCTGCGCGTGCCGATCCAGACATTGCCTTCCTTGTCGGGGTAAATGACGCGAAGATCGTTGTTGGGCAGGCCATTCTTTTCCGTCCACACGGTGACTTTGCCCTCGTGCAGAACAGCCATGCCTTCGCGGGAAAAGCCCAGGTAGATCGCCCCCCGGCTATCCTCCGCGAAACAAACGGCCGTGGCCGGGGGGACTCCATTCAGCCCGCCGATCTGTTCGAATTGACCGTTTTGAAATTTCACGACCGCGGCGGCGTCGCGCCCCAGCCAGATCGCGCCGCGGCTGTCGCGCATCATGCCAAGCACGCCGGCGTACTCCGGAAAGTCTTCGACTTTCCCATTGCGGATCACCTGAAGGCCCTTGCGCATGCCCAGCCAGATGCTGCCGTCGGGGCCAACTGCCTGGCCCGAGACATCCACGCGGAAACCTTCGTCCGCGCCAAATGCTTCCATGCGACCCTGGGGGTTCACCTTGATGGGTCCGCCGCGTCCGACCGCCAGCCACAGATTGCGGTCGTTGTCCTCCATGATGGTGCGAACAGTCCCGGGGGGAAGACCGTTGTGCTGGGAGAGCATGCGAAAGCCGGTCGGTCGCACCTGGATCAGGCCGTCGCCAATGGTTCCCAGCCAGAGATTTCCTTCGCGATCCTCGCACATGGGACGAAAACTTTCCATCGCCTGCGGAAGAGCGGCGCCAAAGCGATCGGGACCGCCGCGGCCGAGCACATACAGTCCACCCGCGGCCACCCAGACGTTATCCAATTTATCGACAAATACGCGCCAGGTGGAATTCGCACCGAGGCCCTCTTCCGTGCCGTAGCGCTTCAAAGCATTATTGTGCAGCCGCCACAGGCCATTGTCATTCGTAGCCATCCAGATTGACCCCTCGCGCGACTCCGCGAACGTTTCCACATCCTCCATAAGGATGCCGCCGACGCGCACGGGCGTGACGGTCCCGTTCTCCCAGACGAGCGCGGGCTTTCGGGCCACAGCGATCCAAATGCGATGACGCGAGTCTTCGAAGACGTAGCGGACTCGCACCCCCTGGAGTTCCGGTCGGTTGTCGAAAGATTCGATTTTGCCGTCACGGTAAGTGAAAAGTCCCTTGCGCGATCCGAGCCACAGCATGCCGCGGTTGTCCTCCACAATTGAGAGAATGGAGGCCTCGGGCAGGCCCACGAATTCGAACTTCCCCTCTCGATAGCGGACGAGACCGCGGTCCGTTCCGATCCATAGATTGCCAGCGCGGTCTTCGAGCAAGGCTTGAACCCCTTCATTTCGAAGTGCGGGGGTATTGGAAGTTCGGAAAAGAGTGAAACGCACGCCGTCGAAGCGGGCCAAGCCACCCTGAGTGCCGACCCACAAATATCCGTCCCGTGTTTGGACCAAATCGCCGATTGGCTGAGGCAGGCCGGCGTCGGTGCCCCAGGCCAGCGAGACGTATCCCGCTTGTGGATCGCTGCGTTCAATCGCCTGCGCGGAAACCACGGCCAATGCGAAGGCGGCGCAACAGAGTCGGCTAAACAAAGCGCCGACCCACGCGTTCAATCCCGGCGCGCGTCGCGTCGCGAGACGAGCTGTGCGAACGACGCAACCGCACGGGTTCGTCGGCGAGACATGAAGCGGGGGGAACAACAGTCCTACATCGGCTTCGCGTGCGGGAACTTAAGGGATTTTGGCCCATAACACGCTCGTTAGTGATTTGGTAGGTCGCTATGGTAAAACAACTTATGAGACAGAAGACCGCGAGCCCCCAAGATCGAGATCACTCCCGGCAGCCCTCGTCTCAGCTCGCTTGCAGCGACCCCTCGGCGGAATCGCTTTCAGGGTAGGGAAGGCGTCCGGAGTAATCGTACACCGGCTCCTGCACAAAGGGTGTTTCCACGTAGAAAGAGAAACCGCGTTCTTCCGCTTCTCGCAGTGCTTGCGCCAAGGGCTCGTTGCCGCGAAAGCGTTCGTCGGAATGCAGCGTCCGGGCAGTCAGCACGTCGATGATCCGCCACCGGTCGGAGTGAAGACGCCGAACCACTTCCGCGGCTGCCTTCTGAATCCCTTCGGCTTCGATCAATACGTGTGCGATGGCTTCGGAAGGCGTGCCTTCTGCCGGCGTAACGTTGATTCGAAAATACAGCATAGGCCTCGAACTGGACTACCACTATAACGATTTCGTTTAGCACCGCCATGGGCGCGCTTCCCCGACATATCTGCGGGGATTTCCCGTAACCGACGTTGCATGGCGGCCCTCCGACATTAAGTGTTCGGGCGCAGGTGGACTTTCAGAAGGCGACGGACGGCGGAAAACAACGTGCTGAGACGCTGTTCCCGGGGGTTTCCCAAATCGCGCAAGCAACCCTTGCAGTGTTATGAAGACCGCACGGATGCTCGAGAGTGGTCACCAGGCGGGATCGGCTCCATCCACAGCGTGCGAGGTGCGTTCGTCGATGATGCGCAAGTGCAAGGCGCAGACGTAGAGCGCCCAGTCCGGGTATGCGTCGCACGCGATGCAGGGCGCGGCCGCCGGGAGCGAACAGTGGAGGGCATCGCAACGATCGCCCGCTTGAGGCGGCGCGACTTTGAAACAGGCCCGGGCTTTGAATTTTACTCCGAAAGCAGTGTTGCCGGGCAGGGCTTCGCAGACCTGAGGCAAACCGCGCGGAGCCGCCGGCTCGGTCGCTAGGTTTTTCAATGCGACAAAATCATCCGCCGTGGCCAAGGGCTTTCCCCCTGCTGAGAACGACTGCCCTGCTAACCTTTGAGTGAGCCGGGCGATTTCTAGACGCATCTCCGCCAGCTCGTCCTGCAAACATTTCACCTGTGCCAGCGCCTGCTCGGTCGCGTCGCCCGCGCGGCCCAGCTCCGCCTGAAGGTGTGCGACCTGTTGCGTCAGTTCACCGAGACTTATCCAAGGGCGATTCACGCCCCCACTGTCCACCCCTTCGAACGAAAGTAACGCCCGAGCCCACTGATGGTTGGCGGTAAATCGCCTCCGGCCATTCACCGATGGCAACTCGCAGCGATGGTGGGCCCACTGGGATTCGAACCCAGAACCAAAGGATTATGAGTCCTCTGCTCTAACCGTTGAGCTATAGGCCCGGCATTGGAATAGATCTGTTAGATGAACTCCGTGTCAGGGCAATAGCGTTATCAGATCCTTTGGGTGTGTGTGGGAGTGCGAAAGCAAAGGTGGGAGCCCGCCGTCCCCCGGCGGGCAGTTGGACATCGATGTGTGGCGGCGTCGCAGCGATCAATCTCGGGCGTGTCGGAGCCACATTCCCGACCCAAACCCTGGTACTTCTACCAATAAGCAAATGTGCGACCCGCCATCGGCTTGTCGGAGTCAGCGCGTCCTTTGTTTCCGGGGGAAGAAAGGATACTTGTTACCTACGTCCGTAGACCGTACCCTCAACCAGAGGGATCACAAAACCCGAAATGACAAAGAAGAGATCGACGCCCAAATACCCTTGCTCGAATACCCGCTGCATAAAGCTGCCCTCGAACAGAAGACCGCCGCGGGATAAATGAAACAAGGTGACTGAGAGCGCGCCCACAGCGCGCAAAAGATCGAGATTTGCGATGTGCCCGTTCGACTTTCCACTTTTGACGCGGGTGTTTGCTTCCACGTCATTCATTTCGTTTCGCTCGTATTCGTCCAAGGGTTTCGATAGACCGGACGTTCTAGCGCACGCATGGCCTGAGTTTTCAACACGCGATAGAAACCGTACGCAAAGGTAAAGGGTACCTGGAAACCGGGGCAAAAAAACGGCCGGGACATCAGTCCCGGCCGTCGTACGTATCAGCAGTGTATAATTTTTATGCTTTTCCCCGGTCGTGGGTGACGTGCACGTCGATCGTTTTCTGGGAGACGTTGCCAGAAGCGTCGGTGGCTTCGACGGTGATCGTGTAGATGCGGCCGGTGCCGCCGCCGGAGCGTTCTGCGCGGAGTTCAAGCGTGAGGTCTCCGGTGGTGCGCCAGTCGGTGTTTGTGTTGCCGTCACCGGAGCCGTTGGCGGGCTCGTTGCTGGCGACCGCCACGATCTTCGCACGCGGGGCCGGATCGGCGATGTCGGCGACCTCGGCCGAGATCGTCACAGGGACCATCTTGTGATTGGCCGGCCAGAGCGAATCCGGCGAGGCCTGGAGCGTGGCGATCGTCGGTGGAGTCAGGTCGGCGACGGCCACCACGAACTTGCCGCTCGTTTCGTTGCCGGCGAAATCGCGGGCAGTGGCGCTGACAAACGTCATCCCGAGCGGGAAGACAGAGCCCGAGGGAGGCGTCACGGTGACCGGCACCACGCCGTCCTCTGCGTCGGTCGCCGTGACATCGAAGTTCACCGTCGCCCCAGCTGGGCTTGTCGCTTCGACGATAATGTCTTCAGGCAACTCCAGTTCGGGCGCGTTTGTATCCGGCACCAATGTGATCGTATCAGCCGAGAGGGTAAACGCGCTCGAAGCCGGGTTGCGGCCGATACAAGTGAGACGGAGGGTGTGCGAACCCGAGGCGGCAAAGCGGACCGTGCCGAGCGTGACCTCGGGATAAGCCTGCGGATTTGAATACTGGTCGATCGGTCCTCCGAGGGCGGCCCCGTCCATACTTGCGACCAGCGTGCCGCGTCCCGGGTGAGACTTATATTTCATCAGGAGGGTGTACGTGCCCCGTGGGATTCGACCCAGCGTGAACTCGATGTACGGGCCGGCGCGACTGGCTTGGAGCGCGAGCCAACGGCCGCCGCTGTTGTTGGCGTCGCTCTGCGGCGCGGTCGAGGCGCCGTTGGCGACGAAAGGCAGGGTTTCCACTTCGACCGGCGTGCCGATGGCGGTAGCTGGCGGCAGACCGTCATCGAGGAAGAAATAATCCGCCGAGAGGGTGTAGGCATCGGACGCGGGATTGCGACCCACGCAAGTCAGGCGCACGATGTGGGAACTTTCGGTCGGGAACGTGACAAGGCCGAAGTCGATTACCGGATACACGGAGTTGGCCGAGTACTGGTCAATCACGCCACCAATCTGCGCGCCGTCGAGATGCAGCGTGAGCTGTCCGCGGCTTGGGTGGCCTTTGTATTTGAATTTCAAACGATACGTCCCGGCGGGCACGGGCGAAAGCGTGTAGTCCACATAGTCTCCCGCCCCATCGGCTTGGAGAGCCATCCACTTTCCTTCGCTGTTATTTGAGTCGTTCTGCACGGCGGTGCCGGCGCCCACGCTCGAAAGGGGGAGCCGCTCGGCTTCCTGCAGCAGCGTACCCGCGGGGGGTGGTTGATTGGTCGGTGGGGGCGGTGGCGGCGGAGCATCAATCACCGTGGCCGTGACGAGTTCATGCTCCATGTAATTGTCGCCAAAAGGCTGGCTATTGTCGGCGCCGCGGTAGAGGCCCCACTTGGGTTGATACTCAGGCGCACCGGTGCGATACATCGCCCGATTGGTCACGCCGGTGAAGGCATCCCCGTTGACGGAGGCGAGGATGTAACCATCCGGATTCGTACTGATCTTGAGGCGGATGGCGCTGCGCGTCCATGCGCCCGGGGCCCACGTCCAGCTGCGGGCATTGCCGTCGCCCCCGCCGCTCGAGTGGAATTCGACGTTCACGCGATTGTCGCGGCGCAGCGTCGTGGTGATCAGCGGTGTGCCGATGTCGCCGCTGCCGTAGCCTTTTACCTGCGTGATGTGGCAAAACCGGTTGCCGACGACCATGGCCGGATCGGTCCGCCAGGTGGAAGCGTACTCGAAGGTTTGGCCCGGTTTCTGCCGGGGTCCGAGCACTTTTACCTCGGCGCGCTGCCGGTCTTCGCTCGTGGTGGTGCGGTCGCCATCCCACCACTGGTTTGCTCGAAAGCGGAGATACATCCGGTACCGTCCGCCGCCTTCGTCTGTGATGTTCGGAAAACTGTCGGAGGTAAAGGTGTCCGTCCCGGGATTATAGATGACGGCCGGTTCTTCGATGCCGCCAAAGTCGGACAGTGTGAATGCAGTCCGCGTTTGGGCCAACGCGCTGCTGAACGCGCCAGCAATCAAGAGAGCCGGAAGGATGCCCCGGCTGCAGGGAGTGGGTAGCTTCATAGGGAGAAACAAGGGGAGAGACCGCTGATCGAGGGCCAGCGGCAGGTACAACCGTCGTTTTACAGACACGAGTCCGCATGACCATCAACAAAAGAGAGGATGTGAATGAACCGAGCAGCGGGAAAAGCCGACTTGTGTCTCTGCGCAGCGACAAGCGAACGGATGCGTAGAAAAATAGCCCCCTATGTGTCGGCCTACAACCCCCCGCGGGTGGCGAGGTGCGCCTCAGGGGCAAACGCCGACGCCGTCCAGCGTCGATCCTCAAAGGCAAAAAAAAATCCCGCCCGGCGGCAGGTACCGCGGGCGGGCCAGTCATCGCTAAAATCGCACGGTTATTTGACCGTGATGTTGTTCTTCACGGATTCGACGCCTTGGATGCCCTTGGCGATGTCGGCGGCGCGGCTCTTTTCGGCCTGGGAGTTAACGAAACCGCTCAATTGCACGGTGCCCTTGAAGGTTTCGACGTTCACTTCCCGAGCTTTGACGCCATCGTCTTTTGCGAGGGCTGCCTTCACCTTGGCGGTGATCGCGGAATCGTCGACGTATTCGCCCGTGCTTTCACGGGTGGAGGATCCGGCGCAGCCGCTGAAGCCAAAGAAGGCGACGGGGGAGGCGACGGCGAGAAGGACGGTGAGGATATGGACTGATTTTTTCATGGTTATGGTGGGAGCCGAATCTCGGCTCACAGGTCCACTTTACAGGCCGACTGGATGCCCAGCAACCGAGCGGCCTTCCGCTCCGGCCATCGGGACATGAAATGAAGGGAATTTTCCGATAGTCCTTCCGGGAAGCCGGGCGCCGCTTAGGAGTCGCGGGGCGCCCCGCGCGCTGTTTTCTGAAGGCATGCTCTATTATCAACTCGCCATCGCGCCGGCTGCGTCGCACCCGGAGTATGATAAACTCGGATACGGAATTGCCAGCGTGATGGTTTCGACGGCGGATGGCGTGGCCGAGGCGACTTCCCGGGCATTGGAGCATCTCACGCTGCAGCATTGGCACATCGCCAAAGTGCGGCAGGCGCGTTTGGCGGAAAGGCCGGAGGAGTTTTCTGACGACGACCGGCTTGTGGCTTTGTTTCATGCGGCCGAACGCACAGGACTTGCAGTGATGCTGACGGTGCCCGGGTACGCGGTCACTGAGCCCGCGCCGGCCATCGCCCAGGAAGCGGCGGCAGCCGCAGCCTGACTGTGAGCTGACACGGAACGCCGGGCGCCGCCGGCATGGCTGCGCGAACGGGCCGATTTTAGCCGCCGACCGGATCGGCCAGGCGGACGGGCGAGCCGGCAAATCTGCTTGCTACAGGGCCGGGGCCGATCTGCCATTCTCCCCATGCGTTTTGTCTTTTGGGCGTCGGCTCTGCTCGCGATGGCTTGCACGTTGGCCGCGGTGGGCCCGGCACCGGCGCCTCCTGGTCCGCCGACTCAAGCCGATAAGGAAGAGTACCAAACCTTCGTGAAGACGATGGTGACCGTGGAAAGTTTGACCGACTGCATCGCGAAAATGGATGGGCTCATTGCAGGAGGGGAGGAAAGCGGAGGCGTTGTCAGTGCGACCACGGTGAATGGACTCGCGATGACATTCCAGGTGGCGCAGTCCGACCAGGCGATCCTCTACTATTTTATGATTTCCCGGGAGGGGAAGCCGTTCGAGTTGAACGAAGCGATCAAGATTGCGTCTCTTTTTTGCGATCGCGCTGGTTTGCCGCACGCGATCGATGTCCGTTATGGGGAGCGGCCCGTTTATACCGCCCAATGGCTGATCAAGCCGAAGGAGTGGAAAAAGTTACAAAAGGCGATGCTGGCGCAACGGGCGAAGAATCGGGAAGTGAAGCACCCGCAGCAGGCGTTCATCAACGCCGTGGACGCGGAGATGCGAGCGCGAGCGAGACGGTAGTGGGCGTGCTGCGACACCTTTCATCTGACGGCGGGCCGTTGTTAAGCGGCAAATGCGTGCGGATTGGCGGGTATCGCCCGAGCCTGAAAAGGCTTGGGGAACACCACCATTTCGGGTGATAGACCGAAAACGGCTTGTTGTCCGGTCAAGAATTGGCTGTTCTCTTGTCTGCTCCCTGCTTGTAGACGACGCCCCCGTGTTTTGGCGGGAGGCGGCAGACCGAACACCCCACGTTATCCTTGCTCTCTCGCCTATCGTTGCCCCGCAGAGACGGTCCCGTCCGCAATTTCGGAATTCGTTCCGGAATCGCCGGCCGCTGGCGGAAGCAGTTGTCAATTTTGGGAGCGTTGGCGGTTTGCAGTTTCGCGGCGGTTAGCCCGTCTCTGGCCGTGGGGCCCGCTCGTTTTGTTCACCTTTCCGTGGAGCAAGGCCTATCGCAGAGCACCGTCCACGCAATCTTTCAGGACCACATCGGATTCATGTGGTTTGGCACCGGGGAGGGTCTGAATCGCTATGACGGATACACCATAACCGTTTTCAAGCACGACCCTAAGAACCCCGGCAGCTTGCCCAGCGACAAAGTCTGGGCTCTCCAGGAGGACAGCAAACATCGTCTTTGGGTGGGCACCGACGCGGGTTTGTGCGAGTTCGATCGACGGACCGAGCGGTTTACCGCGATGAAAGAGATTCGAGGGAAGGTCACCGCGATCTTTGAGGATCCGACCGGAGCGCTCTGGGTCGGCGTCGAAGGTTACGGACTGTTCATGAGGGATCCGATCTCCGGCATCTTTTCGAACTACTGGAAGGACGAAAAAGTCCCCTCCAGCTTTGGCAGTTGGCTGCCGTCCGCGCTGCTGCGGGACCAGGCGGGACGGCTATGGGTGGGCACGCTCGACGCCGGGCTGGAGCTGATGGAAAAGCCCGGTGTTTTCACGCATCACCGGCACGATCCGAACAACGCCAACGGCATCTCGCACAATCGCGTTTCGAGCCTGGCCGAGGATAAGAACGGGCGAATTTGGGTCGGCACCTATGGAGGAGGCGTCAATGTGTACGATCCCGCTACGGGCGCGTTTCAGCGTTATCGGCACGATCCCGCCCAGGCAAATGGGATTGGGTCGGACCTTGTCACGTATGTTCGGGTTGACCGGGCGGGGACGGTGTGGATCGGGACGGACGGCGCGGGCTTGCAGCACGTCGATGCCGCGACGGGAAAGTTTTCTGCTTTCGTACACGATGCCAGGGATCCCGGTTCTCTCGTGCAGGACGTCGTCGGTACCTTGTACGAAGATCGCCAGGGCCAACTGTGGGTTGGCACGTTTTTAGGAGGGGTGGACATGCTCCGCCGACCCCGGCACCCGTTTCACTATTTCCGGCATCAGCCCAACGATCCGAGCAGTTTGAGCGAGTCGTCCGTGGGATGCTTTTTGGAGGATGTATCGGGGACGATTTGGATCGGCATGGAACGCGGGTGGCTGAACCGCTACGACCGAAACACGCGCACCTTCAGCCATTATCGCTTTCCGATCGGTATGCCCGGGGGAAATGCGCTCCTCGCGCTCCATCAAGACAGGAAGGGAAGGATCTGGGTCGGCAGCTACCGGGGCGGCTTGGCTCGTTTCGACCCCGCGACGGGTCGCTTCACGACCTATCGTCGTAAAGAAAGCGACCCGAAGACCTTGTCGGATGACGAAGTTTGGACGATCGCCGAGGACGAGCACGGTATTTTGTGGCTGGGGACAAACGGAGGTGTCGATGCCTTCAATCCCGAGACAGAACAGGTGATCGCGCACCACGATACGTTTGGCGCGGCGGGCAGCAGCTTGTCCGGCGTTCGCGCGCTCCGCTTCGACCGAACCGGAAATCTCTGGGTCGGCACCTTGGGCGGGCTGCGTGTGCTTCGTCGTGGAACCTCGCGTTTGGTCGGATATCTTCACGACGACCATGATCCCTACAGCCTTAGTCACGACAGTGTCGTGGGGTTATTGGAGGACAGCAAGGGGAGGTTGTGGGTCTCCACTTACGGCGGGGGGATCAATCTTTTGAACGCCGCGTCCAGCTCCTTCACCACCTACAAGCAATTTCCCAGCAATGTTGTCTACCGGATGGAAGAAGACAGCGAGGGATCGCTCTGGATCAGCAGCAACCACGGCTTGTGTCGCTTCGACCCCGCGAGCGGAAAAGTGGAAAGTTACGACCTGGCGAACGGCTTGCAGAGTCTGCAGTTCAGCATGGGCGCAAGCCTCAAGATCCGCGACGGACGGTTGCTCTTTGGAAGTGTCGACGGCTTTTACGAGTTCGATCCGAAAACGATCAAGCCCGACACGCGCGTCCCGCCAATCGTGCTGACGGGCCTGCGCCGGTTCAATGACCCGGTCAAACTGCCGCAAACCTTGGCCTCGATGGACGAAGTCGCATTCCGACATGACGACAAGGCTTTCACCATCGAGTTTGCCGCCCTGGACTTCAGTTTTCCGCGACGGAATCGCTACGCCTACAAGCTGGAGGGATTTAGCGACAAATGGGTCGAACTCGGGGCGCGGCGCGAGGTTTCATTCACCAATCTCGATGCGCGGACGTATGTATTCCACGTCAAAGCGACGAATAGCGACGGCATCTGGAATGATGCTTCCGCCGCAAAACTGCGGATCGTGGTGCATCCCGCTTTTTGGAATACGTGGTGGTTTCGGTTCCTGGCCGTCGGGTCGGTCGGCGTCGCTCTGGTGGCGGGTCACCGTGTCCGGGTCCGCCGTTTGACGGCCGATCTCGAGCAACGCAGGCAAGGGGAGCAGGCCCTGCGCGCGGCTGAAGAGAAGTACCGCGAGCTGGTCGAAACGATCAACGATATCATTTTCGCCGCGGATGAGATGGGGCGCGTGACCTACATCAGCCCTGTCGTCGAGGCGGCCCTAGGGTACAAGCCGTCGGAAATTCTGGGTGATGCCATCACTAAAATTGTAGCGCCCGACGACCTGGCTCAAGTTGCGCCCGCCCTGCGAGAACCCGGTTCGGTGAACGTCCAGCCGCTGGAGTATCGGGTCGTCACCAAATCGAGAAAACTACGATGGATGCGGAGTTCCCTTCGCCCCATCCTTCAGGGCGGCCGGATGGTGGGCGTGCGCGGCGTGCTCACAGATATAACAGAACGGAAGAAGCTGGAGGAGCAGCTGAGACAGTCTCAGAAGATGGAGGCGATCGGCCAATTGGCGGGAGGAGTCGCGCACGATTTCAACAATCTTCTCACCGGCATACTCAGTTACAGCGAGTTGTTGCTGGAGGAACCAGGGCTGACGCCCGAGGCCCGGGCGGGATTGAACGAGATTCGCACGGCGGGAGAGCGCGCGGCGGCCCTCACCCGGCAGCTCCTCGCCTTCAGTCGCCGCCAGGTTTTCCAGCCCAAGGTGGTCGATCTGAACCGGTTGGTCTTCGATATGGAGAAGATGCTGCACCGTCTGATCGGCGAGGACATCCATCTCGTGATCTCGCTTGGGGCTGGGTTGGGCCGGGTGAAGATCGATCCCAGCCAGACGGAGCAAATCCTCATGAATCTCGCGATCAACTCGCGCGACGCCATGCCGCGCGGGGGAAATCTCATCATCGAAACGGCCAACGTGACCCTGGACGAAACCTACACGAGGCAGCACGTCGCGGTGCAGCCTGGCGAGTATGTGCGACTGGCGGTGAGCGACACCGGCTGCGGCATGGACGCGGAAACGCAGGCGCATTTGTTCGAACCTTTTTTCACGACGAAAGGAGTCGGCAAGGGCACTGGCTTGGGACTCTCGACCGTGTACGGGATCGTCAAGCAAAGCGCCGGACATATTTCCGTTTATAGCGAAGTGGGGGTGGGCACGACCTTCAAGATCTACCTTCCGTGCGTGGTCGACGCCGAAAGCAAGGCGGCCGGGGCGGTGGACCCGAAGCCCGCGGTGCAACATGAATTGCCGCACGGATCGGGGACGGTGCTCTTGGTTGAGGACAATGAAGGTGTGCGGAAGATCACCCGCCAAGTGCTGCAACAGTCGGGCTACACCGTCGTCGAGGCTGCCGACGGAGAAGGCGCGCTGAAACGCTCGGCGGAGTATCACGCGGCGATCGATCTTTTGCTCACGGATGTGATCATGCCGGGCATCAATGGGCGCGAGGTCGCGGAGCGGCTGAGCGCGGCGCGACCGGGCATGAAAGTCTTGTACATGTCGGGTTACACGGACGACGCCATCCTGCGGCACGGAGGTTTGACCGACGGCAGCCCTGTGATAGAGAAACCTTTCACGCCTGACGCGCTCCGGCGCAAGGTCCACGAAGTGCTCCATGAAACCGCGGGATCCGGGCGGAGCCGCAGTGGATTTTGACCGTCGGGAGGGGTTTCCTTTTAAGCGGCCTTAAAGGAGGGTGGGTGAAGCCGTTGGCGGAGCTGTCGTCATAGCCAGCGTCTGCCTCAATGCACACTACGCTGTGCTGGACGGCGTGAGAACGCGTTTTCTTGATTGCGATTTATGCTTCGCCGGCGAGTCGAGGACGCCTAGGTTGCTCCGACGGGCCCGACGCCGACAAAACGAAGGATGGGGCGGTTTTCGGCGCGCGAAGCGGGGATCGACAGCGTGAATGTAGTTTCCCAATCGTTTTGATCCGCGGGATCGGCGAGCACCTGGGCGATGCGCCATTCGTCTCCAGCGGTGTCGAGCCAATGCGTGTGTTTCGCGGAGCGTCCCTCGGGATCCAGCCGGAAACGCAGGCGCGCATCGAAATAGGATTGGAAAAGTTTCTCGATCCGCCGCGCTTCCGCCATGGCCGCGGCTTCGACTGACTCGTTGCTCGCGAGCAGGGCCGTGCGATTGGCTGCGGCGTCCCAATCTCGCGCCGCGATGTCCTGCAAAAAACCGAGAATGTTCGTGCGAACGAGGCGGCGAAAGCTCTCGGCATCCCGGGTGACGTCGAACGTGCTGGGTCGCGCGGGCTTGTCGGAAGTCTCTGCGGCCACAAAGTCGGGATTCTGAAGGCGCTCCCATTCCTCCAACAAGCTGGAGTCCACGCCCCGGATCAGCTCGCGGAAATAGACTTCCATTTCGACCACTTCCTCCGTCTTGAACGATGCAGGCACGGTTTGGGACAACACCTTCCAGGCTTGGGACAGATGCCGCAGAAGAAGCCCCTCGGAACGCTCCAGACCGTAGGCGCGGATGTAATCCGAAAAGGAAAGGTACCTTTCGAACATTTCCCGCGCGATGGACTTGGGCCGTACGTTCTCCTGGCCGACCCAGGGATGGGCGGCAGCGAAGGCGTTGAAGGTTTCGTAGACGAAATCGCGCAGAGGCTTCGGATGTTCGATCTCCTCCAGACGCTCCATCCGCTCTTCGTAGGACACGCCGGCGGCTTTCAGGTCTTCAATTTTCTCGGATTTCAGGCGATCGACCTGTTTGCGCAGGATCGCGTCGGGATCCTCCACGATCGCTTCGCACAACGTCAGTACATCGAACGGATAGTCGGCCGAGGTTCGATCCAACAGCGGAAGCGTGTCGATCAGGTAGAGCGAAAGGGCTTGGTGCAGGGAAAAATCCTCCTGCAGCTCCACATTGACGCGCAGCCGCCGGCCCGAGGGCTGGGGCGCGATCGGCTCGACGATCTTCCGTTCCAGGAGCGCGCGGAAGAGTTGAAAAGCCTTGCGCCGAAGCAGCCGCTTGCGGTGCGGAGTTTCGTGGCAATCGGCGATCAACGCTTTCATCGCTCGACAACCGTCGGCATCGCGTCCGAGCACGAGCAGGAGCATTCCGTGACTCACGTCGAAGCGGGAAACCAGCCCTTCCGAAGGCGCGGTCTTGAGTTTTTCGAATGTTTTCGCATCCCAGCCGACCGCGCCTTCCGGAGCGCTCTGTTTGACGAGTTTCTTCTTTTTCTTCGGATCTGACGCCGCCTTCTCCTCCGCTCTCTTGTTTTCGATCACATGTTCGGGCGCTTGTGCGATCACATATCCCTTGTCGTCGTAGCCCTTGCGGCCGGCCCGCCCGGCGACCTGACGAAAATCGCGCACGCTGAGGATGGCGGCCTTTTTCCCGTCGTATTTCCACAGCTGCGTAAAAAGGACGGTGCGAATGGGCACGTTGATGCCGACGCCGAGCGTATCGGTACCGCAGATCAGCTTGAGCAGACCGCGTTGCGCGAGTTGTTCGACGAGAATTCGGTACTTCGGCAAAAGGCCGGCGTGGTGCACGCCGATGCCATGGCGCAACCACCGTTTAATCTCCTTGCCGTAGGGACTGTTGAAGCGGGCGTTTTCGAGGGCGGTGGCCAACGCGGCTTTCTCCTCCCGCGTGCAAATGTTGAGGCTCATCAAGTCCTGCGCGGCTTCCGAGGCGGCCCGCTGGGTAAAAAACACGAGGTAAACCGGAGCTTTTTTTTCCTCCAACAATCCCGCGACGCGTTCCGCCAGAGGAATCTCCGAGTATTCGAACTCGAGAGGGACGGGCCGGTTGTCGCTGCGAATGGTCAGGGCGGGAGCCCCAGTCAATCGCTGAAGATCGCGCTCAAAAAATTCGGTCTGCCCAAGAGTCGCGGACATCAAGAGGAAGCGGCTGCACGCCATGGTCAGCAGCGGGACCTGCCAGGCATAGCCCCGCTCCGCATCGGAGTAGTAATGGAACTCGTCCATGATGACGGCCCGGATGTCAGTGTGCTCGCCTCGATGGAGCGCGATGTTGGCCAGGATCTCGGCGGTGCAGCACAGCACCGGTGCGCGGGGATTGACGCTCGCGTCCCCTGTCATCATCCCGACGTTCTCGGGTCCAAAATCGCGGCAAAGCGCGAGAAACTTTTCGTTGACCAGCGCTTTGATCGGGCAGGTGTAAACCGAGCGTTGCCGATCGCACAGCGCCTTGAAGTGCAGGGCGGCCGCTACCAGGGATTTTCCCGATCCGGTTGGGGTATTGAGGATGACATTACGATCGGCGAATAGTTCGAGAATCGCCTCCTCTTGCTCCGAGTAGAGCGCGAGCCCCCGTCCGCTTGTCACCTGAAGGAAGCGGTCGAGGACCGCGTCGGTCGAGGTGCCGGGAGGCAGGGGCGCGAGCGGGGCTTGGACCGGACCGAAAGACATTTCCCTTCTTAGACCAGGTTTGGCGAAGAACACAACGGCTGAGGGCCGAACTCCCGCCGTTACCCCTGGTCTGGAGGTTTCGGAATGAAAGTGATCGCCATCCTCAACCAGAACGCCGGATTCCTCGCGGGAACAACCGATTTTTCCCCGAGCCAGCTCGGCGTGGCCTTCGGTCGGGTGGGGGTGGAGGCTGCGGTTCGCCTCGTTTCCGGCGCCGATCTCGCCGCGGCGATACACGAGGCGGTCGCTGCGGGCCCCGATGGGATTGTGATAGGGGGTGGCGATGGGACGCTGAACACCGCCGCCGGAATCCTGGCAGATACGCCCCAAGTCCTGGGCATCCTTCCTCTCGGAACGTTGAATCATTTCGCAAAGGATCTCGGTATCTCCGCGGACTGGCGCTCTGCGGTCACCACGATTTCCGAACAGAACATAAGGGCGATTGACGTGGCCGAAGTGAACGAACGTGTATTCATAAACAACTGCTCGATCGGTGCGTACCCCGAGGCGGTGCGGCGTCGCGAAGCGCTGCGCAGCCTGCATGGAATGAAGAAGTGGACGGCGATGTTCGTCGCGTCGCTGCAGGTCTTGCGCCGATTGCGACGGCTGCGGGTGACGATTGAGCAGGAGGGAAAGATGTCGACGCGCCGCACGCCCTTCATCCTCATCGCCAACAACCGGTATTCGGGGAATCTCTTTGCGCGCAGTCTTCGCCCGCGGATCGACGCCGGCGAACTGTGGGTGTACACCACCCATCTTCATCGCTTCCTTCCCCTCCTGCGCTTGATGCTCTACTCTCTGACCCATCGGATGGATGAGGCGGACGACCTGGAAGCCTGGTCCACCGACGCCACGGCGATTTCGGGCGTCCATGGACCACTGCCGGTCGCGATGGATGGAGAAGTGGTGAAACTGGATAACCCCCTTCGATTTCGAACCCGACCGCGGGCTCTCCGAGTTTTCGCCCCCGTGATTCCAGCATGAGAACGATCGCGCACCTTTCGGATTTGCATTTCGGCACGGAGATGCCGCGGCTGGCCGAAAGTCTGGTGGCGGAACTCGCGGCCAGGCCTCCCTCCCTCCTGGTCGTGAGCGGAGATTTGACCCAGCGTGCGCGGAAGGTTCAGTTCGCAGCGGCGCGCGCCTATCTCGATCGTTTGCCGCATCCCTTGCTCGTGGTGCCAGGAAACCACGACGTCCCCCTCTACGATGTGGCCCGGCGCTTTCTCAGCCCCCTGGGGCGTTACAAGCGATACATCTCGGAAGAGCTGAACCCTGTTTACCAGGACGAGGAACTGTTCGTCGGCGGGTTGAACACTGCCCGGTCACTCACTTGGCAAAATGGCAGAATCTCCGCCGAACAGCTCGAGCAGCTGATGCGGCGACTAGCGGTGGCGGGAGATCGATTCAAAGTCGTCGTCACGCATCACCCCTTTATTCCGCCGCCCTCCGAATTGAACGCGGGCAGCAATCTCGTCGGGAATGGAAAACAGGCGCTGTCATTGATGGATGGATACGACGTCGATCTGCTGTTGGCCGGTCATTTTCATCACGGTTATGCCGGGAACACACGCGCTTACTATCCCGCGGCGCGGAGGTCGATCGTGGCTGCTCAGGCCGGCACGGCCATATCCCATCGCATTCGGAACGAACCCAATGCCTACAACTGGGTGACACTGCAGCGAGGCCGCCTGACCATCGAGTCTCGCGCCTGGAACGGCCAGGCATTCGTGGCGGTGCGCCTCAGCGACTATGCGCTGCAGGGGAGCGCCTGGGTGCCGGTTGCGCCGGGCGCGGGAGTCGGAGGAGGATAGACCTCGCGGTCAAGGACGTCGGCATCGGCCAATCTGCCCCAAAACTCTTCGCAGTTTGGTTTGATTATCTCTTACTCGGCCCAACCGACCTTTCGGCCGCGCGCTTCATCTGCGCTCGCCCGAATAAAGCTCCTGTCTCTATCTAACACAAAAAGCGTTAAGGAGGTCTTGAACCTAAAACGTTAGGAGGTCCTGACCTCACCCCTCACTCCTCTACCTTCTACCCTCTATCCTCCGCCTGCATCATCGGCTGTTTATCCGACTCCACTTGGCCGCGGCGCTGCAGCCACAGATCGACGAGCCAGCAAAGCATGGCCCACGTGGCGCCCACACACCAACCGGCGAGGACGTCGGTCGGCCAGTGCACGCCCAGATAGATGCGGCTCATGCCGATCAAGAGCGTTAGAAACACCGCGGTGCACACGACATACGCCTTTTGCGCGCGCTTGGGGAGACTGCGGGCGAGCAGTGCGCCCAGCGTAAGGTAAGCGACCGCGGAAAGCATGGCGTGACCAGAAGGAAAACTCGAGGTGACCACGTAGGAGCCGTGAGGGACCAAGTCGGGACGCGCGCGGTCAAAGGAGTTCTTGAGCACGGTGCTCACCAACAGGCCCCCGCCAACTGCGATGACCACGAGAATGGCTGCGCGCTGGCGGCGTAGCATCAGGAGAAGGCCCACAATCCCCATCGATACCATCACGAGGACAGCGACGCCCCCGAGGGCTGTAATGTCGCGAGACATCTCTTCGAACCAACGCGGTCCTATCGGGTCTCCGACGTCGCTTGGGTTCCGGCACGCAAGGAGCACGCGCCGGTCGAAGGCGTTCGTCTCGCCCTCCAGCACCTCATCGGCAATCCAGGCAAAGGCGAGCAGCCCACTGGCAACGATCAGGATGATCGCCAGCAAACCCAGCTCGTCGCGCGCCAAGCGGAGCCAATGGCCGAGCGGAAGACGAAAGCGGGAGCGAGATGCGGGGGACGTCATCGATCGATCGCAGCCGGCGCTCTTTGCGGAACGGGCAGCGGCCTATGCGCGGGCGCAATGAAACCCACGACGATGCCGACGGCAAATCCCGCCCCGTGAGCTCCCACGTCCGTGCGCATTTCGCCCGTGCCAAACAAGGCGAACAGCGCCGCGCCCGTGCAGAGCGGCAGCAACGTCGCACGCCAACTGTGCCGGCGCGGCGAACGGGTCGCGCCGCGAGCCGCACGCCCCACGAGAAGACCGAGCGAGCCCAAGATGGCGGTGGAGGCGCCGAGCGAGACGTGTGCGGCGGGGAAACGCAGGGCCGCGATCGCGAGATTTCCGAGGACGCCGGTCGCCGCGATGCGCAACCAACCTCCGGCGAGCCCGAACCCGGCTAGCACCGCGGTAAAAACAAAGATGCCGAAGGCCACGTTGGAGGTAACGTGTCCGACTCCATCATGAAGCCACAAGGCAGTGAACCCGCGCCAGAGTTCACCGTTCGCATAAATCGCCTCAGGGATCAGCATGCCTCGCGCCTCGAGCTCGCCCGGGGTGCGATTTTGGAGAAGAAAGACCGACATCACACCGATCGCCCATAAGAGTGGGGTGAGGAAAAGGCTACGACGCCAAGAAAGGGTCTCTTCCACAGGCGGCGGGGCCGGCGGCCACCCGACACTTTCGCGGGCAAATTGAGCGAGCTGGGCGCGCGCCGCATCCGCGTGATGCGCTTCGACCTGCAAGCTGAAGCGAGAACCCGATTCCAACAGCCAGCATGGGTGGCCGGTCGCGATCAGGACGACGCCGTGTTCGAAGGCCTGATCAGTCGTGGCATAACCGCCTACTTCCACCAAGCCCTCGGGAGGCGGCGCGTCGGATGGAGCGGCGGTCGGATCGGTCGAGATCACAAGAGGTGGGAACGGCAGTTTTCGCTACCAGGCTTCATCACGGTCGGCTTGGGACGCCGCACGCTGCCTTTCAAACAGATCTGGCGAGGGCGCTTCAGGTGGAGAGTCATCGAGGAGGAAAACAACAGAGTTGGGGAGGATTAGTGGTTCCGTTCGTTTCGAGGTTCCTCTGCTTCTCGTGCCTCTGCTCTCAACGTTGCAGCGGCGGCTTCCGCGTTTGCAACGGGGGTGACGGTGATTCGAACGGATTTCGACGTCGGCGTATTGCTTACGTCGGCCACGCTGTCGATGGGCACCAGCGCGTTCGCCTCGGGAAAGTAAGTCGCGGTGCAACGCCGGGGAATGCGATAAGGAGCCACCATGAAGCGCGGCGCGTGCCGGGTCTGGCCCTCGTGGTGGCTTGTCAGGTCCACCAATTGGCCCTGCACGAGCCCGGCCTCGCGCATGTCCTCCTCGTTCATGAAAATCACGCGTCGGCCGTTGAACACGCCCCGGTAGCGATCGTCCAGCCCGTACACCGTGGTGTTGAATTGGTCGTGCGTGCGAATGGTCATCATCACGTAGTCTCCCGCCTTGGGCGGCGAGGGCGGCGCAAGCGACGACACGCTGAAGACCGCCTTGCCCTCGGCAGTGGGAAACGTGCGGGTGTCGCGCACGGGATTCGGCAGATAGAACGGACCGTTTCGTATCCGATGGTTGTAGTTTTCGAATCCCGGAATGACGCGTTCGATATGGTTGCGGATCGAATCGTAGTTGGCCGCTAGGCTGCGCCAATCGACTGCGATCCGTCCGCCCAGCGTGGCGGTGGCGAGACGCGCCACAATCGCCACCTCGCTCAGCAGTTGCTCGGAGGCCGGCGGAAAGGCGCCGCGCGAGGCGCTCACGATACCCATACTGTCCTCGACCGTCACGAATTGCTCGCCCGAAGCCTGAAGGTCCCGTTCGCTGCGCCCCAGGCAAGGAAGAATCAGCGCGACTTGGCCAGTAATGAGATGCGACCGGTTGAGTTTGGTAGAAACATGCGCCGTGAGTTGGCAGCGGCGCAGCGCGGACGCGGTAAAATCGCTGTCGGGGCTGGCGGACACGAAATTGCCGCCCAGCGCAAAAAAAACTCTAACGTGGCCGCCGTGCATCGCGCGGATCGAGCGCACGACATCCGCCCCATGTCGGCGGGGAGGAGAAAAGCCGAACTCCTTTTCGAGGGCAGCGAGGAAGGCCTCCGAGGGGCGATCGCAGATTCCCATGGTACGGTCCCCCTGGACGTTGCTGTGGCCTCTCACCGGGCAGGCTCCCGCGCCTGGCCGGCCGAAGTTGCCCCGGAGAAGGAGGAAGTTGACGACCTCCTGGATGGTCGCGACGGCGTTCTTGTGCTGGGTCAGTCCCATCGCCCAACACGCGATGAGGGCCTTCGATCGACGCGCGATCTCGGCTGCGGCTCCTAGTTGGGCCCGTGAAAGGCCGCTTTGCTGCTCGATTGTCGCCCAATCCGCCGCGCGGAGGGTGGCCGACCAGGCTTCAAATCCCGTCGTGTAGCGATCGACGAATACACGATCGACGACTGTGCCGGGCGCCGCATCTTCGGCGCGAAGCAGTTCCTTCAGGATGCCCTGAAGGGCGGCTTGGTCGCCATTGATCCGGACCGGCAGCCAGAGATCCACCAGTTCGGTCGCGGCTCCAAGCAGCACGCCCGGCGCGCGCAGCGGATGCAGCAAGTCCTGTGGGTTGACGAAGCGCTCGGTCCCCACTTCGGGCAAGGGATTGAGACTGACGATCGTGCAGCCGCGCCGTTTGGCCGACTGGAGCGCTGTCAGCATGCGCGGGTGATTGGTGCCGGGGTTTTGTCCCAGAATGAAGATTGTATCCGCTTGGTCGAAGTCGGCCAGCGTCACCGTGCCCTTGCCAATGCCGATCGTGGAGGTAAGGGCCGCACCGCTGGACTCATGGCACAGGTTCGAGCAATCCGGCAGGTTGTTGGTGCCAAAAGCGCGGACGAAAAGTTGGTACAGAAAGGCAGCTTCGTTGCTGGTGCGACCCGACGTGTAGAAGGTCGCTTCGTCGGCGTTTTCGAGGCCGTGCAGGTGGTCGGCGATGAGAGCGAACGCTTCGTCCCATGAAACCGGGGCGTAATGTGTCGCACCGGGACGCAAAATCATCGGAGTGGTCAATCGGCCCTGCTGGCCCAGCCAGTGGTCGGAGCGCGTTTGCAGGCTGGCAACGCTGTGTTCGGCGAAGAATTCCGCCGTGATCCGTTTGGTCGTTGCCTCGTCCGCCACGGCCTTCGCTCCGTTCTCGCAGAACTCGAACGCGCTGCGGCGATCATCAGGATTGGGCCACGCGCAGCTCTGGCAATCGAAGCCGGTCACTTGGTTGACCTTCAGCAAGGCTTTCGCGCCGCGGAGAAGCCCCATTTCTCGCGACGCGATTTCGACGGTTTTCCCGATCGCTTTGAGGCCAGCGGCTGCGCGGCTCGGCGGCCGCAGGCGAAGGCCTTCGGTTTCGATCGGCGGCCGTCCGGTGCCTTCGGAATGGGCGCTCACGACAATGACGACACGGCAAGGCGATCCGCTTCCGCGATGCGCAGGATCCCGGTGTACACGTTGACCCTCTGTTCGCTCAGGAATCCCGCCAGAGTGAGGCCGGCGTGCGCGGCCATCCGCACGGCCAAGCTGGAAGGTGCGCCGACGGCGGCGAGCGTGGTGAATCCGGCGGCAATCGCTTTTTGCACCAGTTCGAAGCTCACGCGGCCGCTCACGAGAAAAATGGCACCGTCCGCGACCAAACGGTCCTGGAGAAAAGCCCAGCCGATCACCTTGTCCATGGCATTGTGCCGGCCGACATCCTCACTGAGCGCCAGCAGATCCCCATTCGCAGAGAATAATCCAGCCGCGTGCAGGCCCCCGGTGCGGTTGAAAAGTCGTTGGGCGGCGCGCAGCTTTTGCGGCAAACTCCGCAGGATCGTTGCACTGAGACCTGTTTCCTGTCCCGCGTGGAAGCGGGGCAGGGGAGGGGTGAGATCTTCAAGCAAGGCGCGCCCGCACAATCCGCAGCTGGACAGCGTGGTCGACTGGCGTTCGAAGCGCGACAAGTCGATGCGGGGACCTTGGGAGAGAAAGACCCGCGCCACGGCGGCGCGAAACGGGTGGTCGGGGCCTGCGGGACGCGCGGGAGCGATCTCGATCGACGCGATATCGGTTCGATCGCGAACCACGCCTTCGCAAAAAAGAAATCCAGCGGCGAGTTCCCGATCTTGGCCCGGCGTTCGCATCGTGACAGCCACCGGCTTTCGGACTCGATGGCTGCCGCGATCGTAGGCCAATTCGATCTGAAGCGGTTCTTCGCAGGCCACGTCGTCTTCGCCGAGATTGGAGCCCCCCACATCCATGCGAAAGACATGAACCGGCACGCTGCCAGAATCCGCGGACGAAGAGGACATGCAGGACGGAGTAATGCAGGACCAGCGTGCGAGGATCGTCCGCGAAGTCAAAAACGGTCGCGAAAGCGGGCGCCGGCGAACCCTTCAAGTTGGGATTGGGCAACTTGCGAAGGAAGCAGCCGAAGGTAACAGCACTGTTACCTTTCGCAGGTGGCTGGATCAGCGACCGGGAGCATGTTTCCCCTCGCTATGAAAAAGCTTTCTATCGCTTTGCTTACTCTAGCGCTACCCTGCCTTTCGTGGGGACAGCTTGTTATGTTCAGCGCGCAGTTGAACGGCGCGCAAGAAGTTCCCGTCCGTGTCACCCCCGCGCTCGGCAGTGCAACGGCGACGATCGATTTGGCGACCAACTTCTTTACCCTCGATTATTCGTTCTCCGGATTGCTCGGGACGCAAACCGCGGCGCACATCCATCGCGGGGCCCCCGGTGTCTCGGGCGGGATTGTCATCGGCGCCCCCTCGTTCCCACTGGGATCGCCGGTGCGCTTCGAGACAACGATCTCCGACGCGCTCGAAGCCGATCTGCTCGCAGGTCTCCTCTATCTCAATATTCACAGCACGATTTTTCCGGCCGGCGAAATACGCGGCCAATTGCAGCCGATTCCTGAGCCGTCCACCTATGGTCTGATTGGAGCGGGGGTTCTCGGGGCCTTGGCCCTCTGGCGGCGCCGGATTGCGCGCCGCAGCCGGCCCGGGGCCTCTTTGTAGTGCGCGGCAACACCCTTCCGCGCAGCGCGAATAGCCGCGGGCACCTGCTGCTCTCGCGGTCCTCCCGGCCAACCGACGGCGGCACGGTCTGACTTTGGGTCAGACCGTGCCGAACTCTCCCTGCTCGGGAGCACCAGATTCTGTCGCGAACGGGATCGATGCTCGCGGAAATAGTAATCTTCTTCTAAATCCGACGTGTTCGCGAAGCGGCACACGCCCCGCGTGTTCGCATTTTGGTTGCGATGATGGCGCTTGGAGCGCTCAGCTCCGGAGAATCTCCGGCGGGACGGCCGGGACGGGCCCTGCTACAACGAAGGTTGGCGGGCCTCTAGGATGAGTACATGACCCATGACCCGCTGTGGATCGAAACCCGATTCGGCGAACTCGTGAATCTGCACCAATTGGCGCAGATTCAGCACGACGGTCAGGGCAAACTTGTCGGGTTCTCCCCGTCCATCGGCAAGATTGTCCTGTTCAAAGGTTCGCCCGAAGACTGTGAGCGCATCCGCGACGAATTGGGAGCGACACTCCAGTCGATGAAGATCACCGACCTCGCCCGGTTGAATTTTGCCGAGGCCGGCTAAGATCTCTTCCCCGCAAGACCTTCCGTCAGTCATCCCGGTGTCAGGAACCGCCAAAAGGCGGCGTTTTTCGCAATAATCTCTCAGGTGTGCACGCGACCTGCTATGGAAGGGGTCGATGTGCTCCCTTGCTTCAACGTCGGCTCCCTCGTCCTCGGAGGCGGGCGCGTTCTTCAAGCCCTACGAACCAGGCACATATTATGACGAGATGCTCACGCCGGCGGGGCAGTTTCGACCGCATTACGAGCGGTTCATGAAACGGTTTTCCCGAATGACTCGGGATGAATTCGACGCCAAACGCCGTTCGGTGGACTTGGCCTTTCTGCGCCAGGGTGTGACCTTCAATGTCTATGGAGATGCGCAGGGCGCCGAGCGGATCTTTCCGTTCGATCTGATGCCGCGGATTATTCCGGCCGAAGAATGGGAGGTCGTGGAGGCCGGTTTGATTCAGCGAATCACTGCGCTGAACCTGTTCCTTCACGATATTTATCACGATCAGCATATATTGAAGGACGGCACCATTCCCGCGCACTACGTCCTCTCGGCGCGCCATTTCCGGCGCGAATTCGTTCATTTTCGAGTGCCGAAGGATATTTACATCCACATTTGCGGCACCGACATCGTTCGCGACGCAAACGGGCGCTATCTCGTGCTCGAGGACAACGGCCGCTGTCCTTCGGGCGTGAGTTATGTCCTCGAGAACCGCCGTGCGTTGAAGCGGACGTTTCCGGAAAGTTTCGAAGACGTGGGGGTTCAACCCGTGGAGCACTATCCTCACGAGCTGCTCAAACTGCTCGAGCACACCGCTCCGGCCGGCGTAGCCGAACCCACGGTGGTGCTGCTTACTCCGGGAGCGTACAACTCCGCGTATTTCGAGCATACTTACTTGGCGCGGCAGATGGGCATCGAGATTGTGGAAGGCCGGGATCTGGTGGTGCGCGACCACCATGTTTTTATGCGCACCACGAAAGGTCTCCGCCCGGTGCATGTGATTTATCGGCGCATCGACGACGATTTCATCGATCCCACGGTCTTTCGCAAGGACTCGGCGTTGGGTGTTCCGGGCCTGGTGCATGCGTACCGGGAGGGACACGTTTCACTTGCAAACTCCATCGGAACGGGGGTGGCAGACGACAAGGTAATCTATCATTTCGTGCCCAAAATGATTGAGTACTACCTCGATCAGGAGCCGATCCTGCCGAACGTTCCCACGTATCTGGCCAATGAAGAATCGGACCGCGCCTACATTTGCGACAATCTCGACAAGCTTGTGGTCAAGGCGGCGAACGAAGCGGGTGGATACGGCATGCTGATGGGGCCCCAAGCGAGCGCGGTGGAGCGGGAGGAGTTCCGCGAGCGGATTCAGGCGGATCCGAGGAATTACATCGCGCAGCCCGTCGTGGCGCTTTCGCGCCATCCAACGTTTGATGAAACGGGTTTTGCCGGCCGCCATATCGATCTGCGGCCGTTCATCCTTTATGGCGAGAAACCGGTGGTAATTCCCGGCGGTTTGACCCGTGTGGCGCTGCGGGCGGGCTCGTTGGTGGTCAATTCGTCGCAGGGCGGAGGCAGCAAAGATACCTGGGTGCTTTATGGCGACCGTTGACGCCAAGCGAGCCGGCCGTCCCCCGCTAACCAAGGGCGCCTCTTTATGCTGAGCCGCGTGGCCAACAGTTTGTATTGGATGAGCCGTTATGTCGAGCGTGCGGAAAACGCCGCGCGACTGATCGACGTCAATCTTCAGCTCTTGTTGGACCTCCGGAATCTCGGGGACCGAACACTGGTGGGCCATTGGATGCCCATCGTCGCCAGCACGGGAGACGAGGAGCTTTTTGCTGAATTGCACGGCAATGCCACCGGACATACCGTGACGGAGTTTCTCGTTTTTGAGACCCGCAATCCCAATTCGATCATCTCTTCGATCAAACAGGCGCGAGAGAATGCGCGCATGGTGCGGGATCAAGTCAGCGCGGAGATCTGGGAGGAACTGAACCGCCTTTATCTCTTCCTTCACTCCCAGCAGGCGCGAGACTTGTGGCGGAGCGATCCGGAGGAGTTTTATCACGAGATTCGGGCGAACTCGCTTCAGCTCCAAGGCCTGACGGAAGCGACCGTGGTGCGAAACGAAGGATGGTTTTTCGTGCAGGCCGGACGGTATTTGGAACGCGCCGACAAAACCTCCCGTTTGCTGGATGTGCGTCACGCGTCCGTGCCGGCCAAAGGGCGAGCCGGGTTGGTCGATCAGGACGACGCTTTGGGATGGTCGGCCGTATTGCGATCCTGCAGCGCCTGGGACGCCTACAAGGCCCAGCATGGGGCGGAAGTGCAGCCGGCTTTGGTGGCCGAGTTTTTGCTGCTTTCGGAGGACTTTCCCCGCTCCGTCCGATTCTGCGTGCAGCAGCTAAATTTTTCTCTTCGCCAAATCTCGGGCGTGGCGGCGGGCCGATTCTCCAATGACGCGGAAAAACTGTCCGGGCGCCTTCTGGCTGAACTGCAGTTCGGCACCGCCGAGGAGATTCTCGAGTTCGGTTTGCACCGCTACATCGATCTGGTGCAGGAAAAACTCAATGCCGTTGGGAATGCGTTATTCCAGGCGTACATTTTTCAGCCCTTCCACTCCACGACGGAAAGCGAGCTTCAGCAACAAGAGGAGCAACAACAGCAACAACGCCCAAAACGGGCTCGCCCTGTCGACGCGACCGGATTTTTTTGAGAACCGATGAAGTTGCAGGTTCTCCACCGCACGCACTATGCGTATGCCGCATCCGTTCACGATAGCTTCAATGAAGCACGTGTTCAGCCCATGGATACCGATGGCCAGCGGCGGGTCAGCTTCATCCTGAAAGTCCTGCCATCGACCCGGCTTTCGCACTACCTCGATTTCAATCTGAATTGCGTTCACGTATTCGAGGTGGCCGCTCCCCATCTGGAGCTTTCCATCGAGGCAAGTTCGGTCGTGCAGACGAGCGAGCTGCCGTTCCTCTCCGAGACGGAGAACCTCGCACCGCTCTCGGCCCTGCCGGAGTGCGCCCGGATGGAACGCTGTTACGATTTCCTTCGGCCAGGCGGTTTTATCAACGCGGAGGGCGAACTGTTCGGGCTGGCGAGAGAGATCGCCGCCGGCGAAACGGACGCGTGGCAAGTGACCCTCAAACTGATGCGTTATGTTCACGCAGAGTTTCACTACCAGCCTGCGTCGACCCATGTGCACACGACGGTCGAGGAGGTCCTGAAGCTGCGGCGTGGGGTTTGCCAGGACTTCGCGCACGTGCTGATCGGATTGTGTCGCATGATCCAAATTCCAGCCCGTTATGTCAGCGGTTATCTCTACAATGGCCCGGCGGATCAGCTGAAGGGGGCCCAGGCGAGTCACGCCTGGATTGAGGTTTACCTCCCGCAGATCGGATGGCGGGGTCTCGACCCGACCAACAATCAACAGGTCAATACGCGATACGTCAAAGTTGCCGTGGGACGTGATTACGGAGACGTGCCTCCATTGAAAGGACGCTACCGCGGAACACCGGAAAGAAAGATGAAGGTGGACGTGCTTGTGACGCGGCTCGATGGTGAGGACGGCGACCCGCGCGGGTCGCGCGTCGGTGCGACCCACGCCGCGGGCGCATAGCATAGGCTCCCGGCTTCAGGCATCGCGGCGGCGCTGAAGGCGGACTCGATAACCCGGCTGTAAGCCAAGGGTGATACGAGGCAGCGGGCGCGGCACCACCCCGGGGATCCCGCACAACCGCCAGCGCTGGGCTATTGTCGCCAGGACAAGAATCAGTTCGGTCCAAGCAAAGCCTTCCCCGATGCAAATGCGCGGTCCTCCCCCAAAGGGGAAGTAAGCGAACTTCGGGAGGGCCGCTTCAAACTCCTCCGTCCACCGTGCAGGCCGGAAGGATTCCGCGTCCTCATAATAACGCGAATTGCGATGCATGAGCCAGGGACTTGTCAGGACGAGTGTGCCCGCTGGAAGGTCAAATTCGGCGAGTCGCACGGGAGAGAGCGAATTCCGACCGACGCTCCAGGCCGGTGGGTACAAGCGCATGGATTCTTTGACGATCTTCGCTGTCAGCGGGAGCGCGCGCACATGCTCAAAGCCCGGAGTTTTTCCCTGCAGGACGCGCTCGAGTTCTTCGTGAAGCTGCGTTTCGATTTCCGGATGCGCGGCGAGCAGCGACCAAGTCCAAGCGAGGGCGTTGGCGGTGGTTTCGTGTCCCGCCAGCAGCAGGGTCATTGCTTGGTCGCGGACTTCCTGCTCGCTCAAACGCTCCCCGCCGTGGTCTGCGTCCTCTGCAAACGCGAGCATCGAGAGCAGATCGCCGGCATCCGCGCCGTTCGCGCGACGTTCGCGGATGAATCGACAAACCAATTCGTCGAGCGTGCGCCGGGCGCGCGCGATCTGTCGCGCCCTCGGGAAAGGCAACTTCAGCCAGAGATCCGCGCCCGGCCACATCATCCGTCCAAAATTGGAGATCAGCACGCCCAGCGCCTCCCGGATCGCCTGTGCTTCCCCCGCGACCTCCGTCCGGAAAAGGGTGCGGCCGACGATGCTCAGGGTGAGCCGGTGCATGGCCGGGGCGAGATCGAGCAACGCGCCGTCCGTCCAGGATTCGCAGATTTCGCGAGCGGTGGAGGTCATCGTTTCGGCGTACCCGACCAACCGCTGCCGATGAAATGCCGGTTGCACGAGGCGCCGCTGGCGGCGGTGAGATTCACCTTCGTTGGTCAGGAGGCCATCGCCCAGGAAAATGCGCGCACGCTGCAGCACGCGGCCCTTGCGGAACTTTGCCGCCTGCGCGACGAGCACCTCGTGAATCAATTCCGGGCGATTCACGATCCACGCTTCCTGACCCCAGATATGGAATCGTACCACTTCACCATGCTCCGCGACGAGCGAAGTCAGGTAGGCCAAAGCGTTCCGTCGCATCGATACGAGTGACGTCGCGTAAAGGCGGCGGCGGGGTCCCGGCGGCGCGGCAGAAGGAGT
>CAZJLP010000002.1:25523-29569 GCA_964546955.1 uncultured Opitutaceae bacterium | reverse complement strand
AGTGGTGGTGGGCATGGAGGGCGGATGGATCGGGGGGCGCGGGCTGCGCTCGCGGCCTCCTCGCACGCGTGGGGAGGGTGCGAGGTCGGAAGTGGCGGCGCAAGCGGTTTGGCGAAGTCGTCGCGGCGGTAACACTCCCGTTACGGTGATGCGGTTCTCTTCAGGAATAGACCGCTTAGATTCCGGTTCGCCCGAGCGGGTGGTCCGCGTGGGCGACCAAGCCATGAATACTCCTACCGCTGTCCGCATCCTCTCCGCGCTTCGCGCCTCGATCGCAATCGCTTTATGTGGATTGTTCGCTTCCGGCTGCACCAGTCTGCAGTCGATTCCTTCCTCGGATCTTAGCCGCCTTGGGACTGTCGTGAAGGCGGGTGACGGCGTTGTCTGTTCACTCCGCGACGGAACAACGGCTGAATTCAAGGTTTCCTCGGTCGAGGCCGACGCGATCATCGCGGAGGGCGGCCGCCGAATCGCAATGGCGGACCTGACACAAGTCCAAGTAAAGAAGACCGACACGACAAAATCGATCTGGCTAGGCGTCGGTGTCGTGGCGGTGATTGCCATTGCGATCGCAGCCGGTGGTGGCGGCGGCGGTGGCGGCGGGTATTGACGAGCCCTGCGAGTTGAGACGGCGCGTTGCGTCGGAACGTGGAGAGCGATCTCCGAGCGCCGTTTAGGGGACGACGCGACTCGACAAACGGATCGAGGGTAGGGCGAGTCGTCCCGCCGAGCCGTTGAAGCGGCTATGGTGATCGAACATTTGACGTTCTGATGCAGATGCGAGCGGCAAAAGAAAATGATTTGTGACGGTTTCCGAACACGACGGCTCAGCCGGAGGCTACGCCCTACCTTTCGATCTCCCTGTCCGCGAGTTTCCGCAGCATTCTCAATGGATTTAAGCTTTCCATTGGCGGAGATCAGCGACCATCAGAATGCCTGCCTAAAATAGCCCCGAGGATCCGACGAGGGTCCAGTGACGCACGGTAGGTGGTCTCGCCCGCGACGACGCGGGTCATAAAATCCGTCAGTCGCTGTCCGTGGTGGGCGAAAGCCCACGCCCGCAAACGGGGCCAGCGATAGACGAGGCGCGCGAGGAGGCGTGCGATGCGAAGGTCATCCAATAGGGAGGCTTTGAGCGCGCTGCGGTACGCAGCGCGCGTTCCAGCATCGTCGTTTCCGCCATCCAAAATGGCGCGCGCGGCGAGTTGCCCGCTGAGAATCGCGGCCGAAATCCCTTCCGCGGTGATGGGATCGGCAAGCCCCGCGGCATCGCCGACCAATAGCGTCCGGGGCGCTGAAAAGAGGCTTCGGCGTGGCTGCAGCGGGATGGCGTATCCATGACGTTCCTCGCGGATTTGGTGGATTCCCAGCCTCTTGTAGTACCGGACAAGTTCTGTGTGAAGATTGCACGATCCGCGTTTTGTAGTGAGGACACCAACGGAAAGATGCGCTTTTTTGGGAAACACCCACGCATAGCCGTGTGGGGTCAATCCGAAATCGAAACGTGCGACGGAGCGAAAGCGTTCGAGATCGGAGGGGTTCACCGTCACTTCGCTTTCCAAAGCGGGCACGGCCTTGTGCAGCGGCGGAAGCCCTGCTTTTCGCGCCACAACACTGTTAAATCCGTCGGCTCCGATGGCGAAGCGAGCCCGGATCGTTCGCCGGGCAGAGTGAACTTCGATCCCTTGTTCGTAGACGACCACATTCTCCACCGATTCTTCCGGGAGAAGGATTGCGCCGGCGGACTGAGCGCGCTCGACGAGAAGGAGGTCGAAGCGATCGCGCATCACCATCGAAACGAGAGGCGTGGAACGGATCGATCGGCAAGAAACGTCAGGCTGATGATGATGCAATTCCGCCGCGTCGCACGCAGACTCGAGTTCGTCGGTCAATGTCAGTTCGAGCAGACGGAGTGCGCGCGGCAACAGCCCTCCGCCGCAGGTCTTGTAACGGGGCAGCCGCGCCCGTTCCACGATGACGACACGGAGTCCGCCCTGCGCAAGTCGAAGAGCGGCGCAGGCTCCCCCGGGCCCGGCGCCCACCACCACGACATCGCATTCGTGCGGTTCGGCGTGCGCGGAATCCATACCGCCTTATCGGCAGCAGTTCGGGGCCATGGTCAAGCCCGCTTGCTTGACCGAAGCGAGGACGGCCACGTTTGTCGGACGCTAGCGAGAGTTGCCTCAGCTCCCAAGGGCCAGTCTCTATTTCATCCCTTGATTGAAGAATACCCAGAGCCCGCGTTTGCTGGGAGCGACCAAATCCAAGCGGCCATCCTTGTTCAGATCCACAGCGCAGAACTGGCGGTTGATCGCGATGCCATCGTTGGTGCTGGCAATCGTGTGCCGCGTGAATTTTCCCGCCGCTTTGTCCCAAGTATAATAATAGATGGCAGGCGGATCGCCCGCGCCAGGATCGCCGCCGTTGTGAGCCCAAAGGCATTTGCCCGCGATCAAGTCATCGTCGCCATTTCCGTCGAGGTCCGCCCAGACGAGACAATGGGCCTGAGACCAGCTTTCATCGATCACATGCTGCTGCCACTGCGTCGTGCCGTCCTTTTTCATCCCGAGTTGCTCCCACCAGTACAACCCGACGTTGTGACCGCGGCCGAAGACGATATCCAAACGCCCGTCCCCATTGAGATCTCTCACCACGAAAGGACAGCTCGGATGCATCTTCGAGAGATCGGTTTCAGGATGAAGCTTCCACGGCGCGGCCCAAATGTCGCCGACGGGGCGTTCGTACCAGCCTATTTCCGTCAGCACGTCTTCGCGACCGTCGCCGTTCACATCGCCGAAAGCGATGCCGTGTCCCGCACCTTCTTTTCCGAGGAGGAAAGGAGTCATGATGATCTCGCCTTGGGCGTCTTTGCCCAAGCGGAAAATCTCCAGGGGTTTTGCCTTGCGGTACGAGGTAACGTGAAACTCCGGAACGCCGTCGCGATCGTAATCATGCATGGCGACCATTTCGATTTCCCCCACGGTCGTGGCCAACTGGCGGTGAGCCCAGCCCGCGTGCATCTCCCACGGTGTCTTTCGTTCGACCGGGCCATTTCCGGGATTCTTGTACCAATGCAGGCCGTGCTTGAAGTTGGCGTCTTTGCTATTCCAAGCGCCGACGATGATGTCATCCCAGCCATCCCGGTCGACATCGTAGAGGTGGACACTGTTCTCGGAGATATAGTCCGCCGCGAGGTGGTTAGGCCGATAGGCTTGCGGAACAAAATCGGGTCCGGCGAACCAGTACGGACCGCAAACGATGTCCACGTGACCGTCGCGATTGACGTCACCGACGGTGGCGTTTTCGTGACGCCCGACCAGGAGATGTTTCTTAGAGAACTGCAGGGATTGCGCGCCGCAAAGTGCAGTGGACGATGCCGAAAGAGCGACGGCACAAAGCAGTCCAGGGTACAGGGTGCGAGAAATGGTAACCATATGCGTAGGGGGAGGAGGGTTGTCAGGGTTTTGCGTCGGGGGCCTCGCGCAACAAGTAGGTGAGAAGGTCCTTTCTTTCGGTTTCCGAAAGCGGGTGCAGGAGGCCGGGAGGCATCAAAGAAACGCCCAGCGGTTTAACGGCATTCACCTGGTCGCGCGGGAACGTGAGCTTTTCACCCGTCACCTGACCGAGGATGTACACCTGGTTCCAGCTTTGGAGCAGGACGCCCGCCGCGGTTTGGCCGTTCTTGAGTTCGAGCGTAACTGCGAGGTATTCCGGATTGAGCGTCGCGCTCGGTTCCAGGATGTCGTGGAGCACGGACGCGTAGTCGCGGTGGACGAGATTGGTGAGGTCCGGCCCCAGCGCTCCGCCATCTCCTTTGACCGCGTGGCATACGGAACAAGTCGCTTTGCCGTGGAAGAGAGCTCGGCCGTTCTCCCAATTGCCTCCTTTGATCTCTGGAATTTCGCCGCGCACTCCGACCCAGGATGCCGCGGTTTGGCGCGTGGCCCAAGGCAACAGCACGCGGTGGAGGACGAACGGACGCGCTCGATCGTCTTCCGCCGTGGACCAGCTCACTTCCAGTCGAGGGTCGGCGTCACCGCGGCGTC
>CAZJLP010000002.1:6066-25513 GCA_964546955.1 uncultured Opitutaceae bacterium | reverse complement strand
ACCCAGTCGGCCGTAGCCGGTTCGACCGCGATCTCCCATTCGGTGTCGCTGACGCGGCGAGCTTTGGCGCCGCCTCCCGTCGTTAGATCGAGTTTTGCGCCCGCGGCGAAACGCACGCGCACCTTTTCGGGCGGGTATTCGAAATCGAGCTTGGATCCTGGCTGGACGGCCGGATGGAGCATCGACGCCAGGTTGAGCTGAGCGCTGAGTTCGAGGGTGCCGGGCTGCCGGAGTTTTTCAAAAAAGGCTGTGTGCTCCGCGCTCGGGCCCGTGAATCCGCGCGCGACGAAAAGGTCGAGATGGGGCAGCCAGCCCTTCCATTGTGCGGCACCTTGGGCGTCGCGCCACGTGGCCTGCGCGCCGCTCAGGTCCATCTCGAGATCGATGGCGGACTGTTGGCGCGTCTCATGTTTTTTCTCGTCGTGCGGCCGCACGGGCTGTGTGCCGTCGGTCAGGCCTAGGGAGTACTTGACCGCAGTCGTGCGCGGCCCGGTCTCCACGATGAGCGTGCGTTTATCGGCACTCAGACGCGTGCCCGCGACGGGCAGTTGGTAGCGCGGCACTTTCTGCTGATCCTTCACGGCTTGATAACCGGGAAGGAAAGAATCGAATCGATCACCCGCGCTGACGTATTCACCCATGACCACGCCAGCCTGGCCAGCCAGATTTTTGAACTGCTCATCCGAAAGCGGCCGGTCGAAAACCAAGCAGCTTTCCGTCGCGCTCGCGGGATAAGCCAGGACAGGCTGCGGAACGCCACGATCGCGGTACGAAATCTTGAAGAATTTTCCCGGCCCCGTCGGCCCGGTGCCGTTGTCGGGCCGCCCCGTATGGCAGGTCACCACCAGATCGCCCGTGGGACTGGGCTCGATGTCGGTGATGAGCGTGCTCAGGTAGGCGATGGTATCGGTGCGCGCTACGTAGCCGAGGGGGGACTTCACGAGCTTTGTGCGATAGAGCTTGCCGCGCGACTGCCCGGCGACAAAGGCGTCGCCCTTCCACCAGTCCGGTCCGAAAAGCCCCGCGGGCGTGCGCGGCTCGTTGAACTTCAAGCCGCAGGTGCAAACGTGTTGAGGGCCGTAGTCAAACAGGCTCGGCTCGTCGATGACGTCAGGCAGGTATTTCGGATGACGGGGAGGAAAGCCGTAGTGGCGGCCCTGCTGTATGTGCAGCAGCTCGTCGAAGGGATTTCCGTTTGGGAGCCAGGTGGCGCCCTCCTGATCCGTGGCGAAAAGATCGCCCGCGGCATTTACGGCGAGTGCGACGGTGAAGCGTACGCCCGTCGCGAAAATTTCCCGCTTTCCGTCGGGAGTGATTTTTTGAATCGTGCCTCGATCCCAGGAGCGGCTGTACGTCGAGACACCGGTTTCCGGGTTCACGCGGTAGGCATTCCGAATGTCGGAGATGCCCAGGCCAAAGTACATGTTTCCGGCTTGGTCGAACGCGACGCCGAAGGTGTCGAGGTTTCGCCCGGCCTGGCGGTCGGACGGTTGCCAGCCTGAGGCGATCGGTTCGAGTTCGCCGGTGCCGTCGCCCTTGTCGCGCAAGCGGACGATCTGTCCGCGGGTGGTGAACGTGAGCCCGCCGGGCCCCCACGTCATACCGACTCCGCCGAACACCTCGCGCTCGTTCTTATAATAGAGGGTGACCTTGTCTTCGAGGCCGTCACCGTCCGTGTCGTGCAACTGGTAAACGTTGCCGTTGTACGCATAAGCGAACAGCCGTCCATCCGGGGCGTAGGTCAGGTTGTTGACGTTGGTGAGCTCGATGGGGAGTTGGCGCACCACAAAACCTGGTACCAGCATTTGGACCGGAGGCGGATTTCCCAAAAGGCCGAAAGGCTTGAGCACCGGCGCGAGGGAAGGTGGCGGAAGTTGGGCGTGCGAAGCCGGCAGTGCAAGCAGCGCTGCGGCCGCAGCCAGGGCGGCAAACAAGGGGGATTGGTTCATGGCGGGGGAAGCCGCGCGAACTCTGGATGGACTCCGGTGGGGAACGCAACTCGTGAGCGTGCGAAGTCATGCGAGTTTGAGAATGCGGCAATCAATTTGCGATCGATCCGCAGGAAAAGGGGAAGGGTAGAGCGCCCGGTTGACTCGAAGCCGGCTCCTCTTCTCAAATCACAACGTTCCCCCGTACGTCACCGGCGCCATCGCTCTCTATGCGTCGGGCAAGACAGGCTCACCGCCGCAACGATCAAAGCGGCGATCTTGAACTCGGGAACGCCCACCCCGGCGCTTTTTTTTCGAGAGTGGCGGCGCCATTGTCACGTCGCGGTCGGGGCGAGCGCCCCGTAAGTCGCGGTTCTGAGTGCAATCACTGTGGTTGCATCCGCTCAGGGCGTTTTCTTGACGGGCAGCAACCGGGCGATGCGGCCCGGACTATTGAATGCGATGTAGATCAGGCCGTCTGGGCCCGTCACGACGTCGCGCACGCGGCCTTCGTCCTTGAACAGAATTTCCTGTTCGAGCACGCGATCCCCTTCTGTTTTGAGGCGGCGCAATTGTACGCCGCCCAAGCCGGCCACCAAGAGCTGGTTTTTCCACCCGGGGAAAACATGACCGGTGTAAAACTCGATCGCGCCCACCGCGAGCGACTCGCTCCAGTGAACAATGGGTTGCTCCATGCCCTCCTTGGACGTGCCTTCAATTTTGACGCGCCGCTCCGTGCCGTATGAAATGACTGGCCACCCGTAATTTCGTCCGGGTTCGATGCGATTGAGTTCATCGCCGCGATTGGGCCCGTGCTCGGAGGCCCAAAGTTTCCCGGTCTCGGGATGAAAAGCCAGGCCCTGCGGATGCCGATTGCCAAGACTCCAGATCGTGGGCCACGCGCCCGGACGTTGGGCGAAGGGGTTGTCCGCCGGCGCGCGGCCGTCGGCTAGGGCGCGGTGAATCTTTCCGCAGGGGCTGGCCAGGTCCTGGGCGTCAGCCAGCTGTCCGCGGTCGCCGATCGTGAAAAAAAGATGACCCTCGCTGTCGAAGAGGAAGCGGCAGCCGTAATGAATGTAGCCCGGATAATAATACCGAGGAGGCGCGCGAAACACGTCCTGTTGATCGATCCAGCGACCGTCATGGATGCGGCCGCGGACGACCACGGTCATGGACGTATCTTTCACTTTTCCCTCCTCCGAATAGGCCAGGTAGATCCAGCCATTGCGGGCGTAGTCGGGATGGGCGATGACGTCGAGGAGCCCTCCATCCTGATGCAGAAAAACGGAGGGGGTCCCTTCGATCGGGTTTGGCTGCAGCTTGCCCTGGTCGATCACGCGCAGCCTCCCTGGCCGCTCCGTGACCAAAATGCGGTCTCCCGGCAGAAACGCGATCCCCCAAGGCGTGTCCAGATCTGAGATCCACGTTTCCAATCGGAAGGCGTGTTGTTGGCTTTCGATCGTTCGATCTTTTGGCGGCGGGGGCAGACGAATGCGGCCCGCGGCGAAGGCTTCTCCTTGAGCGCGGAGGTAGCCGACCAAGGCCTTGAGTTCGGTTTCCGAAAACGCCGCGCCGAAAGGTGGCATGTTCGACTCCGGATAGCCGTCGCGAATACTGCGCAGGATGCTGCCGTCGTCGCCGCCATGATTCCAGTACGCGTCGAGCAGGTTGGGCCCGGCGTTGCCCGTAAGATTCACGCCGTGGCAGCTTGCGCAGAGGTCGGCGCAGATCTGCGCAGGGTCTTTCGGAAGTGTATTCTGCGCGAACACGATGGGCAGCGCGAAGCCGAGGGTGGCCAACGCACAGGCGAAACAGTGCGACAACGGGGGCATGAGGTCGGAATATTCAGATGCGGCGCGGTCCGCGCACGAGAAAAATGCATCCTCCTCTCAGGAGTCGATTCGGGCGGGGACCGGAGCATTCATGATTATTCTGTCCAAATGCCGAATCCATGGCTATCGAATCCGCTCCTTCTTCCATGAGATTTCTTTTTCGTCTCGGTCTTCTCGCATGCCTCGTTTGCTCCAGCCTCTGGGTGCAGGCTGCGCCGCCCGCCAAGGCGGCGCCCCGGGATGAAAAGATCACGGTGAACGTGTTCGGCGCGGTGAAAAAACCCGGCGCGGTAAAACTCGTTTATCCCTGTTCCGTGCTCGATGCACTGGGGGCTTCGGGAGGGTACACGACGAAAGCCGATATCTCCCAGGTCGTTATTCTGCGGGGACCCGCCGGCGAGAAACCCGAAAAGATCGTGGTGGACGTCGCGGCGATTCTGCGCGGGGAGGCGCCGACGTTCGTGCTCAAGAACAAGGACACCATCACGGTATCGGAGCGGCATCTTTAAAGACCGCGACGGGAGAGCGAACGCAGCCCGCGTTCCGCCGTGTCCTCGCGTTTCGGGGTTAGGCGTAGCGTTTTGCGAGGTCGCCGAGGTTGGCTCGGATGCGTTCGCGGAGTTCGGGCGGGGCGATCGCCACGGCGTCTCGGCCCCAGCCCAAGATCCAGCTCTCGATTTCCGGCAGGGCTCCCAGCCGCATCGAGACCTCCACCCCTCCGTCGGGCAGATCGCGCATCTCCTGGGAGTCGTGCCAGACACGTTCCCGCACACGGTCGGAAACCTGCGGGCTAAAATGAATCTTGACCTGGTAATTGCCCGTGCCGCCGAGCACGCCGAGGGCATTTGCGAAAAAACGCTCGGGGGAGAAATCAGCCGGCCGCCTGAACGTGTGTTTCGTCGCGGTTGCGGAGCGGATGCGCGGCAGCGCAAACGTGCGCAGTGCCTGCCGTTCCAAGTCGAGGCCGATCAGGTACCAAAGATTTTCGCGGTGAGAGAGGTGGTAGGGCTGAACCCGCCGACGGGCGTCCTTGGTGTCGCCTGACTTTCGGTAGTCGAACTCCACCTCCTGTTGTTTGAGCACGGCTGCGCTCAGGGTGTTGAATACGGCCAAGTCGGCTTTTCCCAGGCCCACGTTCTTGAAGGACACCGCCCGGAGCTCTTCAGCCGGCGAAAACGTGATGCGATCTTTTAATCCGCCGGTCAGCTTTTCGAAGGCGATCGTCAGTTGCCGATGAAAGGGGGTGCCCTCGTATTGCTCGAGCGCGCGGCGAGCCACAAGAAGCGCCATCAACTCGCCTTCTGTCACCTGAACCGTCGGAAATGCGCTGACGGGATGAGTGTAGCGGTAGGCGTGGAGCGGCGCGTCGTACTCAATCGGCAGGTCCAGACGATCGCGCATGAAGGCGATGTCACGCACGATCGTTTTGCGAGACACCTCAAACATCCGCATCAGCTTCGTGCAATTGGTGAGCGCGTTGCGCCGCAGTTCCTCGTGGATGCGCAACATGCGCTCCAAGGGAGGCCGGGAGAGTTTCGTTGGTGGAACCATGGCAGGAGGGCAAACGGGCGCCGAGATCCTGGCCAAGCCTCAGACCCGCGGCGGGATAATTAATTTAAGTAATTCGATCATACTTCGCAGCCTGGGACAAGCAATGTCCCATGCGCTCGGATAGTCTGTGCGCATGAAAACCAACCGTCTATCCCGCCCGACCGCCCCGCTCGAACTTGTCTGGTCCCATTGCGGCGTCCGTCACAAGGTGACTGCATGGCCCGAACTCGCTTTTTGCCGCGAATCGGACGGGGGATGGACAGAGTTTACGCCCGATCCGTCCTCCTTCGTCTTTGCCTCGGCGGCGGTGGGACTCGACCGAAGCCGTTGGGCTCAATTTCTGGAGTATTTGCCCGCGCGGGAGCGCGAAATCGTGTCCTCCTTCAAGGCTGATCGTCTCGCCGCCTTGGCGGTGATCGCCCGCTGTCCAGCGTTGAAGGAGGACCTTTTCGCCGCTCCCGCGCTGGTTTCGTTCCTCGCGTCCCATGTGGCGCTGCGCGGGACCTTGAATCCGCGGTGGGACGAAATTAACGCGGTGTACGAACGGGCTGGAATTTATGGCCTGCTGGAGTGGCTGGGGCTTCCGGCCTCGCGTCAGACGCTCGCGATTTTGCAACGCGTCGACGAGCCGCATGTGCCCCGCCGCCTGTTGGAGCCGCTGCGGGCCGCCCTTTGGGAGCCGGAGACTCTCTGGCTCTTGCAACACGCGCCGGCTCTCACCGAACAGGAACTGCACAGCCGCTGTGCTCAGGGAATGGCGGCCTGACGTCCTCGCCAGTCCGGCGAGCGTTGTCATCGACCAATTGCCAATGATGCCAAAGGACGGGGGAGGAAGGACCCCTGCCCGAGGCGGGCCGCCGGCACTGCGTATCCACCCGCCCACTTCGAACAATTCGCTCCGGGATCACGCCAGCGGTTTCGCGATAAGAAATCTTGCCCGGACAGAAAATCCGCCCATGGTTGGGGGCAGAGGATTGGTCGTGCACAACCGCGACCTCAAATTAGACCATGACCAATCGTTCCGAAGGGAAACTTCGGGCGTCGCTTGTGCTCATTTTGAGCATCGGCTGCGCCCTGGGGCTAAATGCGCAGCCTGCCGCGACCAACGCCGGCGATGATGTCATCGACGATGTCGTCGAATTGGAGAGATTCGTGACCACTGCCTCGGTTGTGCCACGGGCAAAAAACGAAACCTTTTCCCCGGTCGCGGTGGTGAGTTCCGGCGAACTGGCGCGAGCCGGCGCGACCACGGCGATCGAGGCGCTGCGGGAGCTGCCGTTGTTTTTTGGCAACTCGGCTACCGAACAAAGGAGCAACAGCGGCAATGGCGCAGCGGGAGTCAATCTTCGCGGACTCGAAGCTGCCTTGACGCTATTGGATGGCAAGCGGACGGCCCACGACAACTTCAATGCCTTTCCCACGATCGCGATCGAAAGTGTGGAGATCGTGAAAGACGCGGCCGGCGCGATTTACGGTTCGGATGCGATGGCCGGAGTATTCAACGTCAAGCTGCTGACGCGCTTTGAAGGTGCGAAGGTCGATTTGTACTACGGCAACACCACGGCGCAGGACGCCGGCGTGCTTCGGGCGGGAGCCGTAGTCGGCCACACGGTCAAGGCAACCAACATTGTCGTGGCGGCAGAGCGCTACACCAGGAATGCGCTGAACTCCATCGACCGGGAACCGTCTGCCACGGCGGACCAACGATTCCGCGGCGGCTTGAACGGCGGCACGCCTTCTTTCTCGGGCCGCGCGACCGCCCGTGTTGGCGATCCGAGCGCCCCGGTTCAGGACCTTGTGCTGGCACCGGGACGTACCATAGGCCTTTCGGCGGCCGATTTCATTCCTTTCGATGCGAATACCTCCACCTCGAACCAGATGATGAATTTCCGGGAGTTGACGGTGTCGATTCCTCGTCAGGAGCGGACTTCGCTCTTCGCCCGTGTGAATCAGTCGCTTTGGAAGGGACGGATCGACGTTTATGCGCGGTTGTTGTATTCCCGGGACGACTATTTCGGCAGCATCGCGCCCGCACCCATGCCGATCACCGGCACGGCCGGGACCGCTTTGCGCAATGCAATGCGGTTGAGTCCCCACATTCCGGTCGGATTCTTTATCCAGGACAATGCTTCGGCGCCCGTGAGCACGGCCGTGAACGGCTCGGTGCCATTTCGCACCGTTTCTCTCGGGCCACGGGGCTTGCGGAACAAGCGCGACGTTTGGGACTTCGCTGCGGGCGCGGAAGGCAAGATCGGGGCGGGCTGGACGTGGAATCTCGACACGATCTATAGCACGTTTTACCGCGACAATATCCAGAGTGGCGCCCCGAGCCGAGCGCGGCTGGTGGCGCATCTGACCAGCGGCTCCTATAATCCCTGGGCGCTCGATTCAGCTCGTGGGGTGGGCCCGACCGGCGTGGCGTTCGACAATCCGGCAGCCTTGCGCGATGCCGCGGCACAGGCCGAGATCGTTTTCGAGGAGGTCAAGCGAGGCGTCACGGCGAATGCAAAGGGGCAACTTTGGACCCTGCCTGCGGGTCCCCTGCTGACCGGGGTCGGCGCCGACTATTATTTTACCGATCGTCGGACGTCGCCCGATCCCATTCTCGGCAGCGGCGATCTGCTCGGCGCTTCGACCTCCAACCCCAGCATTTCCGGCAGCGACGGCAAGGGAGTTTTCGCCCAGTTGCTGATACCGTTGATCGGACCCGCCATGGGGGTGCCGTGGGTCAATTCGGCCGAACTCAATCTCGAAGCCCGCCACGATCGGCAAACGGTGGACGGATACACCACCGGAGCCACGCCGGTGCCGGTGAGCCGAGATTTTTCGACGACAAATCCCAAGGTTGGATTTCAGCTGCGGCCTACGCCGGATGTTCTCCTCCGGGCGGCATGGAGCACGGGTTTCCGCCTGCCTGCGTTGAATCAACTTTTTGCCGGGCCCGGGGCGGCATCATTCACCTTGCGGGACCCGCTAGGCTTTCCGATTGCCAATCAAACGACCGTGGCAACGTCGGGGAATCGCGATCTGAAACCAGAGACTTCCGAGACGTATTCGGCCGGTGTTGTTTGGTCGCCGCGGGCTGCGAAGGGCATCAGTCTTTCGTTGGACTATTACCAGGCTACGCTCGACGACATGGTCGGCGAAGGCGCGCAATTCATCCTTGAGACGAATGCGCGCGGGCAGGGTGCGGGCTTCACTCCCGGCGTGCCGATCTTCAATCCCGCCGCCCCCTTCGCCGCTCAGATCACGCGCAACGCCTCCGGCTCCGTGACCGGCGTGAGCTCGACGAACTTCAATATCGCCACGCGCATGACGAGCGGCTTTGACGCGAGCCTGCTGTATGTTTGGCCATGGGAGTCGCTGGGAAGGTTCACCACCCGCCTCGAGTGGAACCACGTGCTGATGTGGAAACTCCGCACGGTGGAAGGGGAGCCGACGCGGAGTTTCCGCGGGATTTACATCGATCCCCTGCAGTCGGGGATATCGCCTGGCAGCATCCCGGAAGACAAGGCGGTGCTTTCGCAGCAGTGGAGTCGCGGTGCCTGGACCCTCTTCGGTTCGGTCAATTACGTGGGCAAGCTTCAAGACAATCCTCTTTTTACCCGCGACGGTCTGCCGCGAACCATCGAACCGTGGGTCACCGTCGATTTAACGATCGCTCTGCGGCTCCAAGGGGGAGCGGGCTGGCGGCGGGTGATGGACCAAACCACCGTGCGTGTAGGCGGGGCGAATATCCTCGACGAGAGTGCCCCCTTCGCGGCCGGCGCGTTCAACGACAGCTATGACGTCTCCACTCATAGCAATCGCGGCCGGTTTGTTTTTGTACAGATTACGAAACGGCTTTGAGCCCCGTGCCGATCCGCTCCGCCTTTTTGATTTTAGGTCTACTTGGTTGAAACCCTAGGCAGAACCCATTCGCCGGTCGTCCCGCTCAGGTCGGGCAGGCCGCTGCTCGGCGCCGCTTCCCCGAGGATACGGTGAACTTTGGGCGGCGAAAGCGGATGGCTATCGACCCCGTTCGTGAGCACGACGTTGGCGATTTTCACCTGACCGGTGCCCCGGGTAGAGATGCGAAGGGGCGCTTCCGTGTCGTCCACCGGCAGCGAGAACTCCCGGCTGAGCGGGCGCAGGGGCCGCGCGGTCGCCGCGGTGGCCTGAAACTCAATGGTGTGCCGGCTGTGCAGTTCAACCCATTGCCCGGCCGCGTTTTTCTGCTCCACGACGACGCGCTGCACCGCGGGGGCGAAGTTGTGCACGACAAAGATCAACTGCCACCGCCCAGCGACGGGGGAGCGGTCCCAGGCCACGGACACATCCCGCCGGCATCGCGTAAGCCACCGCCTCCAAAGCTTAAGTCGGGCCGCGTCGCGCTGCACAATCGCCTCATTCTGGCCGATGCGCCGGCGGTCGCGGCTGCGAGTGCGCATGATGCGCGCCGCTTTTCGTCCTTCAGCCACCGCTCCCGCAAACGACCTCGCTTCCTCGGCCATCCGGCGGAGCGCGGCGGTCGCCGCCACGGTGCGGCCTGCGCGCAGCTGTTGCCGGAGCCGAAAAACGCCCTGGGCCGCCGCCCGTACGAAGAAGTCGCGCCGGGCGAGATAATGCCGGAAGCGGATGCTCGCGGAAAGAGCCGCGAACCTTCGGGCGACCGTTTTCGATCGTTGGGCAAAAAAACGAGCTTCGCCCCGGTAACGCGTGATCGAACGGCCTGGAGCCACCACATCCCAGCGATCGTTGATCTCCCAACGAGCGTAGCCACTAAATGGGTACCGGTCGCACGAGAGCGCCGCCAGCGCGGCGGGTTTGGCGTCGGTCTGTCCATAGAGCCGCTCGAAGCCGTGCGTCATCATCGCGATGTCGCCTTTGGCCTGGGGATCGAGCCACAAGTCGGCCGCCGCGGCGTCGACGACGGTCGGCATTTCGAACGCGAGGCGATAGGCTTCCCACGACGTCATCAGAAATCCCCCCGCTCCCGTGCGTAGGCAGCGGTCCCACCACGAGCGAGCGTTGGCCAGCCGGTCCTTGAACAGCGGCAGCGGCTCGTAGCGAAAGGCTCCGTTCATCGCGCAACCCCAGTATTCGATCCCCTGGGCCCGGAGTGCGGGCGTGAGGTCCACTTCGGCGAAATTATACAACTCGATCTTCGGATGGCGGCGGAAGGGATAGTAGTACCAGTCGTAGGCGACGATCCCGCGGGGCAGAAGTGGGATCGCTTCCGGAATGAAATACAGCATGTCCGCCCAAAGACCGAGGCGCAGACCCAGGGAGAGCGTGAGCCGGTGAAGTGAGTCGACGTGGCTGGCGAAATGACCCGCGAGTCCGGAGCTGGCGACTTCCGCCCGGCAGCGAGGACACCGCCCGAGGTGAAACGATTCGTCCAGTCCCACATGGATCTTCCCTGCGGTGCAGAAGGGCGCCATGTCGCGCAACAGATCGCTCGCCACTTCGGGCATCCGCGGATGCAAGGGGCAAATTTGCCCCGTCGGGGCGGGCGAGCCGTCCCTTGCCCGCAGTTCGTTCAGATCGCGCAGCTCCGGCACCTTGATCAGGTACTGCGTGTGTCCGAGAAGATTCACGATGGGCACCACTCCGATTCCCACCTTTTTCGCCGTTTCAACCAATTTCTCCAAATCTTCGTACCGATAGGCATCGGGACGCCCCACCCCGGGGAGGCTCGGATAGTGCACCGCGTCTTCCAGGTGAAGATAGAGCTCCTGGTAACCCCACTCGGCGTAACGTGGCAGGAGGGCCAGCAGAACATCCAGACGTTCCACTTGGCGCGCGAGGTCCCACTGAAAGGCTCGGGTCGGGCCGGCGGTGCGGGATTTCGCGGTCATGGTCCGTCTCGGCAACGCGGGTTAGCGCGAAAAAGCCCCCGTCTTCAGAAAAGATTTTACCTGGGCGATCACGCCCGTGCGCCACATCATCCAGGTGTGTGAACTGTGCACCGTGACATGGTCGGCCATCCCGTCGAGGCGGGTCCGTTCAACGCTGACCTTCCCATCGTTAGGGCCGGAGACCATGGCCGAGAAGAAGGGGTTGAGAGAACGATCGCCCGCGATGATACCCACCGTCACATCGCGAACCGGTCCCAGCAGCAGCGGCACACTGTCTGCATCGGTGCCGAGTTGAAGGCCGGCTGGACCGTTCATATAGCGATAAATCGGCCACCGTCGGAGCAGATCGACCAGTTCGCTTCCGCCATTCGGCGGTGCTAGCATGACGACGCGGCCCAGGTGGGCGGGCGTTCCATAGTCGTGCAGATACTGGCGTACGAGTATTCCGCCCAGGGAATGCGTGACGATATGCACTTTCGCGTTTCGCTTGGCTGCGTCGGCAAACAACGGAGCCAGGGTCTTGCGCGACAGTGTCGCGATGTCGTGCCGTTGCGAAGGGTAGCCGACATTGAGCACGAAGTAGTCCTCTTCGCGAAGCGCCCACTCGAGCCGCTTCATCGCAAGCGGCGTGCGGCCGAGGCCGTGCAGGAGGACGACCGTCGGTGCCGTTGGCAGAGGTGGAGGTGCGGCGTGCAAGAGTCCGGTGATGGATAACAGGAGAAGAACTGCAAGGGGTATTCGCAGCGCTTTCACAGGGAGGGTGCACCGCTGGCCCGCTCTCGCACCGAGAGGACGGCTCTCACTGTCACGGCGGTCAGAACGACGCATCCTCCGGCCAAAGCCCAGCGGCTGGGCTGCTCTCCCGTGGCCAAAGCGGTCCACAACGGGTTCAGGATGGGTTCGATGACGGGAATGATCACGGCTTCAAGCGCGGTGACGTGACGAATCGCGCGAGCATAGAGAAGGTAGGACAAGCCGAGTTGTACCACACCCAAGACCAGCAGCGCAAGGAGCCCGAATGCGTTCGGCAGCGGTTCGCTCACGATCCACGGCAGACCCACCGCAAACGCGATCAAATTGCCGAGGATAATCGATTCCACGGGCGAACCATTTTTTTGTTTTCGCAGGAGTATCGTCATGACGGCGAAAAACATGCCGCTGACGATTGCCACGATGTTGCCCAGCATGTTGGCGGGGCCTAGTTCGTCCGCGAAAAACAAGCACATCCCGCCCAGTACCACGACGATTGTCGCCCAATCGCGGCGGGTTGCTTTTTCGCCGAGAAACCAAGCGCCTGCTATGGCGATATAGATGGGCGCAGTGTACTGCAGCAGAATCGCATTTGCGGCGGTGGTCAGTTTCGTCGCCGCGATGAAGGTGATCGTGCACCCGGCCACCGCCGCCGCCGCGCCGAGCTGGATCGGTGACCAGGTGAACTTCAAATCGCGATGGGTCAGGTAGAGAAAAAGCGCCGCGATCAGACCCCGGCCCCCCGCCACCGCGAGCGGCGACCAAACGATAAATTTCACCAACACACCCGCGATACTCCAGCAAAGCGCTGCCGCCAGGAGCTGACCCACCGCGCGTGAATGGTCGGAACGACTCATCGGGCGGTTAATTTTTGCGACGTCAAAGCGAAAGGAAAGCCAAACCGCGGCGAGGCGCTGCGGTCGACACGCGCTAGCGCACCGCGTCCAACACGGTGCCGGGCGTCAGAAGTTCGGGTAGAATGATCGGCTCCGCGGCGGCTGGCTTATAAACCAAATTAAAGGGCACGGCGCCGCGGCCAAATTTTGCCAGCTCGGCGGTGATCTGAGGATCTTTGTTCGTCCAGTCTGCTTTCAGCGTCGCGATGTTTTTCTCGCGGAAGGCGGATTTTATCTCGGACGAGCTGAAGACGATCTTTTTGTTCGTTTGGCAGGTGGCGCACCAGCGGGCCGTGAAATCCACGTAGATCGTTCTTCCTTCCGCCTTGAGTTTGGCGACCGCTTCAGGGCTCCACTTTTCCCAGACGACATCCGTCGGGACCGGATCCCGGGGCCAGCCCAGCCACAGGCCGGCGAACAAAAGCGCAAGGCCGCCGATCAAGGCAAACTTGGGCCGTTGCGGCCGGGCGTCGGGTCGGCTGTAGCGTCCATAAAGCCAGACGCCCATGGCGATGGCGGTGAGCCCGAACAGCATCATCAGCAACCCGTTTTCGGAGACTTGCGCGGCGATCACCCAAACAAGCCAAGCGACTGTGCCATAGAGCAGAAAAGCCATGGCTTGTTTGAACGTCTCCATCCAGGCCCCGGGGCGGGGCAGCATTTTCACCGCCTGCGGGAAGATGGAGAGGATCAAGTAGGGAGCCGACAGGCCCACGCCGATCGCCGTGAAAACGGCAAAGGATTCCCGGGCCGGCAGCGCGAGCGCTGCGCCCAGCGCCGGCGCGAGAAACGGCGCACTGCACGGCGTGGCCACGACGGTCGCGAGCGCACCGGTGAAAAACGAACCGGCGTATCCGGATTTCGATTGCAACGAGGCGCCCACGCCGGTCGCTCCCAGCCCGAACTCGAACACTCCGCTCATGCTCAGCCCAAACACCAGCATCACGACCGCCAATCCAAAAACGAACGCCGGGTATTGCAGCTGGGCTCCCCAACCGATCTTGTCGCCGCTCGCGCTCAGCACGGCGATGAAGGCCGCGAGGGCCCAGAAACAGATCAGCACCCCCGCCGTGAAGGCCAGGCCGTGGAACGTCACTTTGCGGCGATCCGAACCCGACTGATTGACAAAGCCCAGGATCTTGATCCCGAGCACGGGAAACACACACGGCATCAGGTTGAGGATGAGCCCGCCCAGGAAAGCGAGGACCAGGGTGACGGGCAGACTGCTCTTAGCCGGAGCTCCGTTTACCCCGGCCCCCGGTTGTCCCGATGGCGGTGCGGAGCCCCCGTTGATCGCCTCGATCGGAACGTCGATTCTCAGGCCGGCGAGCGGCTTCTGCGTGGCCAGGACGCCGACCAGACGCGTCGCGGGAGCATCCGCTGCGGCCGAGATGGGAAGCGTCAATTCAGTCCCCTTCTCGCCGATTCGGACCTCCTGTTTTTGATCGTACTGGATATAGCCGTCCTCCGCGAAAAAATGGGGCTCTTGCAGGGTCGGGTTCTGCCCCGCGCCCGGCGCTAGGAGCAACACGATCGATTTGGCGTCGCGTCGGAGCGCCGATACCTTCCAGCCTTCCGCCGGACGCGGCATCGGCAGCGCGTCGAGCTTCGCTTTCCACATTGGATCGCTCCGAGGAGCGTCCGCGCTCACCGGGAGTTCCAGGCTCACTTTGGCCTCCCCTGGAATGCAAACCTCAGCGCACATCAGCCACGCGGCGTCTGCGCGGAGTTGGATTTTTTCCCCTGGCTTGAGATTGGCCGGCGGCGTGATCGTCACGGGAAGGAAGCCTTCTCCTTCGTAACCATTGCCTGTCACGTTTCCGAGTCGGTCGCGAATCACGATAGGGGTTGGCCACTCGATCGGGCCGGCCTTCCACCCTTCTGGCAGTTGCCACTCAATCGTCGTGGCATAGCCGGTGCCAGCGTTGATCCAATAGGTATGCCAGTGCGGTTCATGTTCCAAACGCAGGGCCACCTTGAACGGACGGCCCGGTTGAATGGACGTCTCGGGAGAGACGAGGGACGCTTTGACGTGGGCAAACCCGCTTGCAGCAAGAGCTAGCCAGAGCAGCAGCAGACCGAGCGTACGACGAACGAGCATGGTGAAAGAACCAATCAGTAACTCGCCAAGATGCAAAGCCGGATGCGGCATTGCGGAGTCAGCTATAGGGAGGAGTCGTCCCGAAGGTGGAAAGGGGAAGGTGGAGAGTGGAGGCTACTCCGTCTGGCTATCGCGCCGCAGCAAAGCTATCTTCTATCCTCTGCCTTCATGCCCCCCGTCGTCCGGCCGGGCCGTGTGCTGAGCGAGATGGGCGAGAAGCAGCGTAAAAAAACAAAGGACGAGATTGAAAAGGGGAAGCTGGAGCGACGTAGGCAGGGAGTAGACGATGCAGACGGTCGGAACCCACACGCCTAAATTCGAAATCAGGTTGGGCAGGGCGCGCCGGGAGTACCAGCGCGGGCGTTTTACGTCATCCCTCACGGCCCGAGTGTCGAAGTGACTTTCACACAGCTGGTAAATAAGGACGGTCGTCGGGACTGCCCACAGAGGGCAATAGACGAACTGATCCAGAAACATTTTGGTCAGCACCGTTTGCACTTCGTGTCCTTCGCCCACAAAACGCGCCAGTACCCGATACCAAAGATCCACCTCCACCCCTTTGTATGACCAAAAGGCGATCAACAGCGCATTCTGCGCAGCGGTGAAGCGATGGCGCGTGGCCGGGTGCAGCTTCAGGTAGAGACAGGGAAGCACGCCGCCGAAGAACCCGGTTGCCACCAGACTGTAAAGAAGGCCTGTTTTCGCTCGGAACTCAGTCAATCGTTCCAAAGCGTGCCGCATCGGCTCGTAGTAGTAGTAAGCGAGCACAACGGCCAATGCGAGCGCCTGCAGAACAAGGCCAGGAAGCAGATTGGCACGGGCGCCACGCAGGCCAGCGGCCCAAGGGGCTTCGCGGGAATCGGGGGGGACGGACATGAACGGAAACGTCGAGCTTCGGGTCCGGCCGCGGCCGTCGCGAGAGTTTTCCGTTGCTTTACATGCGACGCGAAAATTTCGATTTTGCGCTTTGATTTTTTCAATTCATGCGCCGGCCGCACGGCCCGATTTTCTAGTCGCGGCAGACGCCCGGCTCAGATGGATGACTTGCCGCTGCTGCTTGCCGGCTCGATGTGCACCACCACATCGCTTACGCCCAGCGGAGACCCGAGCAGTGTGTATTTCACGGCCCCGGCGATGTCGTGACCCTCGCGGACGCTGAGGTCGCCATCCACCTCGACGTGAATATCCACCAAGTGACTCAGTCCACTCTTGCGCACCCGGCATTTGTCGATCCCGCGCACGCCCGGTACGGTTCCGGCGAGGCTCCGCACCTTGCTCTCGAAGGTCGGATCGGCGGCCAGGTCCATCACGTCGTTCAATGCCGTGCGAAAAAATTTTACTCCGTTCCAAGCGATGACTGCGCATGCAGCCAGCGCTCCCCAGTCGTCCGCGCTTTCATACCCCGGTCCACCGATCACCGCGATGGCGATGCCGATGAACGCGGCGCCCGACGTCAGCGCGTCGGCGTAATGATGCCAACCCTCGATCCCGAGCGAAAGACTCTGGCTGGCGCGGCTCGCTTCGACCAGCCGGCGGGAGAAGCCTAATTTGAGCGTCACGACGAATGCCAGCAAGGGAAGCGTGGCCCAATGAGGTCCACTGTGCGGCGTCTGGATCTCTCGCACGGCGTGCCAGCCGATCCAGCCGGCGGCCGCGAGAATGACGAGCGAAACGAACATGCCCGCCAACGGCTCCGCTTTGCCGTGACCATAAGGATGATTGGTGTCGGGCGGTCGAGCCGCGACCCGGAGGCCAGCCCAAACCAAGGCGGAAGAGCATACGTCCAGGAGCGATTCGATTCCGTCGGCGATCAGCGCGTAGGTGTGCCCGAGGACACCTCCCGCCAGCTTGAGGATTGCGAGGAGAATATTGAGACCAATTCCGCGGGCGACCAGCGAGGCGCTCTGTCGCGTCCGTCGTTCCGTGTCGAGATGCCGCTCGGCAAAGGAGTCCACGCCTCAAGCTGGCTGAGCCCTCGGCAGGAGACACTCCTAAAGTGAAGAAGACTCCGGCGAGCGGCCGGCGCGACTGACCCGCAGCCCTGATTTCCTGGCGGCGAGCTCGGCTCAGCGGTCCGCGAGCTGCAGTTTTAATTCAGCCAGGCCGGTCTCAACTTCCGGCACGCATTCTTGTACGAATACCTCCGATACGCAGGCCATTTCAATCCGGTCGTCGGTGATTTCCCACAGTGCCGCTTCGGCTTTTAGACCCCTCCCCGCGGCGTTCGCGATCCAACAGGCCAGGTGAAGTTGGGCACCCAACGAGCCATCGGAAGGAGAGACCTCGGGCTGGTGGTGATGCCTGACGCTGCGATGAACCGCCGGAGGAAGTTTCCACGATTCGAGAATGAAGGCGGTCGCTTCGCAGCTGGAAATGTTCAGCCGAGCGCGCTCCCAGGTCGACACATCGATATCCTCGGGGCAAACCACCCCGGGGCACTCCTTTTCGAGGATGCGTCCGAGGACGAGCTTACCGATCTGGCGAAGGAGCCCCACCGTATAGGCGACGTGCTGTTCTTCTCCGGCCCGATGCGAAAGTTTTTCCATCGCGATGGCCGTCGCGACCGAGTTTTCCCAGACTTGGGTGCTCGTGAGGCCATAGGCGGGCAGTCCGTCCTTGAAAACCTGTTCCGTCATGGCGACGCCGACCATCTTGTGAACCTCACGAAAGCCGACGCGATTGATTGCCTCGTCGAGCGACTGGATGGGCATGCTGCCGCGGAAGAACACGCTGTTGCTCAGCCGAATTACGCGGGCGGTAAGTCCGGCGTCGATGCTGATCAGGTTTACGACCTTCCCGAGATCCGCGTTGTCGTCGTTCAGCAGGACGCAAAGCCGGCTGAAGATCTGGGGAGACGTGGGTAGCTTCTGCGCAAGACGCAGAATGGTATCTCTGACGGAACCGGCCGGTGCAGGGGTCATGGCGCAACCCACTTATCGGCCTGCCGTCGACAAAGCTGAGCGCAAAACAACCTTGGTTTTGGCACCGCGGCCGCTCGCGCTTAGGCTGCTTTGAGCCGATTCTTCAGCTCGACCAACGACTCCTGGGTATCGGTGAGACAAGTTTGCACCATCTCATGGGTGACGCCCGCGCGCTCGAGGGTGGCATCCGCTAACTCCCACTGTTTCGCTTCGGCTTTGATACCCTTGCCCAATTCTTTGGTGATCCAGCAGGCAAGGTGCAGCAGTGCGCCGATTCGGCCGGCCTGCTCTTCGATGGGTTGATAGTGATATTTGACGCCCTGGTGAACGGCTTCGGGCATCTTCCATTCTTCGAGAATAATCGCGCCGACTTCGTTGCTGGTGAATTCCGTCCACGCGCGCTCCCATTTGGGCAGGTCCAGCGTGTCGGAGTCGGGACAGGTTACCCCGGGATTTTCCACCTCAAGCAGCGTATCCAAAACGAGCTTACCGACGTGCCTGAGCAGACCCACGGTGTAGGCGAGGCTTTCGTCTTCGCAGGCGGCTCGAGCCAGGTTTTCCATCGCCAGCGCGGTGACCACCGAATTTTCCCACATTTCCTCGGCCGTAAGATTGTAAACGGGCAGCCCGCTTTGAAATACCTGTTCGGTCATGGCGACGCCCACGACCTTGTGCATCTCCCTGAATCCGACGCGGTTAATCGCCTCTTCAAGGGTGCGAACTGATTGCTCTCCCTTAAAAAAAACACTGTTGCTCAGGCGGATCACGCGCGCTGTAAGGGCGGCGTCAACTGACACAAGCTTCACAATATCAGTAAGATCGGCATTTATGTCATTAAGCAAGCGGCCGAGCCGACCGAAGATGCTCGGGGCAGTGGGCAATTTTCGGGCGAGCCGAAGAACGTTTTCCCGCGTCGTCGAGGATCCGGAAGCGTTGGGCGAAGACATAGCGATGTTAAACTAGCTACTAATCGGCGGGCGGGGCCAAAATTGTAGGTCCAGCTCGAAGTTGAGCATTTTTTCTCACTTCTGGGGATGCTCATGCCGCCTCTTGGGGTAAACCCCTGGCGGACGGGGGAAAAGACACGCGGCTGCGAAGTGCGATCTCGGACCCAATCCGCGCCCCTTCGATCAAGTGCCGTACAACCGGTCTCCGAAGTCGCCTAACCCGGGCATTATGTAGCTTTGCGAGTTGAGCGCGCGATCCACCGCTGCCGTCACGATTTCCACCTGCGGGTGGTGTTTCTCGACCGCCTTCACACCGGCCGGGGCGGAAACGATGCAGAGGAGTTTCACGCTTTTGGCGCCGTTTTGTTGAACCACACTGAGCGCCTGTACGGCCGATCCTCCGGTGGCCAGCATGGGGTCGACCACAAAAACGTGACGGCCTTCCAACGGCGGTAGCTTGCAATAATAGCTGTGGGCGACGGCGGTCTCGTGACTGCGCTCGAGGCCAATATAGCCGACACTGACATCGGGAAAAAGATCGAGAAACGGCTGAACCATTCCAAGCCCTGCGCGGAGAATCGGGACAACCACGAGGGGATTGGCCGGCAGCACGCATCCCTCGTGACGTTCGAGCGGCGTGTCGACGGCTTTGGTTTGCGTCTGCAACCCGCGAGTCGCTTC
>CAZJLP010000002.1:0-6056 GCA_964546955.1 uncultured Opitutaceae bacterium | reverse complement strand
GTCTCGCAAATGGGTGACCACGTGCGCGGCCAAGGGATGATCGAGAAGGGTCACGGCCATGGGGAAAGCAATCGAACGAATCGCTACAACAGATCCCGCTCCACTTTGCGTTTGAGGGTCTGCTCGAGCTGCTTGCGCAATACTTTCTCTTTGCCCCGAAAACCGGGCATCAATGCGAGCCACGCGTAAACTTCCTCCCGCACGTGCTTTGGCATCACCGGATCCATCACGGCTACACGATCGAGCGCCCGCACACATGATTCCGCGATTTTCTCACACATCAATTGGGCATGGGCGGTGCTGTGCTGGCCGGCCAGTCGGACCACTTCGTCCTGAATGCGCCCGCGCCGTTTCATCATGGCTTTGTACAGGCCGAGGCAGTCGACAATCACATTGGTGGTGCGAGGGTAGAAGCTCGTCATGAGATTCCAGGGGTCGCCCCGCTGGTCGCCGCCCTGGCGGAAGTCGCTGCGTAAAATCACCGAAGGTATGTCGGCGAATTTGGCGAAAAGAAACTCCACCACGGTGCCGGAGTCGAGCTCCGTGCCGTCATAATTGAAAAGACCAAAGTCGCATTCGAGCAGGGTGCGAAGATCCTGGTCGCGAATCGAGACCGCGGTGTTCCCCCGCTGCTCCAGATTTTGCGGCAGGACGCAGAGATACCGGCCGTGCGATTTCTCGAAGATAGCCTCCGCCAAATAAGCATTCCCGATCAGGTGTTTCAGGCTGAAGAGTTCGCTGCCGAAATAAACGGTGTAGCTCTTCTTTTTTTTCTTCATTCGCCAGGTGATGCCCGAGGAAGCGAGGAAACGCGCGGGACCTCAACGCTATTTGTGGGGATCGAAGCCGCTGCGGTACTTCCACTCCACTCAGCAGCCCAACCAACGATCGCCGCGATGCGCGCGTCCAGTGGTGTGCTCCAGCAGAACGGCTTCGCGATTTCGACCGTATTGTAGTCGCTACTTGCTACCCGCCACTTTCTTCACGGTTTCAGCGTCAGCGTATGTTTCGCGGGTCCGGGCAGAAAAGGGGATGCTTCGCCCCTCACCCAAGCCTCGTGCCCGGCGCGATAGAACGGTGAGCGCGGATTTCCGCTCTGCCCGCCCGGCATATGATAAATTCCTTCGTTTTCGCGGCCCGGGGAAACCACGAATCGCTCCGAAGCGCCGTGGTCGATGGTTTGTACGCGCGGCACGTCGACATCGCCGGGAAGCGGCGGCACCGGCATATCGAGCCAGGCGCCGAGCACGGGAAAAACGCGCGTGAAGGGATGGGAGATGCGCACGGTGTGCCGGGTGCCCCAGCGGGCCGCCGCCACGGGCGTATGCTGCGCCTCCAGTTCCTTGCGCACCGAATCGCAGGCGGCGAGCAGGAGATCGTCCCAGGTGGAGAAGCGCACGTTCAGGAGATGGGCCGGCTTTGTCTCGATCAGCTGCCACAGGGCGGATTCGTAGTGGAAACGGCTGTAACTAAAAAATGGGTACGCCTCCCGGCACGGTTCAAACAGGGGATCGAGGATGAGTTTGATCACTTCGCGACGGAAGCCCCGCACGAGCCGATAACTGACCGAGTCGACCGTGGCGCGTCCTTCCCAGGATTGCACGGCCGTGCGAAGTTCGCCGCGCTTTTTGTCTGCTCGCATGGCCTCCTCGCCCAGGACGCTCATCAGCAAGCGCTGCCAGCGGTCGAGGTGCGGCGCGCGTTCGTCGAGCTGGACCGCCAGCAGGTCCTTCGGTTCGGCTTTGTCCAACCCGAGCAACAGCTCGCGCGACCGCGCGGCGCGGAAGGGGCGCTCGTAGCCGCCATCCCCCAGGAGCGAAAGGCCGGCGCCACCGATCATGCGCTGATTTGCGCTCCAAATCCGCGCACCGTTGCTGGCCGCGTCGCCCGGCCGGTAGCGCACCGACGGGATTTCGTCGCTCGGGAGGAAGCCTTCCCAGCGGCGATCGCCGTATGCCCAAGATGACGGGGTCCGGCCGTCAAAGCCGACCCGTTTGGGCAGTTTGCCCGCGATCGTCCATCCCGCGTTTCCGTCGCGATCGACGACGGTGAAGTTTTGCGCAGGAATGCCCGAACGGTGCGCCACCGCGATGGCCTCGCCCACGGTGTTCGCGGTTTCGAGTTCGACCAAAACGAAGTTGGTCGCGTCGGGATCGTGCGCCATCCACTTCATGGCCAAAGGCCGTTCCCGCACGGTCTTGCCGACAATGGGGCCCCAAATGGTGTGCTTCGTTTTGAAGACTTCCGGCTTTTCTCCTTTGACCGCGATGCTCTCGCTCCGTTGTTCGATCGCGATCAGGTCAGTTTGATTGGAGTAAACGTCCGAGTCCACCGTGGTCAGGCTGACCAAAACGAGATCGCTGCTATCGACTTCGGAATTCGTGAAGCCCCAAGCAATGTAGCCATTGCTCCCTGCCACCATCACCGGCGTTCCGGGCAAGGTCACTCCCGTCACGCGCCGGACCGTCGGAACCTTGGCGGCCGCGTCGGGCCACTCCAAAGAGGCTCGGTACCACACGTTGGGCACGCGCAATCCGAGGTGCATGTCGTTCGCCAGCAGTCCGCCCCCGCTGCCGGAATGCGCTCCCCCCAGCGCGAAACAGTTCGAGCCGGGCACCGCCTCAGGCTCCGATCCGGGCATCGCAAGGGGCGAATCGCGGATCCCCCCGGTCACGCGTTTGCGCAGGTCGAGCTGGCGTTCGGTCGGCATGGGCCGAAGCGGCGCAGAGGACCCGTCGAGCGCGGCGTCGTTCGGGCCGATCAAAGGCGCGAAAAAATCGACGGTCGCGTCGCCCAGCAAATCGCGCGCGCAACTCAACGATTGTTCGTAGTTACCGGTCGCGCTTTGAAGATCGATCGTCATCGTGAAGATGACGAGCACGCTGTCCTCCGCCTTCCAAGCCGCGGGCGCCGTTCCGAGCAGGACGTATTCGAAAGGGGATGACGGCAGTTGGGCGAGGCCCGAGTTCACTCCCTCGGTGTACGCCTCCACCAGCTTGCGCTCGGCCTCGCTAATGCGGCTCAGCACGGTTTGGGCGATCCGGCGGAAACCATGCAGCCGCGCGAAACGATCGAAGTCCAGGGCTGCTTTGCCGAACAATTCGGACAATTCGCCAGCGGACCGGCGCCGCGAAAGATCCATCTGAAAAAAACGCTCTTGCGCGTGTAGGAATCCCAGGGCCCGCGAGGCGTCGGTGCGGGAGGCGGCGCGGACCGTGGGCACCCCGAGGCTGTCGCGCTCCACCGTCACCGCTGCGCTCAATCCGGGGAGGTGCGTTTCTCCGTCCAGGCGCGCGCGGCTTTGACCCACCCGCCAGTAAAACCAGATGGCAACGATCGCGATCAAAAGGATCAGAATCGATACCGCGCTGGCGAGGAGACGAAGACGCTTGGCGACCGCGGGAGACATGGTGGAGAAATAAAAGGGTGGGGCGCCCGCTGGAACGAGGGCCCTTAAAGGGACAAGCCTTTGCGGATTATGGCGACAATTTCGGCGGGACTCGGCTCGATGCCGACGACCAGTGCGTTGGCCGGTTCTTCGAGCGCCGCGAGTTGGCTCTCCAGCATTTGCGGTTTCATGAAGTGACTTTCGCGAGCGCTCAGCCGGGCCAACAAAAGATCGCGCCCACCCTTGAGGTACACGAGTTTGACCCGCTCCGGATCGGGCGTGATTTCCGCGCGATAACGCTCCTTCAACGCGGAGCACGTGACCACGGCGCTTTCGCCATCGCGCAAGCAGACCGCGATGTGATGGCGGATGGCGTTGAGCCAAGGCTGCCGATCGTCGTCGTTCAGCGGCACGCCGGAGGCCATCTTCGCGATGTTCGCCGGCGGGTGAAAATCGTCCGCGTCGTTGAAGCGCCAGCCCAGCTCGTTCGAAAGCTGGACGCCGATGGTCGTCTTCCCGCTGCCTGCCACCCCCATGAGAACGATGACGACAGGAGGGCGCAGCTCCCAAGCTCGGGAGCGCACGGGATCGCGGCCCTCGTCGAAATCGAGCAGGTCGAAAAACGTCTCGATCGGCTTGGCTGCCAGGCCGAATTCGGCAATGCGCTGGCGCAGCAGTTTGCTGCGATCGTCGCGCCAGCCGATCTTGGTCATGAAGCGGTTCCAGACATTGCATTCGTCGTCAGAGTGCGCGTGCCCGGCCGTCTCCGCCCAGGCGAGCACCTCGTCGTCGGTCGCGCCGGCCTTCGTTTTTTCCGCGAGGTCGCGGTACGCGACGCCCAGAAAGCGACAACAGCGGGCATCGAACAGAAACGGCTGCGGATCGCCCAGATTGGCCCGGTATTCGGCCGGGAGATTGCCCGCCGCCTCGAGGCGAATTTTGTCCAGCATTCGGCCGAAGTAGACAATCCGGCCCACCTTGGCGTAAGGGCTGCGCAATCCGGGTACGTGTGGCATGGCGCGATCCCAATTCGCGGAAGGGAAAAGGCAAGCGGGTGCTTCTGGGGTCAGCGTCTCCTCCAATAGATCAGCGTGCACAGCGCCGCCATGAAAAGGGTGGGCGCTATGATCCACCAGGGGTCCACCGGCACGGAATAGCTCCGGCAAGCCCACCAGACAACGGCGCATTTAAAGGCGATGAGGATCCAGCCGAAAAGCAGGATCCGCTCGACGCTCCGACTGCGCGCGGGAGGGGGCCGCACGACCACGTCCTTCACAAACGCGTGTTCGTATCGGTCGTCCGGCTTGCGGGTGAAGAGCTCGAGGAAATTGGCGAACATTGCCGTAGATTATCTCGCGGCGCCGTGAAAGCAAAGGCCGAGTGAAAGTTCGCCGGACTCAGGCCCGCGCACAGAGCGCACCGCTTCCAGGTATCCGGTCGACGAATACAGGAAATTTTCGCTCCATCCCCACCAGGGTGTTTACCCGGGGTGAAAAGCAAACAAAAGGCGAATTCCAGACTTGCCTGCGATTGCAACGAGTTACACCGTCCGCCCGCTGTCGTGATTCTCGCTCGGAAAATTGTCGGTGGGCGTCTGGTTCAAGATGATTTGAAACTCGATGGTCGGGGACGGCGGAAGAGACGGCGGCACAGCACATCGCATGACTAGCAAGCTCTACGTGGGAAATCTTCCGTTCGCCACGACTGCACAGGAGGTCCAGGATATATTCGCACAGGCCGGTGGCGTGGCATCCGTGGACTTGATCTTCGATAAATTCACCGGTCGTTCGCGCGGTTTTGCTTTTGTCAACATGGCAACCCCGGACGACGCGCAACGCGCGATTGAAAAGTTTCACGGTTTCGAGATGGAAGGCCGCAATCTTACTGTGAACGAGGCGCGTCCGAAGGAAGAGCGGCCCGCCCGCAGCTTTGAGGGTGGTGGTCGCGGCTTTGGCGGAGGTCGTGACGACCGCGGAAGTCGCGGCGAAAGGAATTTCCGGCGCTGAGGTTACTTTCAGCTGCTGGTGAGTCGCGCGAACTACCCCTCGTGCGATTTTATTAACGGTCCGATCCACGAGGTCGGGCCGTTATTTTTTCGGAGGTGCAACCGGAGGCCCGCTTCAGTCTTCACCCGCCGGTTGCAGGACGCCGCTCGGCCAACTGCCGCGCGACGGGGCCGGCCAGTTCGATTGTCTGGGTTGGGAAGGCGAAGGCGAGGCCCCGTGCAGCCACGGCGCGCATGATGTTCAGGTTGATCCGCTGTTTCAGGACGAGATGTTTGGTGAAGTCGGGATTCACCGTATTGAACGCGATCCAAATATCCAAGGAGGAGGCGCCCAGGTTCGTGAATTGGACGATGACAGACCCTTTTTCGACTTCCTCTTCTCGCACGACGATGCCCCGGATCTCTTCGACCATCGCTTCGAGCTGTTCCGGTTTCGTGTCGTAGGTCAGGCCGATGGTTTGCTCCACCCGCCGTTGCGTGAATCGCGAGAGATTGATGATCGGTTCCGCGGCGACGGTTTTGTTGGGAATGATAATGAGCGATTTCGACGGTGTGCGCAGTTTCGTGGACCGCAGGCCGATGTCCTCCACGGTTCCTATATTCGCTCCGATCTGTACCGTCTCACCCACCTTGAACGGCTGGTCGATTGCGACCACGACCGAT
>CAZJLP010000001.1:110759-221683 GCA_964546955.1 uncultured Opitutaceae bacterium | reverse complement strand
GAAAAGAGCCGTGTTCCGCACAGGCGGTGATCGACGCGTTAAAGCGGACCAACGACTGGAGCGACGCGACGGTGAAAACGCTGCTGAATCGCCTGGTGAAAAAAGGCGCACTGACGTTCGAGAAGGAGGGAAAGGCTTATCTTTATTCTCCCGCCGCGACCGAGGCGGAATGCCGCGCGGCCGAAACGGAAACGTTCCTAGAGCGCGTCTTCGATGGAGCGCTCTCACCGCTGATCGCCCATTTCGCCAAGGCTCGAGGACTGCAGAAAAAGGATTTGGAGGACCTCGAAGAGCTGCTCCGCAAGTCGAAAAAACCATGAACCCCTCCACTCTACTGGAACTCACGCTGCGCGGGTCGGCGGTTTTCGCCCTTACGGGGGGGCTGGACCGTCTCTTCGCAAACAGGATCCAAGCGCGCAGCCGCCGGGTGTGGTGGTTGATTGCCGCCGTCGCTTTCCTCGCACCGTTCCGCTTGTCGTGGCTCCCTTCTTTCTCGAATTCGTCGGTGGCAGCGCCGGCGATCGAGTCGGCCGCGCAGTTGTTGGCTTGGCCCCAACTCGGCGCCGCCGTCGTCGCGCGCCGGGAAATCGTCTGGCCCGTCCTGACGCTGGTTTGGCTCTGCGGCGCCGTGACGGTGCTCGGCGTCGTTCTTTATCAAACGCTGCGCACGAGTCGGCGATGGAGTCGCGAGCGGCTTTGCACCGATCCCGCGCTGACGGAACTTCTTGAAGACTGCAAAGGCGCTGCGGGTGTGACCGCGCCCATCGGCTTGGTCCTCGCCGAATCGGCCGCGTCTCCCGCTCTGCTCGGCTGGCTTCGCCCGCGGATCATCCTGCCAGCAACTCTCTGCCACGAACTGACCCGAACCCAACTGCGCGCGGTGCTCCTGCACGAGCTCGCTCATTTTCGCGCCCTGGACGTGCCGCTGCACTGGCTGTTCGTCCTCGCTCGCGCCATTCATTGGTTTAATCCGCTTGTTTATCTCGCTGCGCGGCAGTGGCTGCACCATCGCGAGCTCGCCGCGGATGAAGCGGCTCTCCGCTGGATGGAGACCCACGAGCGAGGAGAGTACGGGGAGGCACTGATAAGCGCGCTCAAACACGCCCACATTTTTCCGGCTCCCTACGGCGCGCTCGCGCTGGGGGAGTCGATCCGAAACCTCAAACAGAGAATCGTCATGTTAACCCGCCATTCCTCCCTCGTCCGCGCCCGCGGCCTCGCATTTGCCTTGAGTTGTGTCCTCCTCGGCGCCGCCTTTCTTCAAACCTCCAATGCCAGTCAAACCGACGACGTGAAGACTGCCGCCACGACCGCCATGGAACCCTGGCTCAAAGCCATCGATACCGGCCACTACGAGGCGTCCTGGAAAACGGCCAGCACACTCTTCAAGGAGGCCATCACCAGTCCCGCGTGGCAGGACGCGCTTAAACAAGTGCGCACGCCCCTGGGAAAACTCAATCATCGGAAGTTCGTTTCGGCCCTTCACCAAACCAGCATTCCACAACCGAATGGCGAACTATTGAAAGGGGAGTTCGTCGTCGCACAGTTCTCCGCGTCCTACGAAAATCTTGCCTCGGCAGTGGAGACAGTCGCGTTCGCGAAAGAATCGGACGGCACCTGGAGAGCGGCGGGCTACTTTATCCGCCCGAATTGAGTCGGCCGCCGTAGTCGGCGGTTCGAAGCGAACAATAAAAAAGGCGAAGCGGCTTTCACCGCTTCGCCTCACGAAATTCGGTTCGTTAGACCGACAGGTTTTTTAGTAACGACGATCGCCACCGCGACCGCCACCGTAGCCGCCGCCGCCACCGCCGCGACGATCACCGCCGCCGCCGAAGCCGCCACGACGCTCGCCGCCACCGCCGCCGCCACCACCAAAGGAACGGCCAGCGCCTTCTTCCTTCGGACGTGCTTCGTTAACGGTCAAAGTGCGGCCACCGAGATCGGCGCCGTTCAACTTTTCTGCAGCCATCTTCGCCTCTTCAGGCGTACCCATGGTGACGAACGCGAAGCCGCGAGGGCGACCGGTCATCTTGTCCATGGCAACGTAAACATCGGCAACCGTACCATAAGCGCCGAAAGCCGAGCGGAGCTCGTCTTCGGAGGTTTTGAACGACATGTTGCCAACGTAGAGTTTCGAATTACCCATTTTGATTTCGTAGATCCACCGTAGCTTCCAGTCCGTTCCCGACCATCGGGTTTCGAAATCATCACTTGAACTCAATTGCTCACCTGACGACTCACCAGTGCCTGTCACCTAACGTTTTCTCTAACGAGGACTGATAGCTCAGACCGTGCGGGTGGAAAAGCAACAGTATTTTCGGCTCCCCGCCCACAAAACACGCAAATTGATAGCAGTTTAGGAAGCGCCCGCGGTTGCGGTAGAGCGGTTTGGGTGAGTCAGGGATGTCAAACGAACGCTGGCTGGGAGACGGAGGAAGGGAGGTTGGACGCGGCGACGGGCCCGCCGAGCCAACCTGCCGGGGACGGACGGTTCCACCCGGTTGTAGCGAGCCTGACGGAAGGCGCCCTAGCCTAGGAAGCGCTCGATGTCGCGGCGCTCGCGCTTGGTAGGCCGGCCGCTGCCTTTGTCCCGAGCGAGCAATTGTTGCACACGCTGCTCGCGCACTTTTTCAAATTCCTCGGGCGGCGTTTGGTCGTCGCAAAAATCGGGCACGTGCTTTGCGCCGACGCGGCTGCTGGGAATTGCCCTCACTTCGAGCGTGCGGACAATCAGGCCCTGTCGAACCGTGACCCGCTCCCCTACCCGCACGTCGCGGGCCGGCTTCACGGACAGGCCATTGACCTCCACGCTACCGGCGCGGCAGGCATCGGTCGCGAGGCTGCGCGTGCGAAACAGACGCACCGCCCAAAGCCACTTGTCGAGGCGTCCGCTGGCGATCGCTCCTACCATCGGATCCACAAGAGGCGCGAATCGCTCGAGCGGCGTCGAACTACGCGACGCCCCGTCATTTCTTCTTCTTCTTGGCGCGGCCGAATTCGGACCGAAGCCAATCGTCGAGCATGGCCTTCTCGTAACGGATCGAATCCGTGTCGAAATAAAGGGACATGCTGGACTGGAAGTTGAGATCGCGGATATCGCGCTGGCCTTCCTTGACCACCGCGCCGGTCGCGTCGGTCAGCTTAAAGGAAAATACGGCCCGAGGCGGATAAATGCTTTTCACGATGCGGATGTCCGAAAAACGCCATCCACGCCAGGGCTCAAAATCTCCGGCGAGGTCGATGTCGGTAAACGTGAGGGTCAGCTTTTGGCCCTCGTCCAAATGCCGGGCCGCGACCTCCTGCAGATGCTCCTTGAAGAGGTAGATAAAGTTCTCCCGATCCTTGTCGTGGCCCAATTCCGATTCTTTGAAGTCGGTGAACTTCTCGGGGTTCTCAAAAATAACCTCCACCTGCGAGCTGCTTTTGTCGGATGCTGCCGCAAAGACAAAGCCGGGAGCGGCGATCAAGGCCGCGAACACGCAGAGCAATTTCGTTTTCATGAGCTGAATGTGATCCAAGTTAACACTAAATTGTTTCCTTTGCCAGTGCCGGAAGCATTGAAAAAACGCGGACGGGCCGCGAACCCTGATTAGTAACAGGATTGTAGAGCTCGCCAGTGCGGCGCGTAGTTGGGAGTTTGTAATTGGCCCCCCACACAGCCCTAGGGGACCACGCAAGCTTCCTCCAGCTAACCTCCACCTATGAATCAATTTCAGCAGCAACCTTACCCTGCGGCGGGATAAAGGCACTCGATCTCGATCTTCTCGCCGCACGCACAGGTCACCACGAGGCGCGCAACCTTGTCCCCCTGCTTGATACATTCGACGGTTGCTCCCGGTCCCTGGAGGGGAGTTCCCGGAGCATGTTTGTGAGCACCTAGAACCCGTGCACTGGGCAGGGGGGGGTTGTCGGACAGCGGTTGCAACGTGCTGGCGGGGACTTGAGGGCGGCCGGACAGGAAAGGCTTCATTTTCACAGAGAGAATTGGCGGGACTAAGGTGCGGAAGCCGATCCGCCCTTCACGAGAGAGGCGCTGGGGGCGGCATTTTTTGCCGCCTTGGAGGGCGTTTTCATGCTTTTTGCACGACCAACGGACAGACTTAGCGTCACTCGCTGGTTAGATTCGGATTCGGGCGGAAATTGTGGGTCCGGCCGGGTAGCAGCGTACCCTCCAATGCGATCGATGAGATTCTCGTCGACCGCGTAAAAGGTAAGAGCGCGCCGAGAGGCATGAGCCCGATCGGTAGAAAGATCCCAGCCCGAGTAATTGGCCTTGTCGAAACTGAGGCCCGCACGTGTGTGGCCTTCAATGACTACTGAGAATTTATGCCGCTCGATAATCCAAGCCATGCTCTGCATCACGAAGCGACCCCACTCCGTGAATTCGGCGCTGTTATCGACAAAGAGGGGACGCCTCGCGCGGTCATAAAGGGTCAGACGGAGCCCGTCGCTGGTGACCTGGATGTCGATCGGCTTGTCGCTGAGGTCTTCGTTCAGATTGAGCAGACGGAAGAAATCCTTCGCAACGGAATTCAGGAATTGTAGATCCACTTCGCGCACCGTGCTGTCGGGGCTATCCGCTCCCGAATCATCGCCTTGCGGCTTGGCGGGCTTGTTGGTGTCGAACGGCAGCACTCCCGATGTCGCATCCATCGGTGAATTAAAAGGGTTCTGAAAATATCGGGACGTCGAAAGAAGAATCTTTTTATCCTGCGCTGCGATCCAGAGCACCATGAAAAGCGCCATCATGGCCGTCACAAAGTCGGCGTAAGCCACCTTCCAAGCTCCGCCGTGGTGCGCCTCTTTTTTCTTCTTCGCCATGGCGTTTAAGTCCCGCGCTCACGCGGCCGATTTCCCAGGCGCTGGCATGCTCTTCAGCGTCTGTTCGAGTTCGTCAGAAGCGGGCTGGACGCCGCTGTCCAGCGAACGGCGAGCGACTTCGACCGCGGTCAGCGGAGCGAGTCCTTTCGCAAACCCGGCCACGGCGGCGAGGATGCATTTGAGGTACATCTGCTCGCCAGCGTTGTTGAACTTCACGCGATTGGCCAACGGGTTGACAAAGCCATAAGCCACGAAAATTCCGAGCAGCGTACCGGTCAGAGCCGCGGCCACACGTTTACCCACCGCCTCCGGCCCATCCGCGATGGCGGACATCGTGTTGATGATGCCGAGCACGGCCGCGACAATCCCAATGCCGGGCAGCGAGTCGCCCACAAGATTCAGGAGATGCACCGGATGATCGGCCTCCTCGCTCTTCGCCTCGAGCTCCGCGTTCATCAGACTTTCGAGCTGATCAGGCTTTATCTTACCGTCGATAACGGGCTTCAAGCCATTGAGCAGAAACTGCATGCGTTCCTTGTGAGCAGTGAACGTCGGGTACTTGTTGAAAATCGAACTGGTGCCGGGATTCATCACGTGTTCTTCGAGCGCGATCAGTCCGTTGCGGCGGCCGACCATAAAAATCTCGTAGAGCATCTTGAGGAGCTCGAAGTATTCCGCCCGGCTCGCGGTTTTCCCGAACATGGCGATCTTCACCTTGTGAATGATCTCCTTCATAATGTGGGCGGGACTGGCGATAATTAGCACGCCCAACGCTACGCCCAGGATCACCACAAACTCGGATACGTGCATGAGCACCATCGGGTTACCTCCAGCAAGCATGAACCCGCCAATAGTGGCGGCCATGACAATGAAAGCTCCGATGAGGATTAGCATGATCCGGGTGTTTCCCCTAAACGGCTCAGAACCAGCGAGGCTTTAACGGCCTGCATGTAAAACCGCGGTGACACGCCCGTCCCCTTCCTCCCACGCACGAGTGACACGGGTCTCACCTCAGTTCGAGATGAGAGTGCCTTCTGGAACTCGTCCTTTTCGCTCCCGTCGCACGGTCGCGGCGTTAGCGGCTGCGCATGCGGTTGATGTACGCGCGGAGGCTGAGCACAGTCTGGGCGTGGATCTGGCAAATGCGGGATTCGGTCAGGTCGAAAACAGCGGCAATTTCTGCCAGGCGCATGTTCTCAAAATAGTACATGGCGAGAATCTTCTTCGGGATTTCGGGCAGTTCGGAGATGCGCTGGGCGACGAGCTGCATCAGCTCATCCTTTTCCATGCGATCACGAACCGACACATCTGACTCGTCAGCAATAAGTTCGTGGAGTGAAGCACCTTCAGAATCTTCGTTTTCGGCGGTCTGGTCGATCGCGACGAAACACACGGGCTTCGCTTCTTCCATCCACTTGGCGTATTCTTTTGGCGTGAGGCCGAGATGGTTGCGAACCTCTTCTTCGGTCGCGGCCCGGCCGAGCTTCTGTTCCAGTTCGTTGATGGACTCCTTGAGCTTCTTGGCTTTGGCACGGGCCCGGCGAGGGCACCAGTCGAGGCGGCGAAGCTCGTCCAAAATGGCACCGCGAATGCGGGTCGTCGCATAACCGGCGAACGTGTGTCCCTGCTCGGGATCGTAGCGGCGAACGGCTGCGATCAGACCCGTAACGCCCACGCTGTAAAGATCTTCCACGTCAACGTGCGGCGGCAAGTTCAGCTTGATGCGGTCGACCACGTTGCGCACGAGGGGCAAATAACGCTCGATCAAATCCTTCTCATCCAGCGACTGATTCTGTGCCCCCTGATATACGCGCCAGGCGTTGCCGGCGGGAGGAGTAGCGTCGTGAGCGAGAGCGGCAGAGGAAGCGTTTTTCATTTGGGATGGGGATTTCGAGGCGTTGGTGATGCGATGGTTATCGTTTCGTGCCACCCCTATTGCAGTATCGGTGCCAACCCCTATTTCACTTCTATAAGCTGTTTATTAAACGTAGCTTAAAAATGTTTTTTCGCGCAAAACGATCGGGCCACTGAAATTTGCACGTTTTCTGGACCCTTGAGCGGCAAAATTTGCCGGAACGAAGCCCTGTCCAGCTGGTATTCGCCTCCGCTAAGCAGGGAAACCGGGACTGCCGATAGGATCATCGACAGCCTTATTAACGGCTCACGGGCCAAGCTGAACCGGGTTTTTACCGGGTTTTTACGGGGGCCGGTGCGGCGGCCTTGTCGGCTGCCTCCGCCGCTGCGGCTTCAGCCGCCCGCTTCGCTTGAACCGCTTCGCTCAGGATCCGGACAAAAACGGACCACAACCAACGAAAGAGAAACGCACCCAGCAGGCAGCCAAGAGCCGCATCGCGCAATACCAGGTCGCTGCCCCGCCCCGCCAGCAGCCCCGCGAGCGCCGAGACCAGGAAACCGACAAAACCGCCGAGTAGAAAAATGGAGCGCATGATCTGTAGTTATAAATTGGTTACGCGCTTCCTCAGGCCCCGGGCAGGGTCCGACGGAGAACCGCGTCGAGCGGGCTGGTTTCGCAATCGCCGGTCAGGCTGGCTCCGGTCGAAAAGAAAAGCGGCGTGAGGGGCCCCTCGAGCAGGAAGTCCCAGAGTTTGCCCCAGTGCTCGAGTTCGTCGAGATGGGTGAAAACGAGATGCGTCGCCCCCAGATCGCGTCCCGCGGCGTAAGCCCGTCGCAGCATCGAAAGGTCGTAAGCGGCATTAAGCACGAGGATGCGGCCCTCGAATTTCTCGCGATCGAGAAAACGCATGATCGGCTTGTTTTCGGCTTCCGATTGCAGCGACAAGCCGGGAAGGTCCGCGTAGAGGAAACCGCCGAGCGTTTCGACATTGGCCGGCGGCAGAGCTGCCCCGTCATCGTCGCCCCTGGCGGGCAAGGAATGATCGACGGCGACGCCGAGGGCCTCGCAGAAAACGGCGAGGCCTTCCGCTGGATTCGGTTTGTCAAATTCCGCCTTTACGACGCGCCCCATCCGACCGTGGGCAAAAACTTCCTTCGCGAGCCACTTGCAAAGCGCCGTGGTGCGTCCGACTCCGGCGGTTCCGATGAAGGCGCTGCGTGGCGGCAGCGCTTTGGCGGGGCGCGCGCCGGCCTGACGGCGCAGTTGGCGGCCGATCTCGGCCAGCGCATGATGCAGCGGCTTGTCGTCGTGTGAGGCGAACCACGGCTGCGTCTGGAGTCGCGCGATCAGCGTTTCAGAGAACCCGGACCGGCGGAGCAATTCAGGCAGGCGCGTCGGTTGATCGGCGACGGTGGGGCGATAAGAGCGCGCGGCGAGCGTATCCTCGCCCGCGACGGCACCTCTCGCTGAAAAGGATGCGTGGGAGGCGATCCCGCGGGTTTCGCGGGTTGATGCCAATTCTTCTTCAGCCAACGACCGGGCCGGGACCCTCACGTCATTCTCGGGAATTTGCGCGATCACTTCGATCTGCGGTTTGCCGAAAAGGCCCTTGAGGCCTTGCCCGGGGAGCTGACGCACGGACAGGACTTTGGCGTTGTCTCCCAGCCGCTCGCGGATGGTCTGCACCGCCTCCTCGGCGGAACGGACGACAAAACGGTAGGTGGCGCCGGGTTTCAGGGCAGGATCGGGAGCGGAGGACATGACGGACAGAAGGATTAAGCAGCGGTGGCGACCGCCGGGAGTTTCGGTTCGGCGCGCAGCAAGTGAGCCGGGGCCGCGATGAAGCCGGCGTTCTCGATTTCAACCGAGGAGGGAAGCTCCTGGAAGGCCAGGACGACAAGCCGAGGGAGAGAGGGCTCGAAGAAACGTTTGATCGGCAGCCGCGCTTCGGTGGAAACGACCAGTGCGGCGGGCAGGCCCTGCTGGATCAACTCGGCCGTGCGCTGGTTGAGTTCGCTCAACAAATGGTGGCCCGTCGCCGGGTCGATCGCGAGGCCCACTTCGCTCGGCGTGCGATGGATCTTTCCGGTGAGGTACTGCTCCAGCCGCGGATCCAGGGTAAGCGCCTTGACCACTCCAGGACGCGCTTCGTATTCGGGTATGAAATACATGCCGAGACGGCGGCGGACCAGTTCGCTCAAGTCGTCCGGATTCTTCGAAAGGGCGGCGAAATCGCCGATGCACTCCAGGATGAGCGGCAGATTCAGGATGGAGATGTTCTCGCGCAGAAGATTCTGCAGCACGCGCTGAATGATGCCGAGGTTGACCAGATCGGGAAGCAGTTCCGCCACGAGCGCCGGGTGCGTTTCCTTGAGGTGATCGACGAGGGTCTGCACATCTTGCCGGCCCAGCAGCAAGTGAGCGATGGACTTCAGCGTCTCGGAAAGGTGCGTGATCATCACGGACGAGGGATCCACCACGGTGTAGCCGTTGAGCTCGGCGGTCTTCTTTTCGTCCTCGGCGATCCAGGTCGCCTCGAGGTTGAAAACCGGCTCGCGGGTCGGCACGCCCCGGAGGCGAACCGTGCTGCCGGAAACGTTCATCGCCATCCAGCGTCCCGGAAGCACGCTTCCGCGCGCGACCGCCTTGCCGCGGAGAAGGAAACGATAATCGTTGGGTTCCAGTTCGAGATTGTCGCGAACCGAAACCGGGGGCACCAGAATCCCCTTTTCACGGGCCAGACCTTTGCGAACTCCCGTCACGCGGGAAAGGAGATCGCCGCCCTTGGTCGAGTCAGCCAGCGGAAGCAGCCCGTAGCCGATTTCCACCGCGAAGACGTCGAGATCGATGAGTTTGCGCAGGTCTTCGGCACCGGACCTGGTGGTGGCGGGTGCGGCGACGCCTGGAGCGCCGTCTTTGGCGCCGGCCCCGGGTTTTCCCTTCGCGGAGACAGGCGGAGTGAGTGGATCGGAATCGTCGACGCCGTCCGCCTGTTGCTGTTTCTTCAGCGAGAACGCCATCCAGAACGCCAGGCCGGCCAAAACGGCAAAAGGGATGAAGGGCATGCCGGGCATCAAGCCGAACACGCCGAGCATTCCGCCCGTGATCATGATGGCGCGCGGATAGCGAATCAACTGCTTGCCGATCGCGGTCCCGAGATTGGAGTTTTCCGAAGCGCGGGTGACGAGGATACCGGCGGCGACCGAGATGATCAGGGCCGGGATCTGCGCGACCAGGCCGTCACCGATCGACAGAAGGGTGAACTTTTGCAGCGATTCGGCGAGCGAGAGGTCCATTTGGAAGACGCCGATCGCAAAGCCGCCGATCACATTGACGAGAGTGATGAGGATGCCCGCGACGGCATCGCCGCGGACGAACTTGCTGGCACCATCCATCGCGCCGTAAAAATCGGCTTCCTTCTGGACCTTCAGGCGACGGGCGGTGGCCGCGCTCTCTTCGATGATCCCGGCATTGAGCTCGGCATCGATCGCCATCTGTTTTCCGGGCAAGGCATCCAAGGTGAAGCGTGCACTCACTTCGGCGATACGGCCCGCGCCCTTGGTGATCACCACGAAATTGATCAGGATCAGAATCAAAAACACGACGAAGCCGACGATGTAGTTACCCTGAATGACGAACTTGCCGAAGGACTCGATAATATTGCCGGCGTGGCCCTCGGTCAGAATCAGACGGGTCGAACAAATATTCAGCGCGAGCCGGTACAGGGTCGTGCCCAGAAGAATCGTCGGGAACCCGGAGAACTCCGCCGGTTCCTTCACATAGACAATCAGGAGAAGGATCAGCAGCGAGATGCCGATGCTCATCGCGAGCAGCACATCCAGCAGAAATGGGGGCACCGGGACGATCAAGAGCATCACGGTCGCGAACAAAGCGGCAGTGAAAATCAGATCGGCGCCCTTCATCACCTTGTTGATGGGCGAGAGTGTCGGTGTGAGCGCGGCGGAGGCGGCTGAAGCGGAGGCGGCCATGTCAGAAATTGGAGATCGGAAGCGAGAAGCCAGAAGTCAGATGCCGGGGGTCAGAGACCAGAAGCCGGAGGGCGGCCGCACGCGGCGGGCGCTGTTCCTGGGTGTGAGAAAGTGACATGGAAAATGAGCGCGATAGGCATCAGGCAGCGCCCGGAGACGACGCTGCGTCGGTGCCGGCTCCCGGGTTCTCGCTTCTGGCCTCTGTTTTGCCGTGCTTGGCGAATTCCGCCCGTCGTGCTTTCAGGCGGTAGAAATAATAACGGTGAGTCCGGTAGACGAAAGCCAGGATCTCGGCCACCGCTTGGTAAAGTTCGGCCGGGATCGACTGATCGACGCGACCAAGCGCGTAGAGCATGCGGGCCACCGGTTTGTTTTCGATGATCGGCACCTCGTGCTGTCGCGCGAGCTCCTTGATCCGCAGGGCAAAACGATTTTCGCCCTTGGCCAAGACAATCGGAGCCTGATCCACGCCCCGCTCGTACTTCAGGGCGACCGCGTAGTGAGTCGGATTGGTGATGATGACGTCGGCGGTCGGCACCGCGGCGAGCATCTGTTTTTGGACCAGGCGGCGGGCCATGCGTTTCATGGCGCCTTTGACGTTGGCATCGCCTTCCGATTGACGGCGTTCCTCCTTCACCTGCTCCCGGGTCATCATCAGATCCTTGCGGCTCTTGAAGAACTCGTACCAGTAGCTGATGGCGGCAACGATCCCGAGCGCGAGAATCAGACGCGAGAAGAATTCGATCGTGGCGCGGCCGAAAAATTGTCCGAGATAGGCCGTTTCGATCGGCGCGGAGAAGAGCGGATCGCTCACCAGACCGCGCGCAGCGGTCCATAGGACCAAGGCGATCGCCACGAGCTTGAGCACATCCACGGCTCCATGAATCAGCGCATTGCGGGAAAAGACTCGGGCAAATCCCTTCGCGAGATCCAGGTTCTCCAAACGGAAACCAATCGCCTTGGTCGACAAATTGAATCGGCTTTGCAGGCCGCCGGAAAGGAGCGAGGCAAGCACGGCGGCGGCAATCACCGGGCCCAGCACCTTCGCGACCACAATGAGCGAATCGGTCAGTTGAATAGGAGTCGCCTCGAAACGAACGCGCGCCAGAGCCAACTGACCAAAGATGCTGCTAGCGAAGCCGCCGACTTCACGGGCCGCCGAACCCATGGTGAGGGAAAAAGCAGCAAGGGCAAAACCCAGCATCACCACAACCGCCACCTCGGGCGACTTGGCGAACTGCCCACGGTCCATGGCGTCCGCCAAGTGTTTTTCACTGGGGGCCTCGGTCTTGGAGTCTTGATCAACGTCTGCCATGCGCGCGCACACACCTAATGCAGAGGTAATGCCAAGCGGCGTAGATCAAGTTTTAGTGCTTGGTGATGCGTTAGTTAAACTTTTATCTCGCGGCGATCGAACAAAGCGGCCCCCGGGTTAGAACTGAGGGGTATACCTGGTGGCAAAATTTTCCCTGGTGGGCCATGGAGGGCCAAGCCCCGGAGGGGGAGGAGGTAGAATAATGAACGATGGCGGGAGCCGCCGCCCGAGGAAGCGCCCTTGTGAGGGCTTCTGTGGAAGTCCAGGGGTGGAGCCCGCCGTCCCGGCGGGCTATTGGGGATGTTACGGACACTCGTGCCGAACCGATCCCGCAAGCGCGGGATTCCACCTTCAGCTCGCCCTACCCCACCATTTCCAGGATCCGGTACGGCATTGTTTGGAATTCGGGCAAAAGGTAGCGAGCCACGAGCGCGCCGGAGGTTGCCAACAGAAGGCAACCGATGAGCGCGCGGAGGGGATAGCTCATGATAAAAACGTTCATTCTGGGGACGGCTCGGCCCAGGACCGAAAAGGCGAGCGTGATGAGGAAGTCCATCGCCACGAAAGGCGCGGCGATCCGAAATCCGAGCTCGATGACCTGTCCCGTCCCGTGAATCAGGTGCTCCACCGCCAGTTGGCTGTAGGCGGGGGCACCGGCCGCCGCGAAATCAAAGCTTCGCGCGAAAGCGCTGAGCGCTCCGAAATGACCGCCGAAAAGAAAGAAAAGCAGACCGGCGAAGGTCGACAGAAAGGCAGCGAGGGGTTCGGAAGAAGGTGCGGGCGCGTCAATGCCCGGAGCCGCCATGAGTCCGATGGACTGTGTGATGATGCGGCCCGCGACATCCACCGCGGCGAAAATCAAACGCCCGACAAAGCCGAGAACGAGGCCCAGCACCACCTCGCCCATGGCCGCGATGACGAGATTGCCATTTCCGGTGGGCATGACGGATGCGCGAGGAACGATGCCGTACAGCAAAACGGCCAGCAGCCCAGAAAGCGCGACCCTCATGGTCACGGGCAACGGCCGGCTGCCCAACGTAGGCAGGAGCAGAATCAACCCCAGTCCCCGCAGGAAAACCATCATCCAGGAGAAGAGAAGATCGGCGGACATCTGGCGGAAGGATAGAGGATAGAAGAGAGAAAAAACGAGAGGAGCGGTATTCTATCCTCGATTCTCTATCCTCATTTGAGGGCGGCGCAGCCGCCTAGCCGCCGAGCGCGCCCATCTGGGTGATCATGCGCGAGGCGAATTCGGCGAGGGAGCGGAGGAGCCAGGGCCCGAGGGCGATGCCAACCGCGGCCAAGGCGATCAGTTTCGGAGCAAAGGTGAGTGTCTGCTCCTGAATGCTGGTGATGGACTGCAGCATGCTGGTGATCAGACCGACGACCAACATCACGCCGAGAAACGGCGCCACCACGTAGATGGAGAACATCATCACGTTCTTAAAGAGGTCGACGGCGAGTTCAGGTGTCATGGGAAAGGGCAACGTCCGCTGGTTAGACGGGCATTAAATGCGAAAGCTCTCGACCAGGCTCTTGACCACGAGATGCCAGCCGTCGACCAGGACGAAGAGGAGCAGTTTGAACGGCAGCGCGACGACCGTCGGCGGCATCATCATCATGCCCAGGGCCATCAGCACGGAGGACACGAGGAAATCGATAACGAGGAACGGCAGAAAAAGCAGGAAGCCCATCTGGAAGGCGGTTTGCAGTTCGGAAATCACGAACGCTGGAATCACGACCCGCATCGGCAGCTGCGAAACAGGAGTAGGCCCAAAACGGCCGAGTTCGAGGAAGAACTCGAGATCCCGGGTACGAGTCTGCTTCAGCATGAAATCGCGAATCGGCACGGATGCTTTGTCGAAAGCCTCGGCTGAGGAGATCTGTCCCGCGAGATAGGGCTGCAAGGCGTCCCGGTTGGTCCGATCGAAGACCGGCCCCATCAGGAAGAAGGTGAGAAAAAGGGAGAGCCCCACCAGAATCTGATTGGAAGGGGCGGTGGGCACGCCGATGGCGGTGCGCACGAAACCGAGCACAATCACGATGCGCGTGAAGCTCGTCATCAAGATCACCATCGATGGGGCCAGCGTCAGCAACGTCATCACAATGACGAGTTGGATGGCCACACTGACGTCGCCGGGCTTGCTCGTGCCTTCCAATGCGATGTTCAATCGCATCGGTTGGGACGGCGTGAGCGCACCCGGCGTGACCCCGGGAGTCGTGAATGAACTAGCGACGGGGGCGATCGGGGTGATGGGTGCGATCGGCGAAGGGATTTCGGTCTGGGCCTGCACAACCGTCAGGAACCCGAAGCCCACGGCGGCGAGAAACGCCAGCGCGCGGACGAACCGCGCGAACGAGCGGGCGTTGTCTCGAAGCGAGCTCATGATTTCTTTTCTTCCGTGGCCGACCCCTTCAAAGGGGTGAGCATCTGGATTTGGCCGGGAGTGACTCCGAGCAGAAAACGCTGGCCTTCGTAGTCAGCGACGACGAGGTACTGCCGATTTCCAAGAGGACGCGTCTCGGCGACGTGAAGCTTTTTTTCGCTGCGGTTTGCGAGCGGGCCGCCCTGGCGGCGTTGCACGAGCACCCAGGCTCCGCCGGCGGCGAGGAGAAGCGCTACGACGAGCGCCAGGGATCCACTGCCGGAACGGGTTGACGGCTGCAGCACGCGAGTGTCGGCCGATTTCGACGGATGAATGATTTCCTCGGGTCCGCGAGGAGGCGCTGCCTTGGATGCCTCGACGGACGCGGGGGGAGCGGCCGGAGTTTTTTCATCGGCAGCTGCACTCATCGGCTGCGCCGTCGCCAAAACGGCGCAGCCGATTACCACTAGCAGCCAGCGGGTGACGCTGGTAAGGGACCGTGACCGCGCTAGACGCGGTGAAATTGTCATGGACGGAGAGGCGCGATCGGTTGCTATACGCGGGCGCGCGGTCAGGCCGGCTTGGAACCGACGAGTTCAGTGATCTTGATGCCGAAGCTGTCTTCAACCACGACCACTTCGCCGTACGCGATCAGCTTGTCGTTGACGTAGAGTCCGACGGGATCGCTGGCGTGCTGGCTGAGTTGGATCACGGCGCCGGGCGCGAGCTCGAGCACTTCCCGCATGGGCAGCTGACACGAGCCGAGTTGCACCGTGACTTTGACTTTTACGTCGAGAACGAGATCGAGAGTCTTATCTTCCATAGGCTTTGGGCGCGGTGTGCTCCTGCGCGTTGATTTTTTTGGTGAGTTTCACCGCGACGCGGTCGCTATCGAGTCCGACGGTGCCCATGAATTTCGGCGCACCGTTCAGCGTCACGCGGGTTTCGTCGACAATGCGGGCGGGCATCTCGATCACATCGCCCACGCGAAGATTTGTGATTTCACGAAGCGAAAGCTCAAAAGCGTCCCACTCGGCGCGAGCCGGGATCGTGATGTGCTCGTAAATGGGTTTCCACTCGGCCTTGTGCACCACCACTCCGGGAGTGGAATCCTTCTGCCGGCGCGCCTGCATGATTTTGACCATCGGCTCGATCGTGTAATACGGGACGCCGATTTGAATTTGCTCCGAGCAATCGCCGAAATTCGCCTCGAGGGTGAGACCGAGGACGATCGCGTCTTTGGGGGAAGTCTGCAGAAAGCGTCCGTTGTTCTCGTGACCTATCACCTGCGGGTGCAATTCCTTCTCGTGCTTCCACTGGTGGCACCATTCTTCCAGAATGATCATGATCACGTCCTCGAGCAGCGCGATTTCGATTTCCGTCAGGTAGCGTTCAAGCTTAACGGAGTGGCCGCGGCCGCCGAGCATGCGGTCGACCAGCGTGAGGGCGAGACGCGGATTGATATCCAAGATGCCCACGCCGAGCAGCGGTTCGGCCTTGAAAAGGCAAAGATGCGTGGGATTGGGCAGCCCGTCGGTGAATTTTTGATACGTCAGGGTAGTCAGCTTCGCCATTTTGAGGGCGAATTCCATGCGCAGGAAAAGCGAAAGCCGCGCCATGAGGTAGCGAATGAAATCCTCGTGCAGCAGGCGCAGTCGCCGCAGTTCGACTTCGGTAAGGAAGACCGGATTGCGAAAATCGTAGGTCTCGATCTTCGGCATCGATCCCTCGACCCGCTTCCCGTCGGACCGAAAGATCTGTTGTTTCGGCGCCGTGGTGGCTTCCGAAAGCAGTTTGTCGATCTCGCTTTGATCGAGAACGTCGCCGAGGCGGCTATTGGGGTCGTCTGCCATGGAAAATCGCCGCGAGGGTTACTGGACCACGAAGTCCGAAAAATACACCTGTTCGCAGAGGCGCTTTTTGAGCGTCTCGTTATAGGCCACGATGAGCCGCTCTCCGATGAGATTCTTGGCTCCGGCTTCATCCACATCGGCCAGGGTAAGACCGGAAAGGACGTTGAGCGTCACGTGCACGAGCTTGGCTTCGTTCGTTTTGAAAGCCTCATTGAGGGTCTTGTCCGTGCCGCTAACCTTGAACGTCGTTTTGAGATAACGCGTACCCATCGTACCCGCGAGGTTCACGACGATATTCTTGAACTCATAGGTGTTGCCCGCGGCGGCTTCCCCCTTTTTTCCGTCTTTGTCGGGTTTGGCCGCATCGCCGCCTTCCGCTTTCGTCTCGGCGGGCGGTGTGGCGGCATTGGGATCGAAAGGAACCGCCAATTGTTTTTTCAACTGCGGCAGCAGAAAAAACTGTCCGACGGCCAGGCTGAGGGCCGGGGCGAGGACGACCACCGCGATGAGCGGTAGAAACGCCATAGCCGGCTTTGTCGCTGAAGGAGCGGCTGCCGCATCGGCCGCGGTCGCGGCGTCCTTTGCAGCGGCAGCGTCCTTCGCGGCGGCGGTCGGAGGTGCGGCTTCGGTTTTGGCGGCGGCCATGAGCGTGAATGAAGTTGGCTAGGTCCGGTTAACGCTTGAGGTTCACAATGTCCTCGAGCACTTGGTCGGAGACCGTGATCAAGCGGGAGCTCGCTTGGAACGAACGCTGGGTGGTGATCATCTGGGCGAATTGCTCCGTCAGATCCACGTTGGACAACTCCAGCGTGCCCGCTTCGACGGCACCGAGGCCGTTGCTGCCCGGGCTGTTCGCGGCGGAAGTGGGCGTGGTGGGTCCGATGATACCCGCGGCGGTGAAGCCGGTGTAAAGATTGTCGCCCTGCTTGACCAAGGCCGAGGTGTCGCGGAACGACCGGAGCACGACTTGATTCGTCGTGATGGAGGAACCGTTTGAATAGAACTCAACGAGGTTGCCGCCGCGATCGATGCTGAAAGAAGTCAGTTCCGTACCGGCGGGCGGCGTGCCCAAACGGATGCCGCCGAAGGTGCCGGGGGCAGCGAGAGCGGTGCCGCCAGTCATGCCTTGGACGCGGTAACCTTGCGAGGTCACAAGATAGCCCTGGTCGTCGATGCGGAAGTTACCGGCGCGGGTGGCGAAGACCTGGTTGTCGGCGGGATTCGAAACGAGAAAAAATCCGTTCCCCGAGACGCCGAGATCGGTGTTCAAGCCCGTGGTGGTGAGAGCGCCCTGGGTGAACTTAGCCGAGATCTGGGCCAGCTTGACGCCGGTGCCGACCTGCGTGGCCGAAAGATTGGAACTGCTCGCGCTCGACGGTGCAGAGGACCGCATGGTGTTGCTGAAGCTGTCGGAGAAACTGACACTGGAGCCCTTGAATCCGGTCGTGTTGACGTTGGAAATGTTGTTGCCGATGATTTCGAGGCCTTTGGTAAAGCTGCGGAGGGCGCTGACGCCGGAAGTAAGAGTACCGATGAGTGACATGAGGAGCGGGAGTTAAGTTTGGTTTTGTTAGTTGATTTTGTTTGAAAATTTCAGGCCGCGGGCAGCGGAGCGGGCTCCACCCGTTTCAAGGTGGAGAGAGGGAAAAGTTTGCCGCCGACGAAAAGCTTCGGAGTACCGTCGCGGGCATCGACCGCGTCGACCGTGCCGGTGACGGCGCCGTCGGCTTTCGTTTCGAGCGTGACCTGGCGGCCTAGCAGCGCGCTGGCGGAGGAAAAATCGGCGCTGGAACGCATCAGTCCAAACTCCTTCACGAGACTGTTGGTCTGCTCGAGCGAAGTGAACTGGGCCATCTGGGCAATGAAGCTGGTGTCCTCCATCGGTTTCATGGGGTCTTGTTTGGTGAGCTGGACGGTGATGAGTTTGAGAAAATCCTGCTGACCCAGCGATTTCTGGGGGACGCGGGCGGCGACGCTCGCCGGATCGGCGACGGTGGGAGGTTTGACGGTGGAAATCATGGCTAGATCAAGCGAACGTGTGGAGGTGATGAGCAGTGTCGGGCCGCACGTCCGTCGCCGGGGACGTTCCGAGCGTCGTGGCGCTGCCACTACGTTCGTTGCTCAATGAAAAGTGCGTCGAAAAACCGGCCTGATCGGCGGAGCGCGGCTGACCCTGTGACTGCTGGCGCGAACCGCCGGCATCGCTGGACAGGCTGTCGGCGTTGGCCGGACGCGCTTCGAAAATCGGATCTGCCATGCGGTACGCGCGGGAATCGGCCCCGGCGACCTGGGACTGCCATTCGCGGGCAATCAGTTCGCGGAGCTGCTCCGAATCGGTGCGGAAAGTGGCTTTCACGGTGCCGTCGCGATACTCGACCCGGACGGCGAGGCCCTCGTCGTTGTCGAATTTGAAACGAACTTCGACCGAGTTACGATCGATGGCCCACATGCCATCCGCGATTTCGCGGATTTCATGAACCAATTCAGCTGCGTGCGAGGCGGCGGCCGGAGCGAGGGCGGAGGCGGCGTCCGGGGCCTGGGCGGCGGACGGTGACGCAAAACCTGCGAACGTCTGCGCGGCGGCGACGTTGAAACTATCATCGGTTGAGCGCTGGGGGTTCATGTTTACACCCCAGTTTGCAGCGCTCGTGCCAACCGGCGGCATGCCCATCTTTAGTCGCTGCTCATCAATAGTTAAAGGTATGTTTTTCCGCAGGTCGACTGGGGAAATGCCCCCAGTGGAGCGATTCAGGGGCGCCATGGCGCCGGGATCGGCAAATTTTTCCGTTCGTGTCTCGAGTGAACCGATACGAGCACCCTGTCGCGATGCAAGGGCGCGTTCTCCCTCATCGCCCAACTGCGACGAAGCAGCCGTCAACGCAGAGGAAGAGACGATTTCCGCGGACCCAATGTCGCCCTCCAGTACCTGAGCCTGAGACTCCGGCAGTGCATGCCGCGTCGCTCCCGGAGGACTATCCGGCGCAACCGGGGCGGCCGTATCGGCTTGGCCAGTAGTCACAATCGGGTTCGGCATCGCAAGGGTCGCGGGAGCCGCCACCGTTGAGAGCGACGCAGCGGCCGCGGGCTGCAGTTGAAAATCGATCGTCGGAGTGCCGCGGACCAGGAGCGAAATCACAGCTTGGCGGCACGCCGTTGGACTGGGTTCGGCCTTGATTGCTTTGGGTCCACCCTTCCCCACACCAAGACTCAAAAGCGTCTGGGGAACAAACCGGCTGGCGCTTTTCGTTTCACTCTGCGGCTCGGCCGGCACGGTCTGCCCCGCGAGGACCCCGGCTTCCGAGAGCCCATCGATTCCCGTGGCAAGATCAGCCGTCACAGGGAGAGGCGCGGCCGAAGAAGGATTCGGCGCAGCAAGAAAGGCAAGGATAGCGGCGAGTTGCTCGGCGGTCGGCGAAGACACCGGCTGCGGGACGGCAGCGAGACCAGCGATCTCTTCTTCCTCTGCCGTGGGCGAAGGCGTTTCGAGAGGCCGTGAGGCAACGTCACCCAGAAGTGAGCCAAAGGGCTGGGTGGAATCGGCGACGGAGAGACAAGCGCCTTCTTCCGGACGGTTCTCTGGAGCGAGTCCGGGAACGGCGGGAGCGGGCGAAGCGGGAAGTAAGTTGAGCGGGAGCGGCATGGGCGGAATCCCTTCCTTGGGATATTTCCCCGCGCCGTCCGTGGTGCAGGAGTGAAAACGGGAGCGGCGGCCGGTGGCCGCGCGCGTGAGCGAAAAGAGCTAGGGTGCGGACGCCGTCTTGGCGGAACGATAGAGACGGAGTTTTTCTGAAAGTTGGGCTACGCGGCGCGAGAGAGCGGGATCGGAGGCGGCCTGTTTCGTCATTTCCTCGAAGAGCGGGCTCACCACGTCGGTCTTCATCAGCGCGAGGACTTTGACGACGGATACGTCGTCCATCTCCTTGAAAATCAGAAGCAACGCTTTGGGGGAAAGATTGCTGTAGGTCGCGGCGAGCGATTTCAGATTTTTCAGTTCGTCCGCGTGAATCTCCACGACCTTCGTCGCGATCTCCGTCTGGAGCGCTTCGAGCTGCTGGCGCTGCTTGTTCAGCTCCTGGCGCTCGGAGTCGAAGCGAGCCATCCGCCGGGCGAGCTCTTCTTCCCGTTTTCGAAGCGACTCTTTCTCTTCCTGAAGTTCCTTAGCCAAATTTTGCATTTCGATCGTCCAAAAGTCCCAAGGAGCCTCCGGCTTGACCGGTTGCGCCGCACGCGCGCGAGCGAGTCGCGCTTCACGAACGAGCGGAACGGCGTTCAGCCAAAACCAGCCCACGCCGGTCCCCACGCCGAGAAGCAGTCCGACGGCGGCCACGACAATGGGATTAGCGATCAACTTTTTCATGACGTTTGGGCTTCGCCACGCGCGGCAAGCGCGCTGGTGCGATCGTCGAGGGCCGCCTGGTCTTCGCGCTCAGCCTCGCGGCGATGGGAGCTTCGGGCCTTCTGTTCCAGTTTCTCGATCACCCGCACATCGCGCCGCGATTCCAACCAGGCCTGGCGGGCGGCTTCCATCACCGCGCGCAGTCGAGTCGTCTCAGCCGCTGCCTTGGTGGCGCGCACGGTTTCGTTCTTGAAGGCTTCGAGGAACGAGGCCTCGTCGCCCGGGCGAAAGGTCTTTCCGCGGCCCGAGCGAAGGATTTCCTCGAGTTCCGTGAGCCGGGCCCGCAGTTGTTTCAAATACTCCTCGGCGGCCACATAATGTTTTACCGCGGCCGAGAACTGCTCGCGCGAGCGCATTTCGCGAAGGGAACGGACGGTGGCGACGGAGCGGAGGGGGAAACTGAACTTTTTCATGCGAGAATTCCGTTGAGCTGATTGAAGCTGACATTCCGAGGAACGCGTTCCTCCACACCCTGGCGAAGAAATTTCTTGAGCGGGTCGTGCAGGCTGACCGCGCGATCGAGATCGGCATGCGTGCCTTTTTGATAAGCGCCGATTGTCACGAGATCCTCATTGCGCCGGTAGACGGCGAGATGTTCACGGGCTCTGGCGGCGAGCTGCACCTCCTCCGGGGAGCACACATCATGGGTCAAGCGGCTGATACTCTCGAGCACATCGATGGCAGGATAGTGATTGGCATGCGCAAGGGCACGGGAAAGGACGATGTGGCCGTCAAGAATACCGCGCACCGCGTCCGCGACCGGTTCGTTCATGTCGTCGCCCTCGACCAAAACCGTGTATAAGGCGGTGATGGCGCCCACCTCCCCCGCGCCGGTCCGCTCCAGCAGGCGGGGCAGCAATGCAAACACGGAAGGCGTATACCCACGGGTCGCAGGCGGTTCGCCGACCGCGAGTCCGATTTCACGCTGAGCCATGGCAAAACGTGTCACCGAGTCCATCAGCAGCAGGACATTCTTGCCGGCATCGCGGTACGCTTCCGCGATAGAAGTCGCGGTGAACGCCGCCCTCAGCCGCAGCGGGGCCGGAGTGTCGCTGGTGGCCACCACGACCACCGCGCGGGCCAGACCCTCTGGGCCGAGATCCTTCTCGATAAACTCCCTCACTTCGCGTCCGCGTTCGCCGACCAGCGCGATCACCACGACATCGACTTCCGCTCCGCGCGCAATCATGCCCATGAGCGTCGACTTGCCGACGCCCGACCCTGCGAAAAGACCGAGTCGCTGACCGCGCCCGAAAGGAATAAAGGTGTCGATTGCTCGTACGCCCGTGACGAACGGCTCGCGGATGCGCTGGCGGCGCAGCGGATGAGGAGGCCGGCCTGAGCCCGCATCGGCGCGGGAGGTCGGCAGAAGACCGAGTCCATCGTACGGCTTGCCGAGAGCGTCGAGGACGCGGCCCATCAGAGCATCGCCAATCTGGGGCAGCGGCGGACGGTCGCTGGCGGCAACTTCGCACCCCGCGTGCAGTCCGGCGGTTTCGCCGAGCGGCATGAGGAGGACACGTTCTCCGCGGAAACCCACGACCTCAGCCGTAACGGCGAAGTCGTCGCGTTCGGAACGCAGCTGGCAGAGCTCGCCTAATCCGACGTTGGGCCCCTCGGATTCGATGATCAGACCGGTCACGCCGGTGACATGCCCTAGCCGCCGGGCGGCGGGCAAGGAGCGCACCTGGCTGCGCAGGGCTTCGATCATGGGTCCGACGGTGGTCATTGCTGAAAGTTGAGGGTTGAGAGTTGAGTGTTGAGAGAACGGAGCGGAGTTGGACGGGCCCGGGATCCTGCGCCCCCAACTCTCAACCCTAGAATCTCTACTATGTGCCTCATGCGCTCAGGAGTTCGCGCGAAAGCGCTTCGAGCTTGGATTGGCGGCGCGCATCAGTCAGGCCGAAGCGGCTCCGAACCTGGCAATCGCCGGGTCCCAGCGTAGCATCGATCGTGATGCGAAGTCCGGGATGCCGCGCCTTCCACTCGGGATCGAGATCCTCGAGCAAAGCGGCGTCGCGAGGAGAAAGGAACAGCTCGAGGTTGTCGCGCTCGGGATAAAGCTGAGCGAGTGTCTCTTCACAAAGGCGCTTCACTTGCTCCGCGCTCGGCTCGAAGCCGGCCAAAAGCCGGCGGGCGAGTTCGATGGCGAGCGATGGCAAGGTCTCACGCAACTGTCGAGTCAGGTCTGCCTCCGCCGCCGTGAGCTTTTGAAAAATTCCTTCCTGCAGCGCCTGCACTTCGGCGCGGAATTCCACCAGCTGCTGGCTGGCGAAAGCGCGGGTCGCATCGGTGCCTTCCTGGTAAGCCTGCGTGCGGATCGCCGCGACTTCCGACTCGCAGAAAACCCGCGCGGAGCGCCCCGGGATGGTGGCGCCGCTCAAAGGACGATCGAAAGAAATGAAGGCAGAGGGCATACGGTCAGATTTGAAAGTTGAGATCTGAGATTTTGAATTGGCGCGATGCGCCCTTACGCGACGACCGCTCCTTCGCTGCCATTGTCGAGGGAGATGGAGCCTTCTTCTTCGAGGCGGCGGACGACCTGAATGATCGCGTCCTGGGCAATTTCGACATCCTTGAGTCGGACCGGCCCAAGCATCCCGATTTCGTCGCGGAGGCTTTCGGCCGCGCGTTTGGAGATCGAGGCGTAGATCTTTTCCTTCAGGCTGTCGCTGGCGGATTTCATCGAGACGGCCAGGTTGGCCGAATCGACTTCCCGCAAGACGCGCTGCAGATCCGCCGCGGCGAGGCGGCCCAGATCCTCGAAGCTGAACATTTTTTTCCGAATCGCGGCGCCGAGCTGCGCATTCCGCTCTTCCAGCCGGGCCAGCAGGCTCTTCGACATTTCCTTGTCGATGCCGTTGAGGAGGTCGGCCACCGCGCGAACCCCGCCGGAGCGATGATAGGTCGGCCTGACCTTGTTGTCGAAGTGCTTGCCGAGATTGCGGACGATTTTGCCGACCAGATCGAGCGAGGTCGAATCGATCGTGCCCAAACGCTCGACCACTTCCTCGCGCAAATCGGGGCTGAGCAGGGCGAAGATTTCCGCCGCCTTGGTGCCTTCGAGGTAGGAAAGAACAAAGGAAATCGTTTGGGGCTGCTCGTTCTTGATCAAATTGTAGATCTGACGGCCTTCCATTTCGGAAATGTCCTTGATCACTTCGACCGCAGTTCCGGCTGGTCCCAAGCGGCCCATGATGGAGCCCGCTTTGTAATCGCCGCGCGCGATTTCGAGCGTCTTTCTTGCATAGTCCAGACCGCCGAGAGTCGACATGATGCTGTCGCCCACGATCGGTGAGAACTCCTCGAGCGCCTTGATGCGCGTGGCGTCGGAGATCATCGTGTACTGCGACATTTCGCGACAGATCAGCTCGATTTCGGCGTCGTCAAAATGACGCATCACCTCGGCCGCCGCTTCCGGGCCAAGCACGATCAGAAAGATCGCGAGCTTCTGCTGTTTGCTCAGTTTGGTGAAGTCGGGGTCGATCATGGCGGAAAGTTGAAAGTTGAGCGTTGAGCGTTGAGAGACCGGAGCACTCGCGACGACGTATTCAGTGGAAGGGTAGTTCGGTCTCTCAACGCTCAGCTCTCAACTAGGTTAATTGTTTTTCTTGATCGCCACCCAGTCGCGGAGCGCGGTGCCGATGTTGGCGGGCTTTTGTCGGATGAGTTCGTTCAAGAGTTCGGGGGAAAGCATGCCGTTTTGCTGAAGGGCGCGTTTCGCAGCGTCGGGCGGAGTGGCCAGAAGCTCCATCGGGACCGGCTCGATCTTTTGCTTCTTCAGCGTGCGCCAGAAGAGAAAGAGAACGGAGGCCGCGATGAGGACGGCGAGATACCGGCTGCCGGTCTCGAGCCAGCCCTGGACCCGTGTTTCGGTCTGGATCTGCTGAATCTTGTCGGCGATGGGCTCGGTCTGAAAGGCGATCTCCTGCAAGCTGACCAGCGCGTCGACCGATTGTCCGGGCGCGGCCTTGAGGCCCAAGGCGTTGATGACGACCGCGCGCAGCGCGCGGATTTCCTCGTCGGTGCGTTTCTGCGGCTTGCCGTCGGCGCCCAGTCCGCGTTCTGCGACGAAGACGGACGCGGTCAGATTCCTCACCGTGCCGGGGGCCCGGGTCGTGTTAGTGACGACGCGGCTGTTATCGAAAGTGGTTTGGCGGTTCTTCCGGACCGTCTCGGTCACGGTGGAGGGCTTGGCGGTCTCCGCCGGTGTATTCGGCTTGTCGGGAGTGTTGGCGGCGACGCCTACATTTCCGCCCGACTTCCCCTCGGTCGAGTTGGACGTGTCCTCGGTCGTGGTCTGGGTGCGAACGACGGCGCCTTCCGGGTCAAATTTTTCCTGCGTGAGCGTGGTGGCTTCAGTGTCAATCTCGGCCGAGACCCGCACGATCGCGTTATTCGCGCCGACGACGGGAAGGAGCATGGTCTCCACTTTCTTGGCGAAATAATCCTCCACTTGCTGGCGGTAGCGCATTTGGCTCGAGGCATTGCTGAGCGTGGGATCCTGGCGCAGATCTTCGGACAAAACCCGGCCGCGCTGGTCGACCACGGCGACTTGATCGGGCTGCAGTCCTTGGACCGCGTTGGCCACGAGATGGCGGATCGAATTGACCGCGTCAGTCTCCAGCCGGGACCGCGCCAGCTCGACGAACACAGAGGCCGTGGGTTTGATGCTTTGGTCCGTGAGCAGCAGGCGATTTTCCGGCTGAACAATCATGACCCGGGCGCTGCGTACTCCATCAAGCTGGGAAACGGTGCGGGCCAGTTCGCCCTGGAGAGCGCGAAGATAATTGGTGCGCTGGACAAAGTCGCTCAGGCCGAATTGCCCCTTGTCGAAGATCTCAAAGCCGACGCCGTCGCCGGTCGGGACGCCTTTCGAGGCGAGTTCCATGCGAAGACGGTGCACTTGGTCGGACGGAACATACACGCTTCCCCCGCTGATCTTGTGAGGAATATTCTGCCCCTGCAGCTGGCTCACAATCACGGAGGCGTCCTTCTCGGAAAGGCGCCCGTAGAGCAGCTGCAAATCGGGTCGACGCGACCAGACCACGAGGGCCACGAGGCCGACCGCGACGAGGCCCATCGCCATGATGATCGAAACGCGCTGGTTGAGGCCGAGTTCCTTCCAAAGGCCGACGAGGGAGGAGAGAAAGGTTTTCATTAAACAGCTGGAGGGAGACTAACCGGAGAAGTTAAAGGTGAAAAAAGGGGAGAGCTTACACCGGCATGCGCATCAGTTCCTGGTACGATTCGACCACCTTGTTGCGCACTTCGACCATGAGCTGAAAAGCCACTCCGGCCTCCTGCATCGCGATCATGGATTGATGAAGATTGTCGTTTTTCCCAAGGAGGACGTCCCGAGTCAGCGCTTGCGCTTGATCCTGCTTCGCGTCGACCGAGCTCACCATTTGCTCGAACACCTTGCCAAAGCCAACGGAAGCGGGGGCCGCGTTGGGTTGAGGCACGGCGACGCCCGGCAACTTGACCGGCCCCTGCGGGCTGTCGGTGCGCGTGGCGTCCTGGAGCCGGTTCAGAAGTGGGTTCTGCAGATTGCCGATCGAGCCGATGAGTGCCATGGGGCTAAGAGTTTAAAATTGAGAGTCGAGTATTGAGAGAGTCGGGGCTGGATGGTTGGTCTCTCAGCTCTCAACTCTCAACCAGGGGGCCTATTTTCCGATATCAAGCGCCTTCAGGGCCATTTGGCGGGCGTTTTTCACCACCGAGAGATTCGCTTCGTAGGCGCGGGTTGCGGTCATGAGATCGACCATCTCGTACGCCATGTTGACGTTTGGCATGTGCACGTAGCCTTCGGACGTCGCGTCGGGATGCTGAGGGTCGAACACGCGCTGGCCGGGAGTAGTGTCGGGAGCGATACGAGCCACGCGCACACCGGTGAGGCTGGAACCCGTGGCGCCGGCCCCCTGGCGGATGAGTTCGGTCTCGAATGAGACCAATTTGCGCTGGTAAGGCAGTCCGTTGGGACCGCGGGTGGTTTGGGCGTTCGCGATATTCTGCGCGACGATATCGAGACGGGTCTTTTGCGCGTTGAGCGCGCCCGCGGTGACGTCGATTCCGGAGATGATATTCATGGAGCGAAGCGGGATGGGCTAGAAAAGGGGGTCAGACGCCGCGGCCCGTGATGGCCAGCTTGAGTTGCTTGATATTCCGGCTGACCAGTTCGGTCAGGTAATCGTACTCGATCGAATTGCGGTTCATCTCGAGCATCTCGCGCTCGAGCTGCACGGAATTGCCATCCGGCCGGATCGTCCCAACCTGGGCATCTTCCGCCAGCGTCGGTGCGAGGTCACTCACGCTCCGGGCAAAATCGGCCGAATCGAGTTTGGCTTTCAGCTGGGTGGCAAAGTCCGGCGCGACGTCGAGACGCCGGTAGCCGGGGGTTTCCACGTTGGCGATATTCGAGGCGATCGCGTTTTGCCGAAGGACAGAAGCGTCGAGCAGTTTTCGCGCGAGCTGGTAGTTGTCCGTCTGGAAAATGGGATCGATCACACAGGCCTTTTAGCAACGGCGGTGCCATCGTCCGCAGCTTGTGTATATCGCAGTGGGATACAGCCGGTTAAAATTTTCAGGGGGTTTCCCCCAGACCGCCCGGGGAACACCGCCCAGAGCGGGCCGCCAAGCCGCGGCAAAAATTGCCGACGACCGTCATTTCCACGATCCGCTTCAGCGCAAGTGCATCTTCATTCTGGGCTAAAAGCGCCGATATAGCCCGCAGCACCGACATCATGCGGGACAGCGATTACGAATTCATTCGCGAGCTGGTTTATCACCACAGCCGCATCAACTTGGGCCCCGACAAAAAGGCGCTCGTGTCCGCGAGGCTAGGCAAACGCCTGCGGGCCACCAACATCAGCTCGATCACGGACTATTGCCGCTTCCTGCAGGAAGACAGCGACGACGAACTGGCGCACCTGATCGACGCGATCTCGACGAACCACACCTACTTTTTCCGCGAGAAGCAGCACTTCGACTTTCTCCGGACCACGGTAGTACCGGAAATGATACAAAGGCAGGCGCGCGAGCGGTGGATTTCCTTCAACGTTTGGAGCGCCGCGTGTTCCTCCGGCGAGGAGCCCTACTCCATCGCGATCGGGCTTTCCGAACAATTTGGGCGGCAGCCCAGCTGGCCCTGGAAGATCGAGGCAACCGACATCTCCAATCGCGTCCTGAAAAAGGCGCGCCTCGGAGTCTACCAGGATGAATGCGTGGCAAAGGTCGATCCGGCGCTGCTTCGGGCTCATTTCCAAAAGGGATTCGGGCCCCAGAACGGAAATTACCGGGTGAAGGCGCACATCCAAAACGGCGTCGCTTTCCGCCGCCTCAATCTGCTGGAGGGGGCGTTTCCCTTCGCCGAGCCCTTTCACGTGATCTTTTGCCGCAACGTCATGATCTATTTCGATCGCAAGACGCAGGAAGAGTTGGTGCACAAGCTGGCCCATCGACTCGTTCCCGGCGGCTATCTCTATGTGGGCCATGCCGAGAGCTTGAGCGGAATTCGGCACTCGCTCGAAACCGTCAGGCCCGCCGTCTACCGGCGGCCCCTCAACCCCTGATGCTTCTCCGGACATGAACGCTCGAAGGATAAAAGTTCTCATCGTGGACGACTCGGCGGTGATCCGGAAAGTCGTGAGCGACACGCTTTCGGCCGACCCGGAGATTGAAGTGGTCGGCACCGCGATCGACCCGTACCTGGCCCGCGACAAGATTGTGAGCCTGAAGCCGGACGTGCTGACGCTCGACATCGAGATGCCGCGCATGGATGGCCTCACCTTTCTCAAAATCATCATGGAGGAGCGGCCGCTTCCCGTGATCATCATGAGTTCGCTCACCAAAACAGGGTCGCACCACGCGATCGAAGCGCTGCGGTTGGGGGCGGTCGATGTGCTCGGCAAACCGGGCGGCTCTTTTTCCTTTGGTGATCTCGGACCACAGTTGATCTCCAAGATCAAAGCGGCGGCGATCGCGAAGATTCGCCGGCCCAGTCCAACACGCTCACCGTTCAAGCGCCCGGCCGTGCCCTCAGGGCCGGCGAGTTCCGCGTCGCCCATCCCCGCGCCGCTGCCCCGCCCTTCCAGCCCGAGACTTCAGAGCACGCCACCGATCGGAAAAGCGAGCCGCCCCCCCCTGCCAGTGTCGGGGCGGACCGGGCCGTTCCACCCTCGGCGGTTGATTCTGCTCGGCGCGTCGACCGGAGGAACCGAAGCCCTGCGGGAGATCCTCACCCAGTTACCCGGAGACCTGCCCGGAATTGCGATCGTACAGCATATCCCGGCACATTTTTCCCGGGCGTTCGCGGAGCGTCTCAACGGGTGCTGTGCGTTTGAGGTGCGCGAGGCGGTGGACGGGGATCGTCTCGTGCCTGGACTCGCCCTGGTGGCGCCGGGGAATTTTCACATGATGATCCAGTGGGCGGGAGACGGCTACCGCGTTCGCGTGGCCGACGGACCGACGGTCTGGCATCAACGCCCGGCGGTCGACGTACTCTTCAAGTCCGCCGCGGATCTCGCCGGGGCGCACGCCATTGGCGGAATTCTGACCGGCATGGGCAAGGACGGGGCCGAAGGATTGTTGAGACTGCGGGAAAAGGGCGCCGTGACCTTCGCACAGGATGAAGCCAGTTCGGTGGTCTACGGCATGCCACGGGCCGCGTGGGAGAATGGAGCGGCGCAGCGTCAAGTCGGCCTCGATCACATCCCGGATTTCATCCTGAACGCTCTCGCGACCCCACCCTCCCCTCCCTCCCTGCCCGCCCATGCCAGCGCCTAAGTCCGTTTCCACTTCCGGCTATTCCGACGATCCCTTGCCTCCGGGTTCCGCTCGCTGGGCCGCGCACGCGCGGTCCGACGGTTACGCTCCCTCGGCCTGGAAGATCGATACGCCGGCGGAGGTAACGAAGATACCGTCGACCTGCGCGCAATTCGTGATCGATGCCAGCGACGCCATTTTGACGCACCGGGTCAACGCGACAGACCTCTGGTACTATCACGATGCAGACCTGGTCGGACGATCGCTGCGCGCGATCTTGACCGACTTGAGGCCTGACTGGAGCCGCTTCCTTCCGGCGAAATTGTACGCGGAGGAAACCACGGTCTACCTCCCCGAACTGGTGCCCGGCGCTCCCGGACTCTCGCTGGCGATTCACCGGCTTCGCTATGGCGAGCAGATGCACGTGACGATCGCACCCGAACTGGCCCAGTCAGACACATTGAAACAAGCGGGAATTGCCGACTTCGTGCCGGACGCGGCCACGTTTGCCAAACTCTTCCTCCGCCTGCGCACCGTCGAGAATCGTCTCGATCACTATCTCTCTCATTTGCCGGGGGTGGTTTTTCACCAGAGAGCCGACCTGAGTTTCGCGTACATCGGGCCCGGCTGCGAGAACCTGCTGGGGCTCGCCCCGCAATCGTTGAGCAAGGACAGCCAGTCGCTGCTCCGGCTCATTCATCCCAGCGACGAGCGCAGCTACTACCAGGAGCTCGACCGTCACGCGGACAACGCGACGCCTTTCAGCCTCGTGTATCGCCTGCTCAACTCCCAGAGCGGCACCTGCATCTACTTGCTCGATGTGCGTTCCCCGGTGCGCTCCGCCAGCGGCCTGCTGCTCGGATACGAGGGCGTGTGGCTGGACATCACCCGCCAGAAAATCGCGGAGCACCGGCTCACCACGCGGGCCTGGAAAGAAAGCCTTTCCAGCCTAACCGGGGGATTGCTCAACGACTTCAGCAATGCGATGACCGGCATCTATTCGCTGAGCGAGATGTACCACAACACGCTGCCGGCGAAACATCCTTTGCGGGACGGGTTGGGCCTGATCAAGGAGAATGCGGGCCAAGCGCAGCGGCTGGTGAAGAAGATCCTGGAATTGAACCGGGAGACATCCGGCGACAAGAGCTACGCCAATCTCGGCAAGGTCGTGCGCGACCAGATGGACTTGATCAAAGTGATCCTGCCCCGCGGGACGCAATTGAGCGGACCGCAGGCCGACGGCGACTGGCCGGTGTACCTGGACGAGACCGCCTTCCGGCAAACGTTGGTGAGTCTGGCCATGAACGCCCGCGACGCTTTGCGGGGTTCCGGAGACATTCGTCTGCTTTTGAGACGCCTTTGCGCAGGCGACGAGCCCATCGTCGGCACAGTGCCGCCGCTGGTCCCCTTGAACCAGCCCGCGGTGGAACTCGTGTTTGCCGACAACGGCACGGGAATTTCCGCGGCGCACATCGCGCGGATCTTCGATCCCTTTTTCACGACCAAGGAATCGAGCCGCGGCGCCGGCCTCGGCCTCTACAATGCGCGCTTGTTTGCGGAGTCCCATGGAGGCCAAATCGCCGCGCGGAGCACGGCTGGCCGAGGGACCGAGATCGTGCTTTTGATTCCGCTGGCCGACCTTTCCCTCGCGGCTCCCGTCCCCCCGCCGCGCGGGTTGCCGCATCGCGGGCCCGCTCTCGCCGGCCCCACACGGCAGGTTCGGGTGCTTTATTTCGAACCGGGCATGACGGAAGAAGGTCCGCTGGTCGACGCCCTGCGCCATCGCGATTGGGATATTCGGACGGTATCCACTTCCGAACATGCTCGGCGCGTGCTGCGCGAGGACGGCAAGAAATTGGATTTGGTGATTGTCCGCCAGGCTCTCGCTGACTCCGAACTTCGCATCCTCCTGGCCGAGGTGCGCCGCGACCACGACGGGCTGCCCATCGTGCTATCGTTGACCACGCAACGGTCGACCGACCTCTCGCCCTCGCTGCGGACACAGGTTGACCTCGTGCTGTCGGATGACATACGTGAAGGCGATGCCGCCGAAACTCTCGCCAAGCTGCTTCGCCTGCCATGACGACTAGCGCCCCGCTTTCTCCTCCTTCGCTGCTGGTGGTTGACGACGAGCCGATCGTCTTGGCGGCGCTCAAGGAAACTTTGGAGAGGGAAAAGTACCATGTTGTCGCGACGACCAGCGCGATCAAAGCGCTGGAGATCGTGCGCGAGCGAGAGTTCGCCGTCATCATTTCCGACCAACGCATGCCCGAGATGATGGGCTTGGATTTCCTGATCGAGAGCAAAAAAATCCGGCCGCTGAGTTCGCGCATCCTGATCACCGCGGTGCTGTCGCTGCCGACAATCGTCGACGCGATCAACAAGGGTGAAATTTTCCGGTTCGTGGCCAAACCGTGGCTGCGCGAAGAACTGACCGCGACGGTCAAGAACGCCATCAATCGCTACGAGCTGATCGTCGCCAACGAAGCGCTGACCGCGGAGACGCAGCGCTTGAACCAGGAATTGACCAGCGCCAACGAGGCGCTGGAAGCGCAGGTCAAGAATCTGGAAGCTCAGAAGCGGGAACTCGACCGCGCCAACCAGGAACTCGCGACGAGTTACGAGCATTCCCTCGACCTTTGCGTGCGCATCCTGGCAACCTACGATCCGCTCCTGGGCGGCCAAACCAAGGCCATGGTGGAGATCGCGAGGAAAATGACGGAAACGGAGCATTTTACCGACGAGGAAAAGCATGTGCTGCGCGCGAGCGCGTGGCTGTGCGATCTCGGGTTGATCGGCGTGCCGCGAGACCTCATGCGTAATTTTCGCAATGCGCCCGAGCGTCTGAGCGAACGCGAAGTTTCCACGCTGCAAAGCCACCCGATCTACAGCCAAACGCTGGCCTCCTTTGTCGACAATCGCACGGCGGTTGGAGAAACGATTCGGGCACACCATGAACGCTTCGATGGGCGCGGGTACCCCGACGGGTTGAGTGGACTTTCCATCCCGTGGACGGCCCGCTGTCTTGCGGTGGCCGTCTGGTTTGTGGAGAGCGGGCTTCCCAAGGAACAGGCGATCGAAGGCGTGGTTGCCCAATCCGGCAAATCGCTCGACCCGGAAGCCGTGCGCCTCTTCCTGAAGGTCACCCATCTCGTGCAACTCCCGCGGCAGGTCCGCGAGATCATGCTCGATGAGCTTCAGCCCGGCATGATCCTGGCCAACGGCTTGTACAGCCCGCACGGCCTGCTGCTCGTCGGCGAAGGTCAGATGCTCTCGCCCGCCATGATTTCGAAGATTCGCAATCACAACCTGATCGACCCGATCAGCCAGCGATTGCTGGTGTACAGCTGAGCGCGTCGGAGCGCGCTCAGCTGTACATTGCTCATTTCTCATTGGTCATCCGCAGACGCAAGCGGGAGAATTAGTGTATACGGTGCGCGAGGCTCAGGGTCGCGCCACAGGCGGTCTCGATCAATTCAGCGCGGCCAGATGACTCCTCAAAATCAGCCCCGGGTCGCGCTCAACGCCTGCGCCAATGACCAATGGGAAATGAGCGCTAAACAATGCGCAATGGCGGGGGCGGCTCCGCGCCCGCTCACGCTCTTTTTACCGCCCCCTCTCTCAAGTTGGCAGCCAGCCGAGCCGTTGCTGAGATGCGGGAATCCCGCACTTCATGTCCTTGATCACTTCACCTGCCTACTTGCCGCTCCGCCGCGGCGGGCTCCCGCTGGATTGAGTCATGGCTGCGCCCTCCATCTCCGCACTCTTTTCGCAACGCGTCGTCGTCGGCGTGGGCGACATGGCGGTGTCCAACAACGAAATGGTCACGCTGAGTACGTACGCGCTCGGCTCGTGTGTGGGTGTCATCGTCTATGACCCAATCGCGCACGCGGGCGGCATCCTCCATTTGATGCTTCCGGATTCGACAATTTCGCCCGACAAGGCCGTGAAGCAGCCCGCTATGTTCGCGGACACGGGATTGCCGCTGTTGTTCAAAGCGCTGACCGGGGTGAGAAGCGAGCGTTCGCGCATCCGTCTTTTTCTCGCGGGAGGAGCGAGCGTTTTGAACGGAGCGGATCCCTTCAAAATCGGCGAACGGAATTGCGTGGCCGTCCAACGTTTTCTCAAGACCAACGGTTATGCTGTCACGGGACAGGACATCGGCGGGAACATCAATCGAACCGTCCACCTGGAAATAGGATCGGGTTTGGTAACCCTCAAACTACCGGACCGGAACGAACAGTTTTCGCTGGGGTAACGCGGAAGGGCGGCCGGAAAATCGGGAAAAGGAACCGCCCGCGCCTGCGATCGTTTGTGCATAACATGCTATCCTTCGATGGATAAAAGCAATCGCCCGGCCTGTGCTTGCGCACCAGGCCGGGCTGACCACAACACCTGCAAATATCGCGACCCTGCTAGGCTCGCGAAAACGCCAGCATCACTTGGCGTTAGGGAGATAATCGGCGCAGTTTTGAAGAAACTTTAGCGAGAGATGAGAAAATTTGCGCGGGCAGGGCGAACGAGGGGTTCAAAAACAAGGTGGGGGCGGCCTTTCGGGCCGCCCCCGGATGCGCACGGGCGCCACTTAGCTCATCGCTTCAAAAGCTCAGTGACCCGTGCGTAAGTTTTTCCTGCAGCAGCCGGCCGGCCCTTTCGAGCACGTGGGGTATGGCCGCCTCCAATACATTGGGCTGAAAACCCCACTCGAGGAGCAGCTCCGAATTGAGTTGGAACAGAAATCCGTCTTCCGCCACACCGGCGCCGATCGAAACCGCGAGGTATTTGGCGGCATGCACGTGGACGAGCAAGGGCAGCACCTCGGCCGGATCGCTCATCTTGGGCGGATTGAAGGTGCCCACCGCGACCAGCGACGCGGGGAACTTCCACCGCCGGAGGAGCTCGGCGCCGACTTCGGCGTGATTGTAGCCCAATATCCTCTTTTCCGCATTGAGCCACGTGCTAGCCGACTCGGCTTGGGCCGCGCGGATCGCGCCGAAGTGATCCGCACACGCGTAAGCGACCGCGAGTTTGCCGATTTCGTGAACCAAGCCGGCGGTGTAGGCGGTGCGTGGATCCACTCTTCCGGAGCGTTCGGCGAGATATTCGGCGCCGACCGCGACGACAAGGGCCAGACGACAAAAATCGCCTGCCTCCCAGCGATAGCCGTCAACCCGCTGCTCCATCCATCGATTGGCCAGCGAAAGAGCGGCCAACTTGTAAATTTCTTTGTGGCCGAGGCGCATGATCGCCTCGCTTAGATTTTCGACCTGCGTGTTACCGGCGGCGAAATAGGCCGAATTGGCGAGTCTCAGCGTCGAACTGGCCAGAACGGGATCGATGCCGATGACGGCTTCGAGTTCGTCGATCGTGGCGTCCGCCTTTTCCAGCATTGAAATAAGACGGGGCAGCAGCGCAGGCGAGCACGGCAGGCGCAGTGCTTTTTCGCAAACCTCGGAAAATGTCGGGTAGGTTGCCATGGCGTGGACGAGCGGCGTCAGGCGGCGGCGAAGAGGGAATTGGGATCGATGATGAGCGCGATGCCTCCGTCGCCCAGAATTGCGCCGCCGGCCACGCCGGCGACATTCTGAAGGAATCCACCGAGGCTTTTGATCACGACTTCCTGCTTGCTCACCATATCGTCGACCAGGAGCGCTGAGACGCGGCCATTGTTTTCCACAATGACGACGATGCCTTCCCACGGATTTTCGATGGCCCCCGCAATCATGAATCGGCGATGCAGGCGGTGCATGGGAAGAATCTTGCCGCGATGATCCAGCACCTCGCCCTTGCCATGGACAGTGGAGAGCGCTTCGCGTGCGGGGCGCAACGCCATCTGGACGGAGGTACTTGGCAGGATGAATCGGTCTTCGCCAACCTTGACCACCAACCCATCGATGATGGCCATGGTCAGAGGCAGCTTGATGCGGAAGGTCGAGCCCTTCCCTATTTCCGAAACAATTTCGATTTTGCCCCGCAACTTTTCGATGTTTCGGCGAACGACGTCCATGCCGACACCGCGGCCGGAAATCGCGGTGACTTTTTCCGCGGTGGAGAAGCCGGGCAGGAAAATGAGGTTCAGGATTTCTTCGCGCGTGAGCTGGGCGTTTGCCGGGACCAGATTCTGTTTTCTCGCCTTGGCCAGGATACGGTCGGGGTCGATGCCGCGGCCATCGTCGCTCAGCTCGATCACGATGCTGCCGCCTTCGTGATAGGCTTTGAGCATCACATTGCCGATTTCCGGCTTGCCCGCGGCGATGCGGTCGTTGGGCATTTCCAGGCCGTGGTCGAGGGAATTTCGCACCATGTGCACCAGCGGATCGCCGATATCCTCGACCACCGTGCGATCGAGTTCGGTTTCTTCCCCGGCGACGTGGAAATTGACGCGTTTCCCAAAATCCCGGGAAAGATCGCGCGCGAGCCGTTCCATCTTCTGGAAGGTGGGTTTCACCGGAATCATGCGCAGCGACATGGAGGTGTGCTGCAGCTCCTTGGTCAGCCGGCCAAACTGCGCGATGTTGCGCGTGAGACCGGTGTCCTGGACGCCGATCACGCGCGCGGACTCGGAAAGCTGGCTATGCACGATCACGAGCTCGCCGACCACATCCATCAGGGAGTCGAGTTTGTCGGTATTGACGCGGACCGTGCTCGCGCCGCCTGCGCCCGAGGCCTTGCCTTCGGCCGACTTGGCTTTGGCGGAAGGGGTGGAGGGCGTTTGGCCCGCCGGGCTTTGCGCTGGAGAAGTGCCGCTGGATTCCGCGGCCGTGGGCAGGAAAGACAAAACGGGGGCGAGAGGAGTCTCGTCCGCCGTTTCCTCCATCGGCGGAGCGGTTTCCTCGGTCCGGGCGGAAGCGGCAGCCGGCGCAACGGAGGCTTTCGGGGGCTGATCCACCACGGCCAGACGCTTCACCGCCCTGATCAGGCGGCTGACGGAGATCACGTCCTTGGGCAGCGTTCCCTGTTCGAGCGCGAGAGTGATCTGCTGCACCATCTGCTGCACCGCGTCCCGGCTCTTCAGGATTTCCGTGATGATGGTCGAATTCAGCCGCAGTTTCCGATTCCGCGCGAGATCGAGGAGCGACTCCACTTCGTGCGTCAGCGTGTGCATCGGCGTGAGGTGGAGGAACCCCGAGACGCCCTTGATCGTATGGAAGGAGCGGAAAATCGAGTTGAGGGCTTCCGGATCGTCCGGCTGCTCATCCAGGGCCAGCAACGCCGCTTCGATCTGCTGCAGATGATCCAGCGCCTCGGCGTGGAATTCGACCAGGAGTTCGCGGTTCTCCTCGAGATTCAAATCGAGCACCGTGTCCAGCGCAGCGAGACCATCGTCGCTGCCGTCGAGCGCGCAGGTGACAGGCTCGGGCGTAGAAACGGCCGCCGCGGCGGGCAGCGTGGCCGTTCCCGCGAGCACCGGTACGTCCGCGCCGCTCTTCGCGGCGGCCGCCGCGCCGGGGAGCCACTCGACGGTCTTGCGAAAAAGAGCCAGCGAGGCGTCGTCGAACGGCTTGGCGGAATCGAGGAGTTTTTCCAGTTCCGCCCGCAGACCCGCGATCGGGCCGGAAAGCCTCGACTCTCCAGCGGTGGCTTCCAGCAGCTCGCCGAGCAGGCTGTACGCAGGGATGAGCCCTTCGTCCCGGCCTGCTTGGGCCAGAATGGATTCGCCAGCGAGGCGATTGATCAGATCCTCGAGCGCGGGGAAGAGGTCCGGGGAAATTGGCATACCACGGTAGGTTGAAGCGACGGTTTCCTTGTAGTTCGACGCGAAGGGGCGAAACTTAACCCGTTTTGGCGCAAGTCGGCGCGCAGTTGAACGGACCGGACTGAGGGAAAACCCTGGGGTTAAATCGGTTGTCAAATGATCCTTTTGGCCTAAAGCCCGTCGCTCGGCGGTCGAATTTAAGGGGACCCGCGCTTGTCGCGTTTCCTATGAGTTCTTCCGCCGCTCCTATCGCCACCGCCGCGCTGCACGCAGGCAAATACCTGACCGTAGCGCTCGACAACGAATCGTATGGCTTGGCCGTGCTGAAGGTTCGCGAAATCATTCGCATGCAAAAGATCACGCCGGTTCCCCAACTGCCGGAATTCGTGAAAGGCGTGATCAACCTGCGCGGCCGCGTGATCCCGGTCATCGATCTCCGGGTTAAATTCGGCCTGAAGGCGATCTTCGCCGAGCGCACCTGCATCGTGGTCGTCCAGGTCAAGCTGCCCACCTCCCAAACCGTGCAAATGGGGCTGATCGTCGACAGCGTCGAGGAAGTCGTCAATTTAAGCGCCAACGAAGTCGAGCCCACGCCCGATTTCGGCACGCGAATCGACACCGGCTACATCCTCGGGATGGCCAAGATCAAGGGCGTGGTCAAAACGCTGCTCGATATCGACCGCGTGGTCGCTCCGGAGACGGTCGAACACATCGCGCGGAGCGTTTGATCTCTCCGCCGCATTGCTAATCCCCTTTTATTCCCTCACGCCGCCGCACCGAAAGGTCCGGCGGCTTTTCGTTGGGAGGGCCGGAAAAGCGGAAGGCAGGGGCGGGCCTCTGGACCGCCCGTCGAGGAGAGACGCCGTTTTGAAATATGCGTTTTGGCGCCATATGGCGCTGCGCAGTAAAGGAATGGTCAGAGCTGCGCACACACGACGGCGAGTCGAGGACGCCTCGCCCTTCCTTTCGATCCTCTCGTCTGCGTTTTTAGAATTTCCTTAAGGATCCGTCCCCGCGGCGTCACAAACCGGGATCCGCATAACTGAGCGAGACGGGGTGCGGAACCCGGGCTTCGCGGGGGGCCACGCGTCCGAAAGCGGCGAGGAGGTCGTCCTTGCGCAGGGGTTTGGTCACGTAATCGTCCATGCCGGCCGCGAGACATTTTTCGCGGTCGCCAATCATCGCGTTGGCGGTGAGGCCGATGATCCAGGGCTGGCGCTCGAGGGGTAACTCGCGCCGGATAGTAGCCGTAGCTTCGATACCGTTCATCTCGGGCATGTGCCAATCCATCAAGATGAGATCGTAGCTCCCCGCCTTCACTTTGTTCACACCTTCGAGCCCGTCGTTAGCGACATCCGCGTCGTACCCATTGCGGCGGAGCATCTGCAACGCGACTTTCTGGTTCACGACATTGTCTTCGACCAGGAGGATGCGGAAGCCATGAACCCCAGAAGGCTGATTCGTACTTGCGGGGGAGGCCGGCTCCTCCGTTTTTTGCACCACCGCGGCGGCCACGGGTTCGCCCACTACCGAGAAATAGAAGGTCGATCCCTGCCCTGGCTTGCTTTCCATCCAGGCATCACCGCCCATCAGCTGCGCCAGCCGTTTACAGATGGCCAGACCCAAGCCGGTCCCGCCGAATTTTCGAGAGGTGGACAAGTCGCATTGCGTGAACGGCTGGAAAAGAAGCGCCTGTTTGTCTTCCGAAATGCCGATGCCCGTGTCGCGCACCGCGAACTGCACGCGCGCGAGCCCGCCGGGGCCTGGCCCCGGATCCGCGCACGTGACGAGGATCTCCACTTCCCCTTCCGCGGTGAACTTGACCGAATTGCTCACGAGATTGGCCAGGATTTGCCGCACTCGAGTCGCATCGCCGAGAAGATGCGCCGGCACCTCGGCCGCGACTTGCGCACTGAGCTTCAAGCCTCGCGCCTGCGCGCGACCCGAAAACAGCGCCACGGTCTCTTCCACTGTCCGATTGACCGCAAACGGCAGCCGCTCGAGCTCCAACCGGCCCGATTCAATCTTCGAGAAATCCAAGATATCGTTGAGGATGACCAGGAGTCCGTTGCCGGAGCTTCGAATTGTCTCGAGGCCGTCGCGCTGCTGCTCACTCAAAGGGGCCTCGAGCAAGAGATCCGTCATGCCGATCACCCCGTTCAGCGGCGTCCGAATCTCATGGCTCATCACGGCGAGGAACGCACTCTTGGCCTGATTAGCCACTTCGGCGGAGAGCGCCAGTTCATTGGCTCGCGCGATCGATTCCTGCAACTGGCGGTTCGTGGCTTCGAGTTCGGCTTTGGCCGACAGCAAAAACTCCTCCGTCTTTCGCCGTTCGCGAATCTCCCGCGCCATCTTCCCCTGCGTGTCGAGCAAGACCTGTCCGCTCGACTGCAGAAGGGCCTCGGACCGACGAACCCGGTCCAGTTGCTGCTCCAATTCGTGCTGCTGTTGAATGGAACGGTTCCGACTGCGTTGTTCGTCGAGGATGTGGCGTCGATTGAGCCAAGCCCAAAACCCGACGATGATCACCTGAAGGCAGACGGTGCCAAAGTGCAGGCCGAGTTTCAGCACGCCCACTTCGGATTGTTCGAAAAAATTCATCCGGGCGCCACCGGTCTGCAGCACAAAGAACGCGGTGTGCTGGAAAAAGATGAAAAGCGTCGCAGGACCCAGGCAGCGCCAATCGGCATAGACGATCATCATCGTCAACGCCGTGAAAAAGAGGAAATGCGTCTCGGCCAAACCCTGCAATTGAAAGATGTGCAGCCCGACGAAGGCCTGCAGAGCCAATCCGGCGGCGCAGCGGGTCAAGAAAGTCCCGGGAGCAAGTCTCACGCAGGCCCAGAACAAAATAAACGCAGCTGGCGCCGCAAAGGCGGTCGCGCGCCACGTCTCATGCACGGGAGCGAGCACCAGCGAGAGAAGAAAATGTCCGATGAGGAAAATCTTCATCCAGCGGTCGCCGCGTGCATAGACGGGGGCCAGGATTTCATCATCGCTCAAAAGCCCCGACCGCCTCCTGTCCGCGCTCGCGCCTTCAACCGGCACAAGGGCATCCAGGCGCTGGAATATTCCGTTCACCGGCATGGCAAGGCCTCCCTTTCAGGGACGTCTGTTCCCAACCGGCGGTGAGACAGCGGCCGCCTCAATCGCAACGGAAAGTGGACGAAACGAACGAACATAATTGAGCATAACTTGAATCGTCACACGGACAGCGATTTTGAGCGCAAACGGGTTTTTCGCACCGGGTGGCGACCGGTGCACGTAGTGCGCTTAGCCGTTGATGACGCGCGGCTAAGGCGCCTAGGCCTCAACCGCGACCGCGGACTCACTACGTTCCGGGAGCGTTTTCTCACTTTGCCGGGATGAAAGAGACTTCGGAGGCGATTTTTCCGCGCCGTGAATCATTCCCGACAAACGACTGACCGACCGGTCCATCCGAACCGATTGCTGGTCGAGCGCGCGCGCGGATTCCGCGGCGTCCTGGGACTTGGCTGCGGTCGACTGGGTTTCCTCATCCAAGTGCTCCAAAGCTCCGCTCATTTCCTTCACGCCTTTGGTCTGTTCTTCGCACGACCGAATCACGGCGGCGGCGAGTTCGTCCAGCGTGCGCGCTTCGCGGGTGATATCGGCCAGCCGGGCCTGGAGATGCTCGGCCAATTCCGCGCTGCGAACGGTTTTCTCCATCGTGCCCCCGAGACGTTCGGTCGTCTCCCGCGCGGCCGAAGCGCTGCGTTGAGCCAGGGCCCTGACCTCATCGGCAACCACCGCGAAACCGGCGCCAGCGGTTCCGGCGCGAGCCGCTTCGACCGCGGCGTTCAGCGCCAGAATGTTCGTTTGAAAAGCAATTTCATCGACGGTCTTCAGAATGCGAGTGATCTCGGTGCTTTCGGACCTCAATTCGGAAAGCATCGCGACGAGGCGGCCGAGATCCCCCGCGCCGGTGTCGCTCGCGGCGCGCGTGCGACTCGCCGATTGATTTACGTTCCTCACCGCGGCCAAATTGTCTTCGGCGATCGTCGCCAACTCGTGGGCCGCGGAGGTGGTCTGCTGCAGCGCTGACGCCTGTTTTTGGGCCGACTCGGAAATAGCTTCGCTGAATTCGCGCACGGAGCTCGCGGTGGACGCGGATGTCGCAGCCGAAGCGTGAAGCTCCTCCGAAATCGTGCGCAAGGTGCGCGTGACGCTGCGCCCGATCAACCAGGCCGCCAACCCAGACATGACAAGAGCGAGCGCGGTGGCAGCCAGGCTCTTGGTCCGCTTTCCTTGATAATTTGCCCGGCGGATCACCAGCAGCTTATCCAACTCGGTCACGCACAGTTTCCAAAAAACGAAACTGGCCTCCCGCGCATTGGAACCCGCCCGGAACAGTTCTTCGATGGAGGTGGCTGGATTCGCCATCGCATCCGCAAAGGCGTTGACTTCGTCCTGGAGGGACTTGAGTCCGGGCGGGAGCAAAGCTTGAAGCGACTCGCTCCGCCCGTAGCAATTGGGATCCTCCGTCAGGATCTTGCCCACGTCGTCGGTAATCCGGCTAAGATCGGCGCGCAGCATCGCGATGTTCACCGCGAACGTTTGTTGGGCCTCAGGCGACCCGCCACCTGCTTTCTTCAGGGCGACCGCTTCTCGCAGGATTGTCGCGCAGCGGTTCTGAATGATCGGCGATGCGAGCAGCGTGATGTCCATCGCATAGTAACTGTCCAAGTCCGGATCGAGAATGAGCTTCGATGTGTCGCCGGCGTGATCGATCATGCCTCGGATGTCGGCGACCAAACTGTCATACGCCGCATCGTCAGGACGGGCTTCCTGCATCAGCTTTCGTCCCAAGTCGACGACTCGGTTCGGATCGAGATGCTCCCGCTTGCGTTTGCGCAATCCCTCGCTGGTGAATTCAAGGGCGACGCCATGTCGCTCCTGCACGGCAATGAGGGAGTCGAGGGCTTCCGCGAGTTCGGCGTCGATCGATTTCGGATCTGTCTTTCCTTCGAGCTGCAAGAGCTGTCGCCGTTGCGTGAGGTCGAGAATACGCTCGAGAGGGCGTTGATACTCGTTCCCTTTCATTTCGGAGTCGGCGAAATGGATGAACTCGTTCAATCCGCTCAGGATCAGGTAAACGATGATCGTTGTGAACGGGACTGCGAAGATCAGGGCGAGCATGCCCAGTCTGACCGCGACCCGGAAGCGGTTAAGCGAAACCATAATATGACTTCATCGACCCGACAGGCGTAAAGGGACCGTAAAACCGGCGCGCGGCGACCCGGGCGCTCGCGCTAATGGAGAAGAATGAATGCAGAATGAAGATGACGGAGGTTGGGGAGCTATCGGCAAAACCACCTTCATCGCCATTCTTCCTTCTTCATTAGGCCGCCGTCGAAGCCCTCGCCGGGCCGAGGACATTGCGGAGGCGCCGGCCGAGCTCGTCGAGCTGATAGGGCTTGGTGACAAATTCCTGCTGGCCCAAGTCGCTAAGTTCGCGCCGGATTTCGGGAGTGATATTCCCGCTGATCACGATGATTTTCGCGTCGGGTCGCACCCGGGCGAGGGTCTTGTAGACATCCACACCGTTGATCTCCGGAAGATTGAGGTCGAGCAGCACGGCGTCGATCGCGCCGGGTTCGCGCATCAAGATGTCCAAAGCTTCCGCGCCGTCCGCCGCGGTGAGAACCTTATAGCCGCTGGGTTCCAGCACCATGCGAAGCAGCTCGCGCAAGCTGCTTTCGTCCTCCACCACGAGCACGGTCTCGTTGCCCGGCGGGATCTTCCCGAGGATCCCGTGACCGGTCTCGGATGGCCGCGACGCCGAATGCGCCGTGTCCATCGGGAGGTAAATCTGGAAGGTGCTGCCCTCGCCTTCCACGCTGTCGACTTCAAGAAAGCCGCGGTGGTTGAGGATGATTCCGTACACGACGGACAAGCCCAGCCCCGTGCCGCCGCTATTCTGCTTGGTGGTGAAAAAGGGCTCGAAAATGCGGGCTCGCACGAGAGGCGGCATCCCACATCCGGTATCCGACACCTTTATACAGACATAATCGCGTTCCACATCGGCCCCCAGGCGGGCCAGACGTGTGCCGGGCACCTTGCTTGTCCCGAGGGTGATCTTGCCGCCCGCGCTCATCGCATCGCGCGCATTGACGCACAGATTCATGATGACCTGCTGCATCTGATTGGGATCGGCGGCGATGGGCGGGATCGATTCGTCCAGTTCGAAGGCGAACGAGACCGTTCGCGGGAACGTCTCGGAACACATCCGCCCGAGGTCCTGCATGTGCTGGTTGACCGAGACCGGTCGAAAAGCGGTTTCGGTCTTGCGGCTGAACGTAAGAATCTGCCGCACCAGCCCGATCGCCCGTTGGCCGGCGGTATGGATTTCGCGGAGATAGCGGACACTGCTGGCGTCGACGTCCGCCCGGCTCAAGGCGATCTCGACGAAGCCGTTGATGATCGCGAGCACGTTGTTGAAATCGTGGGCGATGCCGCCGGCCAGCGTGCCGAGGCTTTCCATCTTCTGGACCTGCCTGAGCTGATCCTCGAGCTTCTTTCGCTCGGTGATATCCTCGCGCATGCAGAGCAGGTGCGTGACCTCCTCCGCGTGGTTTCGCAGCGGCGAGATCTGGACGATTTCCCAAAGGACGCGGCCGTCTTTGCACCGGGTGCAGAGTTCTCCGGTCCATTTTTTCCCGGTGGCAACCGTTTGCTGGAACTCCTGAAACGATTCTTCGTTCGGGTGCCCTTCGCGCAGGATGGGAATGCTCTTCTCGAAAATCTCCTCCAGCGTGTACCCGGTCGCCCGCGTGTATTTCGGGTTCACATATTGCACGCGGCCGTCGGGCGCGGTCATAACGATCGAAAAGGGGGACTGTTCGACCGCGGCCGCGAGTTTCCGGAAGTGCTCCTCAGCCAAACGTCGCTTCGTGACGTCGCGGCCGATCGCCCGATAGGCCACGATGTCTCCGTCCGCGTCGCGCACGGCGGATTCCTCCCAGTTGAGCCAACGCCAGCCCTGGGCCGTCTGCCAGCGATGTTCGTGGGTCGCCCGATAGGGCGGCCGCTGGAGCCGCTCCACGATGGCCTTCCATTCGATGGCATCCTCCGGGTGCAGCAGGGCGCAGGGATCCTGGCCGGGCCACTGCAAACGCGGCACGCCAAATTTCCGAGCGAAAGCTTCGTTGACCGCGAGAACCCGTCCTTCCGGGCTGTGCACGAGCGCGAGTTCGACGCTGAGCTGCCAGGGTTCGATCAACTGGTCGTGCCGGCCCGAGGCGTAGTCGATCAAACGCAGGGTGACGATGTACAGCGAGGGCCGCTGCGATTTGCGGAAAAGCGGTTGTTCGCGGGCGGCGAGACCGACCGCGTCCAGCGGCCCGAGTTCGTCGAAGGAGGCGTCGATCAGCTCGGCCGCCGGTCGCCCGAGGAGCGCCGCGGCGCGCGGAGTGCTTTGCTGAATACGCCGATTCGAATCAAGGACGAGAATTGCCTCCTCGGTCGCAGCGGAAGTGGCCGCCGCCTGGCTCGGCAGCTGTGGAGCGGCCTTAGGCATGATTCGGCGCGGGTTGGCGGCCGATGAACTGGAAAGACTCCACGCTCATGCCGGAAAGGTTCAAACCAATCCGCTCAGCACCGTCGGCAGACGCTGAACGCTGTTGGACAGCGCGGCGCGCGCGATGCGGGTCTCCTTTTCACCGGTTCCGTAGAGGATTTTCCAACCCGGCAGCTCAAGCCAGGCGTCGTCCGGAATCGCGGCCACTTTTTCGAAACCGCCGGGGATGCCGGCGTAACGCACGAGTTGGTCCGCGACCTGCACGGCCGCGGCGTAAAAGGCGTGGTTGGGGGCGTTTTCCGGCTCGTTGTGATAATAGACCGCGTCGGTGATCTCGGCGGAAAGCTGGTGACGCTGGAGGTAGTAACCGCCAATGCGAGCGTGGTCCCAGCCAATTAGTTCGCGCTCCAAAGCGCAGACATCAGCCGTGGAGGTGTAGGTGAGGCCGACGATCTTGGCGAATTCCTGGGGAAAAGCCGAAGCCATGACCACTTTCCCCACATTGTGCAGAAGCCCGATGATGTAATCGGTGTCATCGTCGATCAGGAGAGTCGTAGTGGCCAGAATCTCGCGCGTCATGATGGCCGCGCCGATGGAGTGCTTCCAAAGTTCCTTCCACGGCAGTCGCAGGGTGGAACGGTTGATTTTCTCCAGCTCTTCAATCACGGGCGTCGCCATCGAGAGCTCGCGAATCTGTCGAAGGCCCAAATAAAAAACGGCTTCCTCGATGTTGTTAACTTTGGCCGTGAGGCCAAAATACACGGAATTGACCATCCGAAGGAGCCGGGCGGTCAGGGACGGATCCCGGCGAATGATCTCGGCGATCTGGGAGTTATAACTCTGCTCGGAATTAACGAGTCCCGCCAACGCCCGATTGATGCTTTGCAGCGAAGCCAGCTTCGGGCATGCGTCGATCCGCTTCGCGATTTCCGCATCAGGGTACGCCCGGGTGGGAACGGAGGTGATCGGAATGGGGCTCGAGGAGGACATTGGGAAAATGGAAAGGAAGCGCCTACCCCCGCCCTCAGCCCAACGTCGGCCAGGACAGTTGTATTCGTTGCCCTATTAATCGGCGCCAGAGCCCTAAAGTTTAGGGGCATTCTGCCGCCTCGGACTAGGGGCTTTTACTCAAGTCCCTCCCAGCCCGGCCGATTGGAAATTACACGGCCATCATGTCTTTAGCCACAGCGCAGGCGCTATTGCGGGAAGCTCTTACGCACCACCAAGGGGGTCGCCTCGGGGCGGCCCTGCCGCGCTACGCCCAGGTGCGCGCCCTCATGCCCGGCAGTCTCGAGGCGCACTATCTCGGCGGCATGGCCTTGCTGCAGGTGGGAAAACCCGCCGACGCCGCCCCGCTTCTGCGCCGGGCGTGCCAGATCGATCCCCGGCACGGTGCAGCCGCCCTGTGCCACGGCGTCGCTCTGGCTCAGTGCGGGCAGACAGAGAAGGCTGAGGTGGAACTCAGGCGAGCTACCAAGCTCGATCCCCGAAATGCCGAGGTGTGGCAGAATTTGGCGTCGATTCTCGTCCTGCTGAACAAACTGAACGACGCCGTCGAGGCCTATCGGCAGAGCCTGACCTTCGCTCCTGACTCGGCCGGCGCCTTGTCGGGCCTCGGATCCGTCCTGCACATGCTCGGGCGCCCGGAAGAAGCCATCGATTGCCACACCCGGGCGCTGGAACGCGACCCTCGTCATCCGAAAGCGCGCTCCTCCCGTGCCCAATCCTGGCAGAGTCTGCATCGCGTCTCCGATGCTTTGGCCGACTTCGAGGAACATCTCGTGAACTTCCCCCACGATCTCGAGGCGCGAAGCTACCGGCTGTTCCTGCAAAATTACCTCCCGGAAACCGACCGCGAGGTTCATTTCGCCGAGCACGTGGAGTTCGGCAAGCTCGCGGAGCAAGCCGCCGTCTCCCTCGTTCCAGCCAAGCCCGCCTCGCGTGCGCGGGGCGAGCGGCTGCGCGTCGCTTTCCTCTCCCCAGATCTCCGAGGCCACTCGGTCGCGTACTTTCTGGAGCCCCTACTGCAACACCTGGACCGCGACCGCTTCGAAATCATTCTTTACCACGATCATTTCGCGGTCGATGCCACCAGCGCTCGCCTGAAGGTTCTCGCGGCGATCTGGCGAAATTTCGTGGGGCAAGCCGCCGAACACGTCGAACAGCAGATCCGTGCCGACGCACCTGACGTCCTGGTCGACCTCGCGGGACACACCGGCATGAACCGGCTTCCACTCTTCGCGCGACGACTTGCGCCGGCGCAAATAACGTACCTGGGGTATCCGAACACGACCGGGCTCGAGAAGATGGATTTTCGTTTCACCGATGCGATCGCCGACCCGGCCGGCAATAGCGATCAGTTTCACACCGAAAAAATTGTGCGCTTTGCACCCGTCGGATGGGCCTACGCTCCGCCTGAGGACGCGCCCCTGCCGCAGCGCCAGCGCCAAGAGGGAAGCCCGATCATCTTCGGCTCGTTCAACAGCCTTTCGAAGATTAACGATGTCACGCTTCGCCTGTGGGGCCGTGTGCTTCAAGCAATCCCCGGCTCCCGTCTTGTATTGAAGAGCTTCGGCCTCCGCGAAGACGCGCTGCTCCCGCGTCTCGCTGCCGGCGGCCTCCGTGCGGAACAGGTCACCTGCCTCGCGGCGGCTCCCACCATCGCACAGCATCTCGAAGCGTACTCCCAGGTTGACATTTCGCTCGACCCCTTCCCCTACCACGGCACGACCACGACCTGCGAAGCGCTGTGGATGGGAGTGCCGGTAATAAGCCTTTGCGGAGACCGTCATGCATCGCGCGTCGGCGCGTCGCTGCTCACCGCCGTGGGACATCCCGAATGGATTGCGCGTACACCTGAAGCCTTTGTCGAAATCGCACAGCAGCTCGCCGCGGCCCCTTCGCTCCTGGACTCCCTGCGTCTCCACTTGAGGTCCGACTTGCAAAGCTCGGCCCTCCTCGATCATCGCGGACAGGCCGCGCGTTTCGGGCAAGCCCTTGAAGCGTGCTGGCAACAACGGGCGGCCGCGACGCGCGAGGACAAATCGAAAAAGCGATGAACGCCGCCCAAATTCAGCAAACACTGCAAACGGCGCTCACCCACCATCAGGCAGGGCGCTTACCCGAAGCGGAGAAGCTGTACCGCGCGGTCAGCCGGGTTGCCCCCAGGCTTTTCGATCCCGTTCACCTTTGCGGCGTGATAGCGTACCAGTCGGGGCGTTACAGCGAGGCGGAAACCCTCTTCGCAAAGGCATTGCGGCTCGACCCCCGGTCGGCCCTTTGCGAAATGCGGCTCGGGCTGGCGCTGGCCGCGCTGGGCCGGCACACGGAAGCGGAACAACGGTATCGCGCATCATTGCGGCGGGATCCAAAGCTACCCGAGGCGTGGAACAACCTCGCCGTGACACTGAAAGCACTCGGCCAGATGAAAGAGGCGGCGGAATGCTACCAGAAGGCCATCGCGCTCAAGCCGGACTACTACGACGCGATCGACCGTCTCGGCGCATTGCTCGCCGACACGATGGGTTTGGCGGCAGGCAAGCCGTATTTCCGTAGAGCGGTCGAGTTGAAACCGGACTACGCAGCCGGATGGTGCAATTTGGGAGTCGCTCTTAACGCCGAAAGCAATTTCACGGAAGCACTGGACTGTTTCTCGCGCGCGCTGACGTGCGACCCAAAGCTGGCGCAGGCGCACATGGGGCGGGGGCTCGTCTTTCAGCAAACGTATCAGCTGCACGACGCGCTGAAATCGTTTCACGCCGCTTTCGAGCTGGACCCCCATCATTTCGAGGCCCGCAGCGGATATCTGCTTACGCTCAACTACCTCGACGGCATCTCCCGCGAACAAAGTTTCGCCGCCCACCGCGCCTTCGGAGCCACGGCAGAGGCCCAAACTACGCCAGGCAACTCAAAACCCAAAACTCAAAACCCAAAACCGAGCTCGACTAGGCTCCGCGTGGGTTTCCTTTCACCCGACCTGCGCAATCATTCCGTCCTCTACTTCATCGAGCCTCTTCTGCGGCATTTGGATCGGTCCCAATTCGAGCTCTTCCTCTATCACGACCACGCGCAAGTCGACGCCGGCTCGGCCCGCCTGCGGGAACTTGCCTCGACCTGGAGGCAGTTCGCGGGCCAGGCAAATCAAACGGTGGAAACGACCATCCGAGCGGATGCGCTGGACATCCTGGTCGACCTGGCTGGACACACCGGCTTCAATCGCCTTCCTCTCTTTGCAAAACGCCTCGCGCCGGTGCAGGTGAGTTATCTTGGGTATCCGAACACAACGGGACTCTCCGCCATGAACTACCGGTTCGTCGACGCGGTGACAGATCCCGGTCCGGACGATGACGACTTCCACACGGAAAAACGGATTCGCTTTGCTCCAACCGCCTGGGCCTATCAAGCGCCAACCGTCGCACCTGCTCCCTCGGCAGGCCGACCGGATCGTCCGATGACTTTCGGTTCATTCAACAACTTCGCAAAAGTCTCTGCAGAGACGCTAAGACTATGGCGCAGCGTGCTCGACGCCGTGCCCTGGGCCCGACTGCTTCTCAAAGCCCAGCATTTGGAAAATGAAGCTGTCGTTGAAAGGTTGAAAGAACGACTGAACAGCGCGGGCATTGCCGCGCATCGCGTGGCCATGCGCGGGAAGACGCCCGACTTGGCGTCACATCTCAGCCTGTACAACGAAGTGGACGTCGCCCTCGATTCCTTTCCCTACCATGGAACAACCACCACCTGCGAAGCGTTGTGGATGGGCGTGCCCGTGGTCACTTTGTATGGTGATCGCCATGCAGCCCGGGTTTCGGCAAGCCTGTTGACCGCAATCGGCCGGACGGGGTGGATTGCGCGTTCCCCTGAACACTATGTCGACATCGCCCGAACGCTCGCGGCGGACGTCGCGCTGCGCGACAAAGCGCGAAACACACTGCGCGAAGAAATGCTGCGGAGCCCACTCATGGATCACGCCGGTCAGGCAAAGCGGTTCGGGGATGCGTTGTTGAAATGTTGGGGCGAGCGGCAGTCATAATAGGCTAACGCGAAGGTGGAGCCCGCCGTCCCTGGCGGACTATTTGACATCGCGCGCATTCCCGTGTCGCTCACCAAACAATCTCGCACGCGCGGAATTCCACCTTCTTCGGTCCCATGCCCGCCGCTCACACCATGCCGGCCGACTTCATCCAGTCCACGGCCGCGGGCAAACCCTTCTCCAAGGGAACAGTCGTGAAATCCGGCATCAGTGCCTTCAGCTTCCCTATTTCCAGGCACTTCGATTTAGCGCCGACGTACTTGCTCGTGTCGTAGTGAATTTGACCAGGATCGTAGCCGACGTGCCGGCAGATCAATTCGGCGAACTCGCGTATCGAGTGCTCGGCACCGGCACCGATATTGACGACCTCGTTGTCCACGCTATCCGCCAACTGCAAAGCCGTGCGCACAAAATCGTCCACGTGGATCAACTCGCGGCGCTGATGGCCGTCGCCCCACAAAACAACAGGTTCGCCGTGCATCTTGCCGCGCAGAATCTTCCGAATGAGATCGAAAATAAAATGGAGCTGGCGCCCGTCCGTATGGTAGCCTGGTCCATACAGTGTGGAGGGTACCACCGTGAGATGACGAAGGCCGAACTGGCGCTGCATGGAACGAAGACCGACGTATAGCATGCGTTTGGTCATCGCATATGTATACAGGCTATCGATCGGTTGTCCTTCCAAGTAGTTCTCCTCGCGCAAGGGCCGATCCGGCGCATAGGCGCAGCTTGTGCCGATGGAAATCAGTTTGGCCTGCGGTTGCCGCGTGGACCACCAGTCGAGGACATGCGTATTCAGCTTCTGGTTGCGCGTCCACTGCTCTCCCGGGTGCCGCAAGCAGAAATCTCCAGCCTGGGTCCAGGCTGCGAGGTGCCAAATGACATCGAAACGCTGCTTTTCCCAGGGGAGGAAACTACCTTCCCGCGAGAGGTCGCACTCCTTTGACGACGGCGCCACGACCGTATGACCGCGCGCGGCGAGGGCGGCCTGCAGGTGTCGGCCGAGAAAGCCGGACCCTCCTGTGACGAAGATTTGGCTCAAAGTTGGTCCTTCGGGTTCACCGGAAAGTAGAATTCAACCCCCTTTTTGACGAGGTCGGCATAGCGCGCGAGGATCTCTTTCTTGAAGTTCCAGGCTAGCACGTAGTAAACGTCCGGCGGACCTTCGAGTTCGTCCTCGATCTTAAGCGGGATATGACTTCCGGGCGCAACAAGCCCGCGCCGGTGAGCATTTTTTTCGACCAAGCACTCAATGAGGTCCGGGGTGATGCCGAAATAGTTGATCAGGGTGTTGCCTTTCACCGGTGCCCCGAGCCCGAAGATGCGTTTCTTCGCCGTGCGGCGGTCGCGCAGGAACTTCAAATTCTCCTCCTTGCGGAGCGCAATCCGCTGCGCAAAGGCTTTGTACCACGGTAGGGTGTTCGCGCCGTCCCTGTCCTCCGCCGCCGTCAGTGACGCGAGGCGTTCGGTCGGCTGGGCGCGGGCAGCATGCGTCGCGTAAGCGATGATCGATCCGCCGTGGATGGGCGAAAACTCGGCGTCGAAAAGAGCGAGCCCGTGTCGGCGCAACAAATGCTCCAGTGTGCGCACATTATAGTAGAGCAGGTGCTCGTGGTAGATCTGGTCGAAGGCGTCGTTCTCCACGATGCGCTTCATGTAGAGAAACTGAATGACAAAGACGCCATCGTCGGCCAGGCAAAGGCGAATTCCGTCCGTGACCGAATGGAGCTCCTCCAGGTGGAAAAACACACCCGAAGCGTTGATCACTTCGAATTTTCGTCCGAGCGACGTTGCGGTTTCGCGGTTAAAAAACGCACGGAGAGTCGTAAGACCGGCATCGTTCGCCAATTGTGCGGGCAATTTGGCCGCCTCCACTCCCAGAATGTCGTATCCCAAGTCCTTGTAATGCCGGAGCTGGGTGCCGTCGTTCGAACCGATATCGAGCATCGCCTTGGACCGCTTGGCTGAAAAGAAGCGGCGGTCCACTTCCTTCGCCACCCCTTGAAAGTGGTCGCTCAAGGTTTTGGTCATCCCCGACAAATAGGTGTGGTCGGAGAACATCGTCTCCTTCGGCACGGTATAGTCCAACTGCACCGTGGAACAGCGCTCGCAGAAGACCAGGCGCAGCGGGTACGTCGGCTCGCGCCCCACCTCTTCTACCCGGAGAAAATGGTTGGCCCAGGGTTGAGTGCCGAGATCGACCGCCGGCACAAGTTGGGTGGAATCGCAAACGCGACAAATCATGGTCGTAGAAGAAGTTTTAACCGCGAATGGACGCGATTGGACGCGAATAACAACCTGCTTTCTTACGACCTAGCGTTCCAGCGACGTCGAGAGCAATCACCATGGAGTTGAAAATGAGTGGGTTGATATTGGCGGCCATTCGCGTCCATTCGCGGTTAAAATCGATCCTTATTAGCGGTGATGAAAGCCTCGGCTTCGGCCAGGGTTTCAGGGGTGCCGATATCGATGAAGGGAGCGGAGACGACCTGCACGGACGTGCGGCCAGCGGCGGCCAAGGTCGGGAAAACATCGAGTTCGAAACTGAGCGGCCGGCGACCGGGCATCCGACAGACGGCGTCGTGACTGAAGGCATACACACCGGCGTTGATGATCCCTGGGCCCGGCTGCTTTTCACGGAAGGAACGAAGACGGCCATTCGAAGACACCTCCATGGTGCCATAACGGCCGGCGTCAGGCAGCGACAAACCGAGCAAGGCTGCCTCCGTGTTGGGAGTCCGGGTCAGTTCAACCAATGGCCTCGGGTCGGCCACGACAAGAGAATCGCCGTTCGCCACCAGCCAAACCGGAGCACCCGCCGCCTTTGCGTCGGTGCAATTGAGAAATCCGCCGGCAGTCCCCAAGGGCCCGACCTCGGCGCAACACGCGACCGTCACATCGGGAACAGGTTTGGTCGCGAAATGGATCGCAATGACGTGCGACAGATGGCCGGTCGAGAGGACGAATTCCTTGAAGCCATGCCGCGCATAGAATCGCACCACCCACTCCAAGAAAGGCTTTCCGCACACGGGAGCCATCGGCTTGGGCATTCCCGGCAGCAAATGGCTCACGCGGGTGCCAAATCCTCCTGCGAGGAGCACCACGCGGGCCGGGCCGGAAAAGGGGCGATCAGACATTGGAAAACCGCGAATTACGGAGGATCTTGTAACCTTTGATCAGTTCTTTGATGCCGCGATCGAGCGACCATTCGGGCGCGAAGCCGGTGGAGAGCAGTCGCTGATTGGAGACGATATAGTCCCGTTTGTCGGGGTCCTCGCCAATCGGCGCTTCCATCGGCGTGAATTCGGGCACGTATTTCTTGATCGCCGCGCAGAGTTCCAACTTCGAGAGATTCGCATCCTCCAAGCCGACATTGTAGCAGCGGCCTTTCATGCGGTCGAAATGCTGCAGCGCATACGCGAATACCCGAGCGATGTCCTGAATATGAATGTAGTTCCGCTTGAAGTGACCCTCGAACACGACAACCGCACGGTCATTGACCGCGCGGTAAACAAAGTCATTGACCAGCAAATCCACGCGCATCCGCGGCGACATGCCGAACACCGTCGCGAGTCGGAAACTCAAGCTATTGTCACGCGCCAGGACCGCCTGCTCTGCGGCGACCTTGGTCGTGCCATAGACCGAAATGGGCCGGAGCGGACTCTCCTCGGTGCAGGCTTTGTTCTTCTCGCCGATGCCGTAGCCGCTGTTGGTCACAGGCAGGAGGATACGCTGAGCTTTCGATGCCAGTCGGCAAAGCATCTCGACCGCCTCTTGGTTGATCGTGCGCGCGGCGATCGGGTCCTGTTTGCAAAGAGGGGCTCCGACGATTGCGGCAAGGGGAATGATCGCGTCGGCTTTCGCGACCAACTTCGTCATCAGCGCTTCGTCCCGGCAGTCGCCGCGCACGACATCAAACGCTTCATGGCGGCAACATTCCAGCAGAGTGGCCTGGCCAAAAGAAAAATTGTCCACGACCGTCACTTCGTGACCGGCCGCAAGCAGATGGGGGGTGAGCACGGAGCCGATATAACCGGCTCCTCCTGTGATGAGGACTTTCATGGAGAGAGAAGTAGGAGGGCGAAGCAGCACCGCCCGTCATGCCTTACTGCTTACGGCACAATCTATTCAGAACTAAACTTCTGTCTCAAGCCAGGCGGCGCCTGTGCCGATAGGCCAAAATGTGCCGGTTGAAGCATCACTTTCAGGTGGGGCCAACCCCCTAAATGCGGGGGCGCTGCGCGCGCTCGAGTCCCACGAAGCCTTCGAAGCGGCTTCGGAAGCGGGCTGTCACACTCCCCTCCCTGCCGCCCCCTTTGCCTCGCAAAATCCCATGATCATTGCCCGTGCCCCCGTCCGTGTGAGCTTCCTCGGCGGCGGCAGCGATTTCCCCGATCACTTTCGACAGCACGGTGGCGCCGTTCTCGCCACCGCCATCAACCGGTTCGCCTACGTGACGGTGCAGCCATTTTTACAAGAATATTTCGATCACAAGATTCGTTTGGCCTATCGCCGTAACGAGGCCGTCAATACCGTCGAAGAAATTCAACACCCCGCCATCCGCGCCGCGTTGAAGAAATTGGGCATCGAAGCGGGCATAGAGATGCACGTCATGGCGGACATGCCGGCGCGCACGGGCCTCGGTTCATCGTCCAGCTTTGTCGTGGCGATGCTGCAGGCGCTGCACGCTTACGGCGGGCGGTATCGCGCCGCTCGCGATCTGGCGGATGAAGCGATCGACATCGAACGCAACATCCTGGCTGAAGCGGGAGGCTGGCAGGATCAGATTGTCGCAGCGACCGGAGGGTTCGGTCTGACGCGTTTTCATCGCAACGGCGGTTATGATGTGACGCAGATTCCGCTGCCGCTCGAGCGTGTGCAGCAACTCGAGGAGCACATGCTGCTCGTCTACACTCAGATTCAACGCGACAGCTTTTCCGTGCTCGGAAAGAAAAATGGCAATCAAGCGGTGAAGACCCAGGTTCTCTGCCGCATGTCCGAACTGGCCGAGCGGGGAGTCGAATGCCTCGCCTCCGACCGCCCGATCGCGCAGTTCGGTCAATTACTCCACGAGGGTTGGGAGCTAAAAAAGCAAGCCGGGGCCGTCTCTCTCCCTGAGATCGACGCTTGGTATGAAGCCGGCCTGAAAGCAGGAGCCACCGGCGGCAAGTTGCTCGGCGCGGGCCAGGGTGGTTTTCTCCTTTTCATCGCCGAACCGCGTTTTCACGACGCGATTCGCAAAGCGACGGGTGGCCAGCCCACCGTGCGCGTGCGGATCAATGCCCCCGGCTCGCAAGTGATTTTCTCTCAGCGCTGAGGCGTAACGCGATTTTTTCATGCGCCGCGTCCACATTCTGGATCCTCAGCTGTCAGGCGTTGGCGGGCATTATCTCAGCCACGACTTTCAGCTGGCAGCGGAGCTGAAGCGCCGGGGAATCGAAACCTTTGTGTACGGGCGCAAGCAAGCCACAGTGGCGACCTGCGGCGACGTGCCGGTGACTTCGGTCTTCTCGCAGGACATTTTTCGCGAGGCCTGCAGCGATCCCCTGGTCTGGGCGATCGAGAATTTTAATACGATCAACCAGGAATTCCTCGCGGATCTGGTCTCAATCGATCCCGCCCGTTTTTCGGCCAACGATCTGGTCTACTTTCCGAACATTCTCCAGAACCAGGTTTACGCCGTTGCGCTGTGGCTCGCCCGTCTGCCTCCGGAACGCCGACCCACCGTGGCGCTGATGTTCCGGTATTTGAATCATGCGATGGACTACGTCCAAACGCGGCAAAACAAAGAAATGATCGTGCTCCTCTACCGCTATGCGGTGAAGCAGCTCGTTTCGGCTCATCCGCGCACATTGATTTGCACGGATACAACGGAACTCGCGAACGCCTACAAGCAGATCACGGGAGGACCTGTCCTTGAACTACCAAATCCAATGGACGTGTCCGCTCTGGTCGAAAAAACGACGCCGCGCGCCGCAGACGCCCGACCCGTGGTCGTGTATCAGGGTCACACCAGCCCCCTCCGAGGTTTTCATTTTTTACCGGAAATTATCAACCGGTGCGCCGCGTTGAAGCCGCGTCCAAAATTCGTCGTGCAGGTGCAGAATCGGGAAAACGCCGCTTCCACAGGCCTAGCACCGGTGATCGCCCAGCTGGATCAACTTCAGGGTGCCGACGTGGAGCTGCTGAACGGGCCGCTTGGCCAAACCGACTATTTGAACCTGCTGAGCCGCGCGGACATCGTGCTGCTACCTTACACCCCGACTTTCTATGGCTTTGGCTCCTCGGGAGTCTTCACGGAAGCAGCGTCTGCCGGTAAAGTGGTCGTCGTTTGCGGCAACACCGTCCCCGCCCGCCAAGGGCGCGAGTTCCAGCTTGGGGTGGTCGCCGCCCCGCAGTGGACCGCTCAGGCGATGGCCGCGGCGGTCGCCAGTGCTCTTCAGCAGCTGCCGGCGCTTCGTCAACAGGCGGAATCCGGCGCACCGCGTTACCGGCAAGAGAATTGCGGAAAAACACTCTGGGACAGGCTACTGGCCGCAGCGGAAGCTCTTCCTGCGGCGAAACAGGCGGCCTAAGCGCGACTCCACTAACGGCGCTTGCGGGGGACACAACGCCAAGGGCTCACCGCGACCCTCGCGCTACCCGGCATCCGGACGGGGGCATCGTGCTGCGCCTGAGGGGTTTTCCTCAACTTCCGTCGCTTCGAGCCGATCTCTTCCCTATGAAGAAAGATCTCGTGGCCAAATCGCCTGCCCGCAATCCGGGCAGGACGGCGACCTCGACAACGCGGGAGGCTCGTGCAGCGATGCCCGCGTTCGTCAGCGAGTATCAGGACAAACTGGATACAGCGCTGCGCGCGCACGACTGGACCAATTTCAATATCCTGCTTGAATCGTTGCACCGGTGCTGGCGGCAAAACCGCCAGGTTTTCCTTTGCGGCAACGGAGGCAGCGCGGCCAACGCGGTTCACCTGGCCAACGATTTTCTCTATGGGATCGACAAGGCTTCCGGACGCGGCCTTCGCGTCACCTCGCTCGCGGCCAACACGTCGGTGCTGACGTGCCTCGCGAACGACGTATCGTATGAAGAAGTATACTCTCAACAGCTCAAGGTCCTGGCCAATGCCGGCGACGTCTTGATTGTCCTCTCTGGCAGCGGCAATTCGCCCAACGTGGTTCGCGCGCTGATGACGGCGCACGAACTCGCGCTCGAGTCGTTCGCCATCCTCGGCTTCACGGGCGGCCAGTGCCTCGGCCTGGCCGATCACCCGATTTATTTTCCGGTGCACGACATGCAAGTGGCGGAGGACCTGCAAACGGTCATCGGCCATCTCGCCATGCAGTGGCTCAGCCGAAATCGGCCCTAGTCAGAATAGCTGGCAGTTTCGTTCGTCATGCCGCACGCAAAAATCCTGCCCTTCGACAAGGCACCGGTTCATTTCGAGAAGCTACGGGCAAAAAACAAAGTTATCGTGCAATGCCACGGGACTTTCGACATGATTCATCCCGGCCACATCGTTCACTTCGAAGAGGCCAAAGCGCTCGGCGATGTGCTCGTTGTAACTCTCACGGCGGAGAAATTTGTGAACAAGGGGCCAGGCCGTCCCTACTTCAATGACAACCTGCGCACGCGCTGGCTCGCTGCCTTAGAATGCGTCGACTACGTAGTGGTCGTACCTTACCCGGCCGCCGTTGAGGCCATCGAATGCGTTCGGCCTCGCTTTTACTGCAAGGGTCGCGAATACGAACAGTACCAGAACGACGTGACCGGCAATATCGCGGACGATGTCGCAACGGTGCGCCGGCTCGGAGGCGAGATCCGCTACGTCGGTTCCATCGTATTCAGTTCGACTCGTCTCCTCAACGAGCACTTCGAGCCCTACCCGCCAGAAGTGAAATCGTTTTGCCATGAGGTCGCGCAATCATGCTCGCCGAGCCGGTTTCGTGAGATCGTAGAAGGCTTCAGCAAGCTGCGCGTGCTCATCATCGGTGACATCATCTTCGACAAGTACACGACCTTAGAAGTCCAAGGATTGACCTCCAAAAACCGCATTCTATCCGGGCGCTACGTATCGGAGGAAATGCAGGCAGGCGGCGCGCTCGCGGTCTTCCGTCACATCCGTGAATTCACACCGAATGTGAAACTCATCAGCCTGGTCGGGACCGAGCCCTGGCTCGAGGAAACGCTATCGGATTTTATAGACCCGCACGAACAAGATCTCGTGCGCTCTTCGAAATTCACCACTATCGTAAAGCAGCGTTTTGTAGAGCCCCGGCACGAGGGGAAGGAGCTCTCGAAGCTTTTTTCGGTGAACTTCATCGACAAACGCGCGCCGGACGAGGCACTGCAGTATGCCGTCTTAGAACGCATTGCCGACCAAATCGACGACTACGATCTCGTGCTCGTGATGGACTTCGGCCACGGCATGATGGAGGACCTCGTACGTGTTTACGTGCAGCAGCAGGCAAAGCTCCTCGCTGTCAATTGTCAGACCAACAGCAACAATCACGGCTTCAATATTCTCGGTCGTCGCTATCATCGCGCGGACGCCTTTACGCTGGATCAGACCGAAATGAATCTGACCGTCGGTCGCCGCGATCTCGACCACGGCAAGGAACTTTCAGCCCTGGCCGCCCAACTTGGGAGCCGGTATGCCTGGCTGACGCGTGGATCCTACGAAACGTTGGGACGCAATGGTCAGAAAGAACTTTGTGCTTGTGCGGCCTTCGAACGCGTCGCGGTCGACACTCTTGGCGCTGGTGATGCTTTCTGCGCGGTAGCGTCGCTGGCCGCTGCGGCGAAACTTCCGCTCAACCTGGCTACGTTCATGGGGCAACTTGCAGGCGCTCAGGCCGTCAAAATCGTCGGCAACTCCGAACCCATTCGTAAATCAAAATTCTTAAAAGGCGGCATGTCCATGCTCGCGTTTTAACCAACTGAATCATTCCCAGATGAACTGCATCGTTACCGGGGCCGCCGGGTTTATTGGAAGCCACCTATGCGACTTGCTGCTCGATCAAGGGCACCGCGTTGTGGCGATAGACGATTTCTCCACTGGCCGCGAAGCCAACCTCAAGCAGGCCTTCGCGTCCACCCGCTTCACGCTCGTCAAAAAGAGCATTCTGGAAGTTGACCTTGAAGACCTTCCTTCAAGGGAAATCAATTGGGTCTTCCACCTTGCGGGACGCGCGGATTTGGTCCCGTCAATTCAAAATCCAGAGGACTATTTTAAGGTCAATGTTGAAGGCACGTTCCGCGTACTCGAGTTGGCACGTTTGGTCGGCGCCCAGCAATTTCTGTATGCCGCAAGCTCAACCTGCTACGGCATCGCTGACGTCGTGCCGACGCCGGAGTCTCACCCATGCTCCCCGCGCCATCCGTATGGCCTCACCAAATATCTTGGAGAACAGCTGGTGATGCATTGGTCACAGGTTTACAAGCTGAAGGCGATCTCTCTGCGGATGTTCAATGTGTACGGCCCACGCAGCCGCACCACCGGCGCATACGGCGCAGTATTCGGCGTTTTCCTCAAGCAAAAGCTCGTTCAAAAGCCGTTCACCGTGGTCGGCGACGGTAGGCAAACCCGCGATTTCACTTATGTGACCGATGTTGCTCACGCCTTCGTGAAGGCGGCCGAATCCGGCCTGGGCGGAGAAATCATGAACATCGGTTCCGGCGGAACCTACAGCATCAACCGCCTCGTCGAGCTGCTCGGCGGAGAAATTATCTACGTGCCGAAACGGCCGGGCGAACCGGATTGCACCTTTGCGGACACCGCCAAGATTCGCCAACAAACCGGGTGGGTCCCAACCGTGACGCTAGAACAAGGCGTCCAACGAATGCTCGAAGTGATCGACGATTGGCGCGATGCGCCCCTGTGGGATCAACGGTCCATCGCGGACGCCACGAAGGATTGGTTCAAATACCTCGCTTCTTAATTTTACGCCCATGGTAGCTTCGAATACATCGCTCAAAACGGTTCTGGTCACCGGCGGAGCCGGTTACGTCGGTTCGGTCCTAACGCCCCTGCTGCTCAAGGCGGGCTACATGGTCCGCGTGTTGGACCTGTTCCTCTACGGAAAACACGTCTTGGACGAAGTGAAGGACCACGAAAACCTCCAGTTGATCCACGGCGATCTGCGCGACCAGGCGCTACTCAGGAAATCGTTGGCCGGCTGCGACGCGGTGATCCATCTCGCGTGTATTTCCAACGATCCCAGCTTCGAGCTGGATGCCTCACTCGCCCGGACGATCAACTATGATGCGTTTATTCCGCTCGTGGAGATCGCAAAAGACAGCGGAGTCAAACGTTTCATCTATGCTTCCTCGTCCAGCGTATACGGCATCAAGGATGACCCCAACGTCACCGAAGAGTTGGAGCTGAAACCGCTGACGGATTATTCTAAGTACAAGGCTCTCTGCGAAGAGGAACTTCAGAAGCGCCGCGTGCAGGGTTTCACCGTGCTCACCGTCAGACCGGCGACGGTCTGCGGGTATTCGCCTCGGCTGCGCCTGGATCTTTCGGTCAACATTCTCACCAATCACGCGATCAACAAGGGCAAGATCACGGTCTTCGGCGGCGATCAACTCCGGCCCAATTTTCATGTCCGTGATTGCGCCGAACTCTACGTGAAGTCGCTCTCCTGGCCGGCGGAGAAGATCGATGGCAAGATCTACAACGCCGGGTACCAAAACCTGTCCATTAACGCCATTGCCGACCTGGTTCGCAGCGTGGTGGGCAAAAACGTCGCAATTGAAACGACGCCTACTAACGACAATCGTTCGTACCACATTTCTTCGGACAAAATCAAACGCGAGCTGGGTTACGAGCCCCGTTACACGATTGAAGACGCCGTCCGCGAGTTGAAGGCCGCATTTGAGACGGGCAAGGTGAAGGACCCGATGACGAATTCGCTCTATTTCAACATCAAGCGAATGCAGGAACTGAAACTCCAATGATGGCTGCGAGCACTAGTCACGATTTCAGGGTCTTGGACCGACTTTCGCGCCAAATCCGTTTCGAGTTGATCGCCATATCGCATCGCGCGCAGAGTTCGCATCTCGGCGGGGCGCTGTCGTGCGTGGATCTCCTGGTGGCCCTTTACCAAACGGCTTTGCGGATCGATCCAGCGAACCCCTCCGATCCGGATCGCGATCGTCTTGTTTTCAGCAAAGGCCATGCGGTCAGCGCGCTCTATACAATTTTGGCCAAACGCGGCTTCTTTTCCGAAAAGGAACTTCTCCACTACAACGAGGAAGGCAGCCGCCTGCCGGAACAACCGTCCCCCGGTTGCGCTCCCGGAGTCGAGTGGGCGACAGGATCGCTCGGTCACGGCTTGGGTGTGGGCATCGGCATGGCCCTGGCCGCGCGAATTCAGAAAAAAAACTACGATGTCTATGTCGTCATGAGCGACGGCGAATGCCAGGAAGGCTCCGTTTGGGAAGGCGCGATGCTGGCGCCCCGCCTCAAGCTCGGTCACCTCACCGCATTGATCGATTTCAATAAGTGGCAGGCGACCGGCCGCAGCAATGAAGTGATGGCGATGGAGTCTCTTAAAGGAAAATGGGAGTCGTTCGGCTGGACCTGCCTCGAAGTCGACGGACACAATCTCGAGCAGATCGTCGCCGCCCTTCACGCCCCGCGCGCCAATGACAAACCGCTCGCGATCGTCGCTCACACGATTAAGGGCAAAGGCGTCTCGTTCATCGAGGATGATAACAACTGGCACTACCGCTCGCCCACCGCGGAAGAAGTAGAACGCGCCCGCCAGGAACTGGAGGCCACATGAGAAACGCCTTCGCTGAAGAAATCACCGCTTTGGGCAATGCCGATCCCCGTGTCGTCATGCTCAGCGCCGACATTGGCAATCGGCTGTTCGACAAGTTCAAGACCAAGCAGCCCGAACGCTTCTACAATTGCGGCGTCGCCGAAGCCAACATGATCAGCATGGCGGCGGGTCTCGCGAGCACGGGCCTGCGCCCGGTTTGCTATACGATCACGCCTTTTATCACGGCCCGCTGTTTCGAACAGATTCGCGTCGACGTTTGCTACCATCACCAGCCGGTCATTATCGTGGGCACCGGTTCCGGCTTGTCCTATGCTTCTTTGGGCGCCACGCACCATTCACTGGAGGACATTGCCTTGCTCAGATCGCTGCCTGGCATGCGGGTGCTCGCACCGGCCGACTCGTTGGAGCTTCGCGCATGCCTTCGCTCGGCCCTTGCCGGAGATAGCCCCACCTACATTCGCATCGGAAAAAAAGGCGAGCCCGTCATTTTCCCGGCCATCCCAACTTTCGACTTTGGCGTCTGGAATCAGCTTCGTCCCGGACAGACCGTTGCACTGCTTGGCGCCGGGAACATGGTACCGACCGTTCTTGAGGCGGCGGATTTGCTTGAACGCAACGGCATTGCCCCCCGCGTTTACAGCTGCGCCAGCATCAAACCGCTCGACGAAGGAACGCTGCACCGCGTGTTTACCGAATGCGATGTGGTGGTAACGGTCGAAGAGCATTCCCGGATTGGCGGCTTCGGCTCTGCCGTGGCCGAATGGCTGGTCGACCAGCCGTCCCGCTACGATGCCCGTTTGCTGCGGTTTGGCGCGCCGGACCATTTTCTCCATGAATCGGGCGAACAGGACCACGCGCGACAGGTTTACGGACTTACGCCGGGGGCGATCGTGGAGGCCGTGCACGCGTCACTCGTGACCAGCAACTAGGCGTCATGCGCATCGGCGTCGACCTCGACAACACCATCATTCAATATGATGGGCTATTTTACGGGGTCGCGCGGGACCGCGGCCTCGTGCCTGCCGAGTTATTTCCGCGGAAACAAGCTGTTCGAGCTTGGTTGCAATTGCATCATGGCAACGACGCCTGGACTTCGCTGCAGGGAGAGGTTTACGGACGATTGATGGGACGGGCAGAACCGTTTCCGCACGTTGCCGAGTTTTTCGAACGCTGTCTGAGCAATGGCGTCCCCGTATGCATTCTAAGCCACAAAACGCGCTTCGCCGCGTCGGGGGACCCGTTCGACCTGCAGGAAGCCGCCCGTCTCTGGCTGACCGCGCACGGCTATTTTGGTTTAGCGTCGGGCGATGTCGAATTTCACGAGACCCGTTTGGGAAAGGTGGAAGCGATCGCGCGGCGTCGATGCGACGTGTTCATCGATGACCTGCCCGAGGTTTTTTCAGAAATAGCTTTTCCTCAAGAGACTTCCGCGATTCTCTTTGACCCAGAGGGTCAACATCCGGCGCTTGCCGGAGTCAAAACAGCACGCAGCTGGACCGAAATCGCAAACGCCCTGTTCACAGCGAAACCAACCCGATGAGCGCAATCGCATCTGCCGATACCGAAGAAGTCGCGCGCGAATTGCTGTCTCGTGTAGGGGTAGCTGATAGCTTCCGCGTCGAACCACTGTCAGGTGGTCGTAACAATCGGGTGTATCGGCTGCGTGTCGGCGAAACATCTTATCTACTGAAACGCTATTTTCACCACCCCGACGACCCGCGCGATCGACTCGGCCAGGAATTTGATTTTCTCTGTCATCTTCGAAGGGTGGGATGCGCCTTGGCGGCCAAGCCATTGATCGCGGATGCCGAGAGCCACGCCGCTTTGCTTGAGTTCATTGAAGGCTCGCGGCTCGGGTTGACGGAGATCGACGCGGCTTGTGTCGCACAGGCGTGTCACTTCTACCGCGAGACAAATTCCTTGCGCCCGCCTCCGCCGGAAATTCGCCCTGCATCCGAGGCGTGTTTTTCTATCCAGCAACATGTCGAAACCACACAGCGCCGGGTTGATCGTTTGGCCGAGCTCGTGGTCCGAGACGAGACTGATACGCAGGCCCGCGATTTCGTAGAGTCGCGGCTGCTTCCTACCTGGCAGCGCATCCTCTCCCTGATCCGCGCAGAGTGGCCTCTGATCGAAGAACGCCAGGAGTGCTTGTCCGCCGACGAATGCTGTTTGTCTCCCTCCGATTTTGGTTTTCACAATGCGCTTCGGCAGGCCGACGGCACGCTGCGCTTCGTGGATTTCGAGTATGCTGGCCGCGATGACCCGGCGAAACTGGTCTGCGATTTCGCAAACCAACCCGACATGCTGCTCTCGCGCGCATTGAGCGACCCTTTTCTGCAGACGGTGTTGAGTCTCTCGCCAAGCCCAGGCGCTTTGGCGAGGCGCATCGTCGCGCTCGAACCGCTATATCAGGTCAAATGGGCCTGCATCTGCCTTAACGATTTTCTACCCGCGGGACGCACTCGCTATCGTTTCACGGACGGCGACAGCGCCGACCACCGAACGCGCCGCGAATTTCAACTCACACGCGCTGTCGAAATGCTCGGCCGCACGGGGAACGCAGTCTAAACCTCAACACCCATATGGGACATCTCCGCAACCTCGTCACGCCGCTGCACAAAGCGACTTCCCGGAAATACATTGATCGCATGATCGACGACAAAGTGACCTGCATGCGCAAGGCCAAGGAATACGAATTCGACTATTGGGATGGCGATCGACGCTTCGGCTATGGCGGCTACAAATACCTGGCTGGTCGATGGAAACCCGTCGCCCAAGCCCTGATCGACACGTACGGCCTCAAGGCCGGGTCTCGCGTGCTCGACGTCGGTTGCGGAAAAGGATTCCTGTTGCACGAAATGCAATTGATCGAACCGGGGCTCGAGCTCACCGGCTTCGATATATCCGTTCACGGACTGGCCTCCCGACATCCCGATTTTAAAGGCAGTCTATTCCGTTACCGCGCACAAGATGCCTACCCGTTCGGCGACAAGCATTTTGACCTGGTTATTTCCCTGGGCTGTCTGCACAACCTCCGCATCTTTGAGCTAAAGACCGCCCTATCCGAGATCGAGCGAGTCGGAAAGCAAGGCTATGTGATGCTCGAGAGCTATCGGAACGAGCAGGAGTTGTTCAACGTGCAGTGCTGGGCCCTCACCTGCGAGTCGTTCTTCGACACGGCCGAATGGATCTGGCTGTACCAGCATTTTGGCTACACAGGAGACTACGAATTCATCTATTTCGAATGAAAGCTGCCATTCTCGTTGAAACCAGCCAGCCGCTCGTCGTCGCGGAGCTCCGCATGCCGGAATCCCTGTCCTACGGCCAGGTGCACGTGAAAGTGCATTACAGCGGGATCTGTGGGGCCCAAATCAACGAGATCGATGCGGCAAAAGGGCCGGACAAATTTCTTCCTCATTTGCTGGGTCATGAAGGATCGGGCACGGTGGTCCGGGTCGGTCCGGGCGTGAAAACAGTGAAGCCCAGAGACCGCGTCGTCCTGCATTGGCGTCCGAGTGACGGATTGCAGGCCGAAACTCCAAGCTACGATTGGAACGGCCGGAAGGTGAACGCTGGCTGGGTCACGACGTTTAACGATGAAGCCATCATCTCGGAAAACCGCCTGACTGTACTCCCGCCGAACTTCAGTCTGAAACTCGCTCCTCTTTTCGGCTGCGCCGTCACCACGGCCGTGGGCGTTGTCAATAACGACGCAGAACTAAAGATCGGGCAATCGGTCGTCATTTTCGGCGTTGGCGGAGTAGGCCTGAACATCGCGCAGGCCGCGGGCATGGTCTCCGCCTATCCGATCGTAGGCGTGGACATCGTCCAAACGAAAATCGATCTCGCGAAGCAGTGGGGCGTGACGCACGCCTTCAACTCGACCCAGACGCCGGATCTCGCCGAGAGAATCCGGCAGATTGTCGGACCGCAAGGGGCCGACGTCGTGATCGATACGACCGGCAACGCCCGCGTGATCGAGCAAGCCTACGAACTCACTCATCCCGACGGAAAAACCATCTTAGTCGGCGTGCCTCGCAAGGGCGATAAAGTCGCCATTTATACCCTTCCGCTTCACTTCAAGAAAGTGCTGAAAGGCTCGCATGGTGGGGGCGTCGCGCCGCACGTGGAGATTCCTCGCCTAATCAAACTCGTCGAACAAAAACGAATGCGGCTCGAGGGCCTGTTCACACACGAGTTCTCCCTGGACAACATAAACGAGGCAATTCGGGTTTTTAGATCGGGAGAAGCCGGTCGAATACTAATCGATATGCAGAATGCGGATTCGAAGGGATGACCATGGAACTGACGAAGATCAGCGATGAAGTGTTTTATATGTCGGGCTCGATTGTCACCCTGGGCCCCGGCGACTTAGATTTCGTGAAGAAGCAAGCCCGTCAAAACGCCCGCAAAATCGCACGCATCTGCGCGCACCGCGATGTCGATTCCCGCCTCCACGAGATGATCATCGTGAACTTTAGGGAAACCTATATCCGCCCGCATAAAAACCGCGGCAAGGAAAAATCCTTCTTGGTTCTCGAAGGAGAACTCGACGTCCTGCTCTTCGATGATCAAGGGACCGTGACTGGCAAGAGAGGGATCGCTGCCCGCTCATCCCATAAAGACTTTTTCTTTCGGCTGCACGATACCCAATATCACACCCTCCGTACTCGCAGCGAATGCGTCGTGTTTCTGGAAACCAGCACGGGCCCCTTCGCGCCGGGCGACACCATTTTTGCGCCCTGGGCGCCAGAAAACTCGGCGGCCGAGGAGTGTGACGAAGCGCTGGTCCGCTGGGATTCCAACGCTCAGCAACTAACCGCCGCTACCGGTCGCCCATAGTCACGTTTCGCCAATGAAAACCTCTTTTCAAACCCGACGTACCTGTCGCTTGTGTGGATCGCAAGCGCTGAGTCTTGCCTTGGGTCTCCAGCCCACTCCCATCGGCGACAACTACCTTTTGTCTGAGCAAGTGGGTCGGCCGGAAGAAATCTTCAATCTCGACGTGATGGCCTGTGCTGACTGTGGACAGGCGCAGCTCCGCGACGTCGTTTCACCGGATTTATTGTACCCAGATTTTCCTTACGTTACCTCCGTTTCGATCGGTTTGCCCGAACATTTTCGGCGCTTCGCTGAAGCTGTGGTCACGAGGTATGCCATCAGACCCGGCTCGTTAGTGCTTGAAATCGGGAGTAACGAAGGCCCCATGCTTCGCGCGTTCAAGGCCCACGGTTGCCGCGTGCTCGGCGTCGAGCCGGCGGCCGCGATCGCGCAGGCCGCCACGACTTCCGGCGTTCCGACGCTAGCCCGATATTTCGATCGGAAGCTTGCAGGGGAAATCGCCGAAAAGGAAGGCAAAGCAACCGTCATCGCCGCTAATAACGTCCTGGCGAACATCGATGACCTCGATGACGTATTGGCGGGAGTCAGCAGGCTGCTGGCTCCGGACGGAATTCTGGTGATGGAAACCTCCTATTGGCTGGATGTGGTGACGAAGGGTCTGATCGACACGATTTACCACGAACACATCTCGTATTTTTCGGTGGCTCCGCTCCGCCGGTTTTTCGCGAAGCACGGCTTGCAGCTGATCGTGGCGGAAAGGAACACCAATAAAGGCGGCTCCATTCGACTCACCGCTCAGCGAATCGGCGGCAAGTATCCACTCGACGATTCGGTTGAAAAGGCGATCGCTCTCGAGGAGGAATTAGCGATTTTTGCACCGACCGCGTTCGCCCAATGCCGCTCCCTGCTCGATCGTCTACGAAAGGAGATTCACGAGGTGGTTGACCCGCAGGTAGGCACAGAGATCGCCGCCTACGGGGCCTCAGTCGGAAGCACCACCATGTTGTACGAGTTTCATCTCGGTTCTACGGTTGGCTACATACTTGACGACAATCCCAGGAAGCAGGGCAAGTTCAGTCCAGGATTCCACCTCCCGTGCGTCGCCGCCACAGAAGTCGCAGAACGCAATCCGGCCTGTACTATCATGCTGGCTTGGCGGTACGTCGATCAAATCGTAAGCCGCCACAACTACTTCACCCCGGGCACGGGACGAATGCTCCTGCCGCTACCGTCCGTAAGGCGGGTTTAACCTCGAATTTGCGCCAACGCATGCAAGCCCCGAGCTCAGATTCCCTAAACGGTCGTCATCTTTTGGTCATTGGCGGGACGCGGGGAATCGGCCGCGCGTTCTCCGAGCTGGCGGCATCCGCAGGAGCAAGCGTCTCTATCGTGGCTCGAAACGACGCGACGCTGACGTTGGGGTCTGCGACCAGAGTTATTCCCGGCGATGTTCAGAAAAGAGGCGAACTGCCCGCACTGCTGCGTCGTATTGTGGAATCCCACGGCAAGTTCAACGGCATCGCTTTCTTTCAGCGTCACCGCGGAAACGAAGGCGCATGGGACGGTAATCTGGACTCGACCCTTACCGCGACGAACTCTGTCCTGTCCGCCAGCGCCGAATGGATGGAGACAAAGGGCGATGCCTCGATCGTGGCGATCGCCTCCAGCGCCGCCCGATTCGTCGCAGATGAACAAACGGAGGGGTACCATGCGGCAAAAGCGGGGTTGCTCGGCCTCATCCGATATTCTGCCTTCAAACTCGGGCCGATTGGGATTCGTGTAAATGCAGTGTCTCCCGGGACGGTCCTGAAGGAAGAGTCCAAGAAGCATTTTCTGGAAAACGAGCGCCTGCATCAAATGTTCAAGCGAATCACTCCTTTGCGGCGGATGGGTACGGCCAAAGAAGTGGCACAGACAGTCGCCTTTCTTCTCAGCCCCGCAGCCTCCTTCATTACCGGCCAGGAAATCGTGGTCGACGGCGGCGTCAGCCTCCAGGCCCACGAGTCGTTAGCGCGCGCATGGTTGGCCGAACCAAAGGAACGATAGCCCAATATTTATGGCAGCAACCAAAGCCGAAATCCCTTTCGTCGATTTCTACACGGCTCACAGGATCATCCCCACAAGGCAGGATATCAGCGATCTCCAGAAGCATGTCGAACGGCGGCATTCGCTCTATCGGCATTTGGGCCTGCCTCCGTTGAGCTTCCGCGACGCTTCGGTCCTGGAGTTTGGGCCGGGCAGCGGCCACAACGCAGTCGTGACGGGACTGCTCGGACCGCGGCGCTATCTCCTGGTCGATGGTAATTCTCCCAGCCTCGAGAGCACCCGAAAACTGCTGAAACAGTATTGCCCGAAGTTGCCCGCGGAATTCAGGCAGTCGTCTATCATTCAATTTCGAGACGATGAGAAGTTCGACGTGGTTCTCTGCGAAGCAGTCATCCCCACGCAAAAGAATCCGCCAAGGTTCCTCCGACATGTCGCTAGCTTCGTTCGTCCGGGCGGCGTTTTTGTTTTTACTTGTATGGACGCGCTCTCGCTGCTGCCGGAAATGCTGCGACGCTGGGTAGCCGCTCGCGTCACGGCTGAAATCACTTCGTTCGACGCAAAGGTGGCGGCACTCGTGGAGTTCTTTAAGCCCGATGTAAAATCGCTTCCAGGCATGTCGCGGCGCCCGGAAGACTGGGTCATCGACCAAATCCTGCATCCTTGGGTGGGACCTCTTTTTTCCATTCCCGAAGCCGCCGCAACCCTCGGCACGCACGCTGCTTTGCTGGGCTGCTCGCCCCGTTTTCTGCAAGACTGGCGGTGGTATAAGACGATCACTGGATCGGGGGTGACCGATGCAGGGTTCATTCACTCATCCTATTATCAATTGGCCCTAAATTTGATGGATTATCGAGTCGAGCTACCTGCCGCCCCACGGCCGGTGGTTGAGCGCGTCGCGGTCATTTCTCAAAGAATTTACGACCGCATCTTTGCTCAAGAGCGCGGCCAGGCCTCGTTCACCCGCACCCAATTGGAGAAGGAAGTACGAACGCTCAGCAAACTGCTGGCACCATTTAGTCCACTCACCGCCAAGTCCCTCCTCAGTTTCGCCCGCTACCTAAGGTCATCTTTGACCGACCGCGGGGCGTTGGCGGATTTTCGCCCATGGTGGGGACGCGGGCAGCAGTATTTGAGTTTCGTGGCTGGGTGAGCAGCTAACCGAGGTTCGGCCGGAGGAAATGTCCTCAAGCCTGGGCCGGGCGTGCCGAAGCTGGATTCTACAAGCCATTATGAAATCAGCTCTTATCATTGGCGGCGGGTTTGCAGGATGCGCCGCGGCCCATCAACTGGAACTACAGGGCGGCTGGGATGTGACCCTGGTCGAATCAGCGCCGTTTTTGGGCGCGGGCGTCCGCACCAAGTGGTACGGCGGCCATCCTTACACCTTTGGGCCTCGCCATTTCCTCACGCGCGACGAACGCCTGTTCGACTTCCTCCACAAGTACGTGCCACTCCGTCGGCTAAAACACGTTTTCCTCACCTACATCGAACAAGACCAGCAATTCTACAATTTTCCGATCCATAAAGACGACATCGAGTTGATGCCCGATCGCGACAAAATCAAACGGGAGCTCGCTGAAACACAGAGCGGTCAGGCAGCAAACAATCTAGAGGAATACTGGCTCGGTTCTGTCGGGCCGACGCTGTACGGGAAGTTCGCGGACAACTACAATAAGAAAATGTGGCAGATTCCGGACAATCGTGAACTCGACGACGCGGTTCCGGCTTGGACTTCAAAGGGCGCTTTGCTTTACGACGGCCCCAGAGATGGGTTTCACGATGCCATCTCGGCGTACCCCTATGCTCCCAACGGCTACGACGATTATTTTGACATTTCGACGGCGAAAGCGCGTGTGCTATTGAACACGCACATCGAACAGTTCGACATTCCAGCCAAACGCGTGAAGTGGGGCGGCGAATGGCGCACGTTCGACGTGATCGTAAACACTATCGCGCCCGACATCCTATTTGACCATTGCTTCGGCGCACTGCGCTTTGTCGGACTAGACTTCCACCCGATCGTCCTACCAATGGCTCAATGTTTCCCCGAAGACGTGTTTTTCCTCTATTACGCAGGCGGCGAAAAATTCAAACGTCTCGTGGAATACAAAAAATTTACCGGCCACAAGTCTCCCACCACGCTGATCGGGATCGAATTTCCCTCTATGAACGGCAAGCACTACGCCATGCCGATCAAGGGCGAACGATCGAAGGCTCAGCGCTACATCGAGCAAATGCCGGAGGGCGTTTTCTCCATCGGCCGAGCAGGCAGTTACCGCTACATCGACATCGACGACTGTATCGATCAGGCGATGGACGTGGCGAAGAAACTGAAATAGTTCGGTTCCATGTGCGCCGCCACGGGTCCGTCGCAACACGATGCCGGCGTCGAGCAGGCGAAAGCGGACAAAGCCAGGCAAACCGCGGAGTTGCTGAACAAGCTTTTCAACGTCCTTGTCAAGATACCTCACCATGATCGGAAACGTTTCGCACGGACACAACTGCAGGCAGTCCTTCCGTCCATGGTGCGGGCGTTCGATTCTATACCTCAGGATCGGCTGAGTAAGACGGTTTTGTTCGTTTCCCCACAGCCACATTCACGCGAAACTCGCCTCGCCACAGTCGCGCGCCTCGCGGGCTGGGAGCCAATCCTACTTCATCTTGCCGCTCCCAAGTTTAACCCTCCGCAATATTTTGGAAGCGCTTTTGCGGTTAAGGACATGCTGCAGCTGGTGTTGGCGTCTTGGCTATTTCCTGGCGAGCTCGCGCACGTTTTCGGGCTGAACGGTGAAGCCGTCGGACTTCTTTGTCTGCTCAAGAATTGCAGGACCGTCATCGATCTGTACGACACGTGCTCTGGTATCAATGCCACGTCGCCCACGGCCAAAACGCTCGAACGCGAAGCCATGAGGCTGGCGGACGGTATGACCCACCGGGATATGCGCGCGAAATACCTGCAGAGACTGCACGGTTATCAGCTGCCGCGGCACAACATCCTGATCCACGATCCCCTTCAAGAAAAGCGGACTACCTCAATCCCAACGTACAAGGAAATTCGCGTAGTCTCGGTCGGCTGGGTGGGATCAGGCGACAACAGCGTGTTGCGCGTAGCCGAAGCGCTTGCTGCTCATCGCATCCATCTGCATGTATATTTTAGCGGCTTTCAGCAGCAGGCAGACCCGGACTTGTTGCCTTATCGGGCGCTAGCGGAACGGTCGGAGTACTTTCATATCGAGAACAATGTCTATGGGGACGCTTACTGGGAGCAGCTAAGCCGCTACGATTTTGGCCTGGCCACAGCGGAACGATTCATTTTCGACGAACCGTGGGAATCTTATACTGCGGATTACATACGGGGGTGTGGATCCTCCAGGGTTATCGATTACATTCAAATGAATCTCGGAGTGATCGTAACTCCCGGCCTTCGCTTTCAACACTTCTGGTCCCGACGTTTCGCCTCCGCCACCGTGTCGGCAACGCGAGCTTGGCTCGACAACCCGCGTCCGGCCCTTGAACGAGCTTTGGAAATCAAGCGGCGGGCCGAACCGATTTCCCGTTCTTCCATCACCGCTGAAGGTTCTGCCAAACGCTTCGGAGAATTTTATAGGCAGGTCCTGCGCGGGTGATGACCGCCGTTGTCCGCATTCGCCAATAACCTCTGAAGGGTCGACGCGCTCGCCTTGCCCCAAACGTTTGGGGACGCATTTACACTGGTTGTACAGTGAACGGATCGACAGCAGCTCCGCCGGCAGGTACGTTAAGCTTGTTAGCCCGGTGCGGGACCGGGCGCTTCAACTGGAACTTGTCATGTTTTGTCATGAAATCACGCTATATTGCGATTGCACTCATCGTCGCCCCGTGGGCGGCCGCGGCGCAAACCAACACGTTTCCCACCAGCGGAAATGTCGGCATCGGTACATTGTCACCGGGAGAAAAGCTTTCGATTACGGGTTCGGCTGTGAAGCCGATCATTGGAGTGAACACTTCCCATACTTTGCTGTATCCTGATTACGACGGAGCAAACTGGAATCAACAGAACACCGCCCTCGAAATAAATGCATCAGCCGGACTTTTGAACGGAAATGGCAATGGTTCGGCCTGGCTCGTTCTCAGCAACAGCGGAGGTACAGGCGCAAACATTAACCCTGGAGTCATCGCTTTCGCGGTGCCGGGTACAAGCGGTGCAGAGAAGAGAGTCGCAACGATCTACACGACGCTCACGGCCAATTCGGCCTCGTCGGTCACCGGCGACCTCGCGTTTGCCACCTCGAACGCGGGTACGCTGACCGAACGACTAAAGATCACCGCTGCCGGCAACGTTACGGTAGGATCCACTGCGATTACTCCTTCAGGAAATATCGGAATCGGCACCACTGCTCCAGGAGAAAAGCTTTCTGTGTACGGCGCAGCCGTTAAGCCTATTATTGGCGTGAGTACGTCGCACACGCTGCTTTATCCCGACTATGATGGAGCGAACTGGAATCAACAAAACACCGCGCTGGAGATTCAGGCTTCCGCACCCGAGGTGAGCGGCGTCGGCAACGGCGCCGCCTGGCTCGTGCTCAGCAACAGTGCCAGCACCAACTCGGGGCTGAACCCTGGTGTGATTGCTTTCGCGGTACCGGGAACAAGCGGCGGCGAGAAACGTGTCGCAACGATTGGAACCACGCTGACTGCAAACTCGTCGTCGAGTGTCACAGGATGCCTCCAGTTTTCGACCGCGAACGCTGGCACCATCGCCGAACGGATGCGGATCACCGCCGCTGGCAACGTTGGCATTGGCACATCGAGCCCCGGCTATCCACTCGCGGTGAACGGAGCAGTCCGAGCGACCCAATTCATAGCCGACGTGAATACCTACGCAGACCACGTATTTGCGGCAGACTACAAGCTGACCACGCTGCCCGAAGTCGAGAAATTCATCCAACGCGAGCGTCATCTGCCCGATATCCCCAGCGAGGCCGAGGCCAGGCGCGATGGAATCGATGTCGCACAGATGCAAGTTAAACTTCTCCAGAAAGTAGAAGAGCTCACATTACATATGATCGCCCACGAACGAAAACTCTCCGCTCAAGGAGAAGAAATTCAAAAACTTCGGGCGGAGAATAACGCTCTTCGTGAGCGTTTGATCGCCTCAGAGTAGAAGTTCGATGACGGTGGGGACGCGCAAGACCATGTGCGCCCCCGCCAAGTCGGTCTTACTGAGTATGCCGGATCGCACGCCGGCTTCATCGAGGATAGCCTTCCAACGATATGAGCCAAGTCGTTGGACTCACTGACCGAGTATCAGAGATGTTGCAGCGGTAGACGTTCACAACAACCAGGAACGGTGCGAGACATCACGAAATCGCAGCCGTCCTCAAGGAGCAGTTTCGGCACATTGGCGGCGGGTCATTGCGCAGCAGCCGTTCGCGCAGGCGCACCATACCAGGACTGTTCCAATGCATCTCGGGAGTGCCGTCCTTGATATGGCCGAGCGGAAGTCCATCAATCTCTCCGCGCAATTTGCAGCAAGGACCAACAGAGCCGTCGTTGTGCACCAAATATTGGTTCCATGGATAAGCACAGTATACTTTTCCCTCAATGCTCGCGGGCCGGTATTCCCCTGGGGGCACTGCGGCACTGCCAGAATCCTTAGTCTCTTCCAAAAGCGCCGGAATCCAGATCCGAATGCCTAACTCGTCCCCCACGAGACGTGCTTCACGCAAAAATTCGTTCGTTCGTCGGGGGTCTTTCTGAGGCAAACGCGGCTGGTGACTGGGGCCGCCTTTGCTGACGAACATGCCGTAGACACTATCCGCGCCGAGTTCGGCCGCTAATCGGACGAGATCAGGCAATTCGTGGATGTTTTCTCCCATCAAAACAATCGCGAGCTGGACAAGCGGCTTGGCGGCGCCGCGCTCCCGACGCCGCGCGATTAGCCGTCGCACGTTGCCCACGACGACCTCGAATTTGGCCGGTTTCCGAATCTGCTCAAACGTTTCGGCCGTGGCGCCGTCGATCGACACATTGACGTAATCTACACCCAGTTCGATCAGGCGATCCGCTTTTTTCTCATTGAGCAGGGTTCCGTTCGTGAAAAAGCCGACATGTGAACCGTGGCGCTTGAACGTTTCGATCATCGGAAAGAAATCACGCCCCATCAGCGGTTCGCCGACACCGGTGGGGTTGATAAGGCTCGCATATTTGAAGAGCTTGTCGAACGGCTCGATGTCCTTCGTAGTCCAAAAGGCATAGGTCGGCGCGCCATGCGAGAGGCTGCACATTTCGCAACGCAGATTGCAGTTGCCCGCCACTGGCAGCTCGATCGTCCGCGGCCAACTGGCCAAGTGGCCGCGCTGCATGTCGTATTCCAGGTTTCGCAGCTGATCATTGAGCCCGCGGGCGTGGTGGCCGCGTTGCTCAGCCGTCAACCCAGGAACTTCCCAGACACGTTTAAGCGCCCCAACCGCGCGGGCGTGCATTTCGTCGCGCTTCGCGGACAATTCTTCAGGGGATCGCAACGGTTTGGGAGTCGTCGGCTGCATATCAGGCGTGAGCGGCGCAGGCTTCGCTGTGGTTCAGTTGGATGATTCCTCTTATGCGTTGCGCGACATATTCTCCTATCGCGAGTGAAGCCGTTGCGGCCGGACTCGGGGCATTGAGGACATGCAAGGCATTCCCGCGTTCGATGAGATGGAAATCCTGCACGAGCGTGCCATCGGACTGCATGGCCTGCGCCCGCACTCCGGCGCCGCCCGGTTCGAGGTCGGCCTCCCGCACGTCGGGCACGAGGCGTTGCAGAGAGCGACAAAAAAGCGTCTTACTGAACGACCGACGCACTTCCTCCCAAGCCATGCGCCGATGTTGTTTCATAAAATTCCACAAGCCGGAGTATCCGAGCGCATCGAACAGATCGGACACGTTCACATCGGACTTCGAATAGCCCTCTCGGGCGAACGCCAGCACCGCATTGGGTCCCGCTTCGACTCCTCCGCCCATCATGCGAGTGAAATGAACGCCGAGGAACGGGAACTTTGGATCAGGCACCGGATAAATGAGATTCTTCACCAGTCCTTCAGCGCTTTGGCGGAGTTTATAGTACTCGCCGCGAAAGGGAACGATGCGCGTCGAACGATCCTCGCCCGCCGCTTCCGCGACCCGGTCGCAGTGAAGACCCGCGCAGTTGACAATAAAATCCGCCTCGAAATTTCCCCTGGAGGTCTCAACCCGCCATCTGCCATCGACCTGAGCGCACCCCTCGACGCGTGCTCCTGTTGTAACCTCAACACCAGCGCGCGCTAGTTCGCGGCCAAACGCGACGCAGACCGCCCCGTAGTCGACGATGCCTTCTTCCGGCACGTGAACAGCCGCAAGGCCGGCCGCATGTGGTTCAATCTCAAGAAATTCCTCATGGCTCAACCAGCGAAGGCCAGCCAATCCGTTTTGCGTTCCCCGCTCCAGCAAGGTGCGCAAACGAGGGATTTCCTCCTCAGTGGTGGCGACCACCAATTTGCCGCAGATTTCGTGGGGCACCGTGTGTTCACGGCAAAAGGCTACCATCTTCCGAATTCCCTCCACCGCCAATTTAGCCTTGAGAGAACCAGGCTTGTAGTAGAGTCCCGCGTGGAGCACGCCGCTGTTGTGCGTGCTTTGGTGACGGCCGAGCGTTGCCTCCTTCTCGATCAGTTGTACGTCGCCGAAAGCGGCGCGACGGAGGGCGAGCGCTGTGCCCATCCCCACCAATCCCCCGCCGATGACGACAACCTTCATGAAATCACAAGGCAAAAGTTCACAACAGCCCGATTCGTGCAACGACCGCCATGACACGGGGATCTTCGGGTGCGAGTTGCTGAGTCACCTGCGCGACTTCCTGAACCATTTCCCTGTGGCCCAGGGCCTCGGCGATTTCACCCAGCATCAGCCATGCGTCCAGACGATTGACGTCGAGCTTCAGGCAAGCCTCGAGCGCTTGCAGCGCGTCCTGCTTCTTGCCGCCGTCATGAAGGGAGATTGCGAGGTCGTGCCAGAGCGCCGGATTGCCTCCGTCGTGTTGGATCGCTGAGAGGAAATAAGTGCTCGCCCGCTCATGGCGACCTTGGGCGGTCAACGCTCGGCCGAGCAGCTGTCGCGCCGCCGGAAACGCGGGTTGCGCCGCGAGGACTTCACGCGCTTTATCGGCCGCTTCCGTAAGCATACCGGTGTCGAGCAGTTGGAGCCCTTCCAACAGAACCGCATTCGCGTCGGCAACTTTGGGCGCCGTGAGGGCTGTCCTGTCCCTGCGGAAGGCCTCGCGACCGTTCCGCTCAAGCTCGTCAAACGCGATCTCAGCCAAAGCGCCAAACGAATCGCTGGCCGCCAGCGAATCGAGAAACTGCGGCATGCAGGTCATGGCATCCTGGATGCGCGGTTTGAGCTGATCGCGATAGCCGCGGTCGGTGGCCAGGCGCACCGCCAGCGCGTGATAACTCTCCGCGTCACGGGCCACCAGCTCCTCGAGTCCCAGCGAGCGCAGCAACGCAGCGCCCATGCGGGAACGGAAAACCGAGCCTTCCCATGCCACCACAGGAACTCCGGCTTCAAGCGGGTCAACCAGTGAGTTCACGCCGCCAAAAGGAAAAGTATCCAGATAGGCGTCGCCGACGCTGAGCAATTCGCGCACGTCGCTGCGCGATGGGAATCGATTGGTCGAAACGATCAGCCGATCGTCTTTGATACCGTGGGCTTTCAGCACGCGATCGAACTCGGCGCAAAAGCGCTGAATGGGATAAGTTGACGACCAGTTGGGATTGAAGGGGTGGACCACCAGCCACGCATTCGGCACCGCGGCGAGGAGGCGGGCCCACGCCTTCTGCATTTCAGGAATGATTTTAAAATAGTTCGCCGCGGTCACGAAGACGACGGCATCGTCCGGTATGCCGAGCGCCGCCCGCGTCCAGGCTCCCGTCGGATCTTGACGGTCCGCATCGTAATTGAACGCGTGTGCCGGACCCGGCAGCAATCCGAGCCGTTCAGAGAAATGCTCCGGAGCTTCAGGCGCTTCTGTCAAAGCGCCTGAAACATACAAATCGACCTCAGGCAGGCCCGACGTCGTGCAGGAGGAGTTGTTCACGATCTGCAAGGGGGCGACGCGATAGAGTGCAAGCTGGGTGACTTCGTTCGTCACGGCCGTGACATTCGTGCCAAACACCACGACATCCAGTGCGGCCCTACGCAACACGTCGACCTGCTGGTTCAAATCGGCGGGTAATACACGAAAATCGCTGACGCGGGTGCGCGCATAGGCCTCGACCGGCGTACTGGTCTCGCGATGGACAAAGAGCACCACTTCAAACCGATCCGGGTCGAGCTGCTCGAACATCGGCAGTGTCGTGTACGTCTCGGTCTGGGGACCGAAATGCCGATTCACGAAACCGATTCGCAGCGGACGACCTGCGCGCATCGAGGGGAAAATGTCATCCTGCTTGGGCACACCGAGGGCGGATTTGAGCACCCGCGCGCGGAGTTCGTAGTGCCGCCGCAATGACTCAGCCGAAAAATAAAGGGGGATGCAGTTGCCGATCTGAGCGTAGACATTCAGCGCGGCTCGGACCGCGGCCGAGCCGCGGTTCGTCTCGCCCCAGCGCGCCAGTTCTTCCAAACGACGGAGATAATGAGCGGCAAACGCCGTCGCGTGGCCTTCGGAACAAAAACCCTGCGGCGTGTAGAAAAGATAAAAGGTGTAATCGCGCCAAAGCCAGGGAGCCACGTCGTTCAACGAGGGCGCTTCGGGCCATTGCCAGGCCGGCACCAACAACGTTGCCGCCATCAGGCCCGTCCAGCCCTTGCCGGCGTAGGTGCGAGCCAAGGTGAGATCCTCGCTCGACACGGAGTAGTCGGCCGCGCCCGATTGCGAGAACGCATCGACAAACGCACGGATGAAATTCAGCTCCGGCCCTTCTTTTTTGGTGGAGGGAAGCGCCGCGACCGCTTCGGCGACGGCGCGTCGCACGGTGACGAGTTGCTGCCACGTCGCGGCATCGCTCGGCTTTTCGGCGTACACAGCGAGCACGCGTCGCGATTGATCGAGCAGCGCGGTGAGAGAAGCGTCGAGGGTCGAGGCGGCAGGCGATGAAGCGAGTGGCATAAGATTCCCGTGCCGCCTTTGTAGGCCGCTCGGTGTCATTAATATCGGTTCGTCGAACCGCCTCCTTTAGGGTGAAAACACCAGGCCGGTTCCGCACCGGCGGAGCCGGCCATTGCTCATTTTTCATTTCTTATCGCTCATCGCTTATTGGCACCTCTCGGCGTCACTTGCCGGTTGGGGACGGGCAACTCGGACGGTTGACGCCTTTCACAAATGGCTGAACACTCGGGAGCAATGGCACCGTTGCCGCGGCGTTTACGAATTATTCACTTCAATCCGTGGGCGGACCGGCTGGAGTCGGCCAGGGACTACTTGCAGCGGCTCCCTTCGGCAGACCTTCGGCCGCGAGTCTCCGATCCCAACGATCCGGCGCTTCTCCAGATGGCGCGGCTGGACGCCGACTGGCACGGGGAGAATACGCGGGCCTTCGCAGCAATGACTCATCCCGGCCTGGACTTTTTGCCGGCCCAAGTCACCGGCGTTGCCGGTATTCTCGATCTCGTGAAAGCGTCGCGGCCGCCGGCAGAAGAGGCCTGGCTCCTTTTCGATGGGCAAAAAGCCCAGTCCTTGGGCGGTACGTTCAGCAAACTCATGCCGCTGCTCAAACGAAGCGGAATGCGCATCCTCCTCTACGCCTTTGATGAAGCCAGCCGCACCATGGCCTGTTTCCGGGACCTCGCGCCTTTCCTGGACGTTTTGATCCACGATGAAGCACCACTGGATCCTAAAACCACACCGGCGATCGCGCCCCACTGCCTGCGGATTCATCGAAGCTGGGTCGCCAACCTCATTCCGTTGTCGATCCCGTTTAATGAGTCCCCCGAAGAAAAACTACTGTTTCTCGGATCCAAGCTTGGTCTGACACCGCACCGCCAACGTCAGCTCGATTTTTTGGCGGCGCGTTTCGGTGACCGGCTCGTGGCGGTTCACGATCATTCCGTCAGCGTCGCCGATCGCGGACAACTGAATCGTTATAAAGCAAGTCTGTGCCCGGAGGGCCGCAAATTTGACACCCCCGCAATGAGCGCCACGCATACGGATCGTCCGTTTTGGTCGGGCTGCTTGGGCATGGTTCCCGTTTCGGAAAATTCAAAAGCCGGAGGTCGGTTAGAATCGCTCCACGCGGAGGGATTGATCGTGCGTTATGGCCACGGAGATCTAAAGGCCCTCGCCGCGGCCTGCGAGAAAGCACTCGCAATGCCGAACGAGGAACGCCGACGGATCTACGATCATTTCAATCGAAACGAAACGGTGGGAACGGTGGTCGCGGAAGCGCTGGCGAAGTTCAGGTAGGGCGAGGCCTCCGGACTCGCCGTCGTGTGCGGCAAACGTAGCATGCAAACATCTGCACAGCGCTGGACGGCGTGAAAACGCCTTTCTGGCGCGGCGCCTCCCCTCCGCGGGCGGTCAAGAGGCCCGCCCCTACCTTACGACCCGCTTTTCAGCGGCTCCCATAAGAATAAGAGAAAGATTGCCGTCGGACGCTTCCAACCCTTCGCGAAACACCCACCGAGGAACTAAAGCTGCGCCAATGCTTCGCGAATACGCACCAGCGGTGCGCGCCAATCTCCCGTGCGTTCTTGGCGGAACAATCTCGCGCTAGGATACCAAGGACTATCGTCGCGGCCCAAGAGCCAGCGCCAGTCGGGGGAAAAGGGTAAGAGAATCCACACCGGTTTGCCAAGCGCTCCGGCCAAATGCGCAACGGAGGTGTCGACAGCGATCACGACATCTAGGGCTTCAATCGCGGCAGCGGTTTCGTTGAAATCGGTCAGATCGGCCGCGAGGTTGGTCACCTGACCATGCGCCGAGACGATTTCGGCGTCGGTCGCAGTGCATTGCTTCTGCAAGCTAAAGAAAGCCACGCCAGGAGAGTCGAAAAGCGCAGCAAACTCGCCGAGCGGCACGGAGCGATTGTGATCGTTCTCGTGATTCGGATTTCCGGCCCAAACCACACCGATTTTGCGTTTTCCTTCCGCTCCCAATTTCGACTTCCAAGCGGCCGCGCGTTCAGGAGGCGCCTGTAAATAGCGTGAACTCGCGGGAATCGTGCTCATCTCCGTTCCAAAACCGAATGGCAGACTCAAGAGCGGGCATTGGAAATCGCACTCCGGCAATGTTTCCCCTTGAGCGAAAACGCCTGCCGCTCCCGTAACTCCGGAAATCAAAGATCTCAAAGACGCCTGCACTTCCAAAAAGACGGTCGCGCCTTGCGCTGCAAGCAGGGGAACATACCGGACAAATTGCAGCGTATCCCCGAGCCCCTGTTCGGCGTGAACCAGCAGTCGTTTTCCCTGCAGCGGCATGCCTCGCTCCCAACGCGGTAAATTGCAATGACGCCGTTCGTGTGCCGGCCAGGTATCGAAGCGGCGTTCATACTTCGCCCAACCGTCCGCGAATTTGCCGAGCAACAGCGAAGCCGCACCTTGATTGAACTCCACCAAAGGCAACTTGGGGTTGAGCTTCGCGGCCACACGGTACTCCGCCAAAGCCTCATCACCCCGGCAAAGCGAGAGCAGCAAATTGGCGAGGTTGTTGTGCGCTTCGGCGTATTTCGGGCTGAGATCGATCGCGCGGCGCAGCGCCTTCTCGGCGCCCGCAAGATCGTTCTTCAGCTTAAGAACAACGCCCACGTTGTTATGGGCATCCGCGTAGTTGGGTGCGAGTTCAAGCGCCTTCTGAAAGAGAGTAAGCGCCTCGTCCCAACGTTTCTGGTACTGGAGGGCCGTTCCTAGATTGTTCCAAGCCTCGTGATAACTCGGTTTGAGCGCCACTGCTTGACGGTAACCGTCCTCCGCTTCCGCATACCGTTTTTCCTTCTGGAACGTGGTTCCGATATTGTTTAGCGCTTCCGCACGATGCGGATCACAAGCAAGGCACTGCGCATAAGCGTCGCGCGCTTCGGAAAACCGATCGAGATTCTGCAAAGCCGAACCAAGTCCGAGGTAGGCCTCCGCGTAGGCGGGTTTCAGCGCCAAGGCGTGTCGATACGTCTGCAGCGCCTCGTCGGGCCGACCGGACTCATCCAGGGCCTGAGCGAGGTTGTAGATACCCTCCGCAAATAGCGCATCGAGGGAAACCGCGCGTCGATAAGACTCAATTGCTTCGTTGAGTCGGCCCAGCGTTTTTTGCGCGATACCTTGATTATTCCACGCGTCGGCATAGTCGGCGCGACACTTGAGGGCGCGCTGTGCGGCGGACAAGGCTTCGTCGATCCGTCTGGTCTTCCGATACGCCACGCTGAGATTGTTGTGCACTTCCGCGTGGTTCGGATTGCCCTTCAGCGCCGCGCGATAGGCGCCGATCGCCTGTTCATGCCGTCCCTCCGCGGCAAACGCATTGCCGAGATTGCATTGGGCCTCGGGAAAATTCGGGCGCTGTTTGATCGCTTGCTGGTAGTGCTCGATTGCGGACGCCACTTGTCCCGTGGATTGCAGGAGATTCCCGAGCGTATAGTGGGCCTCGGGGAAATTCGGTTTCGCGCGCAGTGCGGATTCAAGCAAGGCGGTCGCTTCGGCTTGTCTGCCCTGGCCCGCATAAATGATGGCGCGCAAACGCAGCGCGTCGGCTTGATTTGGGTTAATCTGCAAGACCCGCTCGTATGCCGCGTCAGCAAGATCGAGGCGGCCTGCCTGGTGATGCGTCAGTCCCTCCTGCAGTTTCGTTTGCAAGAGGTTGGTCTGCTGGCGCGGGAAAGCGGTGGTGGGTTTCACTCTAAGTGCTTCAATCGACCGGATTGGCGGGGGAATAAAGGGGTTTCTCAAACCCGATCGGCGGGTTAGATGATCTTTCTCTTTATTCTTTATCTTAATCTTTATCTCGGAGGCCGGAGTGAATTGGGACCTTCGCTGATTTGGGATTATCCCGAACGGGACAAAGATTATGGAAGTTGAAAAATTCCGGTTACGAGTGGATCGAGGTGGAACGCGATCTCCGAGCGCGTTGGTTTGGAGCCCGTAGCTCTCGAAGAAACACGTCCAACAGCGCGCTCGGAGATCGCGCTCCACCCTCGATCCGCTGTTTCAGAGTCACCCTAAGATAAAGAGGAAAGAGAAAGATTGGGCGCCGCTTCCTTACGTCCAAACGCAAAACCCCCCGCCCGTGCTCGAACACAGGCGGGGGGCCTTGGAAGACTGTATCAGACGTCAGTTTTCTCTTGCGACTTACGACAGCAACCGGAGTGCCGTCTGGGCTGAACCGTTCGCCTGCGACAACATCGCAGTGCCGGCCTGGACCAGGGTGTTCCAGCGTGCGAGCTGGGTGGACTCCGACGCCACGTCCACATCGAGGATGCGGCTGGTGGCGGCTTCGAGGTTGGCTTTGTTCGTCGTGAGCAGTTCGCCCGCGAAACCGAGGCGGCTCTGTTCTGCACCGTTGGCGGCGCGGAACGTGGCCACGTTCTGGATCGCTGCGGTGATCGAGCTCAGCGTCAACGTGGCCGAGCCCAAGCTCGTGACCGACGTCGTCGTGAGGGCACCGATGCCCGTCGAGGTGCTCGACAAGTTCCGGCCCGCGAGAGACACGGCGGACGATGTGCTGCCGTCTTCGGTCACACCCACTGAGAGGGCGCTGGTGCCGAAGATGGACACACCGTTGAACGTTTCGGTGGTCAGAGCGGTCAACTGGCTTTGCAGCGAGGTGAACTCTGAGTCGTAGTTCGACAGGTCCGTGCTGTTCTTGGTCGGATCGGCGTACAGCGTCTTCAATTCGCTGATGCGCTCGAGCACTTTGGCGGCAACCTTGAGGGCGCCGTCCTGCGTCTGCAGGAACGACGTGGCGTTACCGATGTTCGAGGAAACCGCGCCTTGGCGTTTAGCCGCGGCGGACAATTTCATCGAGACAGCGAGACCGCCCGCGTCGTCGGAGGGGCTTACGATCTTCGAACCGCTCGAGAGCCGGTTGAGGCTCTTTTGCAGCATCTGGTTCGAGGAGGCCAGATTGTTGGCGGCAATCGTGGCTGAACTATTCGTGTTAATGACAACTGGCATGGTGGTATCTTTCCTTGATGAGTGCGACGTCCGTCGTCGCCACGGGCCCGAAATAAACAGCGCGGGCCGCGCCGATCAGAGCAGTAGCTCTAAAATGTCACCCTGTGGAAATACTGGCTGCTAGCGGTAATCAAAGAAACGATCCCGACCGCGGGGGTCAGGAGGCAGCGAAGATCGTTGGCGACAACCTTCCTGCGTGGCTGCGGCGGACCGTTGGCGACGGCCAGCCGATTGAAACGATGAAAAAGGCTCGGTCTCTCACCGCGCCACCGCGACCCTTGCCGCCGAAAAAGGCGGGATCAGGCCGGGTGCGCGGTGAAAAGAGACGAAATGCTTACTGCAGCAACCGGAGCGCGGTCTGGGCGCTCTGATTCGCTTGCGAGAGCATGGCGGTGCCGGCTTGCACCAAGGTGTTGAACCGCGCGAGCTGGGTCGACTCGGAGGCGACGTCCACGTCGATGATTCGACTCGTGGCGGCTTCCAGGTTGGCCTTGTTCGTGGTGAGCAACTCGGCCGCGAACCCGAGGCGGCTCTGCTCGGCGCCGTTTTGGGCGCGGAACGTGGCCACGTTCTGGATCGCAGTCGTGATCGAGCTCAACGTGAGGGCGGCTGAACCGAGGCTCGTCACCGAAGTCGTGGTGAGGGCGCCGATACCGGTGGCCGTGCTGCTCAGATTGCGCGCGGTGAGCGCGACGGCGGACGACGTGCTGCCGTCTTCCGTGACTGCGATCGAGAGGCTGCTCGTGCCGAACAGACCAACGCCGTTGAACACTTCGGTCGTCAGGGCCGTCAACTGGCTCTGCAACGAGGTGAACTCGGAGTCGTAGTTCGACAGGTCGGTCGTGTTCTTGGTCGGATCGTTATACAGTGTCTTCAGTTCGCTGATACGCTCGAGCACTTTGGAGGCGACTTTGAGCACGCCATCCTGAGTCTGCAGGAGCGAAACTGCGTTTCCGATATTCGTGGAAACAGCGCCCTGGCGTTTAGCCGCGGCGGACAGCTTCATGGACACAGCGAGACCACCGGCATCATCTGCCGGGGAAACGATCTTCGAGCCGCTGGAGAGCCGGTTGAGGCTCTTCTGCAGCATATTGTTCGAGGCCGCCAGATTGTTCGAGGCAACTGTGGCCGCTGAGTTGGTATTAATGACGACTGGCATGGGGATCTTCCTTGATCTTTACTACCACTTCCGTGTGGCGACGGAACCGAGGGAGGAGCCGGTTCGCTCCGACTGCGAGGTTATCGCAGCTGTCCGTTTAACGGCGCGACTCGAACGCAACTTTAAGGCAAAACTAAAAATTGTGGCACCTGCTAGTAGCGCGTAGGGGGTGGTGAGTAGACAGACGCAAGCGTGTGCGCCGACAGGCGTTCTCCACAGCCCAGGCTCTGACTACGGTCCTCGGTGCCTTTCTACCCACTACTCGCTACTCCTTGGCCACTTACGGCCAGCACCCCTCAAGTCCTTTCAATCCGTGCCGATACACAGAGCGACGCCTTGTCGCGTCATTTGCCATGGCCGGACTTCAACTCTCAGGACTCGCCTCGGGCTTCGACTGGAAATCGTTTATCGAACAGATAACGCTGGTCAACCGCGCGCCGATCACGGCGCTGGAGGTTGAGAAGTCGAGCAATACGACCAAGCTGACATCGCTCACCGCCCTCGGCACGCGGATCACCGATCTGCAGACGTCCGCCAAGGCTTTGAAAGCGGAAGGGCTTTTCGCCGGACGCACCGCTACTTCAGGAACGACCGGATCGACGTGGTCGATCAGCGCCTCGGCCAATACCGTGCCGGGCAGCTACGCCATCGCGGTTTCGCAACTGGCGACGGCCTCGAAGCGCACCGGCACGAGCGATATCGGGCTTGGTCTCGCCACCACTGACGACGTCACGGGTGTGACGCTTTCCTCGATGGCGACGTCGACCGCGGTCACGCCGGGAATATTCACTGTCAACGGCGCACAGGTCACGATCGCGCTGACCGATTCGCTACAGCAAGTTTTCGACAAGATCTCGACGGCCACCAGCGGCGCCGTCACGGGCAGCTACAGCGCCGCCACGGACAAAATCTCGCTCACGTCCGGCTCGCCCATCACCCTCGGCGCGGGCAACGATACCTCCAATTTCCTTTCGGTCGCACGACTCGGCAACAATGGGACCGGTTCGATCGTGAGCAGCAGCACCCTCGGCACGGTGAATCAGACGGCCGCGCTCGCGAGTGCGCGGCTGCGGACGGATATCACCAATGTCGACGGGTCCGGCAACGGCACGTTTTCGATCAACGGCGTGAGCATCAGTTTCAACAAAACGACCGAGTCGCTCGCCACGATCATCGGGAAGATCAATGCTTCGAGCGCAGGGGTGACGGCCGCTTACGACGCGCTGAACGACCGCATGACGCTCACGAACAAGGCCACGGGCGACGTCGGCATCACCACGAGCGAAACCGCCGGAGGATTTCTGGCCGCAGTGGGCGTGGGCGCCGTCGCCACCACCCGCGGCAACAACGCCCTCTACACCCTCAACGGGGGTTCGACCTTGAGCAGTATGACCAACACGTTCGACTCCACCTCGCATGGAGTGGCCGGGTTGAGCGTGGCGGTGACCAGCCAGTCCACGGAAACGATCACCGTCGCCAACAGCACCACGGCCGCCCGCAAGGCGATCGAGGACTTCATCGCGAAGTTCAATTCCGTCCAGTCTTACATCGACGAGCAGACCAAAATCACCAGCACGAACGGCAAGGTCACGACGGCGCTGCTGAGCAGCAACCGCGAAATCCAGACGTGGGCCTCCACGCTCCGCAGCAAGGCGTTCGAATCGATCTCGGGCCTTTCCGGCACGATTTCGCGGATGGAACATCTCGGCATCGATTTCACCGCCGGCACCTCCCAGCTTGCGATCAAGGACTCGACCAAACTCGAAAACGCCCTTCGCGACAAACCGACCGAGGTGGAGTCGTTCTTCAAAACCGCCAGCACCGGCTTTGTGGCGAAATTCGAAACCTACACGACCAGTATCCTGGGCGCGAGCACCACGGGCGCGACCGGCTGGCTCGCTTCGGAAAAAAATCTTCTGACCAAGGGCAATACCAGCATCGATACGCAAATCGGCAATCTCCAGCGGCGGCTCGATTCGGAGAAGGCGCGGATGGAAGCCAGCTTCATCGCGATGGAGCGCGCTCAATCCCAGCTGCAGCAAATGCAGCAACAACTGGCGAACATGTTCGGCAGTACCGCCGCCAAGTAAGCGGCGTCCGTCTCCCACTCGGGAGTTGCTCGCGGCGCGATCCCATCTTTCCTTCACCCATGAATGCCATCCGAGCTTTGTCTTCGCTCGCGCTCGTCGCACTCCTCTCGGGCTGCGCGGAGCTGCCGCTCCCCAAGCCCGATCCGGTCAAAAGCGGCCCGTTTTTCACCCCGGCAAACGTCAAGACGGGCGCGAAGCTGCCGGCAGAGCTGAGGCGGGTGGCAGTGCTTCCTGCGTGGGGCGGATCCACCCTCACTGAAGAGACGCTGGATCGCGTGGACGGCTCTCTCCAGACCGAACTCTCCAAGACCAATCGTTTCGAAACCGTGCCGCTCACCCGCGACGCCCTTTCGCGCCTGGCGGGGAGGCGCACCCTCTTGTCCACCGAGTCGCTTCCAGCCGGCCTGCTTGAGCGCATCGCGCGGGAAACGGGTGCGGACGCGGTGCTCTTCTCCGACATCACCTCCTACTCTCCCTATCCGCCTCTCATCGTCGGCTTGCGCAGCAAACTGGCACGCATTTCCGACGGAGAAATCCTCTGGGCCGCGGACAATGTATTCTCGGCCGTCGACGGCCCGGTCGCCAACTCCGCCCGGCGTTACGCCCGCGAAATAGGCGATGACCGGGGCCCAACAGACCTCAGTCACACCATACTGCAAAACCCTAGTCGATTTGCAGCTTACGTGGGATCAGCAACTTTTGCCACACTTCCCGCCCGCTAAATTTGGTGTACTGCAAATTGTTTGAATAAATCTTTTACACTCAAGTCACTAGCTGCGCGGTCGATGATCAACAGTAGTAACCAACGGCGTTCCCTGTATCGCTTCCCTTCTAGGGCTGACCGTTCTTCCAAAGAACTCACATGATACATTCCACGTCCAATCTCGACGGGTACAACCGTGCGGACGCCGTTGCTCAAGCTCTCGCGAAAATCGCTTCGGCTCCGAAGCAGGCTCCGCAGCCCCGCGAACGTCTCTCCAGCGCCAACACGGATGCTCTCCGCGAAGCGCTCGCTCATACGCCCGAAATCCGGCCCGAGGCCGTGAGCCGCGGCCACCAGCTGCGTGTCGACCCCAACTATCCGCCGCGCCACATCATCGAAGATCTGGCCCGTCTCATGGTGGAAAGTCGCGACGTAGCCGAATAACCCTCCACGCGCCCCATGTCTTCCATGGCCGCCCAGGGTTACGCCCGCGCCTACCAAGCCCAATCCGTTCTCACCGCTAGCCCCGGCCAGCTCATCCTGATGCTGTACGACGGGGCCCTCCGTTTCCTCACCCATGCGCGCGACGCGCTCGAGGCGCCGGAGCACACGCCACGACGTATCGAGATTGTAAATACAAACCTCCTGAAAGCGCAGAACATCATCGCGGAACTTCAGGCGAGCCTCAATCACGACGCGGGCGGCGATTATTCGGCCAACCTCGACCGGTTGTACGACTATTATCTGCGCCGTCTGCTCGAAGCCAATCTGAAGAAAAAAGTGGAGCCCGTCATCGAAGTCGAAGGCCTCGTGCGCCAGCTGCGCGACGGCTGGGCCGAAATGCTCCGCTCGCAGGAATCGACCCGGTTGCAAGGTGTCCGGGGCGTGGCCTGACCCATGGAAGCGCCGCACCAGACGATCGAACGCCTCCTCACGGCGCTCGAAACCCTCGCACGGGACGAACGCTTTTTGCTCGAGTCGGGCGACTTTGTCGAGGCCCTCGCCGTGCAGGCACGCGAAGCTCCCCTCGTCGAGAAAATGGCCGAATTGCTGGTCCAGCCCGGCATCGCTGCGTCCCTCTCTCCTTCCGCACAATCCCGCGCGCAGACCCTCCTCGCTCTGCAATCGGAACAATCGAAACGACTCTCCGCGCAGCAAGCCGCCTTGCAGGAAGACCTGCAACTTCTGCGGGCCGCGCAAGCCCGCGTACAGCAACTGCGCCCGGCATACCGCCAGGCTGTTCCCGCCGGATCGTTCGTTGGCGAAGCATAGCCGGACCGTGGGTGCAGTGTTTCGGTCGGGCTCGAACCAGAGGATCAACGTGGATTGAGGGGCGAGGCCCCAAGACCCGCCGCCGAAGCAAAACCGCCATCAAGGATAAGCGGTCGGACATCGTCTAGCGCTGCGAAGTATGCAGTAGGACTGTGTCGTCCACACGACGGCCGGTCCGGAGGCCCGGCCCTATCCTCAATCCTTCAACACCCGGCTCCGCCGCCGACAACCACCCAGCCGCTCAGGCCGAACCCGCGATAATCGCGTCGATCGAATCGGCGGTCACGTTGCCCGCGTGCTGCGCCTGTGCGAGTTCTTGCGCCTGAGCCGGCTCCGCCACGGTCGCACCCTGCGCTCCAGCGATCCAGCCCTGCGCGATTTTCTGGGCCGCGGTGAACCAATCGAAATTTTCCCCGGGGTAGATCGACATCGTCGCGGACTCCTGTTTCCCCGCCCACGTGACCACCGCTTTCACACAAATCTGGCCATCCGCCAGAGTGTAGCTGTGCAGAAGCACCGCACCCCTGTCGCACAACCCGATGCGAGCTAATCCTTTATGAAAATTCACGGTCCGATCGACGGGGCCGGCAAGCGGAGGGTCGAGCTCGTTCATCAGCACTTTTTCGATGAGCGTGAGAAGGGAGAGAAGTCGGGTGGCCGGAGGCATAAAACCGACCGCGCAATAGCGGCCTTGGGCCAAGATCGGCCAAACTTACACAAAATTTAGAAACTTTTTTAAGTTTTTCGTCTTCCGTCCCCTACGCAAGTAGCGTTGTGTTTTCTCCCCGCGGGAGTCCACCGCGACCACAAATCCAGTGCCAGCTTCGTCGCCCACACCGAATTCGCCGGCCAGTCCGGCGGCCGGACTCGATCCTCTCATGGGCCGAGTGGTCGCCGAGTCCACCCAGGCTCTGGTGATCTGCGAAGTGGTCGGCGACAAACGGCGCATCGCCCACGTCAACCGGGAGTTCGAACGATTGACCGGCTGGGAACGCGCCAGCGCGCTTGAGCAATCTCTCTCCACGCTGCTGCGTCCTCCGGGCGGGCAATTCGAATGGGAGCGGGTGGAAGCGGTGATGCTCGGAAGGTCCTCCTGGCGAAAAACTCTGCCGACCGCGCGGCGCGATGGCACGGTTTTCTGGGCCGACCTTCATCTCTATTTCATCACGGACGACCAAGCCGCCATCACCCACTGGGTGGGCGTGATCAGCGACGTCACGGAGCACCTCGAACTGCACGACGCCCTGCGCCAAAGCGAAGCGCAGCACCGGCTGCTGGCGGAGAACATCAGGGACCTGATCACGGTTTCCCGCGCGGACGGCATCTGCGTGTTCGCCTCGAGTTCCTGCCGCGCGATGCTCGGCTACGAACCCGAAGAGTTCGTCGGCCACTCGCTCCGCCACCTCCTTCACCCCGAGGACCACCAGCCCGCCCGTCAGTTGCTCGACGAACACTTCCAAGGCCGGGGCGAGAGTGTATTCATCCACCGGGTACGCAGAAAGGACGGCTCCTTCATGTGGGCCGAGACCACGAGCAAGGTCCGTCGCGACCCCGCCAGTCAGCAACCGACCGAGCTCGTCTCGACCACCCGCGACATCACCAAGCGCCGACAGGCCGAGGATAACCTGAAGTCGATGCACAAGCTGCTCGACTCCGTCTACGAGGCGGTCCCGATCGGCCTCTGCCTGCTCGATCAGGCCGGCCAGATGCTGCAGTGCAATCACGCATTTGCGCGACTCTTCGGCGTCACCCCCGACAGCATCGTCGCCCGCTTCGCCGATAACTTCCTCCCGCCGCGCGAATTCGCGCGCGCCAGCATTGTCCAGGGCGCCGCCTGCGAGTGCGAATGCCGCACGATGCAGGGCGATGTATTTCCAGCCGAGCTGACCGTCGTCGCCCTCGAAACGGGCAGTGCGCACCGCCTGGTGATCCTTTCCGACCTGCGGGAACGGCGAAAAATGGAAACCCGGCTGCGGGAAGCGAGCCAGCTCGAAAGCCTCGGTACCCTGGCCGGCGGAATCGCGCACGACTTCAACAACATGCTCGCGATCGTGCTGGGCTATTCGAGCCTCTTGCGCGACGCCGCGTCCGACCCGGCGCGGATCGCCCACTACGCCGATACGATCATCGATGCCGGACGGCGCGGCGCAGATGTGGTGCGCCAGCTGCAGCTTTTCGCGAGCATGCAGGACGCCGAGTACTCCGAGGTGAATGTGCACGCGCTGCTCGAGGAGACCCTCAATCGCACCTGCGCCGATTGGCCGGCCCAGATCCAGGTCGCGCGCGGGCTCGCCGCGAGCGATCCCATGCTGACGGCCGATGCGATTCAGCTCACCCAGGCGGTCCAGAAAGTGCTCGAGAACGCCCGCGATGTGCTCCCCAAAGGAGGCAATATCTGGGTTCGCACCTCGGAGGTTCGCCAGGCCTTTTTTGCGCCGGGCAGCACCGTGGCCGAACAGAAAAACTATCTGCGTGTTTCCATCGCGGACAATGGTCCCGGGATGGACGCGGCGACCCGCGCCCGGATGTTCGAACCGTTTTTCGCGCGGCAAAAAACGTCGGAAATGCGCGGCCTCGGCCTCGCGGTCGTCTACGGAATCATGCGGGCCCACCGCGGCCTGATCGAAGTCGACAGCGCCCCGGGGCAAGGCACCACCGTTCATTTGTTGTTTCCCCGCGCCGCGGCCAAGGTGGAGGCCGCCATCGCTCCTCCTCCCGAGCCTTTCACCGCCGGCACCGATCGTCGGGCGATCCTTCTGGTGGAAGACGAGCAGGACATCGGCGCGCTCTGGCTCGAAGTCCTGCCAGCCGACGGCTGGCGCGTCCTTTGGGCGCGCGACGGCGGCGAGGCCATCCGGCTCTTCCGCGCCCACCGCGACGAAATTGCGATCGTATTCACGGACATCGGCCTCCCCGTACTGGATGGCTGGCAAGTCGCGGAGACCATTCGGGCCGAGATGCCCGGCATGCCCCTGCTGATTGCCAGCGGCGCCTTCCGCGCTGGCGACCGCCATCGCGGCCTGGCCGAGCCCGTTGCGTATTTAGCGAAGCCTTACGTGCCGACGAAGGTGCTGCGGCAAATCCGTGCACTCCTGCCGGCCTGAAGATCGGAACACGGTCCCCGGGCCGCAGCCGCCGAAAACGCACGACCGGACGCATCTTCCCCTGCGGGAGCACCTTCCAGCAGGACCAAACGACGGAAAACCAGCCGAGCGGCAAAATCTAGCCTCGCTAATACTTACGCAAATCGCTTAAGTTTTTGCCATAAAGCTCGATGTCACCGGGAGTATCGCGCCTTACACCTTCGCTTTCAGCCTTTCGTAAACTGCATCCCGGTTTTCCGTCCTAACCGCGCCGCGTCACCATGTCTCTCGAACGCATTCTCGTCCTCGACGACGAACCGCTCATCCAAAAAGTGCTCGATGAGTTGTTTAAGCGGAAAAAATACACGGTCTCCATCGCCAGTTCCATCGGCCAAGCCGAGCAGTTGATCGCCAAAGAGAATTTCGACCTGATCATGCTCGACGTCCGCCTGCCCGATGGCGACGGCCAGCAATTCCTCGAGCGGGTGAGCGCGCTTCCGGACCGCCCTCTGGTCGTGATGATGACGGGGCACGGGACGATCGAAAGCGCGGTCTCCTGCATGCGGGCCGGGGCTTTCGACTACCTGATCAAACCCTTTTCCCCGGGCCAGATCGAAATCGTGCTGAAGAAAGCGGATTCGTACCGGCAGTTGATCAAGGTCAATCGCTACTTCAGCGAACAGGATAGCGGCGACGGCGGCGATCTCCTCGGCCGCAGTCCGGCCATGCAGCGTTTGCGTCAGCTGATCGAACGGGTCGCGCCCACCGACGCCACCGTGCTCATCACGGGCGAAAACGGCACCGGCAAGGAAATGATCGCGCGCGAACTTTACCGCCACTCCCCTCGCCGCAACGAGCCGTACATCAAAGTCAATTGCGCGGCGCTCTCGGAGAATCTGATCGAGAGCGAGCTTTTCGGTCACGAGAAAGGCGCCTTCACCGGCGCCACCGATCGCCGCGAAGGGCGTTTTGAGTTGGCCAATCGGGGGACGCTGCTCCTGGACGAGGTCAGCGAAATCCCGCCCAACCTGCAGGCCAAACTGCTTCGTGTTTTGCAAGAGCGCGAATTCGAGCGCGTCGGCGGCCAGAAAACGATCAAGGTCAACGTGCGCATCCTCGCGACGTCAAATCGCGATTTGATGCAGTTCGTCGAAAAAGCCCAATTCCGCTCCGACCTTTACTATCGCCTGAATGTCTTTCCGGTTCACGTGCCTCCGCTGCGCGAACGGGCCGAGGACATCGTGCTGCTCGCCGAGGCCTTCCTGCGCCGCTTTGCGCGCAAGCATGGCCTCAAGATTCCGGGCTATTCCGACAACGCGCAAAAAGCGCTGCTCTCCTACCCCTGGCCGGGCAATGTGCGCGAGCTGCAGAATACCATCGAACGCGCTATCATTCTGTCAGAGAACGGCCGTCCTGTTTCGACCGCGGCGCTGGGGCTGCCGACGCTCGGGCGCGCTCTCGTCGGAGCGGCCATTCCGACGGTCATCGCCGTCCCGAGTGCGGCGAACGCGAACCCTTCGAGCTTTCCCGACTATGCGCCGCGCCAAGGCTCCTCCGCTCCCGAAATGCCCTCGTCGCTCGGTGGAGGCGTAGGCGAACCCGTCCCGGTGGGCGTCGGGGAAGCGCACGCGGAACACGAAGCGGGCGGATCGCGCGGCGGACTTCCAAAATCCAGCGAGCCCGGCATCGTCCCACTGGACCAACTGGAGAAACAGGCAATTCTTTCCGCCCTGAAAACGACGGGCGGAAACCGAACCAAGACGGCCGAACTTTTAAAGATCAGCATTCGCACCCTGCGCAACAAGCTCCAGGAGTACCGTGCCGCCGGAGATTTTATCTTCGGCGATGAAGCCGAGGGCTGACCCGTGAGCAGGCGTTTCGAGACCGCGCTCTGGCGCTACTTTCTGCTCGGTCCGGTGCTCCGGATGCGGAGGGGCAAACGCTGTCTGCTTTTCGCCTGCCTGATGGGACTCGCCATCGGTTGGAGGCTATACGTCAGCGGCACCAAGGACATCGTGGAAACGCTGCAGATTTGCGGAATTCTTTCCCTGCCGCTCGCCGTCATCGCCCTCCACAAAAACGAGGCCGAAGAGTTCGAAGACTTCGAGCAGCAGGCCGCTCCCGCGCCGGGGCCGGAGATTCCTCTTGCCGCGCTCAAGTATGCCGGCCCAGCGAGCGGGGCTTTCCTCGCCTTGCTCGAGATTGCCAGGCATCCGGGGATGGAGGGCCTCGCCCGGTACGCCACTCAAATGGAGTCTCGCTTCAAAATAATGCGCAAGGATGTGATCCTGACGGAGGATGTAAGTGTACTGACTGACCGGGGCCCGTTGATGGTCAATCTCGCCTGCAGGAAGACGGGCGATGATGTAGCTGAATTTCAAATACTGACGGGCGATTACCTGGTTGAGGCCATGCGGCCTTATTTCGGCCAGTCCTTCTAGCGTCGGGCGGGCCGCCACTTCGCCCGGCGTCGGGTTCTCGCGGATGCAGGCAAAACCGGAGCCCTCGATGCTCCTCGAAGAAGGCTTCCCTTCGGGAGGCATTCTTCTTAGTCCTTTCTGCGCATCACCATGATTACCCTGATCGTCTTCCCCCGGGCAGCACTGCTGCGCACCATCAGCCTCATCGTTCTGCTCGCAATTAACGCCCACGCCGCGGAGGATCTCGCAAAGTGGAAGTTCTTCCGGATCCTCGAACTCGATACTTCCGCCAGCGGAGCAAACGTCCCGGGTGACGTGCGCAACTACCCCGTCGCGGTCGCCCTTACCGCCGAGAACTTCAAGTTTGAGCAAGCCGACGCCAAAGGAAGCGACCTGCGCTTCTCCGCCACGAAAGACGGGGATCCGCTCGCCCACAGCATCGAGCACTTCGATCCCACTGCGCGCACCGCTTTGATCTGGGTCAAAGTGCCGCTGGTCCGGGGCAACACCGCCGGCCAGAAGCTCTATTTCCACTGGGGAAATTCCGGCGCCGCTACCACGGCAGATTCGTCCGCGGTCTTCTCCACCGGTGAAGGCTGGGTCGGGGTGTGGCATCTCGCTGAGGAAGGCGGCACGGAAGCCGATGCGTTCAAAGACGCCACCGCCAACGCCGCCCATGGCACGGGAGTAAACCTGGCAGCCGGCTCCCGCGTGGCCGCGCGGCTCGGGCCGGGCATCTCCCTCGAGAATGCAAAAACCCAGTGGGTCAAAGTCGACAGCGAGAAGCGCAAGCTTTTCGACCTGACCAATAAACTGACCTTCTCCATCTGGGCCAAAGCCCGCAGCTATCCGAATCGCGAACCGCTCGCGAAACGGAAAACGCCCGGCTACGAAACCATGTTCGCGAAGGGCGACAACTCGTGGCGCCTGCAAAAATTCGGCATTCCGCAATGGCACAAACCCCCGGCCGAGCTCGTCGAGATTTGCGTCGAACGCAAAGCCCCGAAAGGCGACCTCTGCGTCTTCGGTCCCACCGGCATGGAGCTCAACAAATGGTATCACTTCGTCGGCGTGCACGACCACCCCAAAGCTCGCATCTACATCAATGGGGTCCTCGACAAAGAGGAAACGTTCGACACGGAGTGGAAGACCGATGACCACCCGGTCGGCATCGGCAACCAAAGTCAGTTTCCGGATACCGGCGGGCGCGCTTGGGACGGCGAACTCGACGAAGCTCGCGTGCTCAACACCCCGATTACGAATCCCAGCGCGAGGGCCAGAAATTCTTGACGCACGGCAAGACAGCCGCGCGCGCGTCATTTTAGATCCGACTCGTTGGGCCAGTCTCTTCAGACGCTCCCGAATACGAGCGCGGCCTCAACGGCAAAAAAAGCGCTGGAGGAGCGTCTCCCTTCCACAACGGGACTTCGAGTGCTCCGGCTCGGCTCACAACGTCGATTTCCTGGGCGAGAGCAGGCATCGCCTTCGCCCTCACCATCTTAACGCTGGCCATCGACGAATGATCGCGGGAACGACAGTCAAATAGAACCGATTTTCCAGGGTATTATCCCTACGTAAAAACTCACAACTCGCGAAAAATCGACGCCTTACCTGCTAAAGTTCTCTTTCCTCAGCCCGATACATTGCAAATGAAAGAGACTTGCCTTTATCCGGCTGCAGGGCTGCGGATTTTATCCGTCTCGCTGGCTGCGGCGGCACTGGCAATATTCGCGGGGTGCGCCTCGTCCAGCCGCTCGATTGCGCCGCAGTCCAACGTTTCCCGCGAAAACGCACTGACCATGGCACAGTTCACCGCCTCGGCAGTCGGCGGACGCGTTTTCACCGTGGCGGCCACGGGCAGCATGAAACCGACGCTGGATGAGAATAGTATTGTCACCGTGGAGACGGTCACCTTCGCCGCGTTGCGCCGGGGCGACATCGTTATTTACCGCAGCGCCACGGGCGCGCCGATTATACACCGGCTTTACGAACAGCAGGGCAATCGGTGGCTGGTCCTGGGAGACAGCAATGCTTCGATCGATCGGGAGTCCGTGACCGCGACAAACTTCCTCGGTCGTGTTTGCGCCATTTTTTACACTTCGGCGGGCGCGGCAAGTTCCTCTCCCACAGCATTCGCCCAGCGTTAGGCTGGCCCTACCCTCTCCAGGGCCTCTGAAATACCCCTAAAGCTGCCGTAATTCGGTCGATATTAATGCGGGAGCAGGAACTTCTTAAACTCCAGACATGCCAACCATCGACCAGATCAGCGATACGGTTTTCCGGGAAACGATATCCCGCGCGGTAACCGATGTATTCAAGACCATGCTTTCGAAGACGGCGTCGCTGATCACATCGTCCGACGCTTCCAGCGGTGACAGCAGCGCCTGGGAACAGCCGGTGCAGATCACCGGACAACAGGTGGTCGGCACAGTCGGCTTCATCGGCGACATCAGCGGACTGATCTATTTGTATTTGGATGCTGGATTCGCGAACGAACTGGCCGCGCAAATGCTGGGCATGACCCTGGCCGAACTCGACGCCGCCGGCGAGGAAGTGGTGAACGACGCAGTGGGCGAGCTCACCAACATGACGGTGGGCACGTTCAAAAACCAACTCGCGGACAAGGGCTTCCCTTGCAAGTTGACCATCCCCTCGATCCTTCGCGGCAGCAATTTTTCGATCGAACCCATCAGCTCCGCCACCCGCCGCATCTACCATTTCCAGATCGGCGATCATCAACTCGTGGCCGACCTGCTCATGAAAACCGGCGACTGAGCACGCTCCCAATCCTCGCCCAGCTCTTCCAGCCATGCGCTACAAAATTCTCACCGTAGACGACTCCAAAACCGTCCGGATCATCGTCAAGAAAGCCTTCAAAGGTTTCGACTGCGAGATCATCGAGGCCGCCAACGGCGTCGAGGGCCTGGCCGCCGCGGCCAAAGAAACCCCCGACCTGATCCTGCTCGACATCACCATGCCCGTGATGGACGGCGTCGAAATGCTGACGAAGATCAAGTCGGACCCCGCCTTGAAGGCGATCCCGATCATCATGCTCACGGCGGAAGGCGGCCGCGATAACGTGCTGAAGATCGCCAAAATCGGCGTTCGCGACTACATTGTGAAACCCTTCAAGGAGGAAGTGCTGGTCGAAAAATGCGGCCGGGTCATCGACCTCAAGCCGCTTTCCGACGGACCGCAGAAAGCCAAATCCATTTTCGATCCGGCCAACATCCTGGTGGTGGAGGACAAACCCGCGATCATCCAGCAGATCCAGGAAGGCCTCAAACATACTCCCTGGAAGATCCACGGAGTGAATACGACGGGCGAAGCCATCGATTTCTGCAACAAGAACACTCCCGAGCTGATTATGGTCAGTCTGTCGCTCGCCGAGGAAGCCGCGTTCACCCTTTTCCGCCTGATCCGCCAGAACGTGAAGACGAAATACACGCCCATCTTCGCCTTGGTCGTGAAGACCGAGATGGCTGCGCAACAGCAGGCACAGCAAGTCGGCTTTTCCTATGTGATCACGAAGCCGATTGATCTGCACGAACTCGAATCCAAGGTCGCGAAGGCGATGAATCTCGATACCTCGCAACGCTACTTCACCGTCGACGGCGACGTGTTCGTGATGCGTCTGCCCGAAAACACCACGCAAACCGTGGTAGGCGAGGTCATGAACTACTTGAAGCCGAAGATCGCCGAGGCCGTCGATAGCGGCATCGTCAAGGCGGTCATCGATCTCCACGAACTGAAAGGCCTCAACATGGCCATCATCAAGCTGCTCATCCAGGCCATGCTCACCTGCAAGGAGCTCGCCCTCCAATTCACCCTGGTCGGCAACCCGCAGATCGTATCGGAGTGCAAGGGCTTCGAAGATACGCGCAATTGGCAATTCCACGACTCGATCGCGGATGCCAAAGCCAGCTTCGCAAAAACGCCGACGCCCCCCGCGAATACCCAGCCGGCCCACGCCGGCGCCGCCTAGCAATCATTTTCGGCCACCCTCTTGGCGAGGTTTCGGCCACCCTGCAAAACCGCGCTTCTCTCCGAAGCGCGGTTTTGCGTTTTGAAATGCCGGGGTTTCAAACCCCGAAAGAAACGAACAGGGAAGCTCCGAAAACTTTGGCGGGCGGATCGAAAGGTAGGCGAGGCCCCTGGACTCGCCGTCGCGTGCAGGCAACGTGGCATGCAACCATCTGTGCAGCGCTGGACGGCGTCAAAACGCATATCCTTACGCGGCGTTTCTCCCTTCGACGGGCGGACCACCGTTTCGACAGGCTTAAGGTCCCGAGCTCGTCGCGGGAGAGCCCGCCCTACCTTACGATCCGCTTTTCAGAGGCTCCTTAATCTTTCTCTCGAGTTCGCAGCGCGGTGCACACCGTTAGGACCACGCCTCCACTAACCGACAGTCGGGTACTTCTTAACTTTCCCTTCCGCCGAACGGGAAGAAATTCCGCACAGATCAGTCGCGCGTCAGGTAAAAGATTCACGGAACCCCCTCCGATTCCTCGCCACAATGCGCGCAACGAATGAGCTCCGCTCTGCCAAAACTCGTTGCATTTTATTTGCCGCAGTTTCACCCCACCGCCGAAAACGACGCCTGGTGGGGTCCGGGCTTTACCGAGTGGACGAATGTCACACGCGCGAAACCATTGTTTCGCGGGCACTATCAGCCGCAACTGCCGGCGGATCTTGGATTTTATGACCTCCGCTTGCCGGAAACGCGCGCCGCACAAGCGAACCTGGCCGCCCGCTATGGCATCGGTGCCTTTTGCTACTACCATTATTGGTTCACCGGCAAACGTGTGTTGGACCGGCCCTTCAACGAGGTGCTGGCCTCCGGCGAGCCCGACTTTCCATTTTGCTTGTGCTGGGCGAATGAAGATTGGACCCGCGCATGGGACGGACGCACTCGCGATGTCCTGCTAAAACAGAACTACTCCGCGGAAGACGATCGCGCGCATCTCGAATCCCTCATTCCGGCCTTCACCGATCCTCGTTATCTGCGGCACGAAGGACGGCCCATTTTCCTGGTTTACCGCGCCAAGCGTATTCCCGACCCCCTCGCCACCACACGCCGCTGGCGTCAGATCGCGCGCGCCCACGGAATCGACGACCTCTACTTGCTGCGTGTCGAGAGCTTTCCGGACGAGCACGGGGATCCACGTGAGGTGGGCTTCGATGCGGCGGTGGAATTTCAACCCGAATGGCGCGCGCTGCCGGAAGGCCGCTGGACTCGCCGTCGTCGCAAGGCGGTCTCCATGTGGAATCTGCCGGCGCCGAAAACCTGGCACCACGCCGTCTACAGTTATCGAAAGGTAATGGAGATGGCCCTACAAAAACCGCTGCCCGACTACCCTTTTTATCCTGGCGTGGCTCCCGCCTGGGATAATTCCGCGCGCCGCGCGACGGGCGCCATCGTCCTGCGAGACTCGCATCCGGACCTGTATCAATGGTGGTTGGGCCAGGCGATCGACCGCTCGCGCCCAAAATTCGTATTTATCAATGCGTGGAACGAATGGGCCGAAGGCTGCCATCTCGAGCCCTGCCAGAAATGGGGCCATGCCTACCTGAAGGCCACCCTGGCCGCGCTTGAAGGAGCGCGACCCGCTGCCCCGGCTGAAGTCGCGGAGCGCGAGCCCGCGCTGGCGGGGCAGGACCGATAAGGGCGGAGGGCTGAAGGGCCGAAGGCTCAAGGCCTGATGGGCAAACCCTTGGTAGGCTGAGCTCCCGTTACGCCACTAGGTTGTACAGACGGCACCCCCGACACGCTCCAGGACGTCATATTTCGACGGCTTTCCGTCGTTCAGCCTTTCAGCCCTTTCAGTCCTGCGGCCCTTCACCGTCCCTCGGGGCCGAATAACCTTATGTAAGGCAGAATCTTAGTACTGCCGCAACCCGCTCCCTTTCCCCTCCAGAAAGCCTGCGACCGGTCGATATGTAAAGTGAGGCTTTATCAGACAATCCGGACTCCCGGATTGGGGGCGCTTCTATGATTTTTCACTTCACACGATCGCAGGCCGGTTCTCGCAAGAGCGCGTGTCGCCTCGCCACGCTTGCTCTGACCGCTGTGTTCTTGGGGTTCGGCCCGGCCGCCCAGGGCCTCAGCATGCCACAGAGGACCACCCCGCATGAGCGGGCCGTAACCTCTTCCCCTGCGTCAAGTCAGACGCGCTCGGTGCTTACACCGCGGGGAAACAAAGCCCGGCCGGCCAAAGCCGTGCCGGGGAGTCAGCCCTATCTGGCATTGATCAACCTGCCTCCACTCCGTTTCGCGGAGGAACTTCCCATGGCCACCGAGGCGCCCGCCGCGCTCATTCTGCCTCAGCGTGTCGAACCGAAACCCGAGCCGGTAGCGGTCCCCCTCCCGCCTCCCCCTCCTCCGCCTCCCGCGCCGGTGATCGAGACAAAGCCGCCTCCTCCTCCGACCGCCAGCAACGAGCCCAAACCTTTGTCCATTCTGCCCGACGACACGAAACGCGAGGTACGTCCAGAAGACGTGCTGCCTTTCTTCCAGCTTCCACAGAGCTCCGCCGGCGTATCGGTCGGGGTCGGTATCCCCTTCACTCCGGCCCAGCCCAGCGGCACAAGCCTTCCTCCGAGTTCAGCTACGTACCAACAACGATGAGCCTGAACTCGAGCTTGTCCGTCGCCGTCGCGCTGATTCTCAGCGGCACGCTCACCTTGCGCGCCGGGGAGGCGACAAGCTCGACGCCGACTCCTCCTGAAACGACTGCCTCCGCGCCCGGGCCAACGCCGGCGATCCATGCCGCCACCGCCGCCGAGGCGGCCGAAGCCGCAAGCAAGGCTGCGGCGGCTTCCGCTCCGCTCGCCGCGCAGCCTCAACTTCCCGCCGGCGTCGCGGTCACGGCCCCCTCCGGCTCTGCTCAGATCGAACTGAAAGCCGTGCCCGCCACCCCGGAAGAAATCGCCAGCTTGCTTCGGCTGGGCCAGTCAACTCTCGATCGAAACGACTTCATCTCGGCGGAACTCGCTTTCCGCCGCGTTCTGCAGGAGCGCGCGACGGTTGAGCAGGATCGCGAGGCATTGCTCGGACTCGCCCGGGTATATCGGAAAAAAGGCGACTACATCAAAGGCGCCGCCATCTACGAAAAGATCATCGTCCAGTACCCGTCCGATCCCTGCCTGCCTCTGGTTTACCTCGAACTCGGGCGTACTCACCGCGCGTTGGGCGCTTATAAGCAGGCCATCGCCCGCTTCTACAGCGTCATCCACTCGACCTTGAAACTGCCTGACCAAGGTCCCGAACAGTACCGCCAACTCGCGCGAACAGCCCAATTCGAGCTGGCAGAAACCCATTTCCAAATGGGCCAGTACGAGCGAGCAACCGTCTTTTTTAGCCGCCTGACGCTCCTCGATTTGGCGCCCGAAGATCGCGCCCGGGCCCAGTTCAAATCCGTCTACGCCCTCTATCTCGCCGGCGAACATGAAAAAGCGGTGGCGGGCCTGCGCGGATTCCTCGAGCTGAATCCGACTGACGAAAATGTGCCGGAAGCGCGCTACCTCCTGTCGATCTCCCTGCGGCGCTTGGGCCGAGGATCGGAATCTCTCACCGCGGCGCTCGAACTGCTGCGCGTAGAACGGGAACGCATGACGACCGACGAGAAACGCTGGACCTATTGGCAGCGCAAAACCGGCAATCAGCTGGCAAACGATTTTTACGAGGCGGGCGATTTCGCGAGCGCGATGGCCATTTATCAAAGCTTGGTCAATCTGGGAGCCGAACCCTCCTGGCGCTTGCCTGCCACCTACCAGTTGGGACTCTGTCACGAGCGCCTGAGGATGTTCGACCGGGCGCGCGAATGCTACCAGACGATCATTGACAACGTTAACGCTTCAAAGAGAGATGGAAGCGCGCGACCCGAACTGGCGGATATCGCGGAAATGGCCAACTGGCGGCTCCAACATCTCTCCTGGCAGGAAACCAACGACAAGCAGCTTTCGGCTCTCTTTCCTCCTCCGTCTCCCCGCGCCCCGCTCGCTCTCTCCAGCCCTCCTGTAGCTCCCCATGACCTCCAACGAAGCGCTGCAGACTCATCTCACCTTGTGCGATGAGTTGTACCAACTGGCGCTAGAGGAAAATCGATTTCTAAAGCAGCAGCAACGCACGCCCGACGCGGGCTTGCTGGATCGAAAACGCGCCCTGCTCGGCCGCCTCGATGCGAGCCTCACCGTACTGAAATCGGGCAACCACACTGGTGCTCCCGCGCCTGCAGGCCGCCCCGATCCCGCGCGGAAGGATGTGATCGAGAAAGCGCGCGCGAAGATCCTGCAGATCCTCCACCTCGACCGCGAAAACGAGCAGCTTCTTCTACGCTACAGCCTCGGCGCCCGGCCTTCCGCCCCGACCAGCGATTCCGTCGCACCCGTGGTCCCCCTCTCGGCTCCCTCTCACCTGCAGCGAATCTACGAGCGCCATGGGTGAGTGCGAAATCGTTCTCGTTCTCTTACTCCTACTCGCTCTCGCACCCAGAGTTGTTAAACGCGGGCTGGGTCGAGAACGAGTAGGAGTAAGAGAACGAGAAAGATTCCAAACCGCCTGAACGATTTCTCGCATCCCACCCGCCATGCCCCCTCGCGTCCTTGTCAACGAAGACTCCGAAATCGACTTCAAGCTGCTTGAAGCCGAATTCAAGCGGGCGCAGTTCGCATGCGAACTGAGACGTGTCACGAATCGAGACGAGTTCATCCACACGCTGCCGGCGTTCAAACCCGAGCTGATCATATCGGACTACTACCTGATCGGCTTCAATGGGCTCGACGCCCTCGAAATCACGAAACGTCAGACTCCGGACACCCCCTTCATCATTTTGACGAACGCGCTCAACGAAGAGACCGCGGTCGAATGCATGAAACGCGGCGCGACCGACTACGTTCTGAAAAACCGGCTGCCGCGTCTGGTCGCGATTCTTCAGAGCACGTTGGAACGCCAGCGCCTGCTGCGCGAAAACGTGCGCATCCAGCGCGAACACGAACAACTCTTCCGCCTCACTCCGGACCTTTTCTGCATGACGACCTTGGAGGGAGCGCTCCAGGTGGTGAACCCGGCCTGGACCAATCGCCTCGGCTTTCCCCAGAAAGAGCTGATCGATCGTCCGTTGTTCACGCTGGTCCACCCCGACGATCGCCACGCACTCGACTCCTGGTGGTCCGTGCTGGTTTCGCGCGGCCAGACCATGGCTCCGTTTCCCACGAGTTCGTCCACTCCCCAGATTTTTTCCGAGTTCGAGTGCCGGCTGGTGCACAAGGAAAAGGGCTTTCGTTATATTCAATGGAGCGCCAAGCCTTTCCCGGCGGAGAATAAGATCTACGCGTATGGCCACGACATCACCGAGCGCAAGCAGGCCGAATTTGCGCTGCGCGAAAGCGAAGCTCGTTTCCGGCGGATGGCGGACTCGGCTCCGGTCTTCATCTGGATGTCCGACATCGCAAAGGCTTTCGTGTACTTCAATCAGCCCTGGCTGGAGTTCACGGGTCGCCGGCTCCCCGAGGAACTGGGTTCGGGCTGGGTCGACGGCGTGCATCCGGAGGATCGCGACCGCTGCCTGCAGGGCTACGAAGAAAGTTTCGCCGCGCGCGTCCCGTTCCGCGTCGAATACCGCCTGCGACGCCGAGACGGACACTATCGATGGGTCGTGAGCCACGGCACGCCTCGCTACGACGAACACGGTAATTTCGCCGGTTTTATCGGCTCGTGCTTCGACGTCACCGATCAACACGAAGTCGAGGCACACCTCGCGTACCGAGCCATCAAACAGGCCGCCCTGGCCGGCTTCGGTCGCTTTGCTCTGGTTCAGCATCCGTTCGTCGAACTCATCCAGGAAGCGACACGGCTCGTCGCGGATACGCTTCGCATCGAGCGCAGCATCGTGCTCGCGCTCGACCGCGACGGTCTCGCACTGAAGCTGGCCGCCGCGACCGGAGCGGAGCGCGAGGATCTCGCCCTCCCTCTCGGCCAAGCCACCGCCTCCGCCGTCACGGAAGACCACGCCATCCAATTTGCCGATGAATTCGAAGACTTCCCGGGCGCAACGGCCCTCGCCGCGATCGGCGTCCGCTCCGGTGTGGCGGTGCCCGTGGGCGGCGGGAAACGCGCATACGGATTCCTTCTGGCGCTGAGCAGCGACGACCGGCTCTTCAGCCGCGAAGCGGTCGATTTCATGCAGGGCCTCGCCAACATCCTCAGCACGGTTCATCAAAGAGAACGCGCCGAGGCCGCGCTCGAGGAGAGCGAACAAAAACTGCTGCAATCGCAGAAAATGGAAGCGGTCGGCCTTCTCGCTGGCGGTGTCGCTCACGACTTCAATAATTTGCTCACCGCGATCCGGTGTTATGGAGACATCCTGCACGACGATCTCGGTGCGATCTCTCCCGAGCTCAAGGCGAAGGCCGGCGAAATTCTAAAGGCCACCTCGCGCGCGAGCGCACTGGTGCGCCAGCTACTCGCATTCAGCCGCAAACAGGTTCTTCAGCCGGAGTTTCTCGACCTGAATCATGTGGTCGCCGAACTTAAAGACCTCATCCGCTCGCTCCTCAGCGAAAATATCGAGCTCGTAGTCGAATGCCATGAACAGCCGGTCACGGTGGAGGCGGACCGCAGCCAGGTGGAACAAGTCATCATCAATCTCGCGATCAATGCGCGCGACGCGATGCCGCAAGGCGGACGCCTCGCGCTGCGAACGAAACTGCGGGCCGTCGCCGAGGGCGAGGCTCCGGATCTCCGCCCCGGAGCCTACGCCCAGCTTTGCGTCAGCGACACCGGCACCGGCATGAGCGATGAAGTCCAGGCCAAGATCTTCCAGCCTTTCTTCACGACCAAACCGAAGGGCCGTGGCACCGGCCTCGGTCTGGCCACCTGCTCTGTCGTGCTGAAACACTACGGCGGCGCAATCCAGTTCAAAAGCAAAGTCGGCGAAGGTACGACCTTCAACGTCATGCTTCCTCAGGTCGAGCCTCCGGCGATGAACCTGGATTTCACGTTCGACGACGAGCCGGGCCTGGGCACCGAGTCGATCCTGTTGGTGGAGGACGACGAAGCCATCCGCGCCGTGACAGCCGCGATCCTTCGCTCTCTGGGCTACCAGGTCTACCCGATGGTCGGAGGACAAGAGGCGCTCGAATTCGCCTCCGGCACCAACGCGATGCAGATCGATCTCCTCCTGACGGATATCGTCATGCCGTATATGGGCGGTCGCGAACTGGCCGAACGTCTGGCCACCGTCCGGCCGGATCTCAGAATCCTTTTCATGTCGGGCTACGTGGATGATGCCGTCATCCTGCAAGCGGTACAGGAAGCGGCGGTGCCCTTCCTCGAAAAACCCTTCACCCGAGAGGGCCTGGCCAAGAAGGTGCGGGAGGCGCTGGATACCCCGCGCAGCGCTCCGGCTCGCTAAGGCGCGCGCCAGCGCGCCAATCGTTCTCGTTCTCTTACTCCTACTCGGTCTCGTCCCCCAGAACGCAGCCGAAGAGCGATTCCGAAACGCCTGCGTCCACACGACGCCGGGAGCGAGACCGAGTAGGAGTAAGAGAATGAGAACGAGAAGAAGTATCAAATCGCGTTCCACCTCGATTCGCACGAGCCCAAAAAAAGAGGAGAGCCTTGCGGCTCTCCTCTCGAAAACACTTCTCTTTGTCGAGTGCCCTTAGAAGGTGGCTTTCACGCCGGCGGTCCAGAGCGTGCCGTAATACTCGATCTTGTTCAAACGCAGCGGATCGCCGTTATCGAACACGTAATCCGGAACGTTGAATACGTTGCGGCCCGAAACGAACGCGTTGATTTTCGCCGTGATCTGATAAGCCGCGCCGATGTCGACCATCGTGCGCTGCTTGCGGTATCGGCCAATTTGTGTGCCGAAAGGCGTGACGTCGGTCCACTTGGCCTTGATGTCGGCGGTGATCCGGCGGCTCTTGAAGGTCAATCCGCCGCTCACCGTGTGAGGAACCATGCCGCGCAGCTCGCGACGGGTGGTCGGATTGGCGGCGAGGAACGCCTCGGAAGGGAGGTAATAATTGCGCGTATAGTTCGCAAAAATACCCATTCCGGAGAACGGCTTCGGAAGGAACGACAAAGCTTGACGATACTCCAGCATCCAACCGCGGAACTTCGAGGTGCCTTGCGCGTTGCCCTTTCCTTGGAAGGTGTAAGTGTCGAAGAAGGGGTCGCCAAAGGCAGGATCAAAGCTCGCGCGATCAACCGTGATGTCGGTGATGCGGTCCTCGGTGGAATTCTCGAAGGCACTGACGGCCAAGCTGCCGACCGGTTCGAAATAGTACGAGAGACGAGCCGTGAAGTTGTTAGCCGTCTCGGGCTTCAAGTTCGGATCGGACCGCGTGACGACCAGGTTGGTTTCGTTCACATCGGTGATGTCAGCGATCTGGTCGAACGTCGGACGTCCGATCGTCGCGCTATAGCCGAACTGAGCTTGCAGGTTCGCACTTACGTTGTACTTCAAGCTCAAACTCGGGAAGATATTGTCATAGTCTCCGGTCGTCTTGGTGTACGGAAGCGTCGTGAACTTGTAGATCATGCCTTCGACCGTGGTCGGATCGCTGTTCGGATTATTGCTGTTGGCCGTGGGAAATCCGGCGGCGCGGACCTGCGGATTTGACAACGGCAGGAACTGCTTCGACTCGGTCTCGGTCAGCTCGTAGCGAACACCGCCGCGAACCTGGAGGCGCTTGATCTTGGTTTCCGCCTGAAGGTAGAAGGCCGTGAACCGCTCCATCACTTCGCGATGGTTCTCGTACCACGCGGCCGCGTAGTTCGCCGCGTTGCCGCGGGACGTAAACTCGTCGCGATGGCTCATGAAGTAGTCCGCGATATCGTTGCGGCTGGCAAAGATGGGGGCGCCACCGTTGAGACCGACAAACGAGGACCCGTGGCCCATGTCGAACACGTGCTGGGAAGGGAAAGCCGCCCAATTTCCGCCGAGACCGGCGCCGGGAGCCGCATTCGGACCCCCGACCCAGTTGTAGGCATGCCAGGGCTGGCGGTTCTCGCGGTCGTGGTATTGCTCCGTGACCTTCGCACCCGTTTTGAAGGTGGTAGGCATGCGCCAGGATGTCTTGTAGGTTGCGTTCCCCTGCGCCTGGTAGATTTCGTCGCGCGCATAGCGACCGTCGTCGCTGACGCCGGGGAAGGCCGTCGCTCCCGCGCGATAGTTCGCGAGGTTCGCCCAATCCGGGCCGGCGGTTTGAATAACGTGCCAGTCGACCGTGTCGCCACCGGAGCGCTGGGCTTGCACGGTCAAGCCGGTCAAATTGCCGGCCGGCGTGTCCCGCACAACGCCGTCGCCGATCGCGTTCATATAGCTATTGGTCGACCGCGAATACTGGAAGGCGCCGTCAACCGTGAGGCTGCGGAGCTTGTATTCGAAGCGCGGCGTCAACGTGATACCGTTCGTCTTCTTGCGGAGGAAGACGCTGCCGGCAGTGACCGACGCGGGGCCGGACATCTCGGTAATGCCATCGCCCTGCGCGGCCGCGCGATTATTGATGGCCTGCGTGGCGGCGTTGGGAGCCGGCGTTACCGCATTGAGCGGCGACGCGATCGTCACCCCCACGGTGCGGTTGTTGATCGTGCCGAAATAGTAGTTGCCGACTGCGTTGAGTGAAAGCGTCAACCGCGAAGTCGCTTTGAAGTCGGCGGTGAACGTCGCCGCCGAACGCTCGGTGAACTTAGGGCCATCTTTGAAACTCAGGCCCGTCAGGACGAGCGGCCGCGTATCGGTGGCCGTCTGCGGAGCGGTCGACCACGTATACGTGGTCAGACGCTGCTGATTGTACATGTTGGACTCGGAGAGATTCAGCACGATGCCAAGGCGGTTGTTCAGAAAAACATCCGAGTATTCGAACATGCCGCCCGGACGAAGCTTGTAGTTCTTCCGGTCGTCGGGGCCGTATGTCTTCTTGATCGTCAGATCTTCACCATTGGCCATGACGTTTGCTTGGAGCACCACCCGGCGGCCTTTGCGCTCGAACGCGCGCTTCGTCTTCATGTTGATCGATCCGGCGGGGGTGTCGGCATCCTGGTCCGCGCTGTTCGTGTAATTCACTTCGATGAAGTCGAGTGAGTTGATCGACACCTGCTCGAAACTGAAGGAGCGAACCGTCGATCCGGCATTGGTGTTGTCCGAGCCGTTGTATTGCGCAAACGCATCGGCGCTGGCCATGCGCATGCCGTCCATGGTCACACCGACGTATTGGGATTCCATACCGCGGAGACGCGGAGTGCGGGTATCGGCCTCGACGTATTCGAGATCGACGCCGGGCATGTACTTCAGGAATTCGCCCACGTTGCCTTCCGCCACATCGCCGAAAATGTCGGAAGCAACGATGTTCGAGATGTTCATCGAGCGCTTCTGGTCCTGAATCGCCTTGGCATTGCCTTCGCGTTCGGACGAGACAACGAACTCGCTCAACTGAATGACGTCTTCGCCGGCCTTGAGCTGCGACTTGTAGGCCGTGCTGGTGATTTCAAAATCGCGGGTCGCGATCCTGCCGCCGCTCACCGTGAGATCGGCGGTCGAGATGTCGTAGCCGGTATAGCGCACTTCAACCGTGACCGCTCCGGCGGGGACGTCGTTCAATTGGAAAGTGCCGTCGTCTTCGGAGTAAACAACACGGTCCGTGCCGCGGATGCTGACCTCGGCGTCCTTCACGTATTGCTTGGTGATTGGGTTGTACACGCGGCCTGTGATTGTGCCGGTGGACGCGTTTGACGCCGCAGGCGCAGTTGCAGCGGGGGCTGCAGCGGCCGCCGGACGGGCCGGCTGGGCCTGGGCAGAGATCGCCAGGGTCGTGGCGACGCATCCCAGCGCGAGTTTTCGAGTGAGCGACGACTGTCGCGCACAACGGGAACGGATCTTATCCATAGGTAGTACGGGATTAGGTGTTAGTAACAGCACTGACTAAAATGGCCGTCGGCACCGGGAGGAGCGGAAATGAAAGGAAAGGATCTGCGGCGACTACCCAAATTCGAGTAGGCGGACGAACCCGACCAACCGCTCTATAACGCTCTCGAAAACCAGATTGCTGAAAATGGAGGTCCAAAAGTTTAATGACAATCGACCAACGTCCGCGGAACTTGAATTTTACGTCAAAAAATCGCGCGGTGTATGCACAAAAAAACCCGCACCCCAAGGTGCGGGTTAACTTGTATTCAACAACTGGTTATCCGCTTAACGAGCGAGCCAGCCGCCGTCAACCGCCACCGTGTATCCATTAACATAGTCGGAGGCGGCGGAAGCGAGGAAAACCACCGCGCCTTTGAGGTCGTCCGGGGTGCCCCATCGTCCAGCGGGAATGCGCGCCAGAATGGACGCGCTGCGGTCCGCGTCGGCGCGAAGGGGTGCCGTGTTGTCAGTGGCCATATAACCGGGCGCGATGGCATTGCAGTTGATGCCCTTTCCGCCCATCTCGCTTGCGATCAAACGCGTCAATCCCTGCACCGCGCTTTTCGAAGCCGTATAGGAAGGCACGCGGATGCCGCCTTGGAAGGAAAGCATGGATGCGATATTGATGATTTTTCCACGCCCGTTGCGCGCCAGCACTTCCTTCACAAACGCCTGGCTCAGGAAAAAAACCGCGTCGATATTAATGCCCATCACATCGTCCCAGTCTTTTTCCGTAAAATCCGGGAAATCGGCGCGGCGAATGATGCCGGCGCAGTTCACCAAAATATCCAGCACCGGAAACGTCTTCTTCGCCTCCTGCAGAATACCTGGGATGCTCGAACGCTCGCCAAGGTTGCCGACGACCGTTGCGCACTTGCGACCCAATCCTTTCACCTGCTTTGCCGTGTCGTCCATTGGCAGAATATCGACCGCCACAATATCGGCTCCGGCTTCAGCAAGAGCGAGCGCCATGCCCTGGCCGAGGCCGCGCGATGCGCCGGTGACGACAGCGACTTTGCCGTCCAATTTGAACTGATCGAGAATAGAACTCATGATGCGTGGATGTGGTTGGTTAAGAAATGGCGGATAAAATCAACGAAGTTCCAGCACGGGAACCGCGTCCATGTCCGAAAACACCTGATTGTCCCCGCCCATCGCCCAGACAAAGCGATAGGAGCCGGTGCCGACCCCCGAGTGAATTGACCACGAAGGCGAAAGGACCGCTTCGCGATCGTGCACGATCAAATGGCGGGTGCGCTTGGGCTCGCCCATCAAATGCACCGCCATGTTTTCTCCGAGGTCGAAATAGAGATAAACTTCCGTGCGCCGGCTGTGCGTGTGCGTCGGCATCGTGTTCCAGATGCTGCCCGGCTCGAATTCTGTGCACCCCATTACCAACTGGCAGCTCTTGATCCCGTCGATGTGGATGTATTTCAGGATGCGACGCCGATTGGCTTTGACCGGATCGCCGATCGGATCGCTCCGCACATCCGCCTTGCGCATGACCGCCGTGGGATACTTGGCATGGGCGGGGGTGCTGACGAAAAAGAAAGCAGACTGGCCCGCTGCGCCGTTTTCGAATACGACGTCCTTCTCTCCCAATCCCACATAAATGCAGTCGAGCGTGCCGAGTTCGTGGCGCGTGCCACCCACCAGAACCGCCCCAGGCGCCGCTAGATTGATGATCCCAATCTCCCGGCGTTCCAGGAAGAATGAGGTGCCCGTCTCCTTGTAACTAGGCAATGAGAGCGTCTTGGCCGGCAGGGCGCCCCCGATGATCATGCGGTCGAGGTCCGTGTAGTGGGCGATCAGCTGATCGGGCTGAAACATGCCTCCGACAAGAAAAGCTTCGCGGAGCTGTTCGGTGCTGAGCGTGTTGGCGTCCG
>CAZJLP010000001.1:104133-110749 GCA_964546955.1 uncultured Opitutaceae bacterium | reverse complement strand
CGCCGGACTGGGAAAATAGTGGAGTTTCATCGCGTCAAAAAGAGCCCAAAGAGTGTCTGGCCTTCGGGGGAGAGCGCAAGCCCGCGGTTCAGGGCTTCAGTTCTCGCTTTTTTCGCCCCACAACTCCGGCGCCGTCTCACAACTGAACGATCCAAATATTCCGAAATTCGATCGGTGTCCCTTCCAACTGCAGCCCGATCTGTCCGGAGCTCACCGACACTCCTTCCACCAGGTTCATCCGCGCTCCATTGATCACCACCTCCACCGTGTCGCCCAAGCAGGTGACTTCGCAAACGTTCCACTGCCCCGCCTTCAGTTCGGTCGAACGCTTTAACAAACCCGCTTGCTTGCCGTCCTTGACCGTTCCGCCGCTGAAACGGACGTCGCCGTTTCCCGTTAAGCCGCCCGCGGAACCATGGGTCAACTGGACCTCCACACAGTCGGGCCAGATCGCGTGCTTCGGCTGGACGTGGAGGAATATACCGCTGTTGCCGCCCTTGCCCACCCACCGCCATTCGGCGTGGAGCCGGTAATTAGCGTACGCCCGCGCCGTATAGACATAACCGTGCGGCTTGCCGGTCAAGCCGAGCACCCCGTCCTTGATCCACCACGAATCGGTCGGATCCGCCTTTGGGTCCTTCAGCAATACCTCCCATCCGATCATCGAACCGCCGTCGAAAAGCAGGATGCGATCCGCGGGCGGCGGAACGGGCTCCTTTGTTTTCGATTCTTTCGCCGCCGCCGACTTCGCCTCGGACACCGCGGGCGCCGGATCTGCCGCCCTCAGAGTCGACGCAACCAGCGTCATCACCCCGAGCAGCACGCGGCAACTCCGGCACCAGGTCATCATGGAGTCGTGACCGCAACCTTGACCGGTGAAGCGAAACGTTTCGCCTCCGAACCGAGGTACGCATCCCAATCGGCCTTCGACTTGAAATCGCCGGATTTATCCCAGCCGGCGCCAATCAGGTAGCGGACCGGTTTACCCGATTGCAGTTTCGTCAGAATAAGGTGATTCTGGTCGTCTTCGGCGAATCCAGTGGCGGTGCCCGGCTCCAATACCGCGGCAGTGCCGAGCTGACCGTATTTCGCGTAGGTTTCCCAGAGTCCGAGGATGCCTTGCTCCTGAACCTTCGAAACCTGCTCCTGCGCATCGCCGGGATGTTTGGCCAAACCGACCGCGACCGAGAGGTTCTCCGCTTTGCCCTGAACGGTGAAGGTGCTCTCCATCAAGTCCAAGTTGTGCCCCGCGTCCACGGTGAACCGCTTCGTCTCCCAGAAAAACACCATCCCGGGGCCCGCCCACGTTTCGTACGTAAGCTCGAAGATCGTCCGCACCGGACCGTTGGCGAGTATCTGCCAATTCTTGTAGTTGGTGGCTACATACAATTTCTGCCCATCCCAAATGCCGGTGCCCCCGCAACCCCGGGAGGTCCGCACGGAGTAGAAATCCATGCCCTCGCCTTCGTCGACGTGATAGTGGTTATGCCCCTTGTTGTACCACCGGTCCACGATGGGATAGCGGACGCGCTTCAGCCACACATCGATCCCGCTCGTTACGAGCACTTCCTTGTTCGATCCGGCCGGACGCGGCGCCGCGAGGGCCGGTCCATAAATGCGGTGAGCGATGCGGTCGTTTTCCCAGGCGAAATCGTCGAGACGCTCGGGCACGGGGCGGGCAAACGTCTTCGACGGAAAGGGAGGCGTCACCGCCGCCGACTTCTCGACCGTGAACTTCGCGCTCTTTTCGCCCGCCTTAAAATCGTACTGGAACAGGAGCTCGCCATATGAACCCTTGGGCTCGAGTGGCTTGATATTCGTCACTTGATGGGCGAGCGAATTTCCAGCCGCATCTTTTACGATGAGACTGTGCACCAGCGCGTCGGGAAGCGCTTTGATGACTTCCGCCCACGGCACCGAGATCGTTTCCGAAGGGCGCGGGATATCCAAGTCGTTCGTGACCGTAACAGTGATCTTATCCGCGGCCTGCAGGCCAATAACGGAAAGCACAAACAGCAGACAGGGTACAAGGCGTCGTTTCATACAAGACAGAGATGAGAGACGGGGGCAAACCGGGCAGGATCGATGCTGGATCTCATCTGATCCGGTGCCGGAATGGCAGGCTGGCGTCAATGCTCAGAGTGGGTGAGTGCAAATCTTTCTCGTTCGTCGCCCCGGAGTTGCCAGCCATCCTCCTCCGCTCCACGCTACCTCCATGCTGAAACCCGCCACCCCGCCTTCAGCCTCGGCGTTGCTTGACCAGGATTTCATCCCCATGCGCGCACGGCTCCTCGAGATCGCCGCTTACCTCGACCGCCTGGACCGAGCCGGAGGCACCGACGACTTCCGCCTGGCCGCCTTCCGCGCCGCTTTCAAGGAACTCTCCTCGGCCAGTCCCGAAAGGACCCGGCGCATCCTCGAACTGTGGAGCGACCCCTCTCGCGACCCCATCGACAACGCCACGGTCAAAGGCGCCACCGGCGCCGTGCCCCCTCCGGGGCGGTAAGCAATAAGCTGCAGGCAGGAAACGTCGAACTGCCAAGCACAGCCCTCCGATCTCTCAACACTCCACTCTCACCTCTCAACTTAAGTCCCGCAGTACCCCATGCGTTACATCGAACCCCACGGCCACATGGTCAGTCGCACCACCGACGACTACCGGGCGATGATCACCGCGGGTTGCCGCGCGGTCTGCGAACCTGCCTTTTGGGCAGGGTTCGATCGGCGCTCCGCCGACGGATTCCACGACTACTTCTGTCAGCTCACCGAGCACGAAACCAAACGCGCGGCCAAATACGGGCTGCCGCATTTCTGCTGGCTGTGCATCAATCCGAAAGAATCCGAGGACCTGAGCCTCGCACGCGATGTCCTAGACCTCATCCCAACGTTCATCGACAAGCCAAACGTTCTGGGGATTGGCGAAATCGGGCTGAACAAAAACAGCCGCAACGAGATGAAGGTACTGGAGCAACACGTCGACCTCGCCGCCAAGCACAACCAACTGATTCTCGTTCATACCCCGCACCTAGAGGATAAGCTGAAAGGCACCCGCCTGATCGTGGATGTGCTGAAGTCGGATAAACGAATCAATCCCAGTCGAGTCATCATCGATCACGTCGAGGAGCACACCGTGCACCTGGTGCTGGACGCGGGTTTCTGGGCCGGCCTCACGCTGTACCCCGACTCCAAATGCTCTCCCGCCCGCGCGGTCGATATCCTCGAAACGTCGGACGCCGACCGCCTCTGGATGAATAGCGCGTGCGACTGGGGGCACAGCGACCCGCTTTCCGTCCCGAAAACCGCCGTCGAAATGCGCCAGCGCGGGCACAGCAACGCCACCATCGATAAGATCGTCTACGAAAACCCGAAACGCTTCCTAAGCCAAAACCCCAAGTTCAAACTAGCCGAGTGACCAAGGTCCAAACCGGTTTTAACCGCGAAGGGACGCTAAGGGACGCGAATGGAAACTCGGCGGAAACAGGGCAGATGCTTCCAACAACTGCCTCGGTCGCGTTGCCCTGAACAACGCCGACCCGCGCAGCCGTTCTCTTTATCCGAATTCGCGTCCTTTCGCGCCCATTCGCGGTTATCCCCTCGGAAATGCCTGCGAGCTGATCGATATCAGCGGCATTTCGCTTGCTCGGACACGTGTTTTTGCGGCATTCGGGGGGCCTTATGCGTCTGAAGCACGCGTGGCACCTCGCCTACTGCACGAACATTCATCGGGGGGAAACGTGGGACGAGACGTTCTCAGCGCTAAAAACACATACCCTGGCCGTGCGGGATCGCGTTTGCCCAGTCGAATCGTTCGCGATCGGGCTTCGCTTGAGCCAGCGGGCCGCAGCCGAACTTTCCGCCGGAAAAAATATGGCGGACTTCCGGCGCTGGCTGGACTTGAACCGTTGCTACGTATTCACCGTCAACGGATTTCCCTATGGTCAGTTCCACGGCACGCGTGTAAAAGAGCAGGTCTACTCCCCCGATTGGAGCACAGTCGAAAGGCTTTCCTACACCAATCTCCTTTTCGATTTATTGGCGGAACTGGTCCCAGCCGGGGTCGAAGGTAGCGTGAGCACGCTCCCGGGTTCCTTCAAAGCTTTCATCACGGACCCGACTCACCAAAGAAAACGCATCGTGTCCCACCTCTGGGCCTGCGTGGAACACATCGAAAGGCTCGAAAACCGCACAGGGAAACGTTTTCACCTCGGACTGGAGCCGGAACCTCTCGGACTCTTCGAGAACACGCTCGAGACGCTGGCCTTCTTCGATGAGTTGAGGGCGGCGCGCCCCGGCGACGAGCGCTGGCACGCACGGCTGGGCGTCAACTACGACACCTGCCATTTCGCACTGCAATATGAGCAGGCCCCCACTGCCCTATCCCAACTTCGCACCGCCGGTATCCGTATCAGCAAACTGCATCTGAGTTCTGCCTTGCGGCTGCGCCCGACTCCATCCGCGTTGGAGGCGCTGCGGAGCTTCACAGAGCCGACTTACCTGCACCAAGTGATCGCCCGCGACCTCGACGGCCGGCTTGTGCGTTTCGCGGATCTGCCCGACGCGCTCAACGCTGCGACCGACAATGCGTCCCTGTGCAGCCCCGCCACCGACGAATGGCGCGTTCACTTCCACGTTCCTCTCCACTGGCAAGGCGACGACGTATTTAATAATACCGCGGCCCATCTGACCGAGGCCCTGAAAGTCCTCAACCAGGATCCGGCCCTCTGCTCGCACTTCGAGATCGAAACTTACACCTGGGAGGTCATGCCCGCCGACCTCCGCACCCGGACCGTGGTGGACCAAATCGCCTCCGAATATGCGTGGTGCCTGCCGCGGCTCGAGCCCGCCGAGCGGGATCGAATTTGAGATTTGAAACCGGTTGGCCCTGACCGCGTTTCCACCTTCCACCCTCCGCCCTCCATCAATGTCACCCCGAATCCGCGCCTTTCTCGCTGTGGGACGCATGGCCAACCTTCCGACGGTTTGGGCCAACGTCATCGCAGCGTGCTGGCTGGGCGGAATTGACGACCTCACCACGGTTCTACTGCACGCCCTCGGTGGGAGCCTTCTGTATGTGGGGGGCGCCGCCCTGAACGATGTCTGCGACGCGGCTTTCGATCGCGCTCATCGTCCGGAACGAGCCATCCCCGCGGGCTTGTTCGGATACCGCGCCATCTTCATCTTTGCCGCGAGCAGTCTCCTGGCCGGTGCCGCCATTCTGCTGATTCGCGGGAACCCGATCTATGCGATCGCCTTGCTCGTCGCGATCGTCGCCTACGATCTCCTTCACAAAAAAACGCGGTTTGGGATCGTCCTAATGGCCGCCTGCCGCACGGGACTGTACCTGGCCGCTGGCACTCCCGCAGGCGCAGGGCCATTGCCCGCGGTGCTCGTGTGCGGCACTGCGGTCGGCCTCTACATTGTCGCGCTCAGCGTTTTTGCCCGAAAAGAAAGCACGGGCACGCCGCCGCCCCGCTGGGTCCTCCTGCTCCTCCTCTGCCCCCTCCTTGCCCGTCCGGAATCGGCGGCAACACCCGGCTGGGTCGTCTCCGCCGCTCTCTTCACCGCGTGGCTCATCTACGCTTGTGCTCCGCTCATTCGCCGCACGGAGGGAATTGGGTCGGCGGTGGGTAAGTGGCTGGCTGGCTTGGTCTTAATAGATCTCCATTTTGTGGCCCCGACGGCACCGATTGGACTGTGGGCTGTCTTGATGGCCCTCTTCCTGCTCGCTCGGGGCCTCCAAACCCTCGCGCCCGCGACTTGATCTTCCCCCTGGATCGGATAACTAGAACCACACCCCGATTGCTACCCCTCCATGATCTCGTACCGAATTAACCTTTCGTACGACTACCGCATCGCTTTCACGCGAGACGTGTTTCGTCCGGAAAACCCGCTCTTGAAGGAATTTCTGGTTCCTTCGTCGGCGGACCACCAACCCAAGGTCATGGCTGTGGTGGACTCGGCGGTGGCACAAGCCACCCCCGGACTGCCCACATCCATCAACCGCTACTGCGAACAACACGGACTGAGCTTAGCCGGCCCGCCCTTTATCCTGGAAGGCGGGGAGTCCGCCAAAAACACCCGCGATCGACTGGAGGCACTTCTTGAGCGGATCCACCACTACGGCCTCTGCCGTCATTCCTACCTCGTCGCCGTGGGGGGTGGCGCGCTGCTCGATCTCGCAGGCTTCGCCGCGGCGCTGGCTCACCGGGGCCTGCGCCTGGTGCGCCTCCCCACGACCACCCTGAGCCAGGGCGATGGCGGCGTCGGCGTGAAGAACGGGATCAACTACTTTGGGAAAAAGAATTTCCTGGGCACGTTCGGCGTCCCCTGGGCGATTATCAACGACCTGCAATTCCTCCACACGCTTCCCCCGGCGCAGCGCCGTGCCGGTTATGCGGAGGCGGTCAAGGTCGCCCTGATCCGCGACAGCGCGTTCTTCACCTGGCTCGAGCAAAACGCCGAACGGCTCGCCGCCTTCGATGACACCGCGATGGAACACGCGGTCCGGCGCAGCGCGGAACTGCATGCTCGCCACATCGCCACCTCGGGAGATCCTTTCGAACACGGAACCGCGCGCCCCCTGGATTTCGGTCACTGGTCCGCCCACAAGCTCGAA
>CAZJLP010000001.1:47743-104123 GCA_964546955.1 uncultured Opitutaceae bacterium | reverse complement strand
AACTCTCCCATTTCCAACTTAGCCATGGCGACGCGGTCGCGATCGGCCTCGCACTCGATTCGCTGTACGCCGAACAAATCGGCATGCTCGGGGCAGGCACCGCGGCGCGCATTCACACGTTGCTGGAAAACCTGGGTTTCACCTTGCTCTCCCCGGCCCTGGCGCAGCGGGACAAAGCCGGTCGGCCCTTGGTCCTGGAAGGACTTCGCGAATTTCGCGAGCATCTGGGCGGTGAATTGACGATCACGCTGCTCGCCGCGGTCGGTGAAGGCCGGGAAGTGCACAGCATTGACGAAGGCGCCATGACCGCTGCAATCGGCGCCCTGCTCAACCGCGCCCGAGTGGCGGGAGCAGCGTGAACAGGACTGGCGGTGGGGCGAGGCCTCCGGACTCGCCGGTTAACAGCGATTGCCCTTTGATCGCGGCATTTCCCCGTTTGCTCCTGCATTCGCTTGAGCGGACCGGGCCACCCACGTGTTTGGCGGGCGGCGTCTGATCTGACGACGACGAGTCGAGGACGCCTCGCCCTAGCTTCGAACACGCTTCCGTGACAAATCCGCAGCCATGACGACGCCCGCCTACCCAGCCCGCACCGCGGTCATCAACGTCGTCGGACTCACGCCGCGCCACATCGGTCCTCACACCCCCGCGATCGTGGCCTTCGCCCAATCGCGCCGCACCCTTTCGATCCGGCCTGCGCTCCCGGCAGTCACCTGCACCGCTCAGTCGACTTACCTCACCGGCGCGCCCCCCAGCGTCCACGGCAGCGTCGCGAACGGATGGTACGATCGCGCCCTGGCCGAGATCCATTGGTGGAAGCAATCCAACCACCTGATCTCCGGCGAGAAATTGTGGGAAACCGCCAAACGGCGCGTCCCGGGCTTTACCTGTGCAAAACTCTTCTGGTGGTACAACATGTATTCATCGGCGGACTACTCGATCACCCCGCGGCCGATGTACCCGGCCGACGGACGGAAATTCTTCGACATTTACGCCGAACCGTTTGCCCTGCGCACCGAAATCAAGCAGGACCTCGGCGAATTCCCGTTTCCCGCCTTCTGGGGCCCGCTGGCGGGCATCGCCTCTTCCGAATGGATCGCCGCCTCCGCCCGCTGGGTGGAGGAAAAGCACCAGCCCACTCTTTCCCTCGTCTACCTGCCCCACTTGGACTACAATCTCCAGCGCCTCGGGCCCGAGGACCCGCGCTTGGCGGAGGATCTGCGCGCCATCGATCGTGTGGTCGGAGACTTGCTGGCCTTCTATGCCGAACGGTCGATCGAAGTCGTGCTTTTGTCGGAATACGGCATCACCCAGGTGGATCGACCGGTCGCCCTCAATCGCCTGTTTCGCGAACGGGGTTGGATTCGGATCAAAGATGAACTCGGCCTCGAAATGCTCGATCCGGGCGCAAGCCGGGCGTTCGCCGTCGCCGACCATCAGCTCGCTCACATCTACGTCAACGATCCCGCCATCCTCTGCGACGTCCGCCGTGTTCTCGAGGCGACTCCGGGCGTCTCGCAGGTCCTCGACCGCGCCGGACAGGCTCGCATCGGCCTGGATCACGCCCGCAGCGGCGATCTGGTCGCCATCTCGGACGAGCGCAGCTGGTTCTGCTATTACCACTGGCTCGACGACCGTGTGGCTCCCGATTTCGCGCGCTGCGTGGATATTCACCGCAAGTCGGGCTATGACCCGGTGGAGCTTTTCGTCGATCCAAAGCTGATCGCTCCGAAACTGAAAATCGCGGGAAAGCTGCTGAAGAAAAAACTGGGCTTCCGCGTGCTGATGGACCTCATTCCCCTCGACCCAACGCTCGTAAAGGGCTCTCACGGCTGTGTCCCGGCGGATCAGCGCGACTGGCCGATCATGATCGGCGACGCTTCATTGCTCAGACCGGCCCCGGGCGCGCTCGAGGCGACGGAGGTCAAGCCGCGCTTGCTTGACGTCTGCTTGCGAGGATAAGCACGATCATCCAGGCCGCGATGATCGCGAGCCCGTAAAATTCCCGGCCGTATTCGATCGACGGGTTCGCCATGCCGACCTCCTGGAAAAGGTCGCTGAAACCCACCTTGCCGATCACATGCTTTCCGATCGCGGCGGCCCATCCCACCGCCACCGCCCCCACCACCGCTGGAACGATCCAAGACGGCCGATTCCGAAGATGAAAATAACAGGCCGCTGCCGCAGCAAGCCACATGGGCGTCCAGATGTACCAGTCGGGATCGTTGTACTGCAGCGCCGCAGCGAGGAGAAAGAGAACGAGGAAAACGACGTTGAGGACGCGGAGGATGATCACAGCATACTGATTGCGTGAGGATGACCCGCGCCGCGAGGCGAATTTAACGAGATCCTATCGCTTTGAATCTACGCGGATTGCACAGCGATTAGCTCGGCGCGACTCGATGCATGGTGATGTTTGTCATCATCCATATAAGTGACGCTGGTGCAGGGGATGGCGATTGCACTTCGAGGCCGGCCCGCTCACTGCTTGGAACTTCTTCGCCCAGCGTCGTAGCCAGCCAACACCCCATTGCGGCCGGCCCCCCATTATCGACGCAGCGCCTGCTTCGCGTCCCGCGGCAGGGCAGCCGTTTGTTCACACGTTCGCTCCATGAATTCGTCTACCCGCCTTTTCGCTCGCCTCGTTCTCTCTTTTTTCGCGTGGCTTGTCGTCGCCGCTCTCGCTCGGGCCCAGTCCGAACCCGCTCACCCCATCCTCTCGATTCCCGGCAGTCCTTCCGGCGCCGACGGCATTCTCACGACCTACACGGAGGCGCAGTTTCTTCAATTCGTCCCTCAGCAATCGCCGCGCGGCGCGGACTATGGCTTCGTTCCAGCCGTCGTCTCGGGTGACAACGACTGGAGCTGGTCCGCCGCGGCCCCCAATCAGCTGACGAGCCTTCCCAGCGGAACGGTGTTTCCCAATTCGAATTTTCCCCTCCAAACCAATGCGGTGCCCGTGCTCAGCGGCAAGACCATCAACGTTCCGTACTATCTCGCCGCCGGCAGCACCACGCGAAAGTCTCTGGTTTTCGCCGAGATCGATTATCAAAAGCGGCGCCGGCTGCGCACGCTCCTTACCACCCTGTCCGTCGCTTACGTGCAGAGCGGAACCAGCCCGGCCACCCGCGACGATCGTTACGCGCGCCGCGTCGCCCTGGCTCTCGATTTCTGGGCCACTTGCGTGCCGGACTACTTCATGACGGAGAAGAACAACGCCCAATTCATCAGCGCGGCCGGCTTCACGACCTTGACCAAGGACATCCAGCGCGCCAGCGATCACAACGGCCTCGCGCACGAGTGGGCGGACGACGAACTTTTCGCCTTCGACGCCATCTACGACAGTCAGGCGCTCGTCGACTTGTCGGTCGAGAAGGGTTATGACGTCCGCGCGCACATCAAAAATAATCTGTTCTGCAATTTCGGCGATTTCTTCAGCCAGCGAGTTCCCGTCAGCGTGGCCATCTCGACCAATCTTTCCGGACCTTTCACCATTCTCGCCGAAACCGCCCGCGTCCTGAACCGCCCGGACTACATGCTCTGGATGGGCGACTATATCGACGCCACCGTCACGAAAAAGATCACGCGCGACGGTACTTTGACGGAAGGGATCGGTTACTCGGTCGGCTACCTGAACGAAAACCGCGACGCCGCCCGGGCGACGCGCGACTATTTTCTGACCCGTCCCGCCAACACCCAGGAACTGCAGGATATCCAGGCGCTCGCTGGCGTGGCCGTGAACGCGATTCAATTCGGCATCAACAATTGGAACTCCTTACGGTTGCCCAATGGGCAGCTTCCCGCCTTCGGCGACACGAATTTCAACGGCGCCACGGCTCGCAACGCCGGCGTCTCGGGCCTGCTTCCCGCCTATGGCCACGCCGCGTTGGGCGCGGGGACGGGCGCGCAGTCGATTCAGCTGAACCAAAATTTTTCCGACGACGCGAATCATATGCGCGCGGACGTGACCGCCTTCACCTTGTGGGGATTGGGCACGGAGCTGCTCGGCAACATCCGCTACTACAACGGCACCCCGGGCCGGCAATTCGGCGAACAGATCCTCTCCCACAACGCGGTCACGATCGATCGGTCCAACATGACCCGCGGCAGTTGGACAGTTGGAAACAACAACCACAAATTCACCTCCGGCAATCTGACGCTGTTCGAACCGGGCAACAACGGACTCGCCGCCACCGAAGTGGACGGCCAGCGCGCGTACACCACCCGCTCGTCGCGTTATCAACGCGTTCTCGTGGCGAATACCGTCGATCTGAATCGCCCGTACGTGGTCGATCTTTTCCGCGTCACCGGCGGTACGACTCACGATTACACGCTGCACGGATCGATTCGTTTCGATTCAACCGCGGAATCGAGCCTTCCCCTCACCCCGAATCCCGCGCAATACCCGTTGCTCGAAAACGGTGAAACCTGGGTGGAACCCACGAGTAGCGGATCGAGTTTTCCGTATTACGGTTTCTGGCGAAACGTGAGCAGCGGCACGACGTCGGGGGATTTCCAGATCACGTATCGAGACACCTCGTCCGCCAATCGCGACCTGAGACTCTGGGCCCTGGATAGCGGCGGGTCGACCCTCCACCTTGGCATCACGCCCAACCCGGAGCGCACGAACACGACCCCGCCCAACTTCTACAAATACTGGCGCCCTTCCCTCATAGTGCGCCATCGGGCCAGCACCGGACCGGTCGACAGTCTGTTCGCTGGCGTAATTGAACCGCTCGCGAACGGTGTGAGCAGCATTCAGTCGGTCCAGCGCCTGCCTTTGTCCGTGGACAACCGCGAAGCGGTCGCCTTGCGCGTGACGTTTGTCGACGGCCGGGTCGACACGCTGCTGGTCAATCTTGCCAACCCGCGTGTGGCGGGTGCATCCGGCGGATCGGCTTCCATCGGCACAGCCGATGGCCAATTTGCTCTCACCGGGCGAATCGGCGCCTTCACGCAATCGCCGGCCGGTCCGCGCTACTGGACTGTGGGCGCCAGTAACTTCACCTTCGCGGGTCGCCAGGTCGCCCCGACCGGATCGCGCTACTCGGGCGCGATCTCCGCTGTCCTGCGCAAAGCCGACGGCGCGGCGAACGACGCGTTTGTCACGTCCTCCGCCCTTCCCGCGGGCACAGCCTTGCGCGGGCGTCAGCTCTCCCTCACTTTCGGCACCTATCAAGTGGTCAACAGCTCCGCCGTGCAGACGGGAATCAGCGAGATGTTCGAAATCGACCGCGTGGAGGCGATCGACGGACAGACCCACATCGTGCTCAAGAACGATCCGCAGATCGTTTGGAATGGAACCACCACCGTCGAGCAGATGGCCCCCCAGCGCACCTTCACCGGTGCGAATCAGTTCGAAATCCTCACCAGCAGTTCAGCGGTACCCGACCTGACCCCGCCGGTGCTCACACTTCCCACCGACCTTGTGGCTGAAGCGACCGGCCCGGCCGGCGCCGCCGTGACCTTCGCTGCGTCCGCCGTGGACAACGCGGACGGCGACGTGCCCGTATCGCTCAGCCATGCTTCGGGCAGCACCTTTCCGCTGGGTGCAACCACCGTCACGGCGTCGGCGGAAGACAACATGGGCAACGAAGCCACGGGCACCTTTAGCGTCGCGGTTCGAGACACGACGCCGCCTGCCCTGACGTTGCCAGCCAACATCACCACGACTGCCACCAGTGCCTCCGGCGCTGTCGTCACGTTCACCGTGACCGCCAGCGACAGTGTGAGCGGCAATCTGACGCCCGTCGTCAGCCCCGCTTCAGGCTCAACCTTCGCGCTCGGTACGACGACCGTCACTGTCTCTGCAACGGACACTGCCGGAAATTCGACGCAACGCAGCTTCACCGTCACGGTCAACGCCGCTCCGGACTTTAGCCTTGCCGCGTCGCCCGCGAGCCAAACGGTGTCCGCCGGAACCTCGACCACTTACAATGTCAATGTGACGGGCACGAACGCATTCAACGGCGCAGTGGCCCTCAGCGCCCAGAATCTGCCAGCCAGCACGACCGCCTCGTTCTCTCCTTCCAGCGTGAGCGGCACCGGACCGTCGACCGTGACGGTAACGACCAGCGCCGGAACTCCGGGTGGCACTCACACGCTGACCTTCCGGGGAACCAACGGCAGCCTCGTTCGCACCATTGCTGTTTCGCTCGTCGTGAACAGCAGCCCCGTCGATCGGATTTTCGAAGCCGAAGCCGTCGTCCGGACCAGCACCGGCGCGACCACCGCGCCGCAAGCCGATGCCAACGCCAGCGGGGGCACTTGGATCGCACTTCAGGCCGACGGCGTCGGCGATTTCGTCGACTACACGTTGCCCAATATCCCAGCCGGGACGTACAACCTGCGCCTAAAGTACAAAGCGCATCCCAACCGAGGCATTTTGAGCCTGAAGGTCGACGGCACGACCGTGGGCTCCACCTTGGAGCAGTATTCCGCCACAGTGGCCTATCCGGAGCGCGATTTTGGGCGCGTGACCTTTTCCGCAGCAGGAAATCACGTCGTACGCCTCACTGTGACGGGCAAAAATGCGGTGTCCGGAGCTTTCACGCTTTCGGCGGACACCTTCACGTTGGTGCCCGTGACCACGACTTCCGCCAAGCTACCCATCGCACCCAGCGGCGTGATGGCCAGCGCACACGACGGCAACGTCCCGGCCAACGCGGTTGACGGTAATCTCGCGACCCGCTGGTCGGCCAACGGAGACGGCCAGTGGATTCGCTTCGACCTGGGCGCGGCCAAAACCGTGACTTCGCTCAAGATCGCGTGGTTCAGCGGGGACACGCGGCGCTCGCGCTTCGACGTCCAAACCTCCAGCGACGGGGTGACCTGGACTACGCTCGTGCCAAACCTCCTCAGCAGCGGGACCTCCACCGCCCGGGAGACCTTTGACATTCCCGACCGCACCGTGCGGTACGTTCGCTATCTCGGCCACGGCAACACGTCCAACCTCTGGAACAGCATCACGGAATTCGAACTCTGGGGCTTTTGACGACAGGGCCGCTGCAGCCGCGGTCTGCATTTGAGATTTGAGATTGGAAATTCAAAGCGACCAAGCGGTAGATGCGCACTTGGTCTCAAATCTCTAATCTCAAATTTCAAATTGCGGGCTCCGAGCCCGCTACTTCCCCGCCCCCTGCGGGGCCTGCCCGGGCAAAGGCGCCACGGGCTTGGGGATGGCAGGACCGTCCTCGGCTTTGCGAACTCCGCCCGATTGGAAGACCGACATCGCCCAGCCGCGCAGGTCATCGAAGAACGTATAAAACAGCGGCACGACGATCAGAGTCAGGAAGGTCGCCGAGAGAAGGCCTCCGATCATCGTGCGTCCGAGAGGGGCATAGGGCATTCCCACCATCTTCGAATTCCCGAGCGCCATGGGGATCAGGCCGGAGACCGTGACGAAGGTCGTCATTAGAATGGGTCGCAGCCGGTGTCGGCCTGCCTCTATCAGCGCGTCGAATCGAGGTACGCCGCTCAAGCGCAAGCGATTCACCATGTCGATGAGGACGATCGCATTGTTCACGACCACTCCGACCAGAATCACCATGCCGATTTGGGCCATGATGCTCATCGGTGTGTCCGTGATATTGAGGGTCCAGAACACGCCCAGCGCAGCGAGCGGTATCGAGATGATCACGGCGAAGGGCAGAATGAAGGACTCGAACAAAATGCCCATCAGCAGGAAGACGAAGACAATCGCGAGGCCGGCCGCGAGCTTGGTCTGCTTGACTGCCTCCTGGTCCTGGTTGAACGACTGACCGAGATCCCAGCGATATCCTCGGGGAAAATCAAAGCCCTTCAGGGCGGTCTCGATTGCCATGCGCAGTTTCGCCCGGTCGGCGTTCGGCACGCGCGCGGAAACACGCATGACGGTCTGCCGGGACTCTCGGGAGATCTGGCCCAGCGTGCGCGCCACGCTGAGTTTCGCCATCGTTTCAAGCGGCACTTCAACGCCGCCTTCCGTGGTGACCGTCATTCCGCGGACGTCGCTCAAGCCCGTGCGATCCGCCTCTGCGAGCTGCATCTGGATGCGCAGTTCGCGGCCGTCCGGCGCGTAGTAACGGCCAGCCTCCACGCCGCGCACCGCGTACGAAATGTTTCCCGAAACGGTCTGTGGATTCACGCCCAGCTGCCGCGCCCGGTCGCGATCGAGGCGAATTTGCAGCTCGCTGCCGCCGCGTTCGACATCGGTGTCCACGGAAAGAAACCCGGGGATTTCGCGCAGCCGCCGCACGACCTCCGCGGCCAGTTCGCCGAGCATCCCCGTGTCTTCGCCGTAGAGATTCAGGGTGATCACACTGTCCTGGGGTGCGGCGGGAGTGGGTCCGCGATTGAACGAACGCATCGTCACACCCGGGGGCAGGAGAAAGTTTTTCCGGAAATCGCTTTCAATTTCCTCGCGCGTCATCTCCGGTTTGCGGCTTAGCCCCAGCTTCTGCATGAAGGGAGTCTGCATCATGCCGGACTTGAGGAATGAGTCCCAGGCGTAGGCATACCATTCGCTGTGCGGATCGTCGTTGAATCGCGCTCGCACATTTCCTTGCGAGGCGCGAATGCGGGTCTCGATCCGCGCGAAATTATACTTTTCCTTGTTCGCGAGGAGATAGCTTTCGACGGAAGTGAAAAACGCCTCGGCTTTTTCCAGAGGCTGGCCGCTGGGCATTTCGAAACCGAAAAACATCATGTTGTCAGGCCCGCCTCCGCCGCCGCCAAACCTCACCCCCTTGGAGGCGATCGGCAGCGTGGCCATCGCCAGCAGCACCAGGACGGTGGCGTCGAGACGCCGGTGGAGCGTCCAGCGGAGGCAGCGCAGGTAGCGCTCGCGCACCCAGGCCAGCAGGCGGACCTCGTGGTCGCGATGGCTCCGCGTGTACCGCTGCGCCGCCAACGGAACAAAAACCAGCGCGATCACCAGGGAGGCCAGGATAGAAACGATCACGGGCACCCCGATGCGGAGCATCCAAAAGGGCATGTCGCCGCCCCCCATCAGCATAAGCGGGAGGAAGACCACCACGTTGGTACACGTCGACATGACGACCGCGAGGCCCACCTCGCCCGCCCCAGAGATCGAGGCTTTCGTCGCATCCATGCCCTGCTGTCGATAGCGATAGATGTTTTCCACGATGACGATCGAGTTGTCGACCACCATGCCGACCGCCAGCAGAAGTCCCATCATGGTGGCCATGTTCAGCGACCAGTCCATGAAGTAGAGGACGATGAGCGTGGACAGCAGCGAAACCGGGATGGACAGGGTCAGAATACCGGTCATGCGCGGCGCGCGCAGAAAGGCATAAATGATCAGCGCGGCGAACAGCCCCCCCCAGAGGCCCGCCTCCTCAAGATTGGCGATCGACTGGCGCACGTGTTTGCCTTGGTCCCACGTGACGTTGAATTTCGCGCCGGCAAGCTGGGGCGACTTCTCGATCTCGGCCAGCGTCTTCATCACTTCCCGGGAAATACGCTCAATGTTGCCCGTTGATTCGCGGGTGATCTGGATTCCGACCACTGGCTGGCTGTCTACCCGGAAGGCCATGTCGCGTTTGGAAGCGCGATAGCCCACCCAGGCAACATCACGCAAACGCAGACGGTGAACGGGATCGATGATCAGTTCCGACATCTGCTCAGGCGTTGTGAAGCGACCCAGGGAACGCACATAGATCTTCCGTTCGCCCTGCATCACGTAACCACCGGAGAGGGCAAAATTTTGGGCGCGCAGGGCCTGCACGATGGCCGTCACTTCCACGCGGTGGGCGCGCAGCCGTTCCTCGTCGAGCTCGATCTGCACCTGTCGACTCTGCAAGCCCCAGGTGTCCACGTTACCGACCCCTTCGATGCGCTGCAGCGAGGGCTTCACCACATGTTCCAGGACGGAGTTCGGATCGTCGACCTGAGGCGGGAGCGAAATGAACAGCGCAATGATCGGTTCGTCGTTCTGGTCGAAGCGGCGGACATAAATGCGGTCGACGTCTTCGGGCAAGTCAGGGCGCGCCCGATCCATGCGATCGCGCAGGACCGCGTAGGCTTCCTTGAGATCGGTGCCGGGTTGGAACTCGACCCGAACCCATCCGTTGCCCGCGTTGGAAGACGAGGAAATCTTCTTCACTTTCGGCACAGTGGCGACGTGTTCCTCAATCTTGCGGATGATTTTTTCTTCCACGTCGCGAGGAGTCGCATTGGGGTACGGCACTGACACCCACAGGGAGCTGCTTTCCATACCCTCCGGAAACAAGGCGACCGGGATTCGCCGGAAGGCGATGAATCCCACAACCATCAGCGAAAGCAAAATCATCAACACCGTCACCGGCCGGTGCACGGAGAATCGCGGCAATGCGTAAAGCAGGGGCTCCTTCGTCTTCTTGGGCCCGATCGCTCCGGGTGGGGATGGCTCGTGCGGGACTGGCGCGGGATCGCTCATGACAAGGCTCCGGCGGGTTTTGGTGTCGCGGCTTTTCCCTGGTTGGCAGAGGGAGGGACCACGACGAGATCGTCCGGGCCGCCGGGCGCGGCCTTTTGCTCGCCAACGAACTGATAGTACAGGGTAGGGATGACGAGCAGCGTCAGCAACGTGGCCGTCGACAGGCCCACCACGACGGTGATCGCCATGGGCGCGCGGATTTCGGCGCCTTCGCCCAGTCCAAACGCCATCGGCAGCAGGCCCACCACCGTTGTCATGGCGGTCATCAGGATAGGCCGAAGGCGGGCGCGACCGGCCTCGACGATAGCGGACGTCTTGTCCATCCCGCGGCTCCGCAGGATATTGATGTAGTCGATCAGCACGATGGCGTTGTTCACCACGATCCCGGCCAGCGTGATCAATCCGAGAAAGACCATGATGCTGATCGAGATCCCGGCCAGCCAAAGCACCAGGGACACTCCGATCAACGCGAGCGGCACGGTCATCATGATCAGCAGAGGCTGCACGAGCGACTCAAACTGGCTCGCCATCACGATGTATACCAGGAAGAGGGCGAGGGCGAAGGCCATGAGCAGGCTGTTCAACGACGTACGCATTTCTTCGTTTTGACCCGCCACCTTGTAGCTGAAGCCGGCGGGATAGGTCAGCGTCTCCATGGCAACGGCGATATCGCGCGACGCGGTCGCAAGGTCTGCGCCGCGGACATTGGCCGTGATCAGAGCCGTGCGCTGCTGGTCGATGCGCCGAATCTCGTTCGGGCCCTCGTTCACACTGAGATCGGCGATGGCGGAAAGGGGGATCGGCACGGCGTTGGCCGCGCCCGGATTCACAATCAGCTGGCGGAGTTCGTCGATCCCGTAACGGTCCTCCTCGCGGAGGCGAACGACGATGTCGATCATGCGATCCTCGCGCCGGAATTGCGACACTTCGCGCCCCTGCATTTTGTTGCGCACCAAGTCCGCGACGGAACGGAGATTGAGCCCATACTCGGCGAGGCGATCGCGCTTGTACACGACCTGGATCTCGGGATGCCCGCTCTGCAGCGTCGACCGGACGTCCACCAAACCGGGCACCTCCGAAAGCAACGTCTCTGCCTCGCGACTGAGCCGCTTCAGCGTGGCTAGATCGTGCCCGAGAATTTCCACCTCGATCGGACTCTTGAAGGAGAAGAGCGCCGGATACGATACTTCAATCTTCAGCTCGGGCACGCTGCGAAACTCGTCGCGAATCCGGTCAATCAGCGCCAGCTCGCGCGCCGCCGGGGTGCCGGGAGCCAGTTTGACCAGCAGTCTCGCCGTGTGCTCGCCCGCCTCGCTGGAAGCGGTCGCGGTGTCCTCAGCTCCGGCCGACACAGCCACGCGCAAAACTTCCTTCTCCTGGAGCAAACGCGATTCCACTCTCGCCGCCGTCGCCGAGGTCCGTTCGAGCGGGGTTCCGATGGGCAGGGTGAGGTCCAGATTGAATTCGCCCTGATGGGCCTGGGGGATCAGTTCCTGGCCGATGCGCGGCACGACAAAGAACCAGCAAAGCGCAAACGCGGCGAAGGAACCGGCCAAAACCGCGAACCGATGGCGAAGCGTCGCCGCCAGCATAGGCGCGTACAGCGACTCCACCGCGCGGTAGCCTCGGTCGAACACTCCCATACCGCCGCGGAGCGTGCGGCCAAACAGTCGGGTTACTGCGCGGCCGATCCCAGCGAGGAAAGCACCCAGCGTCAGCAGAAGGACCTGCAGCGTGCTGCCCACGAACTTGAAGACCGTGGTCATGATCGTCCGCACATAAAGAAACACGAACGCCACGCTGCCCGGCAGCCACTTCAACGCGCGCAGTCCCATCGGGCCGCGATTGCACCAGGCACACACTTTACCCGCGTCCTGCCCGAGCGACTCCAATGCATGAAAGGCAAGTACTCCCGGCCAAACACGGGTGCGCCCCACCACTTGGTCGCGAGCGGCGGAGGCCGCCAGGGCCGCATACCAGGATCCGCCGCGCCGGTGCTTGATGTGCTGCCAAGCAAGAGGAAAGAGGAAGAAACCCGCGGCCACGACCGAAAGCACGGCTTTGATGAGAGCAAGCACCCAGGGCGCGGCTTTTGCCAGCCCTATAGCCGCAATGACGGGCGTCATGACTTTGCCATTGCCCAGGAAGAGCAGCGGTCCGGCCACGAGGAGCAGGACCAGCAACGTCTTGGCCAGGACGAGAAACCACGTGCGGAGGCCAATCCACGTGCGACCCACCGCCTGCAGCGCGAAGCCGACGAACTGGTGCCCGCGGGAACCGGCTGGTTCGCGAAACTGCAAAAAGCTGCTGTCGATCACACGGGCCCCCGTGCCCCGAGTTCCGGTGGACTGCCGAGCGGCAAGCATCGGAATGAGGAAAAGAGCGGCGATAAGGGACGCGATTTGCGAGAACACGACCGTGAGGGCCATGTCGCCGAAAACCTGGCCGGCGACGCCCTCGACAAAAACGATGGGGAAGAAAACCGCGACCGTCGTCAGCGTGGAGGCAATGACGGGCATGCCCACTTCGCTCGTACCGCGGACCACCGCAGTGAGCGGATCGTCCCCCTCCTCCCGGCAACGAAAGATGCTTTCCAGGACGACGATCGCATTGTCCACGAGATTGCCCACGCCAAGGGCGAGGCCGCCCAGGGAAATGATGTTCAACGAGACGCCCGCCATGTGCATGGGCGCAAAGGTCGCGATGATCGAAATCGGAATACAAAGGCTGACGATGAGCGTTTGGGTGAGATTGCGCAGGAAGAGATAAAGCACCACCACGGCGATGACGCCGCCCCAGAAAGCATTGCCCTTCACCTCGTCGATCGAGGCTTTGATGAAGACCGATTGATCCGCGAGCAGTTCGGCTCGCGCGCCGGCCGGGAGCTGATACGCAATGAAGTTGGTGTTCACGAGCCGCTCCTTGCGGCGCTCGCTTTCAAGCGTGAGTCGGTCCTGCACGCTGAAGTTGCCGGTTTTCTTGACGTATTTCAGAGCGAAGGCCTTTTCGGCCTCGGCCGCCGCCTTCGGATCTTTGCGCAAGCGCTCCTGTTCTGCGATCCAGCGCAACTGATCCGGGTTACCGAACAGCGCGTGACGAATGCCTTCGGCCACGGACACGACGTTGGCGTCGGCTTCCTTGTAGATCTCCATCTCCACGCTCTCGGAGCCACTCATCCGCGTGATGACTTCGCGGTCCCGATGGTAGACCTTCACTGTGCCGATGTCTCGCAGGCGGATATCGATGCCGTTTTGACGAGTGATGATCAGCGATCCGATTTCCTCCAGACTGCGGAACTCATTCAGCGTGCGAATGAGGTATTCCGTCTGACCCTCGCGCAGGTTGCCGCCCGGCAGGTTCACGTTGCCCTGCTGGATCCGCTGGTTCACCTGGTTGATGTCCAGCCGGAGGGCAGCCAGCTTCTGCTCGTCGAGCGCCACGAGATACTGCTCCTCCAGGCCGCCCTTGACCTTGACCGCGGCGACCCCCGGCACGGTCTCGAGACGACGTTTGACCTCGTGCTCGGCCAGGTGCCGCAATTCATAAAGCGACTGCTTTCCGGCCAGACCGATGCGGAGGATCGGATCGAGGGAGGGATCGTAGTGCAGCAGGAGCGGGCGTTGCGCCCCGTCCGGCAAACGCAGACGGTCGACTTTCTCCCGGACTTCCTGGGCCACCGTGTCCATGTCCGCATCCCACTGGAATTCAAGCACGACATCCGATTGTCCCGCCTTGGAAATGGAGCTGATCGACGCGAGATGCGGGAGGATGCCGAGCTCCTGTTCGAGAGGTCGCGAAATGACGTTCTCCACCTCTTCGGGCGCCGTCCCGGGATACTCCGTGCGCACGGTGAGCGAGGGATAGCTCATGTCGGGCATGAGCGTGAGCGGCAGCCGCTCGAGCGAGAAATAGCCGAATACGGCAACCGCGAGCGTCACCATCAGAATGGCGACCGGGCGGTGCACGACAAACGCGTAGGCGGAGTCTTCCACCCGGAAAGGTCGAGGGGCTTGGCTCATGATGCGGGCCGGATCTCCGGCTCAGGTACTGGGCTTTGCGTCTGCAGTGCGGGTGGCCGCCGCTTTGGGCTCTTCCGGTGCGGTCGCTCCTACAGGCGTCACCGTTCTGACCGGCGCGCCATCCTTGATTCCGTTGTGGCCGAGAACAATGACCTGCGCGCCTTCGTCCACCCCCTGCAGGGCTTCTATGTTCTCCGGATCCTCGTAACCCGGCTGCAGCCGTTTCTTCAACGCCTTGCCTTCGACAACCATGAAGATGTACCGCTCGCCGCCTTCGTAGACCATCGCGCGCTTGGGGATGAGGACCGCTGACTGCCGGCTGTCCGTGATGATGCGCACGCCGGCAAAGATGCCGGGGGGGAGCTCTCCCATTTTGCCGCGAACGCCGACGGTGACTTTGAACGTCCCGCTCTTGGGATCGACGACGGGGCTGATCCTTTTTACCCAGCCTTCGAACGTCTTGTTCGGCATCACTTCAGACGTGATGATCGCTTTCTGGCCTTCGGCCACACTGGCCAGATGCTCGCCAGGCACGAAGACTTTGGCCAGGATCTCATCGAGTTTTACGATGGAAAATACCTTGGTGCCGGATGAGACGCGCGCGCCCACCTGGGTGTCGCGCGAAGAAATCACGCCGTCGAACGGAGCCTTGATGGTAGCGTACTCGACCCGCAGTCGGGCGCGTTCGAGTCGCAGCTTGGCCTGCTCGAATTGAAAGCGGCGATCGGCATACTCCTGCTGATTGATGAGCCCTTTTTCGAAAACATCCTGGTACCGCTTCATGCTCTCGGTGAGATGCTTGACCTGAACTTCACCTTCGCCGACGTCGACCTGCAGTTCCCGGTCGTCGAGCTTCAGCAAGGGTTCGCCCGCTTTGACGATCTTCCCTTCCTCCACCAAAAGCTGCTCCACCTGACCGGTAATTTGCGGGAAAACATCGACCGACGCTTCCGTCTCCAGGACGGAAGTGAAATAAAGAAACTGGGAGATCGGGCCGCGCGCGATCGTGGCGACTTCCACGGGGACGGCCTCGGCCGCGCGGTCGCGCGCTTTATCCTTCTCCGCGTTTTTCTCCTTCTCCTTCTCTTTTTCGGAATCCTTCCCCGCCTTCTTGGGCGCATCCGCGTTCGCGGTTTTTACGCCGGGCTTGGGTTTGCACCCGCCAGCAACACATAAAGCGATCAAAACTGCGATGAGCAGGCCTAGCTTCTGCCCAGTGCGGGCATACGAAAAAAGGGGGAAGGACACAGGAGAGAGAAGAAGCAATTTAAACGAGAAACGACAACATCACTTTGATTGAACCCCGACCCGGGGTGCAAAGTTACGAAAAATTTGGGCAATGGATTCAGCGCAAGACGCACATGAACTGAAATAGATGCCCCGACGATAAGGAAAAAGCGCGAAACTCCTCCAAAGAGAGGAGATTCCGTAGTTCAACCCAAGGCGCGCCCCACAACGAGGCCAAGGTAGCACGCTACCCGCGCCGCAGAACCAAGAGCTTGGTCGCCTCGGAGCCAGGGCATTTGCGTGTCCGGCCGGGCCCAGGGTTCCGTAAACGGGCGCATGTCATCGGACGGGTACGAAGCGAAACGCGACTCCGCGCCCAACCATGGCGTCCCAAAACGCAGCGGGCGGGCTGCAAACTCACCAACCGCGCGACCGGACACGAACAAGCGACTGTATCAATCATTCGAATACGCTTTACATGCTTTTTAACTTAATTTTCTAGTACTTTTCCCGATAGGTATGCCGGTAATCGACCCGCGCCCCTCCGCCGCCCATCACGGCAGAGTCCTCCCAAACCATCACCTGCCATGTCTGTTCGTTCGCTTCCCGTTTTTCGTCTTCCCACTGTTTGGCTGTTACTTGCGCTGCTGCCGTCGCTCGTCGCGGCGGAAACGCTTCCCGGCCGTTGGTCGCCGGACGCCGCCCACCAGTGGATGTCAGCCCGCCCCTGGTCGGCCGGCTGCAATTACGTGCCCCAGAATGCCATCAACCAGCTGGAGATGTGGCAGGCCGACAGCTTCGATCCGGCGACCATCGAGCGGGAGCTCCGCTGGGCGAGCGAGATCGGATTCAATACCATGCGCGTTTTCTTGCACGACTTGGCTTGGTCGCAAGACCCTGCCGGCTTTCTGCAGCGAGTGGATCAATTCCTGAAGATAGCCGACAAGCACGGTATTTCTGTTTTGGTCGTCATTTTTGACAGCGTTTGGGACCCGCATCCCAAGCCGGGACCCCAGCGGCCTCCGCAGCCTGGCATCCACAATTCCGGCTGGGTGCAGAGCCCGGGCATCGCAAAACTGGCTGACGAATCGAGCCACGCCGAATTGGAGGCCTATGTGAAAGCAGTCCTCTCTCGGTTCCGCGACGATCGCCGCATCATCGGCTGGGATCTTTTCAACGAGCCGCAGAATCCAAACACCTCAAGCTACGGCAAAGTTGAAGCGCCGATGAAAGACGCGCTCGCCCTGCGCTTGATGCGGAAGACCTTCTCCTGGGCTCGCGAAATCAACCCGTCACAGCCGCTCACCGCGGGCGTGTGGGACCACAATTGGACCGCGCAGCAAGCCGCCCTGACCGAGGTGAACCGGTTCATGCTCGATAATGCCGACGTGATTTCCTTCCACTGCTACGACCCGCTCGAGAAAGTCCAGCAACTCGTCGATTCTCTGAAAAAACTTGGCCGCCCCATCATGTGCACGGAATACATGGCCCGGCCCAACAATAATCGCTTCGAAAACATCCTCGCTTACTTCAAGCAGGAGGGCGTCGCGGCCTACAACTGGGGATTCGTTGCGGGTAAAAGCCAGACGAACTATCCATGGGATTCCTGGGAAAAGGCTTACGCGGCGGAGCCGCCCGAGTGGTTTCACGACATCCTCAAGTCCGACGGCAGCGCTTACCGCCTCGAAGAAGTCCATTTTTTGAAACGGGTCCTCCGCGGGATCGTTCCCGCTCCCACGGCTGTTCCCGCGCTCACCGCGGCGGTGCCGTAACGGCGATCGCAGTCTCTTTTTAACACCCACGGGGTGTGGCTTTGGCCACACCCCTTTTTGTTCTAAAAGCTGGTAAAAGAGCGGCGAGCGTTGACCTAGAAGCGATTGCGCACTCGCCTCGGCCGTTGCGACCTCCACGCTTCTCTCGCTCTCCCGCTGCGCATGAAGAAATACGTCATCGGCTTCATTGTTCTCAACATCGCTCTCTTTACCTTCCTCAAGGGCAACTGGCTCGGAAAGGCATCAACCGCTCCGTTCACCATGGACAAGCGAGGCGTGCGAGAAGCGCTCGTCTTACTCGATCAAGATTGGGCGGCGGCGGCGGCGGCTTGGAAACGCGGCGCGTACGCGGAAACCGCGGCACAGCTTGAAAACGGCCGCGGCCGTCTCATCCGCTACGGGCAATACAACAAAGAAGAATACGAGAACGGAAAGACGCTTCCGCAATGGGTCGAACACCACAAGGGCGAATGGGCGAGCAAGCTCGCCACCCAAATCGATGCCGCGCTCCCCGCCTACGGCCGCAGCATCGATCTGGACGCGCTTGCCGCTCTCCAGCACGCGGTAAAGCACCCGGCGTTCGACGACCTTTGCGCCAAACTCACCGCCGCGGTGGGCCGCGCGGCGGCGAAAGAATCCGGGGTGTTGGTGATTCACTGCGCCGGAGTGGAGCCGGAACTTCACGTCCTGCTCAAAGAGTTCCTCCTCGAACGCGCGGCGTCTCCTTCGAAATGTTTCCTGGTTTTCTCCGATCCTGCGCGCCTGCAGGCGCTGGGCAAAATCAACTACGCGGGTCTCGTTCGCTTCACCGGCAAGCAGTCCTCGCTGCTGTACTATACTTTCGATACGGCAAACTACGGCGCCACCGACCCTGACGAGGAACGCATCCTCCCCATTCGCGCTCCGCACAAGGTGCCGCTGCCGCACTTCCGCAGCCTCCTGGTCGAGCCCGATCGCTTTGCGATTCAGAATACCTCGTGGCGAAAGACGCTGCATTTCGTCGCGCGGATGAATCTAAAGAAAGAATACGAAGTTCCGCCGACCGATCCGACCGCCTTCTCCGCTTCGAAATGGGCCGCCGTGGATCAGGTTCTCATCGAGAAACTCTCCGCCCTTCCCCCGCTTTCCCTCCAGCCAAGTTCTTTTGGTTACACTGCCCTCGCCGCGCTCCCGTCGACCTACAAGGGCGATGCGCCCCCGCGGCCGTAAAATTGCCTAGGAGGAACGTCGACTCACTTATTGCGTGGCGTCATCGCTCGCGCCAGCCGGGCTCGTTGACGAGCCGCCACGCAAATCGATTCCAGTTTCCTCTCCGCTGCCTCCGCGATCCGGCTCCTTACGTCGAGACGCCTAGGTACCCCCGCGTCAGCTGAAAATCCACCCTCTCCGCTGCGAATGCCTTCGGGCGATATTCCCGCGCCGCGACGCTCAGCACCAGCCGCAAGGCTTCTCGCTGCACCGCGACGGGATCCGCCGGTAATATCGCGTCGACGTCATCGGTCGAACCCGCGCTGGCCGAGCCGGCCTCCCTCACCTGAAGCGTGGGCAGCATGACATGCCCTTGTCGGCTGGTCCGGCCCACGACGGTCAAAAATACTTGTGCGCCGCAGGCCCCAAGACCGCTCAAATTCTCCACCCAATGCATCGTCTCTGTCTCCACCACGTGGAAACCTGGACGGCGCAAGGGCTCCCCGTAAGATAACGTGGAGCGCGGGGCCGCCCCCCCCAGCAAGGGACCGATGAATGCCCGTGCGGCCAGCAAGGCGTCCGTCTCGGGCACCATTACCGTCCCGCCGTTATTGACCACCTCGGCAGCCAGCGCCGCGAGCCCCGCCGCCGTGGCGTTCGAAATCGTCGCGTCAGTCATCAACCCAAGCGTCAAGGCCTCCAACCCGGCCAGCACAAAGCGCTCCGGCCCGATTTCGGCGGTCTTGTCCTCAAACCAATCTTCGATCTTTTCCAGGACCGCCTGGATACCGCCGTCGAGCTGGACGCTGGCCCAGCCAAAACGACCGGTTTCGATTTTCGCCGTTTCGAGTTCGCGGCGAACAAGATCGTTCGGAACTTTCTCGCAGCCGTGCTCCAGCAAAAGCGCCGCCGCCACCGATGGGTGCGTGACATAACCGCGATAGCTGCGAGTCAACAGACGATACTGGGCTTGCCCGCCGAACCCGCAGCCCTCGGTATGCGGCAGCGCCACGTACCGGCTGATTCCGGCTGCGTCCCGCAAGGCGCCCGCGTTCAAACGCTCCGCGGCCAGGCGCGCGATCTGGCTGGCGCAAAGGCTGGTTGGTAAAATGAGCCCGATTCGATCGATCGCCGCCGGCACGCAGGCCCCCTCGGCGTGAAAGGCGGAAAAGCTCACCGGCCGTTCGCGCTCCATGCCCTCTCGCTCGAGCGCAACGAGGGGAAGGGGCTCGCCACCTGGCACGGGACGCGCGCGCAATGCCTCCACGCGCGACGCATCGGTTTGCCGCCAGTTTCGCCAGAGCGAGACTTGCGCGTGTCCGGCCAATTCCCCTTTGGTGCGCTCGCCGCTGGCCACTCGGCGGATGTGGTCGAACGTCTCGGCTCGCAGCGCCTCCATCGTCATCCCGTCGAGATAGCGTCCCGCATTGACGTCCATTTCGTTGATCAGCAATTCGTGCCGCGCCGTCGTCGTCGTGACCTTGAGTGTCGGCACGAAGGGGAAGTTGGTGATTGATCCGTTTCCAGTCACGAAGACGACGAGATTGCAACCGGCGCCGACCTGCCCCGCCACGCCTTCCAGATCGTTTCCGGGCCCGTCCATGAAGTAGTACCCGCGCGCCAGCATGCGCTGCGCATAGTCGGTGACATGATCCACCCGGGTGAGCGGAGATTTTTTCGCGGCCGCGCCGAGCGACTTCAGAACGATATTGTAGAGCCCCCGCAGCTTGTTCCCGGCCGAAGGGTTGCCCTCCGGACTCGCTCCGTGCCAGCTCAGCCGCGCCTTGAAACGCTCTATTTTCGCCAGGAACGCGCGCGCGGCGTTCGCATCCGCCATGCGTGCGAGAATATGAGACTCGGCGCCGATCAACTCGTCCGTCTCGGTCAAGTTGACCCGGCCGCCGTGGCGGCCCTGCGCCAGCGGCCCCCCCCCCCGCCCCCGGATTGCGTAAATAACCGAGAATGCATCCGACCCGCCGCACTGCAGCGCCAGACAAAGTCCGCTGAGCGGTTGTTCGGTCCGCTCCATCGCCGCCGCCGCGGGCAGCCAGCTGCGCACCTGCCGCTCGCCTTCCGCCAACGCCGCCGCCAATCCGTTCCCGATCGATAGGAACCGGTGCGGCACGTGGGAGATCGGGTAGTCATGCTTCTGCAAATACGCTTGCAGCTTCGCATTGTTCAGCGGCTCGTCACCGTGGTCGACGACGAGCACCGCCCCGACGTTGGGATGCACGATATATCCGGCGAGTGTCCGCAACAACTCGGGCAGATTGTTGGGTTCGGCCGGATCTCCTCCCTCGGTATGCGCGACCGCGACCACCCCATCGATCGTCGGATAAGATGCAGCAGCCTCCTGCAATTTGTCCGCGAGTTGGCGGGCGCAACTGGCCGCGAGCGAACTGGTGCCGAGAATGACAATGGTGTTTCGCGTGCCGACGCCCCGATTGCCTGAGCGCAAGAAGCCGTTGAATGTCGCCGGGGCGGCCACCTGCTCCGTCGGAGGCGCCGGACGAAATGCGGATTCATCGAAAACGAAAGGGACGATACGATTCTCGAAATTTGGCGCGTCAGGTAAGTGCGCGTTCAAGCGCCGCACGGCGAGCGCATCGAGCATTTCTCGATTGCAGACGTACTCGCCCGGACGGATTGCCCGCGTGGCCACGCCAAACGGCCGCTCCCAAGAAAGTAATTCCTCGCCCTGCGCAATCGGTCTCACGGCAAACCGGTGGCCGATCAGCACCGTGTGATCGACCCGCCAACGCTGGCCTGAAATTGCAATTTCCGCCCCTGCTTCCAATCGCCGGGTGGCAATCGCTACGTTGTCCTCCGGCGCGGGCAGGCGACCAACCGCGAAGAATTCAAAAGGGGGCATTCCGAAGCTCTACCATGATCGGATGCCACACTCCAGCCGCCAATGCACTCCCCTGGTCTGTCATCCTCGAGCGAAGCGAAGGATCCACTTCACCGTCGCTCCATCGACAGGGGCCTTCGCCACCCTATACTCGTCGAAAACTCCGCCTCACCCCCGCGACCTCTCCATCAGCTCCTTAAGTCGCTGCAAAGCCTGCTCGACCTGCTGCCCGGGTTCTTCGCCGGTGACTTTGGCCACAAGCGCGCCGAACTTGCCTCCCGGCGCATCGTATTCGAGCGCTACTTTCACCTCCGTCCCCTCGCCCCCGGGGAGTGTCTCGAACCGCACCGACCCCGCGTTGGGAATGTCCGCTCCGTCGCAAGACCGCCAAGCGATCAGGCTGTTGGGCTCGTCGTTGATTACGACTGCATCCCACTCCACCCGGCCCTTGTCGAAAGGAGCGCTGACCGACCAACGGGTTTTCACGTCAGTCAGCTGTCGGACGGAAAGCGGATATTTGCTGATGCGAGGTAGATTCTCAAAATTGTGCCAAAAGGCATAGAGCTCCGCCACGGGCCTCTGAATAATCACGGTCCGCACAATCTTCACTCCGCGGTTTTCCGGAACGACAATCTTGGAGGGAGCCACCGGCGGGGAGCTGCCGGGGGACTGCGTTTCCGACGAGGGGGTGCGCGAGGTTTCCATGATTGTAAAATACCACACGCTAGCGCGCCAGCCATCGGGTCGGGCCCCGCTTCAGGAATGGAGTACAGCTCCGACTGGAGCCGCGTTCTTCCTCCTTTTGTCTTCGCTCTTCTCGCCCAGCCCCAAGTCCATTATATACGTCCTTCATGAACCGCTTCCTGCGCTCTTGCCTCTGCTCCGCCCTCACCGCCGCAGCTTTGTTCTGCTTTGGCTGCAAACCGAAATCGGACACGGCCCGCGACTCCAAACACACTCACAGCCATGGTCACGGCCACCACCACGAACCGCCGCATGGCGGGACCGCAGTCGTGCTCGGCGACGAAACTTATCACCTGGAATTCGTGCTGGATTCCGCCGCCGGCCGCCTGTCGGCTTACGTGCTCGACGGACACATGGAAAAATTCATCCGCTCCGCGGATAAATCCTTCTCGATCGAAGTGAAAATCGGCGGCGAGACGCGAACGCTCGTGTTCGCCGGAGTGCCGAATCCCGCGACCGGCGAAACGATCGGCGACACCTCCCTTTTTCAGGCAGAAGCGGACTGGCTCAAAACCGTCAAGTCGTTCGATGGAGTGCTCAAGACCTTCTCGGTCAAAGGCACGAAATTCGAGAACGTCGCGTTCAATTTCCCAAAAGGAAACGACAAACACGCCCATTGACGCCGTGCTCCGGCCTGACGCGATCATTTCTCCCCAGCGTCGTTCGTGAGATTCGGAATCAACACGAGCAAGAGCAAGAGGAGGAGGAGGATTGCGGTCATCATGGCGTTATGAGGCTTCGCTGCTGAGCACTCCATCACCTCGCTCCGCCCGCGCTTTTTGCCAATGGTCCAAGCGCGCGTAGAGCAGTTCGGCACGAACGGGCTTGGCGATATAATCGTCCATCCCGGCACCCAGACAGGTTTCGCGGTCCCGCGCCATCGCGCTGGCCGTCATCGCGATGACCACAGGCTGACGATCCGTCGGTAGTCGGCGGCGGATTTCCCGCGTGGCGTCGAGTCCATTCATCACCGGCATCTGAATATCCATGATCACCACGTCGTAGGGCTGGCGCGCCAGCGCGTCCAAGGCTTCGCCGCCATGGGCCGCCACGTCCGGTCGAATATTCACCCGTTCCAGAAGAGCCCGCGCCACCCGTTGATTTACGGGGTTGTCCTCGACCACGAGCACGCGCAGGAAACCGAGCATCGGCCAATCGGCGGCTGCGATCTCGGCCAAGTCCGCCCCGGGCGCGCTGTCGAAAACCTGCCGGAGCGCGCGCGACAATTGATGCGGCCGGACGGGTTTGGCCAGGAGCGCCACAAAGGGGCCGTCGGCAAAGGTGACGTGGCGCTGCCCGAGTTGGGTGAGCAATATCACGGGCACTTCCACCGGACCGGTGATGGTGCGCAGCTCGCGGGTGAACTGCACGCCGTTCATTGCGGGCATGAGGTGATCCACCAGTACGGCATCGAAACGTTCGCCGCGCGAGACGAGTTCCAGCGCCGTCACGGGTGAATCGACGCATTCGGCCGTCCCGCCCCATTGCACGATCAGGAGCTCGAGAATATCCCGGCTGGTCGCGTTGTCGTCCACCACCAGGATGCGGCGAGCTCCGATCGAGGAGGGATCGAGGCCCCCCACCTCAGCAGCCTCGGAAGCGTCCGGCAGCGTCAATGGAAGTTCAAAATGAAAACGAGACCCGCGACCGGGTTCGCTCTCGACCCATATGCGGCCGCCCATCAACTCCACAAGACGTCGGCTGATCGCGAGACCTAGTCCGGTCCCCCCGTAAGTTCTCGTGGTGGAAGAATCGACTTGGCTAAACGATTGAAAAAGACGGTCCAGGCGATCCGCCGGGATGCCGATGCCCGTATCTCGCACGACCCCGTGCAGGCGGCGTTCGCCGGTGAGACCGGGCAGGAGATCGACCGACACAGCCACCTCGCCTTGCACTGTGAATTTCACGGCGTTGGTCAGCAAGTTGACGATCACCTGGCGGACGCGGGTCACGTCTCCGAGCAGGATCTGGGGGACGGACGGATCCACCCAACAGGCGAGTTCCAGGCGTTTTTCGGTCGCCCGCGGCGCCACCAGCTCCAGCGCCGTTTCCACGCATTCTTGAAAACTGTAGGGCTGCCGCTCCAGGTCGAGTTTGCCCGATTCGATTTTTGAGAAGTCCAGGATGTCGTTGATCAACTCGAGCAGGTTGTCGCTCGCGGTGCGCACCGTGCGGAGGCACTCCTGCTGCTCGTCGTCCAAATTTGTGCCGAGTAGAAGCCCGGTCATGCCGATCACCGCATTCAAGGGGGTGCGGATTTCGTGACTCATGTTGGCCAGGAAATCGGCCTTGGTGCGGGCGGCGTCGATCGCCTCGTCTTTGGCCTTCGTCATGGCGGCTTCGGCCGCCTTGCGCTCGGAAATATCCTGAAGGGTGCCGTAGAGTCGGACCGTGCGGCCTTCGGTCGCCTCCACCTGCGCGATGGTGCGGATCCAGACGCGGCGCCGGCTCATGGTCTGGATCTGCAACTCCAAGTCCCATCCCGTGCACTCGCGCAAACTGCGCTCCACCGCCCCCGCGACCAGGGGCCGGTGTTCCGGCACGAAGAACGCGAGCGCCTGATCCAGACTGAGCGGGACTGATGCATCCATCTCGTGAATACGATAGGTTTCCTCGGACCAGGTGAGCTTCCGCGCCGTGGGTTCGAATTCCCAGCTGCCCACATGAGCGAGCGACTGCGCCGCCCGGAGCATCGCTTGGCTCTCGGCCAGTTTGCGTTCAGCCCGCCGGCTCTCGGAAAGAATCTCGGAATAAAGGGCGATGCCGCCCACGGCGCCGTTTCGGGTCTGCCAGGGCCGGCACTCCCACCGCACGGTTTCCTCGCTTCCGTCCCCGAGCACCACCGTGTCTTCTTCGCTGTGTTCGATCGCGCCTTCGAGGCAGCGCCGGTAGACCTCCCGCCAGCGCCGGGCCGCGCTCGGCAGAACCTCCAGGTGCGCGCGCCCGATCAAATCCGTTTCCTGGAGGCGATGGTCGGCTATCCAACGCTGGCTGACCGCCAGGTACCGCAGGTCCCGGTCGAGGAGGGCGACCGCGGCCGGCGCGTGCCGAAAAAAATGTTCCAGCTGTCTTTTTTGCTCCTCGGCGGAAGCCTCGATCGCGCGCCGCTCCGTCACATCGCGGATGATCGCGAGCCACCCATCGTAACGTCCCTGGCGGTCGCGCAGCGGCGAGAGCGCCACCCGAGCGGGGAAATGCGTGCCATCCTTGCGCACCAACGTCCAATCCCGTTCCTGTCCGCCTTGCAGCGCGCCCAATCGAATACGCAAGGCCTCGTGAAACTCAATCACCGGCTGCGCCACTTCGCGGGAGAGCGCCGCCAGTTCGCGCGCGACCTCGTCCGGATGAAAAAGGCTGCGCACGGCGGTGGAACCCTTCATCGCTGCCGCGCGATAGCCGAGAAGTCGCTCGGCGGTCGGACTAAACTCGCGAACGGTTCCGCGGGCATCGCAGGCCACCACGCCCACGCTGGGGTTTTCCAGCATCGCTTGCAAAATCGGATCTCGTTCCGTTTGGGCAAGCGAGCCCGCTCGCGCTCTGTGGTTTGAAGCCCGCCAGTGCCAGGCGCCGCCGAAAAATCCAAAACCCGCGGAGAGCGCCAGGCCCGCCGAGACCAGGTCCCCCTCATTCCGAGAGAGAAAAGCCAATCCGACACCTCCTGCCGCCAGCGCGACACCGGCCGCTCCCAACCAGTGCGGACGAAAGTCTTTCGCCGATGCCGCGGCGCTGGCCGGCGGGGATGCGACGCCGGACTGGGGTCTGGGATGTGACGACATCTTCTCCTGCATCGTCACGATGCCGCCGGCGGGCCGGTGAAACACCCGTCAAAAACCCGTCCTCCCACCCCCGCACGCTGCTCCGCTGGGTTGACCCCGGGAACGGCTCGTGCTTCGTTCGTTTAACTCCCTCTTCGATGATTTCGCGTCCACCACTGTCTAAGTTGTCCATCGTGGCTGTGTTATCCCTTGTGCCGGGGGCGCTATTCGCCGCTTTGTTTCCGAAGAATTTCACGGACCACACGTTTTGTTGTGGAAGGGGCGCTTCTGCCTCCGCTGGCCATTCGACCGTTGACGCGATGGGTTTGGATTTCACTGGGCTGAGCCTGGCTTCCGCGTCGACACCCCGAGCAGCGCCTTCGCCCGCGTCGGGCTCTGTTTCTGCGTCTGCTGCACCGGAGGTCAAAACGACATCCTCTGCCTCCGCCGCAGGATCGACTGCGCCGGGCGCCACGCCACCCCCTGCCTCCGACTCAAAACCGGCAGCGCCGCTGGCCGCACCCGTCGTCGAAGGCGGATACCTCAAACTGGGCTTCGACCACCTCGCCAGCTACAAGATACAAAATCCCCCGTTCGACGCGGCAAAGCCCGACACGCCCCCGCCGAGCATCGCTCACCTTATTCCCGAGTCGGTCAAGGCCTACGACGGGAAAAAAGCGGTCATCACCGGGTTTATGCTTCCCGTTAAGATAGAGAACGGGTTGGTGACGGAATTGTTGCTGATGAGGGACGCGATGATGTGCTGCTACGGCGTGGTTCCCCAGCTGAACGAATGGGTGGTCGTAAAATCCGCCAAGGGCGTACGATCGCTCATGGATATCCCCGTTTCCTTTCACGGCACGCTGCACGTCAAAGAGATGTACGAACACGGCTATCTGACAGGCATCTATTCCCTGGACGCCGAGAAAATGACTGAGGTGAAGTAGCGGTAAGCCGTTGGTAATTCGTAGGTTTTAGGCTGGTCGCGAATTCATGCGACGCGCTCGCTGGTTCTTCGTTCGAAGAACCTTCCTCAGCAACCAACCGCTAACTACTACAACTTCTCAGCGGGAGATATCACGCTGGGTCAGCACCTTGAACCCGTGATTTCCCAGCGACTGTGCAGCCACGTCGGCGTCTTCGATATTCAACGCGAGCGCGGACTTTCCCTCGGGGCGCTTGATGAAACTGTAAACGTAATGAATGTTAATCTCCGCCTCGAACAGAGCAGACAAGACGGTGTTCAGGTCGCTCTCGTCCACAATTTCGACGGCGAGGACATCGCATTCGGAATAGGCAAAGTCGTTGTTGACCATCAGCTCGCGCGCCTTGTCTGGATCGTCGACAATGAGACGCAGAATCGTGCTATCTGTCGTGTCCAGCGTGGTGATCGCCATGATATGCACGTTGTGTTTTTTCAACAGGGCCGTGAGGTCGTAGAGACGACCGACCCGGTTTTCCGCGAAAACCGAAAACTGCTTCACCGGATCGCTTGCTACGGAAGTGAGTTGTCCCATGGGAAAGTAGGCGTCACAGCGTGACCTGCGCCCCCCAAGCGGTCAACCGCGGTTGAAAACTATTCGCCGCCACCTTCCGAAAAGAACAACGAACGGTCGGATGGGAAATCCATCGACAGGCAGTGCCTCCGTTGCAGAATCGGCGCTTCACAAGGCTTTCTGCCCCTAGCCATGCCCGTCGTTTCGAATCACACCCCCCCGCCGCCGCCGGACCCGGCGCCGCCTGATGATACCTCAGCCCCCTTCTCCGGCATCGATCCGGCGGAGCGGGACGATGCCCGCTTTGTCACGATCCGCGACGAACTGCGATCTTTCAAGTACGGGGTTGTATTTGCGGCATCACTACTCGGTTTCTGCCTCTCCGCCGCCGCGATGCAACTGCCCCTCTACGGCCTGATCGTAAGCGGCTTTTTCGGTCTTTCCGCCATCGTCTGCATCCTCTGGCTGCGCAATAGCTAGCTCCCCGAAGTTGGGACCGGCGATATGTGTGCCGATGGCCCGAAAGGGAGCCTACTCGGAGCTCGCCAGGACGGAGGCGAAAGCCGGGCTCCGGCCGTCTCAAATCTCAAATTTCCAATCTCCAATCGTGCCGTTAAGCGGCGCTGGTGCGGCTGGACAGAATCGAACTGTCGACACCTGCTTGGAAGGCAGAGGTTTTACCACTAAACTACAGCCGCGGAGAAACCAGCTCAGCTTTCTTTCCCCTGTCGCGCGGTCAAGCTTCCCGTGATGCGGACGGCCGAATTCGAAATCGTGTTTTTTTTACAGGCTACCGAGGGAAAAGGAGTTGCGAGAGCTTTTCACGCTCCTACACTCACAGAAATATGGCTTTCATCTCCTCCGCCCCAGCCGGACAGAGTTCGGGTTTGCGCGCTCCCACCACGGCCAATCGCCCCAACCTCAAGGCAGCTCAAAACCTGGCCAAGCAGAAGTCCCTGGAGAAGAAAGCTCAACGCTATAAACTGCCGCTCGGCGAGCTCGCGATTTTTACCGCTCAACTCTCCTCGTTGTTGAATGCCGGCCTGCCCCTGGTGCAATCGTTGGAAGCATTGCAGGACCAGACCGAGGATCCGGTTTTTCGCGTCATCATCCGCGAAGTACGTATCGATATTTCCGCGGGTAACTCTTTTTCGTCTTCGGTCAAAAAATTCCCCCGCGCTTTCAACACGCTGTTTACCTCCATGGTGGAAGCGGGCGAGGCTTCGGGCGCGCTCGCGGAAATTCTCGGCAAGGTCGCCATCTACTTCGAAGCCACCGTCAAATTGAACAAAAAGGTGAAATCCGCGATGACCTACCCGGTCGCGGTCATTTTGTTGGCGGTCGTTCTGGTGAACGTGCTGCTGATGTTCGTGATTCCCGTCTTCGCCGAGATGTTCAAGGAAATGGGCGCGAAGCTGCCGGCCCCGACGCAGATGCTCATCGACACAAGCGACTTCCTCCTGGCGTATTGGTGGCTGGTCGGCTGCGTCCTTTTCGCGATCTGGTACGCCCTTCAGAAATATTGCGCCACACCGGTCGGACGCGCGCAAAAAGACAAATTGCTCGTGAGGTTGCCGATTTTCGGCCCCCTGATTCACAAGATCGCGCTCTCCCGCTTCTGTCGAACCTACGCGACCCTCATTCGATCCGGTGTGCCGATCTTGCGGACTCTCGAGATCGTTTCTGCCGCGAGCGGGAAAGTTCAGGTCGAAGGCGCTTGCGAAGAGATAGCCAGGCACGTCAGCCAAGGTGGGCAAGTCTCGGAAGTGCTGGCGGCAGACCCGTTTTTCCCCCCCATGATGAAACACATGGTCAAGGCGGGCGAGTCCACGGGTAACGTTGACGGCATGATGGGCAAGGTTGCCGATTTCTACGACACGGAATGCGAAGCCACCACTGCGGCGCTCACCTCCTTGATTGAACCGATGCTGATTGTGTTCCTCGGCGTGTTCGTCGGTGGCATCGTCATCGCGATGTTTCTGCCGATCTTCCAAATGGGCTCCGTCATCGGCGGCGGCGGTTGATTCCCGGCAGCCAGTCAGCAAAAAAGTGACGTCCGCGTTGCTTTTTCATAGTTTTTCACGGCAGATATAGGCCATGCCATCCGTTCTTATCGTCGACGATCTGCTCTCGATCCACGAGATGCTGGACGCGGTCATTCAGCCCACCGGTTTCTCGACGGCGTTCGCCACGGATGGTGAAAAGGCTTTGGCCCGGTACAAAGGCGAGAAGCAAGATATCGTTCTGGCCGATATCGATATGAAGCCGATGGACGGCATCACGCTGCTCAAGCAGCTGAAGCTGCACGATCCGAACGCGGTCGTCATCATCATGACGGCATATGCCAGCACCGAAAGCGCGATCCAGGCCTTGAAATTCGGCGCGTTCGATTACCTGCAAAAACCCTTTCGCGTCGATGAGCTCATCGCCACCCTCAAGCGCGGGTTGGAATATAAGCAGTTCTCGAGCGAACGTTCCAGCGCAGCCCCCTTTCCCGTCTCGAAATCGGCCGACATCGAGGGCCGGCTGGTCGGCAGCAGCGCGAAGTTCAAGAAGCTGATTCAGCAGATCAAAAAGCTGGCCACCGTCAAAACGCCCGTGCTGCTGCAAGGCGAATCCGGCACCGGAAAAAGCACGGTGGCCGAAATCCTGCACTCGACCAACGCGGGCCCGGAGGGCTCCCTGGTGCGGATCGATTGCTCGCTGAGTTCGGAAGACAATTTCAAGGAAGGCCTGCTCGGCCAAAACGGAACGGGCGGGGCGTGGGTGAAGCAGGCCAAGGGCGGCACCTTGTTCCTGCACCACCTCCAGTGCCTCCCGATGCCAATGCAGAAGGAGCTGGTCAGCGTGCTGCGCTCCACTTCGCAGGGCTTTCGCCTGGTCTGCACCACATCGGAAGACCTGGAAAAACTCACGGATGAAGGCAATTTCCACGACGAGCTTTTCTACCGGGTGGCCTCGCTGCCTGTAGTCTTGCCGCCACTACGCGATCGGGTCGACGACATCCCGCCGCTGATCAAGTTCTTCTCGGCCAAAGCGACCAATCCCCTTTTCGATGCGAGTTTGGTCGAATTCACGGAGGACGCCGTCGATGTCCTCAAGAGTTACCATTGGCCCGGCAATCTGACGGAGTTGAATCAGGTCGTGACGAAGATCGCCGCCACCGCCGAATCGCGCGTGGTTACTTCGCAGCAACTGCCCATGCGACTGAAAGAGGTCAAAGACTGGCCGACGCTCAATGAGTACCTGGCCGGACAGCAGAAGCAGTACATGGATATGGTCCTGCGCGCCTGCAACGACGACAAGACCAAGGCCGCCAAAGTCCTCGGGGTCGAAGTCTCGAAGCTAAAATAGCCGCGAGAAGGCTGTTAGCGGCGAGAACCGGAACACCTTGCGCTATATAAGCCAGCGGCGCAGCACGTTGCCTTCTCTGCTTGAGCACCGCCCGGCCCTTGTTCTAATCGCCCAATGCGTCTTTCTACGTGGCTTGCCCTCCTTCTGCTCGTAAGCACGCCCTTCGCCGCGCACGCCCAGCGTGAGAAACTCCCCCTCGCGGATCTACAAATCGTCGAGAAAACGTGGCCCGATGCAAAACGTACCTCGACCGGACTCCGCACGCAGATCCTGGTCGAGGGAACCGGAGCAACCCCCCGTCCCGGTGACATGGCTTACGTCCTTTATACCGGCAAGCTGCTCAATGGCAATGTCTTTGACGAAAACCAAGACAAAGAACGGCCGTTCTCCTGCCGGGTAGGCCGCGGCGAGGTCATTCAAGCCTGGGACGAAGGTCTGCAGCTCATGAAGGTGGGGGAGAAGCGTCTGCTCATCGTCCCTTTTGAATTGGGTTACGGCACTCGAGGGCGTGCCCCGAAGATCCCCAGCCGCGCCACGCTCGTGTTCGAAGTCGAACTCCTTTCGGTCAAAGCCGCTGGCACCACCCCACCGACGCCGACTCCGCCGGCCGCCAAGTAGGGGGCCTTTCTTTCTCGCCTTTTTCCTCCCGCCTGCGGCGGGGTGCACAACGCCCATGCAACCGCTGTTCAAACTCTTGATCTTTTTGGCGGTGCCGAGCGCCGCCTTTCTCACGTTCTTGCTTCAGCCAATCGTGGGGAAACAGCTGATGCCTCGCTACGGGGGCTCCGCCGGGACGTGGATGACTATTTCCCTCTTCTTTCAGACCGCCCTGCTCGCCGGTTACGGTCTCGCCAGTTGGCTGGGCGCCCAATCGCGAAAGCGGGCTTTGCTCGTGGTTGGGGCCCTGGCGGTTCTCGCCCCGCTGACGGCGAAACTTCCGCCCTGGGACTTCTCCGGCTGGCACGAATGGCCGGCGATCGTCATCGGCCTCTCGCTTTCCCTGCTCCCTGCCCTTCTGCTCACCACCAGCATCGGCATCGTCGCACAAGGATGGATACGCGCCCGGGCCGGCGCCGTCCCCTACTACCTCTACGGCATCTCGAACCTCGGCAGCTTGGCCGCGCTGGTCTCCTACCCGTTCGTTTTGGAGCCGTGGGTCGGTCTCTCCGATCAATCGACGTTGGTGCGAGGACTCCTGGTCCTCCTCGCCGCCGTCGTGCTCGGCCTCGTCGCACTGGAATTCAAGGATCTGCGTCAAAAGCCGGGAACCGGATCGGACCCGGCTGTTTCGCCGGCCGACGCGCCCGAACTCGTCGACAGTGGACATGTCCTCACTTGGATCGTCCTCACATTCAGCACCTGCACGCTGATGCTTGGCGCCGTCCGAATCCTGAGCGCGGAGATCGGCTCCAATCCGCTATCCTGGCTGGTTCCACTGGGTCTTTACTTGCTGAGCTTCACCCTCACCTTCGCCGGCTGGTGGCGTCCGTGGATGAACATCATCGCCTTGGTCGTGCTAGGATGCGGTCTTTTCGGCTATATGGTGACCAAGGGCGTTTCCGACGAAACGTTGACCCGCTGGCCGCAAATTTGGCTGATCACCGTCGTCGCCGCCGGATCCATCGCGGGGCACGGTCTGGTTTACCGTTTGCGGCCGGAACGACGTTTTTTCTACTTCTATCTGGCCGTCGGCGTGGGCGGAATGTTCGGGGGATTGTTCGCCAGCGTAGGCGCACCGAATATCTTCGATCGGAACCTGGAGTTCACCGCCGCCGCGTTCCTGCTGTTCATCATCATCGCGCTGTTTCAGCTCGGTCGGGAGGGACTTTGGGAACGCCTGGCGCTCACCGTCCTCCTGACCCTGCCTTCGAGTTGGTACGCTTACAGCCATCTGGCAAAGGAACGCTCTCTCTACGGTTCCGATATCACGTACCTGCGAAACCATTATGGAATGATCGTGTTGCGGGAGCACTCCACCGTCATCACGGCAAGCAACGAAACCACCCTGCATGGCGCGCAGTTGCTGCGGGACGAAATGCGCGACCAGCCGACCACCTACTACACACGCGGCAGCGCCGTGGGTATTGTGATCAGCTCTCTCCAGGAATCCAAACCCAGCATCAACATCGGCGCGGTCGGTCTAGGCGTCGGCACCCTCGCCGCTTATCCCCGGGCCTCCGACAGCATTGTTTTTTGGGAGATTAACCCCCTCTCCGAGAAGGTCGCGAACTCCCCCTTCTCGTTCCTAAAGGACTCCAAGGGCCGAAAAGAAGTCAGACTGATCGACGGTCGGCGCGGCGTGAAGACCGCCCCGGAAACGTTCGACGTTCTGGTAATTGATGCCTTCTCGGGAGACTCCATTCCGATTCACTTGTTGACCGTGGAGGCGGTGAAAGAGTACGTGGCGAAACTGCAAAAAGACGGCGTCCTCCTCGTGCACATTTCGAACCGCTATACCGATCTTTTTCCAGTCGTTGCGGCCAGCGCGAAGGCGGCGGGCTGGGATTGCTTTCAATGGACTGCCTCTCCCCATGAGGCAGTGAAGGACGGCGAACATGCCGCAAAAACCGTGTACGTGGTGGTCCATGCCCCGGAGCGGAAGCCGCAGGTCGACGAATGGTTCGACGACGCCATGAAAGGAGCGGCCTACGATTACGAAATGGCCGCTCCCGGTCGGAATCTCATCGAGTGGACGGACGACAAACACGCCATTCATCAAGTCATGCGCTACAAGTGGTGATCTCGGACGCGCAACCCGCGATTGCAACCCGCGCCAAGTACGGCACACTGGTCCAATGGAAGCCTCGCCGCTTCAACCGCGCCGCACGCAGCACAAAAAGCCGAGCTTCCCCATCAGCGAAGGTCTCCGCGGCTATCTGAAAAAGTACCGGCGCGACCGCGAGCTTCCCGTCACGTACCAGCGTCTACGCCGCTTCACCGAATCGATTCCCCTGCCCGACGAGAACGGCAAACCCACACTGTGGGAAACGGTCGTCTACGAGCGCATGGAAATGGACTCCCTGCACGAGGACCTGAAACGAATTTACGCGCTCCTGCGCGTCGACGGGGATCTTTCGGTCATGCAGCATCTTTACGTCGATCGCATCGATTTCTGCGCCTTCGGCAACTCCGCCCCTTTTCGCATCCGCATCGTCAATGCCTACAACGACAATCCGGATCACTTCTACGTCAAGCGAGGCGACTCGAGCCGCGTCTACGGCCTCGAATTGGAGCATTTGCTTTCGCCCAACCGGCTGCACTATCTGACTTGCGCGGATACGCTCGTGGAGGAACACATCGCGGGAATTCCGGGTGACGTCTTCATCGAACGCTGGCTGCACAGCAAGGAGCTCACGCCGATTCGCGTGGCCAAGGAGTTAGTCAAATTCAACGAGCGCTGCTTCATCCGGCTGCTGGGCGACATGCGGAGTTATAATTTTGTCTTCGTCATCACACCCGACTTCGAAGGAGCCCAGATCCGGGTCCGCGCCATGGACTTCGACCAGCAGTCCTACGAAGGCCGCATGAACCTTTATCGCCCGCAGTTCTTCAAGGAGAACCAGCCGTTCGCACTCTTCTGCATGAAGCACCTGCGGGTCGAAACCGCGCGGCAGTACCAACGCGAGGAACAGGTGCTCATTCTCCAGCGCAAAGCGATCATCGAAGACCGGCTCGACCTCTTGCTCGTCGCAATGTCGGGCGACCGTCTGGCGCCGGACGACCACGTCCAGGAACTGAAGGAATCCCTCGCCGCCCACTACGGCCGCGGCGAGTACCTTAAGTGCAGATCCATGGGCGACTTGGTGCGCGCGAACCTGGAAACAATCCGCCTCAACATGTCCACGCCGCCAATCGCATCCGCACTGCCGGACGAAGTGGTATAACGACGGCACGCGCCACTAGCCCGCTAGCCGCAATACCAGGGAGGGGAATATCCCCAAGCCCACCAGCAACCCGGCGGCAGCGAGCAGCGTAATCGTCATCGGCATCCCTACCGCGATCGCGCCGTTCTTTCGGTCGGCGCCGTCGGACTCCGCCACGAACACCTGTTTCAATACAACGAGGTAATAGTACAGTGCCACGGCGCTCATCCCGATCGCCGCGATCGCCAGCATACCCGCGCCGCCGCCTATCCCATCATACTGAAGCGCCGCGGCAAAAACCGCGAATTTTCCAAAAAACCCCGCTAGCGGCGGAATACCGGCCAGTGACAGAATGAAGACCGCCATACATCCCGCCAGCAGCGGCGAACGTCGTCCGAGACCTGCGAGATCGGCAATCCGCATCCCGCCGCCCGTCGCGTCGAGCGCGGCCACCACACCGAACGCGCCGACCGTGGCAATGCCGTACGTGAGTGCGTAATAAATAGCCGGCGCAGCTCCCGCCTTTCCCGCCACAATCGCGCCGAGGAGCAGCGTCCCCGCGTGCGCGATGGCCGAATACGCCAGCAAACGCCTCACGTCTGTCTGCACGAGCGCGGCCACATTCCCGACCAAGAGAGAAAGTCCGCTCAAGAGCGCGAGAATCACGACCCAGCCAGGGGCAGCGCCCTGATACGACAGTTCCCCAGCAACCGGCCCCAACCCCGCCCAAAAAAGGCGGGTGAACAGCACAAGCGAAGCAAGTTTCGAGGCCGAAGCCACAAGCGCCGCCGCCTGCGGGGGCCCGCCCTGATAAGCGTCCGGAGCCCATAGATGGAAGGGCGCGGACGCGGTCTTGAATCCCAACCCGACGGTGACCAGTACCAGCGCCGCCGCAAGAAGCGGGCTCAGACCCGTCACGCTCAACACCGCCGCGATGCGCGACAGATCCAACGATCCCGTGAGGCCATAGATCAGACTAAATCCAAACAGCATGAACGCCGCGGCCATTCCGCCGTACAAAAAGTACTTCAACCCCGCCTCGGCCGAAGCGGGGCGCGTACGATCGAAACCAATCGCAACATAAAGACATAGACTCGCCAGTTCTACCGCGACAAAAGCGACGAGCAGGTGATTCGCCATCGCCATCAACATGAATCCGCTGCCCGCGCACAGGACAAGCGCGACGTACTCAGCGGGGTTATGCACCAGCCGCGCACCCGCCGTGATGCCGAGGGTTAAAAGAAGCAAAAGCAAAATTCCCAGCCGAGCGGCAGTCGCGGCCGGGTCGGCCATCAACACACGGCCGAAAACCTCCCCGGGAGACCCGGCGGAGCCGCAAGCCAGCGACGCGCCGCACACCGCGATCAATCCAATGGCGGTGGCCACGCCAATGCGGGCGCGCTCGCTCCACCCCCTCCCCGCCGCAATGTCGACCGTCATGGCGACCAGTGCTCCCAAAACAAGACACGCTTCCGGCAGAAGGATGCGGCCGAGGCCCAGGTAATCGTGATTCATGGCAGGCCTTTCCACACTCCTTGAAAGGAGCCCGCCTTCAATCCAGGCTCGATCCACGCGAGGAGGTAGTCCGGTTTTACTCCCACCAGCACAATCGCGGTGAGCAGCAAGACGGCGCCGGCGCGCTCCGCCCACGTCAACCGATCGAACGCCTGTTCGTGTCCGGTCGAACCAACCTGGCTCTCATTGCCGGAGACGAAAAACGTCTTGTGCACCGCTCTGAGAGTGAACGCTGCGGCGACAATTACGCCGGTGACGGCGACCACCGTCCAAACTGGTGCCGTTTTCCACGCACCCACAAGGATAGTGAGCTCGGCCGGAAAACCGCTGAATCCCGGCATTCCCATCGACGCAAACCCCGCGACGACAAACGTGAAAGCGACAAAAGGAAGTCGTCGGTAAAGCCCCATTGTGCCGAGTCGCTCCAGATCGCGCGTATGCGTTCGATCATAGACCATGCGGCCAACGACGGCAAAGAGCAGGCCCGCGATCAACCCGTGGGAAACCATCTGCAGGACTGCCCCGCTGGCTCCGCGTGCATTTCCGGTGGCCAGTCCCAGCATGACAAAACCCATGTGACTCACACTGGAATACCCCACCACAAACTTGAGATCCGTCTGCACCAGCGCGGTCAGCCCGGCATACACGATTCCGACGAGGGCAAGCCACGCGATGGGCGCTTGCCAGAAAGCGAATCCGTCCGGAAAAAGCGGCATCGCCACTCGTAAACAGCCATACGCCCCCAGCTTCATCACCACCCCCGCCAAAAGCATGGATGCCCCCGTGGGTGCGGCCACGTGGCCGGTCGGCGCCCAGGTGTGAAAGGGAAACAACCCGGCAAGCACGGCAAAGCCGAAAAACACCAAAGCGAACATGCCGCGCTGTTCCGAAACGCGAAAGCCTCCCGCCGCCAGCTCCGCCAAGCCGAAACTTCCGCCTCCGCGCGCATACGCCCACACGAGTCCGGCGAGCACCAGCGCGCTGCCGGCAAAAGAGTAAAGCACCAGCTTCATCGCGCCGTACTCGCGACGGGTGGAGCCCCACCGTGCGATCAGAAAATATTTGGGGACGATCGCGATCTCGTAGAACACGAACAAAAGCATCGCGTCCGCGCTTAGAAACACCCCGTAAACGCCTCCAATAAGCGCGAAATAGAGCGCGAAAAACTGATGAGGCTGGCGATCGACGTTCCAGGAAAACAACACGCCGGCTATCGCCGCAATCGCAGTCAATACGATCAAAGCGAGACTGATGCCGTCCGCCGCCAAATGATAGCGCAGTCCCCATTCGGGCACCCAATCGACCTCCACCAAAGTCGTTATTCCGGTCGGCGCGACAAACCCGACCGCAGAAATCGCAGCGACCCCCGCGCCGGCGACCGCCGTGATCAACGCCAGCACGCGCGCGACTTGGGCCGAGCGCGCGCCCAAGGCTCCGATCGCGAGCGCGCCGGCAAACGACAAATAGATCGTCCAGGGCAGCAGGTTCATGGCAGCGACAGATGCGTCGCCCACGACGCAACGAGAGGGTTGATCAAATCGAGCATCAGCCGGGGACACACGCCCAACAGAATCATCAGGATCACCAGCGGCAAGAGCACCGCCACTTCGCCACTCGACAAGTCTTTGAAATCGACAGTCGTGCGATTCGCTGCGCCGTGGAATACACGCTGGAAGAAAGTCAGCAGAAAAAGAGCAGTGGCGAAAAGCCCCAGACAGCCGATCGCGGCGGCCGACGGAGCCAGTCCGAACACCCCCCGGAAAATGAGAAATTCTCCCACGAATCCATTGAGTCCAGGCAGACCAAGGGACGAGAAGAGGCTCACCGCAGACAGCCCCGCAAACACCGGCGCGGCCGAACGGATGCCGCCAAAATCGTTAAGACCGCGCTCGCCGCCCGACCTGCTTTCGAGTCGACCGACGCAATAAAACAACGCGGCCGCCGAAAGCCCGTGATTGAAAAGCTGCAAAAGCGTGCCGCTCAACGCCGCACTGGCGGCCTCGCTCACCACGCCTTGTCGCCCCGAGGCATGGGCGACAGCGAACAAAGCCAGCAAGCAGTAGCTCACGTGATTGAGCGATGAATACGCGAGCATCCGTTTGAGATCGGTCTGCGTCATTGCCGCAAACGCGCCCAACACTACGCCCGCGAGAGCCAGCACGATCAGCACTGAGGCCGCCGCATTCAGCTCATGGGGGAAGAACGGCCAGAGAATGCGCAGAAAGCCATAGACACCCATCTTCGACATCACCGCCGTCAAAAACATCGTCACTCCCGTGGGCGCTTCCGCGTAAGTGCCCGGAAGCCAGCTATGAAAAGGGTATAGCGGAGCTTTTACGGCAAGGCCCAGCAACACACCGAGAAACAGCACAAATCCCCAGGAACCTAGCTTTCCCGTGAGCGCTCCTTCGCGTGCCATCGCGGCCAATCGTTCGAAATCGAAGGTGTTCGCCGCCGCGTAGAGACCTACGAACCCGAGCAGCAGGAAAGCGCTCCCGGCCATGGTGTAGACAAAAAACAAGTAACCGGCGCGCGCGCTCTTTTTTCCGCCCCACAACTTCACGAGGAAATAGGCAGGGACGAGGCTGAGTTCCCAAAAAATGAACCACGGGAAAAAATTGAGCGCCAGGAATACGCCAAGCGCGCTTCCCTGCAGAAAAAGGAATAGCGCGTGGAACAAACGAGGAGCCCGCTGGACCTCGGCTGAGGCCAGCAACGCCAGCGGCGCGATGAGCCCAGTCAGTAAAACGAGCAGCAGGCTCATTCCGTCCATTCCCAGGCGGTAGCTCACCCCCAACCCCTCGATCCAGGCGTGGTTCTCGACGAACTGGTAGTCTGTGCGGGACGGGTCGAAAGCGTTCAGGAGCCAACCGCCAATGCCGAACGTGGAGAGGCTAAACGTGTAGCCCAGCGCGCGAGTCGCGCCCTCCGAAAGACGGGGCAGCGCCGAAAGGACGAGCGCCCCAAGCCAGGGGATGAAAATCAGGAGGCTGAGCCACGGGATTGTGATCACCGCACCACCCCCGACAGAAGAATGAGCGCGAGCACGGCGAAGGCCATCGCCATCGCGCTGAGGTAGCCCTGGACTTTGCCGCTTTGTGCTTTCGAATACACTGCTCCGCCCGACTTCAATTTTCCACTGGCGCGGTCGAACCCGCTGTTGAGTCCTTCCTCATCCACCTCACGGGCCGTCAACCCGACAAATTCAGCGAAATATCCGAAGCCGCCCACGATCCGCTCCACAATCCAACGGTCAAACAGCTGGGCAAACATGCTGGCAAAGCGGTTGAGGCGTCCGATCGTCGCCGCATAAAGCTCATCAAAACCGAGACGCGCGCGCAACCCCGCGAATAAGCCGGGAGCCCATCGTTCGAGCGGATCTGGCTCCGCGGCAGCTGTGCGCGGGCGTTTGACATAGAGCCACGCCGCAGCGGCGACTCCCACCGCAACCGCGGCAATTGAAATCAACGAAAGGCCGATTCCATCCAATAAAGACGCGGACCGCACCGGTCTGCCGAGAAGCGTGGACTGCAACCACGGCCAAGCGGGCGTTCCCAAAAAACCAAGGCCGACGGCGCCGACGGCCAAAATGCAGAGGGGTAAGGTCATCGTCCGCGGGCTTTCCCGAGGTGGATGATCCGCCAACTGAGGATCCCGAGGGGCCTTGCCCAAAAAAACCTCTGCGACGAGGCGCATGCTGTAGAACGCAGTCAGAACCACCGCCGCCAGGGCGATCGAAAACGGAACGTTGGAAACCGGCCAAACGTGAGTCGCGTGGAGGATCGCTTCCTTGCTCCAGAAACCGGAAAAGAAAAATGGTACCCCGGCGAGCGCCATGCTTCCAATTGAGAAGGTCACAAACGTGATCTTTAGCCGTGCGGATAAGCCTCCGAGTTTCCGAATGTCCTGCTCGTGATGGGTGGCGTGAATTACAGAGCCGGCTCCGAGGAAAAGGAGAGCCTTGAAAAAAGCATGGGTCAGCAAGTGAAAAATCGCGATTTCCCAGGCTCCCACGCCGAGCGCCAGCATCATGTACCCGAGCTGTGAGAGGGTGGAATAGGCCAGGACACGTTTAAGGTCCGTCTGGGCCACCGCGATCAGCGCGCCGAGCAAGGCGGTAATCGCTCCGGTCCATGCGACCACCGTCAACGCCTGCAGCCCTGGCAGCGTCAGATCCGCCGCCATCAACGGATAAACGCGCGCGACGAGGAAAACGCCGGCGGCGACCATCGTCGCCGCATGAATCAGCGCGCTCACGGGCGTGGGACCTTCCATCGCATCCGGCAGCCATACATGCAGGGGGAATTGGCCGGATTTGCCCACCGCCCCGCAAAACAGGAGAAGCCCGATCGCGGTGGAGAGGCCCAGTCCGTTCACGACAAACTGCGAGGCGAGCGCGTTCAACGCGCCGCTCTCGAGGCAGCCTCTACCTGCGTCATAGAATAGCAGCGTGCCGGTGGCGTCGTAGAGCCAAAGAAGCCCGAGCAGGAAACCGAGGTCTCCGATTCGCGTGACAATGAAGGCCTTTTTTGCCGCCGCCGCTGCCTCGGGCTTGTGGAACCAGAATCCGATCAGGAGATAGGAGGCCAACCCCACCAATTCCCAGCAAACGAACACCAAGAGGAGGCTGTTCGCGATGAGCAGCCCGAGCATCGCTCCGGCAAAAAAACTAAGATAACAAAAGAAGCGGCCGACGCGCGGATCGTCCGCCATGTAGCCGAGGCTGAAAATAAAGATGAGCAAGCCGACAGTCGTCACCATCACCAGCATGAGCGCACCGAGCGGATCGAGCATCCAACCGAGCTCGATTGTGCTCAGCCCGGCGTCGAACCACGGAAAATTGTGATAAAGAGGTGTCCCCGAGGAATGCAGCACCGCCCACAGCGCCCAACACGAAAGTCCCGCCGCCAGCGCGATCGCCGCAATGGCCAGCGCCGCCGGCGTCTTTCGAGACTCGCGGGGCATGAGCGCCGATACCGCGGCGGCAAAAAGCGGAAGCGCCGAAATGAGCCAAAGTGCTGTGACCGGAAAACTCATCGCGTTATCCCTTGAGTCTATCCGCTTCCTGCAAGCGGATGTTCCGTTGATGGCGGTAGATCGCGATGATCAACGCTAGTCCCACCGCTGCCTCCGCCGCGGCGACCGCGATCGCAAACAGCATGAAAATGATACCGTCGGCCGCGCCGCGCGTCGAAGCCCCATAACGCCAGAAGCCGACAAACGAGAGATTCGCGGCGTTGAGCATAAGCTCCACGCCCAGGAGCACGAGGATGGTGTTGTTGCGCGCGAGCGCGCCCACCAGCCCGATGCAAAACAACCCGGTGGCGATCAAAAGACAGAGAGGCAAGGGCGTCATGGTTCCTTCCTCCGCGGTTGCGTTGCTGCGATTGCCACCGCGCCGATCAGCGCGACCGTAAGCAAGACTCCGATCGCCAACAGGGCCGCGGCATGCTGTCCCGCCAGTTGCTCCCCGATTTCTTTGACGCTGAGGGTGGGCGCTTCCGCCGTCTTTTTTTCAGCCAAAGGGGTGGCCTGTATGGCCAAGGTGAGCACCGCCCCGACCGCAATCCCAGCCAGCACCGCGCTCACCACATAGTGAGGAGCGGAGGTCCTGGCCGGCTTCCCGCCGGGTGTCGTTTGATCCCCACTGGGCCTCGTGAGCAGGACCGCAAAGAGCACCACCATCGAAATCGCGCCAACGTAGACGAGCACTTGCGCAAAAGCGGCAAACTCCGCTCCAGTCCAAAGATAAAATACCGCCATGCCCAGCCAGGTCACGACGAGCGCCAACGCGCAATGGATCACATTGCGCATCGCCATGGCCGCGGCGGCGCTGGCCAAAATCACGACGGCGATGATGAGCGGGGTGGTCATTCGGCCGCGTAACGGTAGAGTCGCGGTTTCCGCTTCGCTCCCAAGTTCTGACCGAGGAAAACAAACGGCAGCACGACGAGCGCGGCGGCACCGAGCCAACGGACGCTCTGCCAGGGCGCTTTCCACTCGGCGCTGAGATGCCAGAAGGCAGCCGTCACCAGGTTGACCAACGCGAGCGGCACGAGAAATTTCCAGGCCAGCCGGGTCAACTGGTCGATTCGCAACCGAAGCAACGTCGCGCGAATCCACATGAATCCGAACAGCAGGATGAAGAGCTTCGACGCAAACCACACGTACGACGGCACGATCTCGAGCGCGGCGACGGGGGCGTGCCAGCCGCCAAGGAACAGCGTCACGGCCATCCCACAAAGCGCCAACATGCCGAAATACTCGGCCATGAAAAACAGGGCGTATTTGAAGCCGGAATACTCGGTCAAATGCCCCGCGATCAGTTCGCTCTCGGCCTCGGGCAAGTCGAAGGGAGCCCGATTTGTCTCGGCCAGCGACGCGATCATGAAGATCAGAAACGCCGGCGCCCCCCAGGGAGTAAAGACATTCCAATGCGGCAGAATCCCCGCCGTCCACCCGCCTTGAGCCGCCACGAGTGCCGGAGTAGATAAGGTTCCTCCCAACATCACGACGGGGACCGCCGCCAGCAGCAGGGGCAACTCATAACTGATAAGTTGAGCCAACGCCCGCATGGCGGAAAGGAGGGCGAACTTGTTGCGGCTCGACCACCCAGCCAGAAACACCGCGAGTTCGGTTCCGGCGCCGGCCGCGAAAAAAAACAGTATGCCACACTCGAGATCGAGGGGCACGAGATGGCGTCCGAAGGGGATCACCGCCAGGGTCAGGAGAGAAAATGCCACCAGCGCGACAGGGGCCAGAAAATGCAGGAAGCGATCCGCCGACGCGGGCACAATGTCTTCCTTCGTGCAGGTCTTGATCGCATCCGCCAGCGGCTGGAATAGCCCGAAGGGTCCGGTGCGATTCGGGCCGATGCGATTTTGAAAGCGTGCGAGAATTTTTCGTTCCGCCAGCGTCAATGCGGCAAAGAGGCTGGCCGCAACAATGACCGTTGTCACCGCGGCGATCAGCGCGGCAATGATGGGCCTGCGGGCCTCCGGGAATAGGGAGGCCATCCAGTCGCGCAAAAAAATAGGCCATTGCTCAAGCATGGGCGGCAAGGCGGATGGCCGCCCTCGGCGGCGCAGGTTGCCGCACGCATTCTTCTCGTCGCGTCACCCTCATGCCGGCGGAGGCGGAGGTTTCGGCGCGGTCGCCGCGGGCGCGACTGCGGAAATGGGGTTGGCATTGATCGGCGGCGATTCGGTCGGCTTGACGGGGGGAGCCGCAGCCGCCGTTTTCCCCGCGGCAGCTTTCGCCGCGGCCGCCGCTTTGGCTTTCTCTTCCGCCAAACGTCGTTCCTCCGCCAGGCGTGCGTCGACCTCTGACGCTTCGGTCGGATGGATCCGATGATAGTAGCTGTTCGGTTTTGCCAGTTCGTCTCGGTCCAGCAGGAGTTCGTTGAAGCGGTCGGTCGTCGCGATCTCGAACACTTGGTCCATCTTGATTGCGTCGAAGGGGCACACTTCAACGCAGATCTGACAGCTCATGCAGACCGATGTGTCGATATCGAACACCGCGGGATAAAACTGCAGCTTCCCCATGGCGTCCGGTTTCTTGTCCGCGCTTTTCTCGATGTAAATGCACTGCGGCGGACATTCCTTCTCGCAGATCTGGCAGGCGACGCAGCGAAGCGATCCAAGCGGATCCTCATCCTTGTCGTGCAGGAGGAACGGAAAATTTCGATAACTTTCGGTCACCGGCGCTTTCTGCTCCGGATACTGCACGGTGACCATGCGCTCCGGATCATGAAAGCTGCCCACGAAATTTTTTCCCGTGACCGCCAACCCTTTGATTATACCTGAGCCAAGCATGAGAATACGAATTATGAATGGAGAATGCAGAATGCAGAACCTTCAAACCACTGAGGGCTATTTTTTATTCATCATTCTCCATTCTAACTTCTTCATTGGTTTTCACCTGTCCACCTCTCCCAACACGATGTCGATGCTGCCAAGGATCACCACCGCGTCGGCGATCGTGTGGCCAAGACACATGTCTTCCAATACGGTCAAATTCACGAAAGAGGGCGCGCGGACACGATAGCGATACGGATTGGGCGTCCCGTCGCTGATGAGGAAAAAACCGATTTCGCCTTTTGGTCCTTCAATTCGCCCATACGCTTCGCCTGGTTTGGGTCGAAATGCGCGGAGCTTCGCTTTGGGATCCATGATTGGCCCCGACGGCAAATCGCGAAGGGCCTGTTCGAGAATTTTCAGGGACTCACGCATCTCGAGCACGCGCATCATGTAGCGGTCGTAGGTGTCGCCGTGTTCCCCGATCGGCACGCGAAATTGGAATCGCGGATAGATGCCGTAACCGTCCACTTTGCGGATATCGTACCCCACCCCGCAGGCACGCAGCATCGGCCCGGTCACGCCGGCTTGCACCGCGAGTTGCGGCGAAAGTCGCCCGACGCCCTGTGTGCGCGCGAGGAGGATCTCGTTCCCCGTGAGCAGATTTTCCATCTCGTCGAGAAACGCGGGAAATCGGCCGATCAGCTGACGGACTCGGTCGAGCCATTCCGGCGAGGGGTCCACGCGGCATCCGCCGAAACGCATGTAGTTGCACATCATGCGCGCCCCCGTGAGCTGCTCGAAGAGATCGAGTATTTTCTCCCGTTCGCGAAACGCGTACAGCAAAGGAGTAAAGGCCGATCCCAGGTCGTTGAGGAGAAACCCCACCAGGCAGCAATGATTCACGAGGCGCGTGAGCTCGCCTACAATCACGCGCACATACTCGGCGCGTTCGGGTACGGGCTGGCCCGAAAGTTTTTCGACCGCGAGAGCGTACGCCCAGTTGTTCGTCATCGAACAGAGGTAATCGAGGCGATCGGTATAGGGGATGGACGAAAGATAGGTGGCGCTCTCGCCAATCTTCTCATGGTTCCGGTGCAGATAGCCAAAGACGGGCTTTAGCTTGACCACCGTCTCGCCATCCAGAGTCGCCACCATGCGGAACACACCGTGAGTGGACGGATGGTGCGGTCCCATCGAGATCTCCAAAAGGTCGCCGTGAAATTCATCGCGGACAGCTCTAATCGTGGAACCGGGATAGACGGACGGCTCCGCGGGTTTGGCGGCGGGGACAGCCCAGTCCGAGTTCACGATGGCCCCTTCCCTTCCACCGCCATCGGTTGGTGTCGCCCCGCCTTCTCCTTTACGTCGTCGTGAGCCGTGGGCTCCCATTCGTAATCATCCGGCTCGACGTAGTCCTTGCGCATCGGATGATCCTTGAATCCGTCCCACATGAGAATTCGCCGCAGATCGGGATGGCCACTGAAGACGACCCCATAGAGATCGAAAATCTCGCGCTCCTGAAATTCGCAAGAACGCCAGATGGGCGTAAGAGACGGCAACGTCACCTGGTCGCTGCGGTTCTGGGTCCGCAGGCGCACCACCATGGGACCGTGCTTCAAGGACACCGAATAGAGATGATACACAACCTCGAGATACCCCGGCTCTAGCCTCTTGATCTTCTCCTCTACGATTTTGGTCGAACCATCTGGCGCCGCCACCGTGGACTTCACCGTTTCGGCGATCTCCCTTTCCGGCCAGTCGACGCCCGTCACATTGGAACAATAGTCGAACCTCAGCGCGGGGTCGTCGCGAAGGAACCGTGCGATCTCGGCCGCGTGCGCTGCGTCCAATAACAACGAATGCTGGGCCGCCGCCCCCGGATTGGTGACAACAGTAATGGTTGACGCGGGAAACTGCGTCAGGGCTCGTTCACCGATTTGTTCGTGCGTCTCCATCTATTGTCAAGCTACGCATTGCACACGGAATACAACCCGCGGATCCCTGGTTCGGATTTGAGCGGAACGATTCTTCATTTCGCCGGCCCTTTCTGCGTCTTCTCCTGTCGCACCCGCTCAGGCGGCTGCCACACCTCTGGGTTCTTCGCGGGCAGCAAATCGTGTTCGCCATACTCCGGCACTGGAAAATCGCACGGATTGTCCGCCTGCGCATGCCGGGGTGCGTCCGGGCCGGTCAGCTTCTGTCCGCGTATTTTTTCCTGCAATTGCAGCAAGCCGTGCAACAACGCTTCGGGTCGCGGCGGACACCCTGGAATATAGATATCCACTGGGATATAGCGGTCGATTCCCTTCAGGACGTTGTACCCCTGTTTGAACGGCCCGCCGGAGATCGCACATGCGCCCATTGCGATACAATACTTGGGCTCAGGCATTTGGTTCCAAAGGCGCACGACTTGCGGAGCCATTTTTTTCGTCACGGTTCCGGACACGATCAACAGGTCTGCCTGTCGCGGGGACGGCCGAAAGACCTCCGAACCAAAACGCGCAATATCGAATCGAGCGGTGGCCGACGCGATCATTTCGATGGCACAACAGGCCAGGCCGAATTGAAGCGGCCAAACTGAATGACTTCGCCCCCAATTGTGAAGATCCTCGATGGTCGTCAGAAGAATTCCGTGACGCCTCAGCTCGTCGCGATCCTCCGCGGAATCTGGAGATGCGTCGCTCATTTCCAGTCCAGGTGTCCCCGGGCCCATGCCCAAATCAAGCCCTCGCCGAGGAGGAGGACAAAGAGAAGCACGACTAGAAGCGCGCCGGTGGGCAGTCCGGTGAACGCGACCGCGAAGGGAAGAAGAAACACCACCTCCACATCGAAAATAAGAAACAGGATAGCGTAGAGGTAGTAATGCGCCTTGAACTGGATCCAGGGATCGCCCTTGGCTTCGAGTCCACATTCGTAGGTGGCGTTCTTTACCGCGCTTGGCTTGCCCGGCTGAAAGAGCTTCGCCCACAACCGCGCTGCGCTCAAAAGCACCAGCGGGAAGGCCACCGCGACCGCAAAAAACAGGGCCAAGAAAGCGTAGGGGTGAAGAGCCATGGCAGTATAACCAGCCTCGGACACGTTTCGCTCCACACGCTGCGATCTTTTCCCCACATGGCAACCAGCGATTGCAAGTGAAGCTGGCAGATGGCGAGGCGGCGTGGCCACCCTGCTCTGCCCCCGCCCAATACGCTTATTCGTCAGCGACGGTTTTCGCCGCCGCGTGCTCTCCCCTTACGGCGCAGTTGATCCAGGCGGTCTCTCCGCGGGCGTAATGCTCCTTCTTCCAAATGGGCAAGCGGGCCTTTGCCTCGTCGATGATGTAACGGCAGGCCTCGAAAGCCGCACCTCGGTGCTCGGCCACCACTCCGACCCACACCGCTAAATCGCCGAGGTCCAAGCGGCCTACCCGATGGACGCCCGCCGCATTGAGAACCGAGAACCGCGAGCGCGCTTCCTCCAGAATTTTTTCTCCTTCTTTTTCGGCGAGCGCCGTGAACGCCTCGTACTCGAGGGTCGCCACCGCCTGTCCCTCGTTCATGTCGCGCACCCAGCCTTCGAACTCGACACAGGCTCCCGCGCGGCGGTTCAGCAAAGTGGCCTTCAACGCCGTCGAATCGATGGGTTTGTCTGAGATGCGGAACATGAATGATTGGAGGGCGGGCGAACTTCAGCCCCCGGCGACAGGAGGGATAAAAGCAAGCTCAGTACCATCGCGTAGGACCGTGCTCCACGGCGCAAATTCGCCGCCGATGGCCACGCGCAGGCGTTCTTGTGGCAAGGTGAACGGATGTCGCGTTCGAAGTTCCGCGTAAAGCTCCGCCGCCGTTTCCGCCTCGCTCGTGAGCATCTCGCGATCGATGCCGCGCTGCTCTCGGAGGATGGCGAAATATTGGATGTGAATCTTTTTCGTCACGAAACCCGAATGTCCTTCTTTCCGCCTGTCTTTTCAACCAGGCGCACCTCTTTGATCACGATCTCATGGGTGACAGCCTTGCCCATGTCGTACAAGGTGAGGGCGGCGACTGTCGCCCCGGTCAGGGCCTCCATCTCGACGCCGGTTTTCGCGTGCACGGAGACACGGCACTCGATGAGAACCTCGACCCCGCCGTCTGGATCGGGCGCGTCCGCCGTGATATCGATCTGACAGTCTTCGATCGGCAATGGATGGCAAAGGGGTATGAGCTCGCTCGTCTTTTTCACGGCCATCACGCCGGCCAGGCGCGCTGTCTGGAAAAGCGGACCTTTCTTGCCGTTGATTTCATTGTTCGAGATCAACCGCCCGAGCTGAGCGGGCAGATGGACGGTCGCCGAAGCTCGCGCCACCCGTTTCGTCACGACCTTGTCACCGACATCCACCATGGCGGCCTGATTCTTCGAATCCACGTGCGAGAGCATCCGCCTATTCTCGCCGAACCACCTTCAGAGGCAAAAAGAAACGCGCACGGTTATCCGTGAACTAAGGCGGATGCTGTTCGCCGGGCCAGCCGGTCGGCTAAAGGATCGTCAAAAACGATATACCACCCCGGCCTTGGCCACCGGAAACACTTTATAATCGATATCGTCGTTCACGTCCTGCGTTTCACGCGCGAGATCGGCCTGAAATGTGGGATCGCTCGCGATGGGACCGGTGGCGGTAAAGCGAGCTTTCGGCGACCCGGTGAACATCAGCCCGACGGTCGTGGTGAAACCCCAGCCGCGTTTCGCTGGAGGTGTCGACCAGCCCACGCCAACGAAAGGGGCAACATCGTTGCCGAGATCGACTCGGCCCACCAGATTTCCCACCTGGGCTGCGGTGTACGTGTTTTGGCCGATGTCATAAACTGTGCTGGCGCGGGGACGGGCCGTCAGCTTCATGTTGTTATCGGTGAGATAGAGACCGCCGGAGACATGGAAAAGTCCGGCCCGAGGATGCCAATTGGCAATCGCGGCAAGATTCGACAGCTCCACGTCGCTATCATAGCGCGCCGCTCGCGTGCGAACCCGGTATTCGGAATCGAGCCAACCGTAACTGAGCGTAAAAGTAAGATTTGGAGAGACCGCGAACTGTGCCATCGGTCCGATGCCTGTCGTGCCTATCTCGAACCCTGCGGCGATGGGCGAGTGGCTAATCGATCCGGGCTGCGCGGCCGCTTGGGGCGCGAATCCAGTCGAAAGCAGCGCCACGGTTGCGGCGGCGGCCAGCGTAAAAGAGCGTTTAAAGGTCATGCCCCACAATGGCGGCTTTTTGTGGGCGCATCGAGATCAAACCTCACACCCAGGGTCGGTACATCGCGACCGTGCCCGCTGGGAACTCGGTCGTTCCTGCGGGCAGTTCCAGAAATCCGTCGGTGCCTACCAAGCCGGCAAAATCACCCGATGTATTGGACGCACGGTGACATGCGCGTCGCGTTCCGTCGCCCGCCACTTCAAGGCGAACCGGAAGAAAATAGGCCAGCGGGGGGCGAAAGGTGACGGCGGACGCCAACCCCACGTAGTCCCTCGGCGACGGAATCGCCGCACTCATCCGGGCCAAGGCCGGCAGCACATAGCGATGGAAGCAGGTGTAGGTGGAGACCGGGTTTCCTGGCAGGGCGAAGACGGGCGTGTCGCGCGGCCCGCTTCCAAACCAGAAAGGTTTTCCGGGACGCTGTGAGACCCCGTGGACTTTGTTCGACACGCCGAGTTTTTCCAGGGCGGCGGGCAGCAGATCGAGTTTGCCTTTCGAAACGCCGCCGGTGAGCAACACCACGTCGAACGTGCTGAGTGCATCCCCCACGGTCGAAAGGATATCGGCCTGCTGATCCTTCACGTGCCGGCACTCGGCGCCGGGGAAGCCGGTCGCAAGCAATGCCGCCCGGAGGGCGTGATCGTTGGATCGGCGGATTTGGTGGGAAGCCACGGTTTTCGCTGATACATTCACCAACTCGTCTCCGGTGGCAATGATGGCAATGCGCGGCAGCTGCGAGACCGTGAGCTCGGCGTAACCACAGGCTGCGGCAACCGCTATTTCGCGCCCGGTGATGCGGGTGCCAACGGGGACGAGTTCGTGTCCAACCGGAAAATCCGACGCCCGCCGATGGATGCTCCGTCCGGCCGGGAGGGCGACGCCCTCGGCGAGTGTGATGCGATTTCCCGTTCGCCGCGTTTCTTCATAGGGCACGATACAATCGGCTCCGGGCGGTAATACCGCCCCCGTCGCGATTTCGATGCACGTCGCGGGATCGGCCAGCGTATGCGCGGGAGAACCTGCAGGCTGAAAGCCCGCAATGTCGAATTCGCGCCGGCCGGCTCCTACCTCCCCGGAAGAAAGCGCAAAACCGTCCATCGTGACGCGATCGAACGGTGGCAGGTCGCGATCGGCGATGACGGGTCTGCGCAGAATTCGTCCGCAAGCCGCGTCCAGGGCGCAATTCTGCGTCGGGAGCTCCGGCACGTTGGCGAGCACGATTGCCTCAGCTTCATCGGGAGTCGGCAGCATGCCTGACCCTAATAAACGCGTCGCGCGTGGCGCGAGCGGATTTAGCCAGCGCCGGCCGGGCTTTTGAAAGTCTCTGCGGCCCGCGGTTTCACCCAAAAGCTCCGCGCCGGAGTCCGCGCAAGACAGTCAATCCGCCCCAGTCCGTCCCTGAAAGTTGCCGCGGCTGCTCTTGTCGTCGTCGTCGGCCCGTCGTGAGTTGATAGCGATGAAGTGCTCGGAGCACATATTCACGAGACCCCAGTACAGCGCCGTCGCTGAAGTAACGCACGCGGCATCGCAAGACAGTTTTCAGTGGTAAACGACCACCCTGGTTGAGCACCTTTGCTGCCTCCTCCCAAGGAATTGAGCCTGCGTTGCTGCCGTCGAACTTACTTTCCGCGCCTTTGCCGAAGAGCGCGACACGATATTCGCGGAGGGTGAACCGCCAGTCCTTAGACTCCATCAAGCGGTTGAGGCCCGCCCGAATGCGTTCGTGTCCTTGGCCTACGGCTTCCCCGTATCCGCAGAAGCGATAGTCTTTCGGATCGTCCACGAGTTTAGCCCGTACGGGGTTGAGGTCGATGTAGGCTGCAACGGTCGCGAGGGCGCGCGGGCAGCCTTCGATGAGCACAGACTTGAATCGCTCCGACCAGAGGGTGCCGTACCTCCCGTGGGTACGATTAAACCACACCGAAAACCGCTGTTTGAGGGTCTTCATGAATTCCGAAACGTCGCACATCCGGTTCCCAATAGACGCCCTTAGTCTCTCCGCCTCATCACCCCCGGCTGCCAAAATAGTTTCGATGGACTGATCTGGCCGGCCCGCGAGCACCCCGCCCCCGTGCTGGCCGGTAAAGGGAGTCGTCTTCGGATAGAGCACCCGATACCTCCGCACCAATTCGGCGTCTTTAATGACCTCCCGCTGCGGAACCCGCACTAGGACGTGGAAGTGGTTAGCCAGGAGACAATAAGTAAGAATTTGAACGCCCGAAAACTCCGCGGCTTTCCACATCTGTTTTCGCAGCACCTCCTTCGCCAAATCATCAATGATCCGCTCCCCGTTCACCGTCCTCGTCATACAATGATAAACCCCCGCCTCGTCCGCTGGTGCCTTTATCCGATTCGACCGCATACCTCCCCCAATACCACCCAAAAGCAGACGTCCAGCCATTTTTGCCTGTCCCTAATTAGGAAGAATGGTTGGCTTTGCGCTGGAGGGGAATCGGTGTTTCGGTTGGGAATGCAGAGCATTGTTCGGGACTCTTTTAAGCGGCCGCTTCGGAATTTGCGGGTTTCTGTTACGGATCGCTGCAACTTCCGCTGTCCGTATTGCATGCCGGCGGAGGTGTTTGGGGCGCATCATGCTTTTCTCAAGGATCCCCAGCTCATGACCCTGCCTGAAATCACGCGGCTTCTGAAAGCGTTCGTGGGGCTTGGCGTAGAGAAAGTCCGGCTGACAGGTGGAGAGCCGTTGCTTAGATCAGATATTCCCGAGCTCGTGCGCATCCTCAAACAGGATTTACGCGTGACAGAAGTCGCCCTCACAACCAACGGATGGTTGCTCGAAAAATATGCGCATGACCTGCGGGGCGCCGGACTAGATCGGCTCAACGTCTCCCTCGACAGCCTCGATGACCAAGTCTTCGGTCAACTCAACGGGCGAGGGTTCAAAGTGGAACGTGTTCTCCGCGGCATCAACGCCGCCGTGGACGCCGGCTTTCCTGTAAAAATCAACATGGTCGTACAACGCGGGGTGAACGACCGGGAGATTCCCGCCTTGGCAGCTTGGGCTCGAGAGCGACGGCTGACGCTTCGATTCATCGAATTCATGGACGTTGGAAACCACAACGAATGGCAAAGGGAGAAAGTGGTTCCCGCCCGCGAAATCGTCGACCTGCTTCATGCCCAGTGGCCTCTCGAACCCGCAGGTCCCAATTATCGAGGCGAAGTTGCCGCCCGCTACCGATACCGCGACGGCAACGGCGAGATCGGGTTGATCAGTTCTGTGACAGAGCCGTTCTGCAAAGACTGCAATCGCGCTCGCCTTTCCGCGGACGGAAAACTCTACACCTGCCTGTTCGCATCGATCGGATGGAACCTTCTCGGCGCTCTCCGCGCGGGATCGACCGACGAACAGCTTATCCATTACTTGCAGCGCGTATGGCAAGGACGCACCGACCGATATTCGGACGAACGAGCCGAACGCATCGCGTCCGGGGAACCACGCCAGAAAATCGAAATGAGCTACATCGGCGGTTGATCCATCAACCATTCGCCGTCGCGGCCGGAAAACGGGAAGATGGCGACCCCTGCCTCGCGGTAGCTAAGCGCTCCGAAAAAGGCAGGTGGAGGACGGTACTTCCCGATCAGATGGAGCCAATCTCCCCAATTGCCTTCATGCCTCCGCGATGGAGGCACCGCATTTTTCGAGCCGGTTCGTCCATTCGGACTCCAACACGCTCCTAGCTTCGCGCGGCTTGCGCGCGCACCCGGCGGGCGAGCAACTCGCGTTTTCGCTTTCTCCAACTGCGCTTCAGGCCGCGCCACTTCAACCACAGCCGATGCGTGAACTGCGCACGCAACTTGTCGGCGTCGACGCACAGGCGGTCGAAGCCATCGGAACTCAGCGATTCGATCTCTCGAAATGAGAGTTTGTTCAACAAGGCCTCTATTTCGCGTGACCGTGACCAATAATGATTGAGACACTCGGACGCGGCAATCTTGCGGTACTCCCGACACGCCGCGGAGAACCCGTATTGCTCGGCGTATTCAATCTTTTTAGGACACGCGAGCTGGATGGCGTCGCTGACCCGCAATGCCTCGGCACAAACGCCCCGCACATCGGGCTTTCTTAACCCCACGACGCCGGCAATCCACATTTCTCCGGGCACCCCAGACGCCGATTCGTAGGCCTGCAGCCAATCGCGCGGGAATTCCGGATCGTGGCGATCGAACAATGCCGTATTTACGTCCCCCACAGAGGGGGGAACACGGTGCACATACATATCCGCGTCCAGATACGTCATTTCGTCGAACGCCATCGTTTCGTCGATGTGTTGGATAAGTTTGATTTTCAACCGATGGTGAAACCACAGCGGGCCCTGCCATTCCTTCACGCGCTTTGCGTCAGCGGAGATCGCGCGACATCCTGGAGGCAACATCTCGGGAGCGTCGGTAAAAACCACAACGTCCACCGCCGGCACGCCCGCTCTTATGAGTGATGTCGCCGCGAGATGGGCCATTTTGTGGAATCCAGCGCTCCCATAAGCCTGAAGGACGAACTGTCTCATTTTTCCGCGAAGGTGGCGCCGCTCGGCTTTTTGGCGAGCGCATTCTGGCAAGGCACTCCGCTGGGAGCGCTCGCGAAATCCCTGCCCGTTGTAGCCATGCTTCGGATACATACATCGCTTCATCACCTCAACCAACGAGCGGGTTCGTACCCGGCAAATCAGATCGAGCTCGATCGTTTTGCTCAGGTTCAAGCCACGTTTTCACCACGATGGCGCATCGCAAGTTGGTCAGCGATGGCCTTCACCTGAAATTGAACGTGGCCGCGCCCCGGCGCCTCACCGCCCGTTTTGGGGGCATAGTTCCGCGCGTTTGCTCCACTCGCCCCGGCGGAAGCGAGCGACAGAAATCCTGTAATCGCGATTCCACAGCTGGTTGATGTAAAATCTTTAGCAAAATACGATTTTCGGAGTCATTCGAGACTAGGGACTTAGGATTTTCCTTTCCGGTGGCAAAATCGGGTTTAACTTTCGCACAACCCGCGCCGAACGGTATTTACACATGATCTCACGCCTCAAAAAACTTTTCGGGTCTTCGGACGCCGCTTCTCCCCGCCTGAAACCAGGGCAACCAGGCTATACGCCGGGGCTGGTGCTCTTCGCCGACGATGAGCCGGAGGTGCGCTCCATCGCCCGTCTGTGTTTGGAGCAATGCGGGTACCGGTTACTTGAAGCCGAAGACGGGGTGAAAGCCCTAGCTCTGTTCGAGCAGCGCCGCGCAGAGATCAGCTTGGTCGTCACGGATGTGCTCATGCCGAATATGGATGGGCTCGTACTCTCCGCCAAACTACACAAGCTGGATCCCAGTCTACCAATTTTGTTGTTGAGTGGTCATGTGCTCGAGGAGGACCTCTGGGCGCCGGGCAACGCGAAGATGCGTTACCTGATGAAGCCTTACCGTCTCCAGGACCTTCAAGCTGCGGTTATTGACTTGATCGGGGCGCCCCAAACTCCGCAGGCTCCTCCCGCACCTCCAGCTTCCAGCGCCTGAGGCAGATAGCGCTTCCCCACCGGGCGCTCTCCCCTCAGCCACCCAACCCTTACCGACCGATGGACGAGCAACTCGTTCTCACCGCACATACCCTCAAGTTAAATCCGAACATGCAGCGTTCGGAGATGGCGGGGGAAGTATTCGTGGTGAAAAACGTGCCGGCCCGCCGGTATCTGACGGTCTCGATCGAGCAGTGGAACTTGCTGCGCAACTTCGTCAATCCGGCCACCGCCCCAGATGTATTGCGCGCGGTGATACTGAACCGCACCTGCCTTCCTTTTCGCGAATACTATGAACTGGTGCTGAAAGCCCAGCGCGCCGGCATCCTGCAAACGGACCGGCAGACCGAGCCAGAGGTGCGGGCCCGCGCCTGGCACGTCTCGCTCGGTCCGGTGCTCCCCTTGGTTTTGACCTGGGTCGCGATCGTCGCCGCGCTATTTTTTCTTTTCACCGAGCCGGCCGTGCTGGACGTAGACAAGGCCTTCCGCGGCGTACCCCCCGTGCAAATCGCGCAGAACCTCGCCATCGGCTGGGCTTTGCTCGCGGTGGGATTGAGCGCCGGTCACGCCCTCGCCGCCTGCGTGCTGCGCGGGGGTGGCGGGGAAGTCTACACGCCGCGATTCCTCTGGCTTCGACCGGTCCCGTATTTTTCCGTCAACTTGGACGACGCGTGCATGACAAACCGGGTGTCGCAGGCCGGCGTGTGGAGCGCCCGGCTTTTCTTTGTCGCCGGCAGCGCGGCCGCGCTCTGGAAACTGTATCCGGAGTGGGGAGTCCTGCATGTGCTTGCGCTCCTCATCATGCTCCATCCGTTCGACGGCGGAGCGATACCGCGGATCTTGTCCGCCGTGTGCCGCGGCAACGTCCTGGATACGCAGCAAAATCTACTCTTCAGCCTGAATCGCCTCTGGGCCGTCCGTTTCAAGATCGGCCTCTCCCGCGTCTCGTTCCTCTATGTCGCGGCCCGGCTTTTCTGGGGCGTTGGTTGGATCGTCCTGGTGCTCTGCGTCGGTCTGCTGATCGCGGGACGAAATCCGGGCGATTTCCTGACTGACCGGCAGCTATGGAAGCCCGTGCCGGTGATTTTCGGTTCGATGCTTGGCGCCGTGTTGATCGTGTACTTCGGCGCGCCAATCAGTCGTTTCACCTGGACTTGGATCACGGCCCGCTATCACCACATTCGCACAATCTGGCAACGCTGGCGGGTAAAACCGACGGCGGCGTTGACAGACGAGCAATCGTCGCGGCTGGTGAACGAATCGATCCTTTTCCGCCGCCTCGCCCCCGCGGACCGCGCGGAACTTTTGAAAGTAGCCACGCCGCGAATGTTCAAGTCGTGGACGATGCTGTGCAAATTCACCGACAAGACCCCAGACGTCGGCATCATCATTTCAGGCAAGGCGCTGTTTTACCGCCGGACGAAAGCGGGCCGCGCCGAGAAAGCCTTCACCTTGGTCGAAGGCGATGTTTTCGGGGCGCACGCGCTGCTGGACCCGGAACGTCAGCACGCGCAGGTGCGCTCGCTGACGCCCGTCCTGGCGCTGATGATTCCGCACGCGGAATTTGAAAAGCGCGTCGTGGCGCGCCTTGGCGTCTCGCTCTCCAACGACTTGATTCAAAAAGTCCCTTTTCTGCGCAGCTTGTCGTTCTGCTCGAACTGGCATCC
>CAZJLP010000001.1:0-47694 GCA_964546955.1 uncultured Opitutaceae bacterium | reverse complement strand
ACAAGCCATCGCGCGCTTCGCTCAGCTGGCGTCCGTCGTATCCTTCAACGCCGAGGAACTGATCGTGGCCGAGCGCCAGGACAGCCAGCAGTTCTACGTGGTCTATGAAGGCCGGGTGGTGGTGAAGCGGAACAATAAAGTGAAAGCGCGGCTCAAACCGGGCGCGTTTTTCGGCGAAGTCAGCCTGCTGCAAAACAGCGCGGCCGTGTCGGATGTCGTGGCGCGCGACGCCACCCGCTGCTTTACGATCGCGAAATCGGATTTTCTGCGCTTCGTGACGCATAATCCCTTGGTCGGGTTGCAGCTCGAGAAGATCAGCTCCGACCGCCTGGGCCGCGCGATTTTTCCGCTGACCACGCAGTCGTTCGACATTCGCTGACGGCCCGATGGGGATGCCCCGCACCCGCGCGGGCCGCCGAGGGCGCGCCAACGTGCTTGCGCAGGCAGCCTAGAACGGAATTCTGCAAGCCAGCGCATGCCGTCCTTGAAAGCCCCGCCTGCATCTTTCCCCTCGCTCCCGACCGCCTCCCGAGTCCCCGTGTGGATGCTCGGTCTGGCGCTCGTTGCGGCCGCGACGGCGGCGTACTGGAACAGTTTCCAGGGCGTTTTCGTTTTGGATGACGCAAGCGGGATTGCCGACAACCCGTCGATTCGCGAGCTGTGGCCGCTCACGCAACCCTTGTCTCCGCCTCCGCAGACAACGGTGAAAGGACGGCCGGTCGTGAATCTCACGCTGGCGATCAACCACGCTTTTCACGGCACCGACCCGTGGGGTTATCACGGGCTCAACCTGGCGATTCACGCGAGCTGCGGACTGCTGTTGTTCGGACTGGTCCGCCGCACCCTCCTGTTGCCCGCGTTCGCAGCAAGGTGGGGGGATTCGACCCAATGGATCGCGTTCTTCTCCGCTGCGCTGTGGCTGCTTCATCCGCTGCAGACAGAATCGGTGACCTACGTGATTCAGCGCGTGGAGTCACTCACGGCCCTCTTCTACCTGCTCACGCTGTATTGTTTCATGCGGTCGCTGACCTCGTCCCGGCCCGGCCGGCTGCAGGTCTGTGCCGTCGCGGCGTGCCTGCTCGGAATGGGTTCGAAAGAGGTCATGGTCTCCGCTCCGCTGGTCGTCCTCCTCTACGATTGGTTATTCTCCGGTCTGGCGTTCGCCGAAATCTGGCGCAAGCGGCGCCCCTTCTATGTCGGTCTGGCCGCGACCTGGGGTCTCCTTACGGTGCTAGTGCTGAACAACTTTTCGCGCGGAGGGACGGTGGGTTTCGGAACGCCGGTCACTCCTTGGACGTATCTCCTGACGCAATGCTGGGCCATCCCTCACTATCTGCGGCTGGTGTTCTGGCCGGAGGGGCTCGTCTTCGACTACGGCAGTCTCTTGGTTGTATCGCCGATCAAAGCGCTGCCCGGGGCCCTGCTGCTCCTCGGGCTCGCCGCCGCGACGGTCTACGGCGTTTGGAAGAAGAAATCCCTTTCCATCGCGGGAGTGCTGTTTTTTGCCGTGCTCGCCCCGTCATCCAGCATCGTGCCCGTCGCTTCGCAAACCGTGGCGGAGCACCGCATGTACTTGCCCCTGGCGGGTGTCGTCGTGCCTGTGGTGCTCGGCGCCTTTGGACTCCTGTCGAGCCGCGCCTGGATGCCATTGACCGCTGCGGCGGTCGCGCTCGGTGTCGCCACCGTGGAGCGCAATCGGATCTACCATAATCCGATGGTTTTGTGGTCTCAGACGGTCGAGCGGCAGCCGGCGAATGGCCGGGCGCACAGCCAGCTCGGCTATGCCTTGGTGGAGGCACAGGATTTTGACAAGGCAAGCTACCATCTCTCCGAGGCTATTCGATTCGATCCCGGAGATGGAGGCGCTCACGCAAATCTGGCGGTTTGCTTCACCGCGAAAGGCAAGCTCGAGGATGCGGCGCGGCATTTTGAAATCGCGGTGCAGCTCGACCCGTCGAGCGCGACGGCGCGCTACAATCTCGGCGCGACCTACCTGAGGCTGAATCGCCCCAGCCAGGCGCTGTCTGCATTCCGAGAAGCGGTCCGCCTGGAGCCTGGCTATGCTTTGGCTTACCAGGACCTCGGGGTAGCTCTTTCGCAGACCGGTGATTCCGAAGGGGCGCTGAAAGCGCTGCAGCAGGCTGCGCAGCTGAATCCTCACGACGCGCGAACCCGCTCCAATCTCGGGAATGCGCTGGGAGCGGTTCATCGGCTGGAAGAAGCGTGCGCAGAGTTTCACGCGGCGCTTCGTATTGCTCCCAACGATACAAGCGTGCGCCTGTCTCTCGCGTGGGCTCTGCTCGGTTTGGGCAAGGCCAAGGAAAGCGTGGTGGAGTACCGACTGTTGCTCGCGGCCGATCCGTCCAACGCCGTCGCGCACCGGCAGCTCGGAATGGCGCTCGCGGAGCTGGGACAAACACAGGAGGCGCTGAGCCATCTTCGCGAAGCGATTCGCCTCGCGCCGAGCGACGCACAAGCTCATTGCCTCGTTGGCGCGGTGTTGTTCCAGGTCGGAAAAACCGCCGAGTCTGTTGGCGCTTTTGAAAACGCCGTGCGCATCGATCCTCAATTTGCCGAAGCCTTCAATCAGCTGGCATTGGCTCAGGAGCGCTTAGGCCAAACCGAGAAAGCGATTGAATCCTATCGGAGGGCCTTGCAAGTCGATGCCGGAAACCAAAATGCCAAGGAAGCATTGAAGAGGCTCCAGCGGTAACGACGCAAAAGGGTCGCCGAGGTTTGCCACGGGACGCAAAGGCGGAAACTTGCACTGGCTGCACTCTCAAACAGTGTTGCACATGAGAATTTCACTCGCCGTTTCGGCCGCGTCTCTGTTGCTCGCCGCTTGTATCACTTCCGCCGTTCCCGAGCGCGACACGCCTCTCGTGGACTATCATCAACACTTGGTCAGTCCGTCATTTGGGCCGATTGCGAAGGTTCTACAGCGCGACGGGGCCGCGCTGGTGCGGGAACTCGATGCGGCTGGGATCGAGCGGGCCGTCGTGCTTTCCGTAGGCTACAGCTTCGCCGATGAGCGCAAGGGCTTGAGCGATCCCGACCGGCTGACGCGCGAACAAAACGATTGGACCTCCGCCGAGGTAACGCGAAACGCTCCCCGTCTGATCGGTTTTTGCAGCGCCAATCCGCTGCGCGAAAATGCGCTGGAGGAACTCGAGCGAGCCCTGGGACTTCCTGGCATGGTCGGAATCAAGCTACACCTCGGAAACAGCGGCATCAGCCTGCGCGACCCCGCCCACCTCGCCCGAGTGGGGCAGGTCTTCGCCCTGGCGCAGCGCCTCCGTGCCCCCGTGCTCGTGCATATGCGCGCCCGCGGCGGTCGAAATTTCGGCGCCGAGGATGCGCGAATCTTTCTAGACAAGGTCGTGCCGCTGGCGCCCGACATCGAGGTTGTGGTCGCTCACCTCGGTGCCTCCGGCCCCGGATACCCGCCTCAGAATGACGAAGTGATGGCGACATTCGCCACGGCGGTTGAGCAAAAGGATCCGCGGATGGCCAATCTCTACTTCGACGTCGCGACAAACGTTACCGCCGATATCACGCCCGCCGACGCCGAAACCGTAGCGAAGCGCATCCGACAAGTTGGCCCCGAGCGCGTGCTCTACGGCTCCGACCTCAGTGCGCCCGGCGGCGGCATCCGTCAGGCCTGGGAGATTTTCCGAACAAAGGTTCCCTTAACAGCGAAGGAATTCCATCGAATCGCGAACAACCGGACCCGCTTCGCGCAGTAGCGTAGAACCGTGCAAACCCCGCCGTTACCATCGCTGGCAGAGGTACTTGGGCTGGACTCGCCTACGCCAGGGCCTCGCAGACTTTAAGAAGCCGCGCGCGGAGCGGTTCGGAGCGAGTCGCAAACGTGCGTTGCCGCCGTTCGTAGTCGGCGCGGCCTTCGGGAGTTTCGATCGCGATGGGAGCGAAACCGAGGGCGGTGAAATCGTAGGGACTCGCCCGCATATCGACTTCTCGAATGTCGCGCGCGAGAGCAAAACAATCGGCGATGAGCTCGCTCGGAGTAAAGGGAGCAAGTTTAAACGCCCATTTGTACAGATCCATGTTGGCGTGAAGGCAGCCGCGTTGTTCGTTTTCCGCCGCCGTGACCCGGGCAGGCTGCAAGCGATTGAGTGGACGCGCCGCGGGCGTAAAGAAGCGAAATGCATCGAAGTGCGTGCAGCAAAGGGGCTGGCGCTCGACAACGCGCGCAATTTCTTCAGGGCGAAACCGCAGCGGCCAATGCGAATGACGAACTTCCTCCGGCGCCTGGCGGTAGACCATCGCCCATTCATGCAAACCGAAACAGCCGAAAAAGGGCGCGCGTACTTGCGTGGCAAGAAGCATCCCCCGCAGCCAGCGGACCGTCTCACGCCGATGAGAGGGGAGCGCCTGGCGGTTAACCATGATGCCCTCGGGCGTTTCGTGATATTCCGGCGCCGCGAGAAACGCTCGCGCCGCCTCGGTGCGCTCAAGCGCGAGGCCGACCCCTGGATGCCAACGCCGCAGCCAGCTGGGCCGATAGGCATAATATTCGAAAAGGAAATCGTACACGGGATGTTTATCGCCGCGCGCCGCGCGGGCCTGGTGGGGGTCGGTCCAGGCGCGCACCCGCTCATCGTGCGCACGTTTCCGTTCTCTCCAAACCGCTTCCGGCATGGCAGTGGGCGTCGACCTCGAGAGGTCAGGTGCGGAGTGCGGCGTTCCGGCGCCGGGTGAGAACATACCTGCGATTAAAGCAGCGAGCTCGCCTCACGCAATTTGAGATTCACGATCGCACCTGTCCGCCCGCAACCGGGGTTGGGACAACGAACCCGCCGATCTGCCCACGTTCAGGACCCGCCCCACGTTCCCGACGGATTTCAGCCTTTCGGGGAGGCGGAGGCCGCACGGGTGGGGACCAAGCGCAGGCCGCTGGCCGCGGAATCCGAGCCGGCCGCACCCGCCTCATGGTATTCGGCGTCCTGGTTCACCGCCCACAGGTCGTACACCGCGCGGCCGGCGGCAATATTCTCGGCGCAAAGCATGGCCGTCATCATCGCATGGTCCTGATTATTGTACTTGTGCATGCCGTTTCGGCCGACCAAATGCAGGCCCGGATAGTGCCGCTCGAACTCGAGCCGGAGAGTTTCCACATGCGCCGCGTACTCGTCATCATAGACTGGATACGCCTTTCGCTGGCGCACCACGCAGCCGTCGATCACCTCCCCCGGTCGGCATAGCCCGATCTTTTGGAGCTCCGTTTTAGCCAAGGCGATCAAATCGGAATCGACCGACGTCCAGAGTCCATCCCCTTCGAAGCAAAAATACTCGAGCCCGTAGCACGTCATGTTTTTGTCCGGGACCATCTCCGGCGACCACGATTTGAAATTCTGCACCCGGCCTACTTTTACCGACGGATCGTGAATGTAGATCCAGTTGTCCGAGAATAATTCACGGTCCGGCAAAATGAGCGCCACGGTGATGAAGTCGCGGTACTTCAGCCGGCCCGCGGATTTTAAGACACCTTCTGGCAGGCGCGGCGTGATACCCTCGGCCAACTCCCGCAATGGAGCCGACGAAATCACCTCGCGCGCGGAAGTGACCTCCTCGACGCCCTCCGCGTTGACGGTGGTGATGAGCCACCGCCCGGACTGACGGTCGAAATGGCACCCAACGACCTTTCGTCCCATGCGCAGTTGCCCTCCGAGCTTCTGCATCTTGTCGGCGCAGGCCTCCCACATCATGCCTGGGCCAAGACGCGGATACTTGAACGAACCGATAAGCGATTTCGCGACCTTCTCGTCGCTGCGCTTGGTGCGGGGCGTCAGCGCGTCCTTGATTGCCGCTCCGAGCGAAAGACCTTTGATGCGCTGCGCCGCCCAGTCGGCGGAGATGTCCTTGCAGCTCATGCCCCAAACTTTTTCCGTGTAGCTCTTGAAAAAAATGCCAAAGAGCCGTTTCCCAAACTGATTGCTCACCCAGTCCTGGAAGTTGTCCGGATTTTTTATAGGAAAGGCCCGTGCCTTGAGCCACGAGAGCACGCAGCAAACGGACTCGAACGGTCCGAGCTTCCGGAATGCTTCGAGTGCGCGCAGCGGGTAGGAGAAAAACTTGCCGCGGTAATAGATACGCGAGGAGCGCGGACGTTGGAGGATGTCCTCCGGGAGGATCTCCGCCCAAAGATCGTTCACCCGTTTTGATTTTGAGAAGAACCGGTGGCCGCCGATATCGAAGCGATAGTTTTTATACCGCACCGTTCGTGAAATTCCCCCCACATACTGCGGATCCGACTCGAGGACCGTCACGTCGATACCGCGTTTGGAGAGAAGGTATCCCGCCGTGAGCCCAGCCGGGCCGGCGCCGATAATTGCCACCGTTGTCGTTTTCATGTTCGTCAGGCGACCCAGCCGCCGCCGGTAAATATTCCCGCGTAGTAGGAGTGAAGGAAGAAAGCCAATGCCGCCCACACGGCTGCAGCACAGCCAAGGAAAAAGCGCACGCGCCTGGACTCCGGCCGCAGGTCGCGAAAAGCATGCAAGCCCGCCAGCACGAGGAAAAGATGGGTGCAGAACTGGTATCGGATCATACTTTCGAGCCGAACCGAATAGACACCGCTCACGGCAATGAAGAAGAGCATGAACCCGGCGAAATACAGCGGCACGCGTTCGCGCCAGGCGGTGGGACGCTGCCGGGCGGTCCGCACCTCCCACCAAAGCATTGCCGCAAACGTCAGCATCGTGGCGGGTACGGTGAACTGACCCATTTGCCATGGGATCCACCACTCCTCAACCCAGAGGCGTGCATAGGCCCCGGGTTTCAGCAGTGCGAGATAGTCCGCGTGAACGCCCCACCCCGCAGCCTGGGTCTGCATATAAAAATCCCACGATCCGAAACGCAGCTTGCAGAAAAGAAAAAAACTGAAGGCGCCAAGGAAAGCGAAGACCGTCATGGCCATGGCCGTGCGCGGAATCCCCAGGAGAAACCGGAACGTGCCCCCCGATTGGTCATCGTGAAACTGGCTGCGCAACCCCCGCCCCCCGTGGAGAGGCGCCAGCCGCCCCAGCAGCGCCGGCAAGGGTGAATGCGTGCGCAGGCGGGTCCAAAAGGGTTTCAATTGAGCCGTGCGGTCAAGAAACGCCTGCAGCACGGGTAACACCGCCACGGGCAGACCGGCGATGCGCGTCGCCGTCATCACTCCGCCGTGAACCGCGGCGAGCGCGTGCGCCAAAGGTCCGGGCTGACGGCTCCAGTAGAAATACCCCAGCATCATCATCAAAAAAAGCGATTCGGAGTAAGCGCAGATCAGGAAAAACGCCGCAGGGTGGGCCATCACCAGTACGACGCCCGCCGCGATCATGCGCCGGTTGAAACCCCACCGGCTCATCAACAGCAGAAAGTACGTCCAAAAACCCCAGGTAGCGAGATGTGCCGCGACCAACAATCCCGTCTTATGCTCGAGGCCGACGGTCTTGATCCAAAACCGCGCCCAGAATGGGTAGGCGGGAAAAAACGCGACGTTGGAAATTTCGAGGCTCTTTTGTGCAACCGGCGGAATCGGGCTTTGATATCCGCGATCGGCGATTCGCCAAAACCAGTAGCTATCGTGGCTGACCAAGCGGTCGTATTTGAGCTTCAGCGGTTCCTGGACCGGTGCGATGCAGACCACGACCCAATAAATATGCCCGGCAGTGAGGAGAAAACCGAGAAGCAGGCACGTCAGGAAACGCAACGTGCCCGGCGGAGAGTGTAGTGGAAATGTGGGCACAGCGGGGTGAGAGCGACGGCAATTGAGCGCGCTGCCTTGCGCGCGTTCACCCTTGAGCAACGCCGATGCCATCAGGGAAATAGTACGATCCAAGCCGTTTATGCTAAACGACTAGTAATTTTATGTGTCCCGTCTTGGCCGCCTGTTGCGGCTGCAATTTGCGGTGGAGCTGCAAGAGCCGGATGCGTTTTGCATTCGCCCGCAAAGAGGGACTTCCCGGACAAGGTCCCAGGGTTCCCCGCTCAAGTTCCGATTTTGGCCAGGAGTCGGCGAACGCCCTCGATCGGCGCCGTCGTGATCGGCAGGAAGCGCAGTCCCGAGTGCGGGGTCAAGGCCTCCGCGACTACCGGCTGGCTGAAAATTCCACTTAGGCCGCAACGAATTGAAGCCAAGGGCTCATTGGGAAAAAGCTTGGCGGCCACCTGATGTCCTAGATCGAGCAGCGGCAAACAACTTTCAACGAGCACTTGCCGTGCGGTTTCATCCCGATCCCCCGCCAACCGGAGGACGACCGGCGCCAACACCGCTATTTGGCGATTGGCTTCAGGGTGCTGATAGTAGTGGCGAGTGACTGCGGCAGCGTCCGCTTGCTGCGCCTGATCGCATACGGCCGAAGTAAGACGGGTCCGCGGCAACCAGCCTTGAAGCTCCAAAAGGGCCCGGGAAATCGCGCGACGGCCAAGATCGTAAGCACTGCCTGGATCCCCGAAACGCCAGCCCAATCCGCCCGCGTAGTGCACGGCGTTGTCGGGGGAGCGTGCGGCGACGAAAGATCCCGTGCCCGCGTGAATAACGATGCCAGCGCCGCCATCCGTCGCCAGTTCCAAGACAGGGAGCGAATCGTCGATGGCCGAGACGGAGCCAAAGCCCTGGAGCGAGGCGGCCAGCTCTTTCCAGATCAACGGCGCGCCCGACATGCAGAGCAAGGTGTGCGTGACTTGCGCGGCGGAGACTCCGGCTTTTTCGAGAACATCGCGCAGACCCTGCATCACGGTGGCGCGGGCCGCGTCCGCGCCGGCAACGTTGGGGTTGCAGCCGGTGGCAAGATGCTGGGCGAGCACGGCCCCCCCCTCGCCAATCACGATAAAATCCGTCTTCGTTCCACCCCCGTCGACTCCGATCCTGTAGCCTTGGGCCATGATTGCGTCGCGGATTAAGCGAGCTGACGGCTCAGGCGGCCGCGATATTTTTCACCGAGCGCGCGATTATGTTCGATCGCTCCCGGAAGATTCTGGCTTCGCAGGACCGGGAGCGGGTGGCTCTGAGCTTGCAGCCACTCCATGGCCGCGAGCATAAGCCAGTTCAGCACCGAACAGCCAATCAGGGTGGACGTCGGGCCCGCGTGGAGGCCCGGTCCCATCTCCACGATCGCATCGCCGACCACGCCGCCATTATCCAACACGTAGTCCGCGCATTCGAAGAGGCGCTTGCCGCTCGGATGCTGAGAAGGCGTGACACGCGACATCGCGAGGCAACTCAGGGCGACGACAGTCAGGCCTTTTTGCCGCGCATAGTTGGCGACTTCGATCGGCGAGCAGTTTTTTCCGGAGTTGGAGATCGCGATCAAGACCTCGCCGGAGCGCAGTTGGTATTGGCGGTCGTACCGCTCGATCAACTTGGTTCCGTAGCCAACGAGATTCTCGATGAACCCGGCCGTGGGATCGACGATGCCGGTCACGCAAACAAGTCCGCCGGCTCGGCCGATGATCTCTCGGGAGATCAGTTCGCTGTGCCCGCTGCCGAACGTGTGAATCACTCCGCCGCCGGCCACGACTTGGCCGACAATCGGCGCAAGTTTCGCAATGGTCGGCGCGTTGACGGTCCAAGCGGCTTCGAGCAATTGGCTGGCCCGGATGCGGTAGGAATCAGCAAGCGAAGGCATGCAGCCGTGAAAGCCGAAAACGTCCCAACTTACAAGGACTCCCACCGGCCAAAAATGCCGCAAGGCAGCACCTTGCCATCCCGCTGGATGGGCAGACCGACCTCGCCTCCCGCCAAACGGCCGCCCCCGTCGTGCATCAGCTCGCTCAGCAGGTTGACGACGACCGTCGGGGAAAGGCGCGCGGTGTACGCGTTGATGAGGAAAAAGAGCGGCCGATCGGAGAGGACCTGCCGGCATTCGCGGAGCAGTTCCCACAGATGATCTTCCAGTTTCCACATCTCGCCCGAACTGCCGCGACCATACGTCGGTGGATCCATGATGATCGCGTCGTAGCGCCGCCCCCGTTTGATTTCGCGGCGGACGAATTTCAGGCAATCGTCGGTGATGTAGCGAATCGGCGCGTCGGCCAAACCGGAGAGCGCCGCATTTTCGCGGCACCATTTCACCATGCCCTCGGCCGCATCCACGTGGCAGACCGTGGCACCCGCCGCCGCCGCCGCGCAGGTGGCAGCCCCGGTGTAGCCGAAGAGATTAAGGACACTCACTTCGCGGCCGGATTTCTTGGTCTCACGGATTTTGGCGGAAAACCAGTCCCAGTTGACAGCCTGCTCAGGAAACAGGCCCGTGTGCTTGAACGACGTCGGGTGAATCTTGAAGGTCAGCGGGCCGTAGCTGATTTTCCAATGGTCGGGCAACGGCCGCTTGAACTCCCATTTGCCACCGCCGTTTTCGCTGCGATGGTAGAAACCATCCCATTTTTCCCATTTTTGGCCGCCCCGCGAAGGCCAGATGATTTGCGGATCAGGGCGAACGAGGGTGTAAGGCCCCCATTGCTCCTGCTTCAGGCCCACGCCGCAGTCCAGCAGACGATACTCCTCCCAACGATCTGCGACGATGAGAGCGGGGCGTTCGACGGGTTGCGTCATACGGAGCCATCCATCGCTCGGGGAGCGAAGATTGCAACATGCAACTGGGTGGAAACAAAATTTGTTCACTGGGTTGACACGCTGTGCAGGCCCTCTAGCGAAGGCGGGTTATGAATTTGAAATCCTTGTCCCGATTCCTGCTCGCCCTGTTGAGCTTTTCGACCGCCACCCTCCTGGGCGACGTGGTGGAAACCAAAAATGGCGCCCGACTGGTCGGCAAGGTGTCCAAGATCGACGGCACTTTGGTGTGGCTGGACACGGACTACGCGGGAGAACTGAAAATCAAACAGAGCGAAGTCGCCACGATCACAACCGAAGCCCCTCTGAACGTTCGGCTCAAGACCGGGACCGTCATCCAGGGAACGATCGCCGGAAGCGGCAGCGGCAATGCGCTGATCACTGGCGCCGATGGCACCATCCCGACGCCGGTGGAAAAGATTGCCGCGACCTGGGCTCCCGGCGGCATGGATCCGGATATGCAGGCGTTGATGCGTCGGTGGGCGTATGAAGTCGCCGTGGACGTAGCCGGCAAAACGGGCAACAAGGAGCAACTCGGCACCGCCGTCCAGACACGCGCCTCACTGAAAACTCCGACCGACGCCCTGCAATTTTATGCGGCCTACGACCGACAAGTGTCGGAAGGCGAAAAATCGGCCGACATGGGTAAAGCGGGCTTGGACTACACCAATAACTTCCGCGGCAAGTTGTCGTGGTATGTTCGCGACGAAGGCGGTTTCGATCGCGTGAAGGATATCGAACTTTACAACACGGCGGCGGCGGGCCTGGGTTACGATTTCATAAAAAAGCCGAAGCATATCTTCACGCTACGCGCCGGTCTCTCCTTCCGCTACGAAGGCTACAAGAACCCGGCGACCGAGGACGTGAAAGCAGCCGGTCTCGATTTCGGTCTAAACCACGAATTCGACACCGCCTACTGGTCGCTCATCAATCGCTTGTCGTACGTCCCGCTAATCGAAGATTTCGACAACTATCGCATCCAGCACGAGTCATTCTTTCAATTCCCTCTCGCGCATCCCGCCTGGAAACTGCGCCTGGGCGTAGCCAATGATTTCAACAGCCAGCCGAGCGCCGGGTTGGAGCAATTGGACACGACGTACTTCGCCCGGTTGGTGATGTCTTGGCGCTAAGTGTTGCATAGACGACAAGCCGGCCAGCGTTCGGCTGACCGCTTTTAGCTCGAGGTTCGCTAGGACGCGGCTCTGCCGGTCATCGCCACACAATAGCCCGCCGGGGGCGTTGGGCTTTACCGTTGGTGGCTGCAGATCGCTAGCGCAAGCTACCTGCAGGCTTTGCAGTCGGGCTTGGCACCCTGCTTCGCGCCGACACGATTGGACTATGCGCACATGTACCGTCGTCTTTCGTCTCGGACTGCTAAATGCAACAAGCGCTCTCGTTCTCAGCAGTTTGCCGGTCGTCGCGCAGAAGCGATCGATCGAGCTCGAGGATCTGTTTCGCTTTCAGCGGCTTTCGGATCCGCAGGTGTCTCCGAACGGTAAACAGGTCGTGTATGTGGCCGCAGCAGTAGAGAAAGAAGAGAATCGGACAAATAGCGATTTATGGCTGGTGCCCTTGGAAGGCGGCACCGCGCGAAAACTCACTCATTCACCCAAACACGATCGCCATCCCCGCTGGTCCCCCGACGGGAAGTGGATCGCGTTCGAGTCCCTGCGGGACGGCGATCCGCAAATTTGGCTGCTGCCCACGGACGGCGGCGAGCCGCGAAAGCTGACGAACATCAGCAGTGGCGCCAGCCAGCCGCGCTGGTCGCCCGACGGCAACCACCTCGCTTTCATTTCCGGCGTCTACCCGGAGTATTCGGAGAAACCCTACACAGAAGCGGACAAACTGAACAAGGAACGCAACGAGGGCCGCGAGAAGAGCAAAGTCAAAGCCCGCACCCTTACGCGGCTGCTCTACCGGCACTGGGATTCCTGGGTCGACGACAAACGCCAGCATGTCTTCGTCGTCGCGGTGAAGGAGGGCGTGGCGGAGGGCGACCCTCGCAACCTCACGCCGGGAGACCGCGACGCGATTCCAACGTCGAGCACCTTCAGCGAGGGCGACGACTTTGACTTCTCTCCCGATGGCACGGAACTCGCCTACACGGCCACCCCCACCCCGGCCCGCGAAGAGGCCTGGAAAACAAACCACGATCTGTATTCGGTGAATTTGCGCACCGGAGAACGGCGACAGCTGACCACCAACCCCGCCGCCGATGCGCTTCCGCGCTATTCCCCCAATGGCAAATTCATCGCCTACCGTGCACAGGCCCGGCCCGGAGCGGAAGCCGACCGCTGGCAGCTTTTCCTTTTGGACCGCGCGACGGGCCAGCATCGCAGCCTGACCGCTGAAGCCGACGTATCGGTCGACGCCTTCACCTGGGCTACAGATAGCGGGACCCTCTATTTTCATGCGCAGGACAAAGGTTCGGCCGCGCTTTTCTCCGTGCCATTGACCGGCGGCAACGTGGAGCGCCTCGTCTGGGACGGCGCGACGGGCGATGTCAACGCCGCGTCCGACGGACGCACCTTGGTTTTCACCCAACACCGGCTGACCCAGCCACCCGAGGTGGTGCGGTGGACGCGCGGCGAGAACGAACTTAAGTCGGTCACCCGGGCCAACGCGGACTCGCTCGCGACGATCGAAATGAACGCGCCGGAATCAGTCACGGTTCCGGGAGCGGGAGGCGCACCGATTCAAATGTGGATCGTGAAACCGCCGAAATTCGACGCGGGCAAAAAATATCCTCTGGTGTTTTGGGTGCACGGCGGACCACAGAGCGCCTTTCTCAACTCCTGGTCCACCCGTTGGAATGCCCAGGTCTGGGCCGCCCAGGGTTATGTGATCGCACTGCCCAACCCCCGCGGAAGCACCGGCTGGGGACAAAAATTCACCGATGAAATTTCACACGATTGGGGCGGCAAGGTCTTTGAGGATCTCATGGCCTGCCTGAGCCACCTGGAAAAGCAGCCATACATCGACACGGCCCGCATGGCCGCGGCGGGAGCATCCTACGGCGGTTACATGATGAATTGGTTTCAGGCGCATACCGACAAGTTCAAGACTCTCGTGACCCATTGCGGGGTCTACAATTTTCAATCGATGTATGGCACCACGGAAGAGGTGTGGTTCGACGAATGGGATCACGGCATCCCCTGGGAAACGCCAGACTTCGAGAAACACTCGCCGCACCGCTTTGCCGCCAAATTCAAGACGCCAAATCTGGTGATCCACAACGAGCTCGATTTCCGCGTGCCCATCGGTGAAGGCCTGCAGCTATTCACCGTGCTGCAGCGGAAAGGAATCCCGTCGAAACTCCTGTACTTCCCAGACGAAGGCCACTGGGTGCTCAAACCGCAGAACAGCGAACTGTGGCATAAGACGATCTTTGATTGGCTGAAGGAGTATTTGAAATAGTCCGGATTGCGGCTGCGAACGCGAGCGAGCGGGTCCGGCGAGCCATCGTTCACCACTGGGAGAGTTTCGGAAAGTTGCGGTATAACAAAGGTGAAGCCCGCCGTCCCTGGCGGGCGGTGGGGCATGGCTCGAAGAGCACCCTCTATCCCAGCCAACCTGCCGGGAAGGCAGATTCCACCCCCAGCTACGAGCGCAATCGGCTACGTGTCATCCATTGGCAGTTCCCACCACGACACCCGTCGGGCTGGACACCTCACGGCAAATTCGAATTTTCATTCGCATGCCACACCTGCCCTCTTCAAGTCGCTACGACAATCCCGCCTTGTACCGCAACAGCGGGCGCAGCGGGTTGAAGCTGCCGCAAATCTCGCTCGGACTGTGGCACAACTTCGGTGACAACATGCCGGAGGAAAGCATCCGTGCCCTTGTTTTCCGCGCGTTCGACGTCGGGATCACCCACTTCGATCTCGCGAACAACTACGGACCACCTCCCGGCTCGGCCGAAAAGAATTTCGGAAAAATCCTCCACCGCGACCTGGCCGGCCATCGAGACGAATTGATCATCTCGACGAAGGCGGGATACACGATGTGGGAAGGGCCCTATGGCGATTGGGGATCCCGCAAATACCTCATCGCAAGCCTCGACCAAAGCCTGCAGCGACTCGGCTTGGAGTATGTCGATATTTTCTACCACCACCGTTTCGATCCGCATACCCCTCTCGAGGAGTCCATGGGAGCCCTGGCTCACGCCGTACGCTCGGGCAAAGCGCTGTACGTAGGTATCTCCAACTACAACGCGGAACAGACGGTCCGGGCGGCGAAGTTGCTGCGGGACCTGGGTACACCCTGTGTGATCCACCAGCCGAAATATCACATGTTCGAACGCACGATCGAGCGCGAGCTGATCGGTGTGCTCGCAACAGAAGGGATTGGCTGCATTCCTTTCTGTCCGCTCGCCCAGGGTCTGCTGACGGGCCGGTACCTGGCCGGCATTCCGGCGGACGCACGGGCCGCGCGCGATCCCCGTTTCCTCAAGCCCGAGCACATCACGGACATCAAGATGACGCAAATTCGAGCGCTCAATGCGATCGCCCAGGCGCGGGGACAGTCCCTCGCCCAGATGGCGCTCGCTTGGGTGCTGCGCCAGCCTGTCGTGACATCCGCGCTGATCGGCGCGAGCAAACCGAGCCAGATCGAGGAGAATCTCGGGGCGTTGAAGGGGGCGTTGTTCAGCGCGGAGGAGTTGGGGCGGATTGACCGTATACTTGCGGCCTGACGGGCGTCGCCCCGTCGGCGACGCCCTGAGCACCGAAAACGCCTACTGTCCGACGAACGTTATACTGTCCACGGACAGGATGAAGTTCGAGGAAGCTGCATTCTTGCCGGTGACCGCGAGGCGCACGGTATGGACTCCGCTCGAGGCGAACGTCACCGTGCCGAGCGTCGGCTCGGGAAAAGTCGACGTCGTCGCGTATTGATCGATCGTGCCACCGACCTGCGCACCATCGATGCTGACGGTGTGTTGGCCTCGGGTGGCGTTCGTCTTGTAGCGCAATTTGACCTGATACGTGCCAGCTGCGATCGACGGTGTGACCAGATCGAGGAAGTCGCCCACCCCATCGGAGTTCAGCGCACGCCAAACGCCGCCGCTGGCTGCAGCGTCGTTCGCGGTGCTGGTGGTGGCGCCGCTCGGCGTGGCGGCGAGCGTCTCGCCTTCAAATGCCACGGTCGGCGAAGGGTTGCTCGCGGGGAGCAGCGAGATGCGATCCGCCGAAATCGAATACGAGCTCGAGGAGGCGTTTTTGCTCACCGCCGCGAGGCGAAGCACCACGTTGCCGGTGATCGATACCGTTACGTTGCCCAGCGTGCGCACGGGATAAGTGGACGGTGTGGGGGCGTATTGATCGAAGGCCGCTCCCACGGAGGCTCCGCCAAGGCTGGCCTGGACGATCGCGCGATTGTTATTCGTCTTGAAGGCGAGGCGGAGGCTGTAGGTGCCGGCGGGGACATTGGGCAGCGTGTACTCGATGAAGTCGCCCGCCCCATCGCCGCTGAGCAGGACCCATTGGCCGCCGCTCGCATTGGCATCGGTCTGCAACGCGGCCGTCGCGCCGCTGGCGGTGCGAACCAACGCTTCCGCCTCGAAGTCCAACGTGCCCGGACCCGAATTAATCGTGTACGTGGCCGTCGCGACCGCGCTGTCGGGCGATCCGCTCTTGAAGGCAATGGCCCGCAAGGTGGAGGTGGTGCAGACGGTGATCGGTCCGACGTAGACGTTTCCGCTGGTCGCGGAGGGTGTGCTGCCGTCCGTGGTATAGCGGAGAGTGGCGCCGACGGTCGAGGTCGTGATCGTGACCGTCTGGCAACTGGAATACACACCGCCCAGCGGGGTAAAGACGGGCGCGGCCACCGGCGAGGGCTGAGAGTCGTCGGGCGCGTTGGGACCGACGTCCGCGACGGTAAGCGGACGCCGAAGGCTGGCGCCAGGCGCCACTTCGTCCGCACCGATGTCCGGGTCGTCGCGCAAATGCCCGTCGATGTCGTCCGTCACCGACGGATAGAACGATGGATTGGCGGCATTGAGAGCCGGACTTCCCGCACCTGGGCGTTGGAGTCCATTCGAAGAAGCCATCAACGGATTCACATTGAGAAACCCGGTTCGATTCGGATTCGTGGGCCAGACGATGTTCTGCGTATACGTCCAGTCGGATTGAGGAGAAGGTCCGGAAAAGTTGGTGCCGGAAAGCAGGTTGTTCGCGACCACGAGGTTCGCGGGGGTGAGTGGATGAGCCGTGCCGATCTTCAAGGAGCCGCCGCAATTGACGAACGTGTTGTGCATGATGCGAGCGTTGACCACCTGGGCGTGCGAAAAACTGCCGGGGCCTCCGTAGGGATCGCCATAGCCGACGATGAGCGGATCTCCCGTGGTATTCTCGACGTAGTTGTTGTAGATCTGGTGATCGCGCTCGTGGATGCGAATCGCGCCGCTGCTTTGCCGGCCCGCTTGCATAAAAAAATTACCATGGACTTTCGTGTTATTACCGGAGCGAAGCGTGAATCCGCCTCCGGAGCGGCGGATCGTGTTGTACCGCAGCGTGCACCCGGATGTTTTTACCGAAATGAGTTCGCCGTCGCCAAACACGTTGTCCCAAAGGTTGTATTCGACGATTGTCCGCTGGTCCTGGTAGTCGCCCGTCATACCCATGCCCCCGAGCACGATGGACTCGGCGCCGTCGTTCGTCGTCGTCATGTGATCGTGGAAATAATTGTGATCGATCCGCGTATCGCGCGCGAAATTGGGGTTGACCGGGCCGTTGCCCAAGGCCCATTGCGTGCGGTCGGAAGGTGGCGTGACGCCCGGGATACGGCGCTGTCCGCGCGGCCAGATCAAATGACTATCCACGCTGTTTGGGCCGAACTCGCAGTGATCGATGCGATTGAACTGACTTGCACCACCGAGCATGACCCATTCGGTTTCGCCCGTGTGGCCACTCAGCCGGAGAGTGCAGCGGGTGAGGCGGCAGTGATCCGCGTAATCGAACCACACCGCGACCTTGAACGTCTCCTCATCGACCGTTTGCGAGCTGCCGGCCGTCGTGATGAGCAATCCTTCGACGGTCACGTAGGAGGTGCGATTGAACCGTATGATCCCCGCATTCACGTTCGCTCCGCCGCGATTTGCCGCGCGAACAACGATCGGAGCAGAGGCGGTGCCATCGCGCGTGAGGCTGAACCCGGAATAAGTTCCGTTCGCCAAGACCACTTCGTCCCCGGGGTTTACGGACGCGAGCGCAGTATTCAACTGCGAGCTGTTCGAAACGTTAATGACGGCGGCGGGTAGAGAGAGCGCGGAGAGCCCCCAAACGAGGGCGAGCGAAGAGCAGGCGCGACGTATCCGTCGACCTGATATATCAGGAGTGATCATAGGAGGGGTGCCTAACGCAGACATGCAGCGGGGACCAAGCTACGCCGTGGCGGCATAACGCGCACCGCCGAGTTCGGAAGGGCCGCAAGATATGCGGGGTAATGCGCCCCAACCGCGGTTCAGCAAGGACGCCGTGGAAAGCGGGTCAACGGGTCGATCGGTTAGATTGTTAAACGCGTGCGAGGTCCATTGCAGACCGAGGCAAAATCGTGCATACTGATTGCAACGTGAATTTAATCCTGTTCGAACCCGCTGAGACGGCCCGACCGCTTCCGGTCGCCGATCGCAGGGCGGTGCATATTCTAGAAGTGCTGCGCCGACAGGAAGGCGACACTTTCGACGTTGGGCTCGTGGAGGGTCCGCGGGGGAAAGGTAAATTGGCGCGGCGAGGAGAAGATGCGCTCGAGATCGAGTTCACTTGGGGTCAGATGCCGACGCCGCTGGACCCCGTCGTGCTGATCCTTGGCCTGCCCCGTCCACAATCGGCGCGCAAAGTACTGCAGGAAGCAACGGCGATCGGGGTGGCCGAAATTCGATTTGTAACCACGGAGAAGGGAGATCCCTCTTACGGACAAAGTACCCTTTGGACGAGCGGAGAGTGGCGGCGGCACGTGGTCGCGGGCGCCGAGCAAGCGTTCGACACACGCTTGCCGGAAATCACGCACGGACGGTCGCTCGCCGAAACCGTCGCTCTGCTGGCGCGGGAAGGCAGCCGCCTCGCCCTGGACAACTATGAGGCAGAGACGCCGCTTTCCACCTGTGCAGTCACCACGCCGGTGACGCTGGCGATCGGACCGGAACGCGGATGGTCGGCGCGAGAGCGCGAATTGCTGCGCGAACACGGCTTCGTTTTCGCCCATCTCGGTCCGCGCGTCCTGCGAATCGAAACAGCTCTCATCGCCGCGTTGGCGTTGATCAAAGCGAAGCGGGGTATATTCTGACGTTGAGCGTAAAGTAGAGCGATTCCACAGCCCCCGCATCATAGACCATGACACCCACCGACATGCTTCTCCGTCTCGGCGCCTCGCTCGCGACCGGCCTGTTGCTGGGCTGGGAACGCGAGAGCCATGGCCGCGCGGCGGGGTTGCGCACGACGGTGCTCGTGTGCATGGCGGCGACGACGGCGATGATTCTATCGGACGAGTTTTTCGCCGCAAGTGATGGGGCGGCCTGGCGACCCGAGCCTGCCCGGCTTGGTGCCGGGCTTCTGACCGGAATGGGCTTTCTGGGAGGCGGCGTGATCCTGCGGCAAGGAAATTTGATCCGCGGGGTGACGACTGCCTCCATCCTCTGGTTCTCGACGGTCCTCGGCCTGTGTTTCGGCAGCGGGCAATTCGCCCTGGGCGGAGCCGGAGTCGCGGTCTCGCTTCTTGTTCTTTTCGTGCTGCCCAAAGTGGAGTACTTCGTCGCGAACGATTGGTACGCCACGCTCACGGTGACTGCGGCAGTCCAGGGGATAACGGCTCCCGAGCTCGTGAAGGTCGTCGAAAGCCAGAGGATTCACGTCAAATCTATCGAGTTGGCGCACGACGCTGAAAACAGCACGCGAACAGTGGTCATGACGCTTAAGTTCAAACGCGGAAACTTGATCGAGACCACGGATCGCACCGTGAGCGAACTCGTGAAGTGTCCCGGAGTGCTGCGGGTGTCATGGAATGACTAGCCCGACACAGCGACCGCGCCGTCAGCTTGGCGCCGGCAATAGACCGGGATCGCCGCGCACTTACTACTTCAGCGTCTTCAGGTAGGCGATCAGGTTGGCGCGATCGGCGGGCTTCGGAACGGCCAGGACCATTTTCGAGCCGGGAATCATCTTGTCCGGCGCTTCTAGATACTTGTCCAGGTTCTCGTCAGTCCAGGTCAAGCCTGACTGCTTGAAGGCATCGGAATAGGCGTAGTCTTCTCGGGCGCCGGCTTTCCGGCCCGCAACACCGGCCAGCCCCGGACCGTCGGCGGTATTCTCGGCGCTCACGCGATGGCAGCTCGCGCAGATGTTTCCATAAAGCATTTTACCCTTCGGCACACTCGGAGCCGGCGCCTGGGCAAAAGCGACGGACATGGTAAAAGCGCAGAAAGCGAAAGCGGTGATCCAGGTTTTCATAACAATAAGTGCAGGCGTGATGATTGGCAGGTATGACAGGCCGAGCACAGCGAAAAGGGAGTTGTCGAGAGCCCAACCAAGCCAAGACTACGGCACTATGATAGGCCCAACAACAGCCGGTTCCCGTTTCCGCCGTTTATGCGCATCAGCGGCGGCGTAGCACGGGGAATTCCCCTGCTGGTTCCGAAGGGTGACGCGGTCCGGCCGGCCACCGATGGGCTTCGCCAAGCCGTCTTTTCCAGCCTGGCCGCGCGCGTGCCTGGAGCCTGGTTCCTCGACTTGTTCGCGGGCAGCGGAGCCTATGGGCTGGAGGCAGTCAGCCGGGGCGCTGAAGGCGGAACCTTCGTCGAGAAAAATGCCAAGGCCGCCGGGTGTCTTCGGCAAAACATCGCGGCAGTGTGCAAGAGCGCGGGACGCGACCCGTCCAATTTGGAGGTTTGGCAAAGCGATGCCCTGACATGGTCGCCCTCGCCCGGGGACGCGGCCTCCCTGCCGGATCTCGTCTTCATCGATCCACCCTATGAAATCATCGCGGACGTTGGACGGAAGTTGCTGGAACGGCTGGCGGCTCTTCTCTCGGCCAAGACCGATCCCGTGCTCGTATTCGAGATGCCAGGAGAGATCACTTTAGAAGCTCCGGGGTGGACCTGCGTTCGGAGGCTGGGCAGAGGAGCGCGCCAGCCGACGGTGACGTTTTTCAGAAAAGCCGGAGCGGGCGCATAGGCGCTTTCGAGAAAGAAAAAGATTGGCCGCAGTCGACCGGGGGTGCTTTACGCATTCTCGTAACTTATGGGGGGGCTTTGGGTTTACATTACGTCGCAACGATCCGCGGCACACGCATTATACCATTGCACCCCTGCCGTCCGGCGTTTCAGTTAGGTCCCTAACGATCATCGCTTGCCGGGGGGATGCCGACTTGTCCTTCCGGTGCGATGCGGGCGACCGCGCCCCGCGACCAACTGCAAACCATGCGACCACTCCCCCTTCTCGCCTTCCTCGGCCTAATGGCCGCGGCCGCGGGTTGCGCACGCGCAGCGGAATTGAATGCTGCGCCGATCTGGGTAGGACAGACAGCGGGAGAGCCGACCGCGCGGGTCGAATCGTGGACGGCGGCGGGTCCGCTGTTCTTCTCCAAACCCGTTTTATCCGCGTTGCCCGGCGGGCCGGTGAGAGCGAGTGGGCTGAGACCGCTGTTCATGCGCCAGACCGATCCGACCGGTGACGTCCGCGATGTCCATATCGCTTATCCGATCTTCTCCTACCATGCGGTGCCCGACGGATATCGCTGGAGCATCTTCAACCTCGTCAATCACTCGGTGGCTCGCAGCAGCCCCAGTTCGGCAGCGAATCAGCAGTTCGACCTCTGGCCGTTCTACTTTTCGCGCGCCTCTGCTAATCCGGACAATTCGTATCACGCCGTTTTCCCCGTGTACGGTGAAATGAAAACCCGGTTCGGGCAGGATCGGTTGCGTTGGATCCTGTTCCCGCTCTACGTCCAAGCGGAAAAAAATGGCGTGACCAACACCATCGCGCCCTGGCCGTTCGTGCGGGTGATGAAGGGCGGAGGCAACTATGGGCTGACCGTGTGGCCCCTTTTCGGCCGGCAGGAGAAGGATGGGGCGTACCGAAAGCAGTTCTACCTTTGGCCATTCGGCTATAAGACGGAATCGGAACTGTGGGAGCCGCAGCCGACGGTGCGCTGGGGCGTGTTTCCCTTCTACATGAGCGAAGACAGCCGCGCCGTGACGAGTGAATCGTACGCATTCTTTTTCGGCTACACCGACCGCCGGGGTCCCTACCGCTATCAGGAGAAGCGCTATCTCTGGCCCATCTTCGTGCAAGGCCGCGGCGACGATCGACTGATCAACCGGTGGGGCCCTTTTTATACGCATTCGGTGGTGAAGGGCATCGAAAAGACCTGGGTCATGTGGCCGCTCTGGCGGCACGTCACCTACGTGGACGGGGGTCTTCGCCATACGAAACGCCAATTCGCCTACTTCCTCTTCTACGAGAACGAGCAGCGCAGCGCCAAAAATGACGCCCTGCCCGTGGCGCGAAAAAGCCACTACTGGCCGCTGGCCAGTGTCTGGGACAACGGAGCGGGCCGCCGCCAGCTCCAGGCGCTCAGCCCGCTGGAGGTTTTCTTCCCCAACAACGAAGTCGTGCGGGAACTGTGGAGTCCTCTGTTCGCCGTCTATCGCTACGATCGCGCCCCCGAACGCGTGCGCCATTCCGTGCTCTGGGATTTCGTCAGCTATCGCCGAGACAACGAACACAAGGCATTTCACCTGGGGCCGCTTTTCAGCCTACAGACCGCATTCAAAGAAGGTACTCGCCGCTATGCGATCGGTTCGGGGTTGTTTGGCGTGGAACGACACGCACAACGAGGCTGGCGCTTTTTCGCCTTCGAATTCAGAAAAAAGCCAGGGACGGCGACTGTCGCACGCGATCCAGGCAAATCACCATGAAGCAACTCCGGAACACCTTCGAGGCCGTCGGCAGCGCGATCTTGCTCGCGGTGCGTGCGTTCGCGTCTCTGCCCACTGCTCCACGCATCATCAAGCGCGTGGTCGAACAGGCGTACATCGGGAGCTACACCTCGCTTCCTATCATCAGCATCTTGAGCTTCTTCATCGGCGCGACCCTGGCGCTGGCCACGGGCATCAGCATGATGAATTTCGGCGCAAAAGAGTTCATCGGCACGATTGTCGGCGAGTCGCTCACGCGCGAACTGGGTCCGGTCATGGTAGCAATCCTTCTCGCCGGCCGGGTCGGTTCGGCTACGACGGCCGAACTCGCATCGATGAAAGTTTACCAGGAGATCGATGCTTTGGTGACGATGAACATTCCGCCCGAACGGTTCCTGGTGCTCCCCCGGCTGATCGCCGTTCTTTTGTTCATGCCGGCGCTCACCATGGTCGGCATCATCGTCGGCTGGCTGGGCGGCGCGGTGGTCGCTTATTACGTCAGCTTCATCGGCCTGGAGCCGGAACAGTATTTCCGAAGTCTGCGCGCCTTCCTCAAAACGCGCGACCTACTCGATGGCTTGATCAAGGGCGAGATCTTCGGCTTCTGCGTTATCCTCACCGCCTGTAACATCGGCCTGCGGACCCAGGGGGGGCCGCGTGAGATCGGTCACGCCGTGACGCGGTCCGTCGTCACCTCGCTGATCCTCATCGTCGTGCTCGACTACTTTATCACGAAAGCCCTCGCCTGATGAAAAAGCAACGCGCCATCCATCAACGCAGCGACCGCCGACCCGTCGGGATCGAGGTCGCCGGACTTTCGAAAAACTTCGGTAGCCAAACGGTGCTGAGCGATATCACTCTCTCCGTCAAAGCAGGCGAAATTTTCGTCATCATGGGACCGAGTGGCTCCGGCAAGAGCGTGCTGCTCCGTCAAATCGCCGGCCTCGACTTGCCGACGGCCGGAACCGTCCGGGTGGAAGGGCACGATCCTTCCGATCCCGAAACGCGCGATCGGTTCGCGCTGGCGCTCGTGTTCCAGGCAGGAGCCTTGTTCAATTCGCTCTCGGTCTACGATAACCTCGCGCTCTACCCCACCGAGCACCGGCTTTGTCCGAAGAAGGAAATTCACGATCGCGTCTTGCGAGCGCTCAAGATTCTCTCGCTGGAGAACGCGGCGAAGAAATTTCCATCGCAGTTGTCGGGCGGCATGAAGAAGCGCGTGGCCATCGCGCGCGCGCTTGTGATGGAGCCGCAATTGCTCCTGTACGACGAGCCCACTTCCGAACTCGACCCGGTGATGTCCGCCACCATCACGGAAATCATCGCGACCCTGAAACAGGAATTCGGTGTCACAAGCATCGTGGTGACGCATGATCGCGACCTCGCCCTGACCATCGCCGACCGCGTGGCTATCCTGATGAAAGGAAAACTTCGGACCATCGCGACCCCCGCCGAGCTGCGCAAAGTCAGCGACGGTGCCATCAACGACTTCCTAAATCCACAGATCGACCTGAAAAATCCGCGCTATCAGCAATTGGAGACATCATGAACAACTCGCAACTCACCGCCCGCGTGGGCCTTTTCTTCCTGATCGGCGTCGCCCTCATCTGGGTCGCGTTCGAAGCGCTGCACGACGGCAAATTCAAGCCGAAAGAAGGCGGTTATGTGGTCACGGCCGCCTTTTCCACGCTGAAGGAACTCAAGAAGGGGGACGACGTGCGCATGGCCGGCGTCAAAATCGGCGCTGTCGAGGCCACGCGACTTGCCAACGGGCGCGCTGAAGCCGTGCTGCGCATTTCCTCCGAGATGAAAATTCCGCGCGACACGACGGCCATCATCTCGATGGCCGGCCTGCTCGGAACCAACTACATCTCGCTGAATCTCGGAACCCCGGGCGCCGGAACGTACAACGACGGAGATCAGCTGCAGACCAAGGACGCGGCGGACCTGAACACGATCATGTCGGACCTCGGCAGCCTCGGCCAGGATTTGAAGGGCGCATTGTCGGGCATCAGCTCAGCGATGAGCGGCGGCAGCGACGGACAGGGCGGCCTGCTGCAAAAGCTGGACAAGCTGGTGAACGAAAACGGACCGAAGGTTTCGGCCACGATGTCCAACGTGCAGGATATCACCACAAAGATTCGAAATGGTGAAGGAACGATCGGCAAATTGATCAACGATCCGACCGCTTACGATCAACTCACGGCGACACTCGGCGAGATCCGCAACGCCGCGGCCGAGGCGAAGCTTTTTGTCGCCAACGGACAGGAACTTCTGGCTCAGGTGAAAAGCGGCAAGGGCATCGTGGGGACCTTGTTGTACGATGACGCGGCTGCTGAAAATGTGAAGGTTACGACCAAAAACATCCGCGACCTCACCGAAAAGCTGAACAACCCGAACAGCAGCTTCGGGCAGCTCATCACCTGCGACGCCCTGGTGAAAGACGCCCAGGCCACGCTGCGCAAAGTCGACCGCGCGGTCGACGGCATGGGCGATCAGGGCCCAATCACGGCCGTGGGTATCGTGGCGAACGCGCTGTTCTAACACCGGCCGCGGGGGGAAGGAGACTCGTGGCCAATCGGCCCCTCACAGCTCGTGGTCAGGCCGGGGCACGAGGACCGGCGCGTTGGGATCCAACCGCGCGCGCTCCAACCAATCGTGGATGGCCGGTTCCTGGGAGCTCAGGTGCGTAGGCCATGGAGCCACCAGGATATCGATCACGCGCGGGGAACCATTGACGTCGAAGGCCATGTTTTTCTCATGGAAGTCCGCCACAAACCAAGGCTCCCCGGCCAAAAAGAAGAGCCGAGGCTGATCGCGGTTGGCTTTGAGAAAGCGAGAAGGCAACGCGATGAAGCCATTCGGGATGTACGGAATCACGTTGGTTCCCTCCGCCAATTTCCTTCCTTGCGTCTGCTTGGCGATGACCACGCCTTCGCGGGACACCCCCACGACCTCCGTCGGCAGTCCGCCCAACGCGTTGATGACGTATAGTTTTTCGAATACGCTCTTGTAACTACCAAGCACGGCGTCGGCGTCGATGTAGGCCTCATCGCCTCGAGTGAATCGAAACGAATGGACAATCCGGCCGCCTTCGCGCGGCAGATAAAATTTGTAGATCGATCCGTCACCAGCCACGAAGGCCCAGGCCTCCACTCCCCCACCCACGAGCCGAAGTTTGTCGTTGTTCGCGAGGGGATCCTCCGACTCTGGATCGAAACCGAACGATTCCAGCGGGACAATAGGCGTCAGTTCGCGAAAACTGTGAACGGCGCCGGCAAATTCGCTCCAAATTTCGTCGGCCCCCGCCAACAAACTCAGTTCGTCGTCCTCCCAGAGGATGAGATCATCGTCTGGATCCGTTCCGACGCCAACCCTCGCCGCAGCCGTGCTGAGACGAGCGAGCGCCGCCAGTCGTCTCCTGTGATCGCTCTGAATTGCTGCCATTTCGGCTGCGCTGGGGAGGACTGGTCCTCGGATGCAGGTCGGCTTGCCGGTGAAGTGGTCTTGCATGGCTCGGCCATGGCGAGAACTTCAGGAGAACGTCGTGCGATGGCAACCGGATTTCGGCGAAGGCGGATGTCCGACCGAGCGTCGAATTCGCCGCAGTCAATCGGAGCCGCCAGGAAATGAGTTCCGATGGCAGGGCGGGACCTGCACCCTTTCGCTTTCCGCCATGAAACCGTACAACGCGTTCCATACAGGGGGACCAACGCCTATTCACATTACGCTAATACATATTTATTAAAGCGTTAGCAGCAAAAAATGGGAAGTAACGCCGTGTAGGGCATTCCATGCAGACCTCATGGGGCGCTTTACTGAATCGGCGCGGCCCTGCCAGACGACCAGAAACCTTTCGGGGGTTTCCCTGTCCCGACGGGGCTAATCCCCGCGTTTATGGCTGTCCGAATTCGTCTTCCTCTTGAATCTCTCGTGCAGAACCTGGATCTCGGAGGTTATAAGGTAGAGGCCGTCCACCAGATCACCGGTGCCCCCGGCCGCGACGTCGATATTTTCCTGCAGAACCGCCTCACGCTCAAATGGGATACTTGCACGAAGACGATCTGGGCCGAGGGGCCCTCTTCGCGTGCGTGCCGCAACATCGAAGCGTTCCTGCACGCCGTCTGCGAAGGGGACTGGCTGGAACGAATGGAAGCGATCCAGCGCCGCCGGCTGATGCTTTACGTCCGGAAAACGGGGTCGAAAGCGGCCCAGCAATTCTCCCAGCAGCGAAAAGTGATCGGTGCAAAAGTCGCCGAGCACTCCAAAATCGTCGCGGCGAAGGTTGCGGCCCAGTCCAAGATCGTGTCGGCGAAAATGGCGGCGCAATCCCGCACCCTTCCCGGCCGGATCGCCGCGCAATCAAAGGTCCTTGCGGCGCACTCGAAAGTGCTCGCGGCGAAGACGGCGGCTGAAACAAAGGCGGTATCGGCCCTCGTGGCGAATCGCAGCCAGGCCTTATTGACACGCGCGGCGACTCAGGGAAGCGCAATGGTGGCTAAGACCGCTCACGCGATTCGCACTGGCCGGCAGGTGGTCGGGGAGAAAGCGGAAGGCGATGGCGCCGATCGGGAAGCCCGGCTGACCACCGACGTTGGCCGCCAGGCACAACGCCTCGTCCGAAGAGTGGAGGTGCGAACCCGCGCACTAAGTATTTTCCTCTCGAGGAAAGCGATGAATACGCGCCAGCAGCTGGCGCATTTTATTCTGACCCGCGCTCCGCGTTACGCGCGGATGCTCGACCCGCGCGCCTTGCCGCCGGGGGCGCCGTAGCTCCAGCAGCGGGCCTCCCCGAAAAAGAAGTGGCTTCCCGGCACACTTTCCGGTGTTCTCGCCGCTTGTGTCCCTTGCCGCGCTCCTCAAGTCGAATATCCGCACCGTCCGCGATTGGCCGAAAGTAGGCGTCAATTTCCGCGATGTCACCACGCTCTTCCACGAGCCTGAAGCGTTCCGTCAGACCGTCGACGCGTTCGCGGACGACTGCAGCAAACAAAAAATCGACCTGATCGCGGCCGTAGACGCCCGAGGTTTCCTGATTGGCGGCGCGCTGGCCTATAAGCTCGGCAAACCGTTTTCGCTGGTGCGGAAAAAGGGGAAGCTGCCCTACAAGACCATTTCGGAGGACTACCTGCTGGAGTATGGCACGGCCACGGTAGAAATCCACGCGGACACCTGCAAGCCCGGCGACCGCGTCCTGATTGTGGACGACCTGATCGCGACGGGCGGAACGCTTCTCGCCGCGGCGAAACTCTTTCGAATTCTCCACGCCGATGTCGTGGGCGTAGCCGCGATCATCGACCTGCCCGAACTCGGCGGTTCCGCCAAACTTCGCGCCGCGGGTCTCAACGTTCATGCGCTTTGCGAGTTTTCCGAGACGGAGTAGCTCCGGCACCAGAGGCGCTCCGATCCCGAGCGCGGCCGTCATTGCTTTCTCGGCTCCGCAAGCCGCCTGAGCTGCACGCTTGCGCCTTTCGCGCAGTTGGCGAATACGTTTCGCATGAGTCACACGATTTGGTGCAACGGAAAGTTTTCCGCCGGAGCGACTCGCTTACTCGAGGAGGGAACCCGTCAGCATCGTCTGCTGTTTTCTCGCGCAGCCTCGAACTCCGTGTTGGTGGCGGGACAGCCAGATCCCGATTTGGAAAACGCCGACATCGCATTCGGCCAACCGGACGGCCAACAGTGCATCGCTTTGCACGGCCTCCGCTGGATCGAAGTCACGACCGCCGGTTACACTCGTTACGATAACGAGGCTTTTCGCGAAGCGATGCGGGTCCGAAACGGCGCTTTCACCAATGCCTCGAGCGTGTTTTCCGAACCTTGCGCGCAACACGCTCTCGCGATGATGCTCGCGCTCGGTCGTCAACTTCTTGCTTCGCACCGCGATCAGATTACGGACCAATCGTGGCATTATACCGAGCGACGCTACGACTCGCGCCTGCTGACGGGTCAAACTGTTCTTCTTCTCGGTTTCGGCGCGATTGGCCGCCGCATCGCCGAGCTGCTCGCGCCGTTCCAGATGAAGCTTTTTGCCGTGCGCCGGCGCGTCTACAGCGAGCCGGGGGTGCACATTATTTCAGAAGCAAAGCTCAGCTCCGTCATCGCGTCGGCAGATCATGTGATCAACGTCCTGCCCGACAATGAATCCACCCGAAACTACGTGAATGCGCGCCGTCTGGGATGGTGCAAACCTGGAGCGCGATTCTACAACGTTGGCCGCGGCACGACCGTCGATCAGAATGCGCTCCTGGAAGCGCTGCGCTCAAAACGGCTCGGGGCCGCCTACCTCGACGTCACGGACCCGGAGCCCCTTCCTCCCTCACATTCACTGTGGACCGCTCCGAATTGTTTCATCACTCCTCATACCGCGGGCGGCAGACACGATCAGGATGAAGCGCTGGTCCGGCATTTCTTGAAGAACTTGGAGGCGTTCGAAAAGGGAGAGCCTTTGATTGACCGGGTGATGTGAGCAGAAGTCGTTCCGGCCATCCGCGGCGAGAAATGGCGACGACGAGTCAGGTGCTCGTTGCGTTCGATCCCAGTGAAGGTCTCATCCCGGGCCGGGCGGCAAAGTGACCTTGCGTTTCGCTTCGTCAGCCTGCTGGCGATAAAAAAGCGCGGTGTGGCCGACGGCGCCGACGCACACGCACCGGCCCTCGTCGGCGATTTGAACACAGAGCGCAGCGCGCTCTTCGCGCTCCGCGCCCAGAAAACGAAGTTTTACGAGTTCGAGTGCGTTCAGGTGACGCTGAAGCTCCCGGTAAAACTCAGGTCCCAAACCCCCCTTCCCCACCTTCAGCGCGGGATCGAGCCGCTGGCCGAGGCCGCGGAGATAAGTCTTTTGTGCGCCCGTGAGAGAAAATTCGTACATCAGGGTAACAAACGGCGTCACGCGGTTTTCTGCGAACCGAAAGTGCGTGGGCGGAAGATTGGCGTTCGGAAAAGGCAACGTGTCTCGCGAAGGGTTCGAAGCCGGAAAAAGGATCAGACGAAGGCGTTGGATCGCCAACCAGGCCGGTTTGTCCTCCGCAGTCTGCAGCCGCGGTTTGTCATCCTCGAGCGAAGCGAAAGATCCAGTTGGATGGGGCCGACGGAGTTTAACTGGATCCTTCGCTTCGCTCGAGGATGACAAACCCTGGCTGAAACAGAGCCGTCCGTTATGGGCGGTTTCTCAACTCTCAACTCTCCGTTCTCAGCCAGCTCGGCCGAAATAGTCCAGCGGCAATTCCCTCCACTTTCCTTCCGGCAGATCGCCGAGCTCCAGTTCACCGAAGTGAGAGCGGCGCAGAGTCACTACGTCGTAGCCTTGGCTGGCGAACATTCGACGCACCTGGTGATATTTTCCTTCGGTCAAGGTGAGTTCGGCCGTCCTCGCATCGATAATACGAAGGTCAGCGGGCGCGCAGGGCGGGCTTTCCCCGTCGAGGACGAGCGTGCCGCTCTTGAAAATCGCGACCAGCTCAGTGCCCAGCGCGCGGTTCAGATGAGCACGGTATACTTTTGGAACCTTGTGCTTGGGAGAAGTCAGTCGGTGCACCAAAGCGAGCTGGTCCGTCAGCAGCAGCAAGCCACTCGTGTCTTTGTCCAGGCGCCCGACACTCGTGACCTGAGGATTGCGCAGCCGCCAGCGCCGCGGAAGGAGATCGTAAACACTCGGTCCCTCCCGTGGATCATGCGAGCAGACCAACCCGGTGGGTTTATTCACCAAAAGAAGCAGCCCGTCCGGATGATCGAGCGGCTCGCCGTCGACGAGCACGGACGCCTCCTGGACTTTAGTCGAAACATCATCGGCCAATTCGCCGCCAATGGAAACCCGCCCGGCCTCGATCCAATCGCGAGCCTCCCGGCGCGAGCAGTAGCCAAGGTTGGCGAGGAGTTGATCGAGACGACGCATTAGAAAACTAGGAAAGCGGAATCGGGAAAAGGAAACCAGATTCGGAGGCAAGGCAGGTGGCCGGCGAAGCATTCGAAGGGCGCGAAGAAAACCCAGAGACATCGATTGCAGACGTGCGACGGGAGGTGAGCTTTGCCCGGAAGACGTCTTGTCATCCTCGAGCGCAGCGAGGATCCAGTCAGCCTCCGTCGGCCGGATCCAACGGAATCCTTCGCTGCGCTCGAGGATGACAAACAACGCGGCAGGAATGGCGCTTCAGGTTCGCCCGTCTCCTTTTTCCGGCTTCGTACCCTTCGCGAGATACATTGCAGGGAATTAGCGGAAACTAGCGTTCCCCCCTCGTACCCTATACTGCCCGCACTCCGATGAACCATTTCGGTTTCATCCGGCCGAAATCCGTTCGGCGGTTTGTCTTTAGCGCTTTTTTGGGATCGAGGACGTATTCGTTTCCAGAGCCATCGCGAACGAAAAGCGTCCAGTGCCACGCAGGCCCGCGGGCTTCCCGGCGCCATTTGATGGCGAGCAACGCAAGGTCGGGCAACGCTTGCCAGCCCGAGAAAGCGGTCTCCGTGGGGTCGATCCGCACTCCCAAACGTTGGAGGAGTCGGCGCACCGGCGCGGTCTCCGACCACAGCTTCGTATCGGTGCATTCGATACCGATGGCCGATGCGGCGAGTTTGATCCGTCGGTACGGCTGGCGGCAGAGAGCCGCCACCGTGGCGAGCCCGCAGCCGGTGCGGTCTTCCTGGACCACCGGTTGCCAGCCGTCGCGGGGTGCCGCGAGGCCTCGCCTCGATCGGTTCATTTGCCCTTCCGCAGCGCCTTGACCTTTGCCGGCGTGACGACCGTGCCGTCGTTCGCGAACCGGGCGCGGATGTACGACACGACGCCGGCGACGCTTTCATCGTCCAGCACCGCGTCCATCGGTGGCATCATCACCTGAAACTTCTCGCGGTCGGCCGGAAGCACCGCCGCGGGACCTTCGAGAATGACGCGAATCAAGGTATCGACGTCCCCCTTCACCACCGCACTGTTGAGCAACCCTGGATTGACCGGCGGCGCCCCGCCGCCGTTCGGCATATGGCAGGCGGCGCAAAGGGTGGAATAAACTTGGGCTCCCTTCGATTTTTCATCCACCGCGACCACCGCCGTCGCGCCCGCCTTCGGTTGCGGTGCACGCGGAGGGGCGGCGGTCGTCGCGAGCCGCGTAGTGGGAGGCGTTTTCTCGCCGGTGTAAATCACGCGCCAAATACGACCGCGCCGAGTGTCCGTGATGAACAGGGAGCCGTCCGGACCCATGGCCACCCCCGCGGGCCGATAACGCGCATCGGACGGGCTCACAAACTCGTCCACCCCGGGAAAACCTTCGGCGAAGTTCTCCCACTTGCCGGTCGGCATGCCCTTTTCGTCGAAAGGCACGAAGACTATCTTGTAGCCTTGCTGGGAGCGGGGCGCACGGTTCCACGATCCGTGGAAAGCAATGAAGGCTCCGTTGCGGTATTTCTCGGGAAACTGGGTGCCGGTATACAGCGACATCTGGATCGGAGCCCAGTGCGCTGGAAACGCGACAACCGGATCGTCGTACTTCCCCTTTTCGGCGCGCTTGCGGTTGTCACCGCCGTATTCCGGCGCCTGCATGTGGGCTTTTTTGATCGGATCGTAGTAGGCGTAGGGCCAGCCGAAATTAGCGCCTTCGCGCAGCAGGAACATGGCTTCCGACACCCGCTCCGCGTTGTCGAGCTCGTCGTAATGCTCGGGCGCAATCGTATTCAGATTGTCGCGACCCATCTGCACCATGAAGAAATTTCGCGAGACCGGATGCCAGATTAGGCCCATGGCGTGCCGATGACCCGTGGAAAAACGCGTCCCATCGCTCTGTTTTTGATTCAATTTGTTCGGGTCGAATCGCCAGAACCCGCCCCATTCCTTCTGGAACTCCGCGACATCCTCGTCGGACTTCCCCTTGGCGCCGAGCTGCCGGTCGCCGTCGCTCAAAACGTTGTACCAGGAACCGACTTCCACCAACAAACGTCCGTCCCCGTCGAAGGCAAAGGACTTGGCGTCGTGGTCCTTTTTCGCCGGCAGGCCTTCCACGATCGTTTCAGCTTCGCCCGTCGGCACGAGTTCACCGGGAGTGTATTTGTAACGGCGGACCGAGGTGCGGGTGGAAAAATAAAGATAACCCTGGTGGAACATGACGGCGGTGCCGCCGCTGCCCGGACCGGCGCCGAATTCCTGTTTCGTCTCGAACCGCCCGTCGCTGTCCTTGTCGCGCAAGGCCATGATTCCGCCCGCGACCAGCTTCACGTAAAGATCGCCATTCGGCGCGGGTGCGACGAAACGCAGGCGGTCCTGCGCAGTGCCCACTTTTTTCCCGACCATGATGTCGTCCGCCGCGACGAGTGCGCGAAACCCCTGCGGCAGATAAATCCCGCCGTTATCAGGATCCGGGGCAGGCAACGCGGCCCACAGCGCCGGCAGGACAAAAGCAACAAGGCTGGCAACGACGAGAGAACGCTTCATGAAGGGGGAGAACGCAAAACGCGACGGCAGACCGTGACGGTGACAGGCGGACAGGTGTCCGGTCGGGGGCGCAAAGGCGAGCCCTTTTTAATGTGTCCTCCTCGGCGGTTCCCTCTGAACCCCATAAAATAATCTCGGCAAGTCTGGGCTCATCTGGGATGCCTTGAAGTCTACCTGTTATCCTATGGCTCTTTGGGAATATAAAGTTATCACGAGCGGCCCGCACGGTTTTGCGTCGCCCACCCTGCTCGAAGCACATCTCAACGCACTCGGTAAGGACGAGTGGGAGATCATCCATTTCACCACGTTACCCAATAACCCCCTGGCCTTCAATGGCCTGGCTCGGCGCTCAACCATGCGCGATTGGGTTCCTCCGGAAATTGCTGCGGCGGCGCCGCCCAAACCGGCTCACTACGAAAATCCGAGCAAAAATCTTCCGACGTCGCTCGAAGAGAAGCCCGAGTTGCCCGCCGCCTTGGCGAACGAAGTGGAACCTCCGTCGCCAAAGACCGCGGACAAAGGGTTGCGCACTTTCCGCGACACCGAACGAGATCTCGACCCCGAAGCGGAAGACGAAGCCGAGGATGATTGGGACAATTGGGAGGAAGCGGACGATGACCTCCCCACGTTTTTCGAAGCGATCAAACCGCACCTGCGCCGAAACCAGAAAGGACCAGGTCAGTCGGTCGCCGTCGACTATCTGGCAAAACGCTGGGACCAGCGCGAGCCCGACCTCGTGGCCGCGCTAAAGGAATGTGGTTTCACCCTGCCGGAAAACGAGGATTCCGATCCGGAATATTTCGAATTCGAAGGCGACCTTTATTGGATCAACCGCAATAACCGCGGACAGCTGTTCATCAACACCCGCGAAAAACCGCGGCCGGTTTTCCGTACTGCTGCCGCGAAGAAAATCGCCTCGGACGATCCCGCCGCCGCCGAACTCGTCGCAGAGCGCGCGGCGGAAAAGGCCGAAATCGAGAAACGGAACGCGGAACGCGCCGCGCGGGCAGAGCGCGCCGCCCGCCCCCAGCAAAACCGCGAAGGCTCGTCCCCCGCGCAATCGGAGGCGGGCGAAACCGGCCAAGGAAGCCCGGCGAGCGAGCCCGTCGAACCCGGCGCCCCGCTTCCGTCGGGCTCCGAACTGCTGGACAAACTGCGCCCCCTCATGCGGCGAAACCGGCGAGGTCCGGGTTACTCCGGCAGTGTCGGCTTCCTCTCACGCGCCCTGAAGCAGCGCGAAGCCGATCTCACCGCGGCCCTGGCTGGTCTCGGCTTGCCGGTACCGGCAACTCCCGCCGAGAAACCGACCTACACGGAAATCGGCGGCGCCGTGTATTGGCTGAACAAAGACAATCGGGGCGGTATCTGGATCAATGGTCGCGAGAAAAGGGAAGGCCCGCCGCGCGCCGAGGGCGAAGGAGGGAGTTCCGATGCGGCCCCGTCGCCCGCCGCCAGCGAGGCGGAGCGATCCAGCGCCATCCCGGAAGCGCAACCTGAACTTTCCCTTCCGTCCTCCTCAGAAGCCCCGACCGATGGCGCTCCTATGGAATCCGAAGCCTCCTCGGAGGAGGAAGGTAGCGACGCGGCAACGGATTCCGCGACCGATGCGACGCCGGCGCCGGACAATGCACTGAGCGCAGTGCGTGTATTGCTGACGCCGAACAAACGCGGTTCCGGAGTCTCGGGAGAGCTCGGTTTTCTCGCCCGCACGCTCGGCAAGAGCAACGAAGACCTGCTTTCCGCCCTGACCTCGGCCGGCATCGTCATTCCCGCGGACAGCGAAACAAAACCGACCTTCGTCGAGCAGGGCGGCGAAATCTTTTGGCTCAACAAGAACCCGAACGACGGTTCGCTTTGGATGAATGCAAAAGCCGCCAAATCGACGCGCAAATCCAGCGGCGGGCGGAGCAGGAGTCCACGAAAGAAGAAAGCCGAAGAAACGGGGCCGGCCTAGGGTCCGGCCGACGGTCATATCCGATCAAAGGCGGAGCCCGCCGTCCTTCGGCGGGCTGTGCGCGTAGACTCCCTGAACCGCCCACCGAACAACCTGCCGGGAACGGCAGGTTCCACCCCTTTGCCGCGAGGTTGACTACGGCGCCGAAATCTCCACTCGCCCCGCGCACGGGAATTGCTCAACTAAGCCCGCGATGCTCGTTGTTGAAGGCCTCAAAAAATCGTTCGTCGGCCCCGATGGGGGGCCTGTCGCGATCGTGGACGTCGTCTCATTCGGGCTCGCGCCGGCCCAGCAAATCGCGCTCCGCGGCGAAAGCGGCTCCGGGAAAACAACCTTCCTGCACCTCCTTTCCGGAATCCTCGCCGCGGATTCGGGCAGGATCCTGATTGACGGGCAGGATATGGCCACCCTGGGCGAGCCGCAACGCGATCGCCTGCGCGCCGACAAGATCGGGTACATTTTTCAAACGTTCAATCTGCTCCAGGGCTACACGGTCCTGGAAAACGTGGTGCTCGGCATGTCCTTCGGACGCGGCGCTGATCGGGCGCATGCGCGTGCGACCTTGGAGCGCGTCGGGCTCGGGTCGCGGCTGGATCATTACCCGCGCCAACTGTCCACGGGGCAGCAACAGCGAGTCGCCGTTGCGCGCGCGCTCGCGAACCGGCCAAAGCTGGTGCTCGCCGACGAACCGACCGGCAACCTGGACCGGCGCAACGCGGCCGAGTCCCTCGCGCTCGTGCGCGAAACCTGTCGCGAATCCGGCGCCGCCCTGCTGCTGGTCAGCCACGACGAGCACGTGCTCCGGCAATTTGACGCCGTGCAAGACTTCGCTGCCATCAACAAAACGCTCGCGGCCCGGTAGTCGCCATGACCCTCCCCCTCATCGTCTATCGCAGCCTACGACAGCACGCGCTGTCGACGTGGGTAACGGCGGGCAGCATCGCGCTCGCCGCGGGCCTGTTGATGACGGTCTGGGTGGTGAAGTCGCAGTCCCAGCGCTCGTTCACCGAAACAACGACCGGTTTCGACGCGATTCTCGGCGCCCGCGGTTCGAAGCTGCAGCTCGTGCTCAACGGAATTTTCCATCTCGAAGCATCGCCCGGAAATCTCGCCTGGACGGACTACGAACAGATCAAAAAACACCCGGCGGTCCGGACCGCCATTCCCATAGCCGTGGGCGACAACTATCTCGGCTGGCGGATCGTGGGCACGCTGCCGGAGCTCTTCACCACCGTCGAGTATGCGCGCGGGCGCGCTTACTCGTTTTCGTCGGGCCGTATGTTCGACGCGGATTTGAAAGAGGCGGTCGTCGGCAGTTTCGTCGCGCAGAAACTCGGTTGGAAGCCCGGCCAAACGTTCCGCCCGTACCACGGTTTGGCTTACGATCCGAACAACCAGCACGAAGAAACCTACACCATCGCCGGCGTGCTCGCTCCGACCAATACGCCCGCGGACCGGGTTATCTGGATCCCCCTCAAGGGCGTGCAAACGATGAGCGGACACGACCCGCGGGCCGCCACGGATGTCAGCGCGGTGTTGATCCAATTCCGTGCCGCATCCGCCGGGCTGATGCTGGACATGATGTACAACAAGCAGGGAAACCGCCTCACCCTCGCCTACCCCGTCGGAACAATCATCGCCGACCTTTTCAACAAACTTTCCTGGTTCGATCGCGTCCTGGCCCTCGTGGCGTATCTGGTTGCATTAGTCGCGATCGGATCGGTCCTGGCCAGCCTTTACGGATCCATGAACGCGCGCCGCCGCGACATCGCCATTCTCCGCGCACTGGGGGCACGGCGGCGCACGATCTTCGGCGCAATCGTGGCCGAAGCGGGAACCATCGGAGCCCTGGGAGCCGCAGGGGGCTTCGTGATCTATTTCGCGCTCCTGACTGTCGTGGCGAAGATCATCCGGACGCAAACCGGAGTCGTCTTACCTCTGGACACGTGGCATCCCGTGCTGTGGATGACACCGGTGGGAATGACCGTGCTGGGTGCGTTGAGCGGGATCATTCCCGCCATCAAAGCCTATCGCACGCCCGTGGCAGAAAGTCTCGCGCCGTTGTCCTGAAGTCCGAGGAGGAAAGGGCCGGCCGGGCGTCTTCTCCGCGAGCGGCAGGGCGTCGAACGCTGGCCACTATCGCCGTCGAACCAGCTGCCGGAGGCAGGTTCCACCGTCGACTCCCGAGCGGAAAAGGCTCGCCGCTGACGGGTCTGGCTGCCGACAATTCGTCCTCACCCCTCATCCGAGCAGCATCCCCTGTTCACTCTCGGCCATGAAAACGTTGTTCCTCACCCTAGCGGCCTTCCTGGCCTCGTTCGAACTCGGCGCTGCACCCGTCGGTCCGACCATTTCGACGACGTTTCCGCCGCCGGAAGACGCGCGGAAGCCCGACCGCACGTTACCCGCGCAGCCTGAGGGCCCTGCCGTTTCGATAGCGTACAATTTCAACGGTCGATTCCTCGCGAGCGCCGACGACAATAAGGTGCGCCTTTGGGAGTCCCGACCCGGGGAACGCGGCACCGGCGAATTGATCCGCAGCTTCGAAGGGGCGCCCGAACGGATTGTTTCCATTGTGTTATCTCCGGAAGACAAGACCGCGACCGCCGCGACGCTCAGCGGGGTGGTCTACACTTGGGAGTTCGCCACTGGAAAACTGCTGGGCTCAACCCTTGAAAACGCGGTCAGCCACCCGGGCACCGTCGTTTTGCGCCCAGGCGCGAAGACCCATCTGGCCCGTTATCGCGAAAACGTCGTGTACACAGAGGACTACGCAGAGCGGGTCGTTCTCAACACATTCGAAAATCCCGGCGCCGTGGTGGCCATCGCGGCCTTCTCCCCCGACGGAAAAATCCTCGTCGCGGGCACTCCCCTGAACGACGTGCGCGCCTGGGATGTAGAGACGAATAATCTCGTGCACACGGGCCGCAGCAGCCAGGTGATCAACACCGTCGCGGCGAGCGCCACACACGTCGCTGCCGGCTGCAGCGACGGAATCCTGCAACTGTGGCGGATCGGCGACCGGGAAGTCTTGCGCGAACTACGGGCGCCGGGCGATACGGTCACAGCGATCGCCTTCAGCCCCAAGGGCGACCAAATTGCCGCCGCAGGAACTGACCACACGATCAAGGTGTGGGATGTCGAGTCCGGAGCCCTTTTGTGCTCTCAAGTCGGCCACAGCGACACGGTCCTTGCGATCGCCTTCAGCCCTAATGGCCAGAAAATGGCATCAAGCAGCGCCGACGGCACGCTCCGCTATTGGACGGTTCCGCTGCCGCCCCTCCCGACCGGAGTCCGCGACGGGATCACCGCGGCTCTTCCGCAAGGCGCAGCCGCCAAGCCCAAGAAACCGCGGAAGCTCCTCGTCTTTTGGCGGGCCGATTCGATCCTCCACAAAGTGGGCGTCCCTGCGGCGAACACAGCGATCGAACAAATGGGGAAGAAGACGGGCGCGTTCGAAACTCATTTCACGCGAGATTACGAAGCGCTGGAGCCAAAGATTCTGGCCGGCTACGACGCGCTTGTCCTCAACAGCACGGCGCACCTCGCCCTGCCCGAGGCGGCCAAGAAGGCGTTGCTCGGCTACGCGAAAGGGGGAGGCGGAATTGTGGGAATCCATGCGGCCATCGATACGTTCAAAGAATGGCCCGAGGGCGCCGCGATCATCGGAGCCACGTTCGGCGGCCACCCCTGGGGCCCCAATGGGACATGGTCGATAAAGCTCGAAGAGCCGCAGCATCCCCTGTTGCGGGCATGGAAGGGAAAAAACTTCAAGCTGCAGGATGAGGTGTACGAATTAGCCGCTCCCTATTCCCGCAACGATCGAAAGGTACTGTTGAGCCTCGATTTTTCCGATGCCGCCACGGCCGGCGTGAAGCCTCTTTTCCGCAAGGACAACGACCACGCGTTCTCCTGGATCAAACGCTTCGGCGAAGGCCGTGTGTTTTTTTGCATGATCGGGCATCGCGCCGAGCCGTTCACCAATCCCGCCGTGCTGGAGTACTACCTCGACGGCATTCAGTACGCCTTGGGTGATTTGGAAGCGGACGCCTCCCCGAGCAGGGCCCAGTGATCGGAGGGTGGCCGTCGTTCCTGGAGGCTGTTCCCGGCGGGATGCTGCCAACGATGTCCATGTGGATCCTTCGCTGCGCGCTCGAGGACGAGAGGCCCTGGGGTGAATGAGCGACAAATCAGCGCTCCGGGCAGCGACCTATCGAGAGGAGAACGAGGCGGGAGCCAGCGACCCCGCGAGAATCGTATTCACAAGCGGCTGAAATTCCGGGATACTCCGCCTGCCATGCGTCGTGGTTCGAGAGGTCCGCTTCGATTTTTCCTCTTAACGCTGTGTTCGGCCGTCTCGCTTGTTTGCGCGACGGGGTGCCTTTCTCTCGAACGGAAGTTCATTTATCCCGGTGCCGCGACGCAGGGCCGGGCTGCGATCGGACCCGATCCGAGCTACGAACTGGTCAGCATACCGCTGCATGGCGGAATCAAATGCGCGGCGCAGTTCGGACGGGCGCTCGGTCGCGATGGAAGCCTGCTCAAAAATCCGGAGACTCGTCCCACGATCCTTTTCTTTTACGGGAACGGCATGTGCCTCGCCAACAGCGGCCCGGAGTTTGACGCGCTGCGCAAACTGGGTGCCAACGTCCTGATTCCAGAGTATCCTGGTTACGGCATGAGCGAAGGGCAGCCGAGCGAGGCGCGGATTTACGAGCTCGCGGAAGCCGCGTATGTCTACGTTTGCCAGCGGACCGATGTGGATGCTCGGCGCGTCGTCGCCTGCGGCTGGTCACTCGGCGCGGCCTCCGCCGTGCATTTGGCCAGCCGGCACGATATGCGGGGTCTGATCACGATCAGCGGTTTTACCACCATGCGCGAGGTCGGTCGGCGAATGGTGCCGTGGCTTCCCCTTTCCTGGTTCCTGCGCCCGCAATTCGACAACCTCGCGCGGATGCCCAACGTCTCATGTCCCGTCCTCATTGTCCACGGCGAGCGGGATGACCTCGTCCCTCCGGACATGGCACAGCGCCTAGCGGAGGCGGCCCGGACCCGGGCCCGCGTTTTCCCGGTGCCCGGAGCGGGCCACAACGATGTGTTCAGCATGGGCGGTCGCGAACTCTGGGACACCCTTCGGGCCTTCGTCGACCCCCCACCGGGGCCGCGCTAGCAGGCGGCAACGCCGTCCACTCAATTTTTGCTACCGCGGATCGGTAAACTTTTCCCTTTGCGGTTGCCGGCCATCTCGGCTGTTCTGATGGCGTGCCCCGTCAGTTCCAAGTGCATCTCCTCTGGCTGGTGGGGATTGCGTGCTGGATTGCGCCTCTCCGCAGCCAGCCGCTGCGCGTCGGCGTCGAGACGGATCTCGCGCCCATCGCGTTTCTCGACGAACGGGGCATTCCCACCGGATTCGCGGTTGAGCTGATCAAAGCCATCTCCAAAGAGATGAACTTTGAAGTGGAGTTCATCGTAAGGCCGCGGGCGGCCATGTTCGAGGACTTCAATGTCGGCCGCATCGACGCGCTTTCAAACGTGGTTTACACGAAAGAACGCGAGGCCTACATGGCTTTCGCCGTCAGCCATCTCGAGTTGCGCAGCACCATCTTCGTCCGCAAAGGCGATCGCTCCATCACCGCGCCCGAGCATTTGCGCAACGTACGTATCGCGGGAATTCCGAACACCCGGGGGCAAGAGTACCTCAACGAGCGGCGATTGGCCCCCAACTTCGTCCCCGCGGCGACTCAACGGGACGCGCTGCATGCGGTCGCGGACGGCAACGCGGACGCCACCATTGGCACGCGCTTGATCGGCCTGAAGATCATCAGCGAAGATAAGCTGAACAACGTCGAGGATTCGGACGTCCAGCTGCCCGAACTTACCTACCGCTTTCACGTGGTGCTGCATGCGGGGGACGCCGCCCGGCTGCGTTTGATCAATGAAGGCCTGGCCAATCTGCGGGAAAATGGCACCTACGCGCGTCTGTACGAGAAATGGATCGGGCCGCTCGAGCCCCACCGCCTCACGTACAAGGACATGCAGCCGTACGTCGTGCCAGCCTTGTTGCTCGCGCTCGCCGGACTGGCCGCGCTTCTCTGGCAGCGTCGCATCTTCAAACAGCTCGCCGGACAAACCGAGGCTCTGCGAAAGAGCGAGGAGCGCATGACCCTCGTACTGGAGGGCAGCGAGGACGGTTTTTGGGACTGGGATATGAAGGCCGGCACGATCGCACGAAGCGAACGCTGGGCCTCCATGCTGGGTTATACGCTCAAAGAGGTGGAGGAAACCATCGACGGTGGAAAAAAGCTTCTGCACCCCGACGATCTCGCGCTGTACGAGGGCACGCAGCTGCAGATCGAAAAGAAACACCTCAGCCGCTACGCCGTGGAGTACCGGATGAAGAGCAAATCCGGGGAGTGGCGCTGGATTCTCGACCGCGGGAAGGTGGTCGACCGCGCGGTGGACGGCACGCCCCTGCGCATGGCTGGGACTCACACGGACATCACCGACCGCAAGCGCACGGAGGCGGCGCTCCGCGAAAGCGAGCGGCTCCTCAAACGCTCGGCCCAACTGCTCGAACAGACCCAGTCCGCGGCCCACATCGGCGGTTGGGAACTCGACCTGCGATCGAACCGTCTCTACTGGACGGAAGAAACCTACCGCATCCACGAGGTGGAAGCGAAGTCCTTCGAACCGACTGTGGAGCGGTTCTGGAATTTCTTCACCGCTGAGAGCCGCCCGACGCTGATCGCCGCCTGGGAGGAGGCTCGTCGCCGGGGCACGCCCTTCGATCTCGAACTGGAAATCGAAACGGCCGAGAAACATCGGATTCAGGTGCAGATCGGCGGCCAGGCGGAAATGGAGGGCGACCGTCTGGTCAAGATTTACGGATCGATCCGGGATATTACGGAAAACAAGAACGCCGCCGCCGAGCGCGAGAAACTTCAGCGCAAAATGCTCGAAGCACAGAAGCTCGAAAGCCTCGGCGTGCTGGCGGGCGGAATCGCGCACGATTTCAACAATCTGCTCACCGTCATCCTGGCCAATGCGTCTCTCGGCCGGCTCGGCCCTTCCGACGCGCGGGAAAGCGAGGAGCGCTTCGGCCACATCGAAGAGGCGGCCCGGCGAGCCGGCGATATGTGCCGCCAAATGCTAGCCTACGCAGGCAAAGGCAACTTCGTGGTCGAGAAGGTGAATTTGTCCGCATTGGTGCAAGACACCGCCCGGCTCCTCGCGATTTCGATCAGCAAAAAGGCGCGACTGGAGCTGACCATGGCGCCCGGCCTCCCCACCGTCGAAGGTGACGCCTCTCAGCTCCGGCAAGTGGTAATGAATCTTCTCATCAATGCGGCCGAAGCGCTGGGCGATACCAACGGCGAGATCCGCTTGACCACGCGGCGAGGGCGCCCCGACCGCTTGCTCGATGGCGTGGCCTACTCGTTCGATCTTCCGGCGGGAGAGTGCGTTTGTCTCGAGGTTTCGGATACCGGCTGCGGGATGAACCCCGCGACCCTGGCCCGCATTTTCGATCCGTTTTTTACCACAAAGTTTGCTGGCCGGGGCCTGGGCCTCGCCGCTGTACTCGGCATCGTCCGCACCCATCATGGCGCGTTGAGCGTCAAGAGCGAGATCGGCCGCGGCACGACATTCACCCTCTTCCTTCCCCCAGCGTCCGCCGCCGCCATCGCCGTCGCTCCGGCTGTGAACGGCTCCAGCAACGGTCACGCCGCTCCCGATCCGCTGCCGGGTGGAGCGGTCCGTTCCATCCTGATTGCGGACGACGAACCCGCCGTCCTCAAAACCACAAGCACCGTCCTTCGACGTTGCGGGTTCGACACCGTGCTGGCGCGCGATGGCAACGAGGCAGTGCAACTCTTTCGGGATCGCGGTCGCGACTTCGCCATGGTGTTGCTGGACCTGACCATGCCGGGACTGGACGGGGCCGAAGTTCTGCAAGCGATCCGGTCCATGAACCCCGACACGCGTGTTCTCCTCATGACCGGGTACAGCGAGCAGGATGTCTTCGACAAGATCCAGGGACAAAAAGACGTCGCCGTCCTGCGCAAGCCTTTCACGCAGGACGTTCTCATCTCGCGGGTGAATGACGTGATCAATCGCGTCTGAGATCCAGGCGAACCGAACCGCAGGGTCCCCGTGCGCTGCGGACGTCACGAGTGGGCTCGGGCCATGGTGCGAGTCGGCACCCTGAACGCGCCGTCACGATAGGTGCGACTTGGCTCAGGATTATAAGACCCGGGCGTAAAGCCTTTAACTGTCACATGAAACGCAAACACCTTGCCGCCAGCGAGTAACTGCGCCCACTTAACGGGTTAAGCGGGCGAGCAGGTGCGGTTAATCGAAAATCGCAGTTTGAGTGCAACTGCAGTCCCCCGCCTTTGGACGTCCGCCCCCGTATGCGTTCGAAGTCAATTCAGCACGTCCGTCACTTGCCCTCCTTATGTTTCCCTCCTCGCACCGCGCATCGTGCAATCGCTTTCTCTCCTCCGCAGCCGCCCTATTGGGGCTGTTAGCCGGCGCCCAGGCCGGTCTCGCCGCCACCACCGAGGTCTCCTCGATTCCAGCACTTCAATCCGCCATCAACGCCGCCAACCCGGGCGATCTCATCATCGTTCGGAACGGCGTTTACACGACGACTGCGGCGCTCACGGTCACGCGCGTCGGTACCGCGACGGCGCCAATCGTCATCAGCGCCGAGTCTATCGGCGGCGTAGAAATTACCGGCTCGAACGGTTTCACGGTCAGCAGCCCCGCGGCGCACATCGAGATCGAAGGCTTCAAGTTTCGGCATGCCTCGGGCAAAACGTCGATCGGGAGCGGCACAAAATTTATTCGATTCACACGCAATGTGTTCCAGTGCACCGGCGACGGTCCCTATCTCTCGGTGTCGGGCGGCACGGACGCCGAAGTGGATCGCAACGAGTTCCACGACAAGCAGACCGTCGGCAACATGATCTCGGTGAGCGGACCCAGCGGCCAAGTCGCGCAGCGTCTCTGGATCCACCACAATTACTTCCACGATTTTCGCCCGGGCGGCGGCAATGGATCGGAAACCATCCGCCTCGGCTTGAGCGGCGTCAGCATGTCCATGGGACGCAGCCTCGTGGAGCATAATCTTTTCGTGCGGTGCAACGGCGAGAACGAACTGATCTCGAACAAGTCCGGCGGAAACACCTATCGTTACAACACACTGATCGATTCTCCCGGTGCTCAGCTGACCCTGCGGCACGGCAACGAGTGCGTGGTCTACGGGAATTATTTCCGCAACACGGACGGGCTTCGCGTCTATGGCGACCGGCACCAGATCCACAGCAACTATTTTGAAGGCAACACCAAGGGTATCGACATGGGCAACGGCGACGGCGAAGTCGCCGACGGCGCGGCCCTGACTTGCCACGATCGCCCCGATGACTGTATCGTCGTTTTCAATACATTAATCAACAACACCACCCAGTATCAAATGGGCGGCCGTACGAACGGCCTGGGCGCCACGAACATTGCCTTCGCAAACAACGTCATTCAGGGCGGCGGCACCGCCGTGAACATTAGCGGCACTGCCCCGTACGCTAATCCGACCTGGAGCGGAAATATCGTTTGGAACGCCACGAACGTCGGCAATATCCCGGCTGCAGGCTACACGAACGTGAATCCATTGCTAGCGGCGGACGCGAACGGGATTTTTCATCTGCAGGCGGGCAGCCCCGCCATCGACAACGGATCCGGCAGTTATGACTTCGTGGACCGCGACCAGGATGGCCAGCCCCGCTCCGGCGCGAAAGACAAGGGTGCGGATGAGTTTTCCTCCGCCCCATCCGTTGCGCGAATCCTTACCAGCGCGGATGTCGGTCCGCTTTCCGGCCTGTCCATTCCCGCGGCGGCACCGACGTTCAATCCCGGCGCCGGCACTTTCACCGGCGCGCAAACGGTCGTTATCGCCACGCCAAGCTCCGGTGCCTCGATCCGTTTCACAACGGACGGCAGCACCCCAAGCGAGACCGCCGGCACCGTTTACACCGGACCCGTCTCCATCGGGGCGAACACGATCGTGCGCGCCATGGCATACGGTCCCGGTTTCGATCCAAGCTCGGTCGCGTCGGCCACGTACAACATTCGAGCGAGCGCCCCGACGTTTTCGCCCGCAGGCGGTACCTTTGCGGCGCCGGTGACGGTGACTCTCGCTAGTTCCACTAGCGGCGCCACCCTCCGGTACACGACCGACGGAAGCCTGCCGTCTTCCAACAACGGTCCAATCTATGCCGGTCCTTTTGTGGTTTCCGCAACGAGCACCGTGCGAGCGATGGCGCTCAAAGCCGGCATGACGGACAGCACGATCACCAGTTCAACCTACACGATCGATGACGGCAGTGTGACCGTCACACCCGCCGACGGTTTTCGCAACACCCCGCTTCCCGCAGCCCAGAACGGCTCATTTGTCGCCACCTTCGACGCCTCGCCGTCGATTTCTCCAAGCAACGCGTTGATTGGGCTGAGTCAAGGAGCGCAGGCCGCCTACACGGGAATCGCCGCCGCCGTGCGCTTCAGCAACACGGGCGTAATCGATGCGCGCAATGGCAGCGTCTTCGCGGCTGCGTCCTCCATTCCCTTCGCCGCCGGCGCGAAGTATCGCTTCCGCCTTGTCGTCAATGTGGCCACCCGCACCTATTCGGCTTTCGTAACACCTCCCTCCGGCGCAGAGATCGCGATTGGAACGAACTACGCGTTCCGCACCGAGCAAGCTGCTGTCACCTCGCTCGACACTTCCGTCGCCAACGTCAACGCAAGCCCTGGCGGCGCCCTCACGGTCGGGCCCGTGACGGTGAGCGCTCTGCCGAAAGTCGCCGCGCCGACCTTCAGCCCCGGTGGCGGCACCTATTCGAGCGTTCAGAGCGTCACCTTGACCTGTGCGACTCCAGGCGCGGGAATTCGCTACACCACCAATGGAACGACCCCCACTGCAACCAGCGGCACGGTGTACAGCAGTCCCGTGTCCATTGGTGCGACAACCACCCTTAAAGCGATTGCCTTCAAAGCCGACATGGTGGACAGCAACGTCAGCACCGCCAGCTACACGATCAATCTGCCGGTTCCGGCCAAGCTCGCGGTCGGCGGCGCCGCTGTGACCGCGAGCGGCCACGACGGAAATCTCCCGGCAAATTCGGTCGATGGCAATCTCGCCACCCGCTGGTCCGCGAGTGGTGACGGACAATGGATCCAGTACGATCTGGGCGCCACGAAAACACTGACCGAGATCAAGATTGCCTGGTACAACGGCAACCTGCGCGCCTCGTCGTTCGAGGTGCAGGTCTCCAGTTCGCCCACCGGACCTTTCGCCACGATTCACTCGGCCACCAGCAGCGGCACGAGTGCATCTCTCGAATCGTACAATGTGCCCGACACCGCCACGCGTTATGTCCGCATCCTGGGCCACGGAAATTCAGTCAACGCCTGGAATAGCATCAGCGAGACTGAGCTCTGGGGATTCTGAGCGCACCCGACCGAAAAAACGCGCGATCAAAGAAACAAGGCGCCCGCTTCCCCGGGCGCCTTTTGTTCGGCTATTCCCTCTCTTCGGTCAAACCGAGGGAAACTCGCGCGCGGCGCTAGAAACGCGTGCGGAGCGCTCAAGTGGATTGCTAATTGCTAGCATTGAACAGCTTCAGTTACTACCCCCGTCCGTGTCACATATCGCCACTAATTGACATCACGAACGTACCGGGCCAGGCTGGGTCCGCTCCCCCGCTGACGCTCCCACCGTCAGCGAACAGGGTGAGCCCTCTCTATGCTTCCTTCTCGAACGCTTTTCTTCTGTGGGCTCCTGCTCGCCGCATCGCTGCCTCTGGCAGCCTGGAACTCCACGCGGGTGCCGCTCGGGGCCGGTGGACAACTCCTCTACCCCACGGATTCGAACGGCAATCGAATCCCCGATTTTAGCCATGCGGGGTACAAGGGCGGAGGCGTTGCTCTGCCGGACATCCCGGTTGTAAGCACGATTTCGCCTATCGCTGGAGACAACACCGCTGCGATTCAGGCGGCGATCGACGCCGCAGGCGCGTTGCCTCTCCAATCAAATGGCTACCGGGGCCGCGTCCTGTTGACGGCGGGCACCTATATGGTGAATGGAACACTCCGCGTGAACAAGCAGGGCGTCGTGCTTTCCGGAGTGGGCAACGGCACGGATCCCGCTTCTAATACGATTCTTCAGCGAACCGGCACTTCCCTCGCCGATGTGATTACGGCCGGGGGCGGCAACGATGACGACTTTACGTCAGAAGTGGCCAACACGCGGACGCAGATCACCACGGCGCTTGTGCCCGTGGGCAGTCGGCAATTCGAAGTGGCTAATCCAGCGCTTTATTCGGTGGGAGACAATATCGTGATTTTTCACGACTCCACTCAAGCTTGGCTCGACGCGGTGGACCGCGGCGGCGTGACGGACAGCAATTTCTGGAAAACGGGCGAAATCGACGTGCGGTATCACCGGTACATCACCGCGATCACCGGCAATACGATCACGATCGACGCCCCGGTCTTCATGCACCTGAACCGCTCGCTATCGCAGAGTGTGATGTACAAATACAACCGATCCGCCGTCATCACCAACGTTGGGCTTGAAAAATTTCTGGTCGATATCGTGACCGCCGGCCCTACGAGCGAGGATCACGCCGAAGATGCGATCACGTTCATCCGCGCGGAGGATTCCTGGGCTCGGGAGGTGACGACTCAGCACTTTGTCCATGCAGGGTTTGAATTTCGCAGTTCCACTCGCTGCACCCTTGAGCGCTGCCGAGCCATCGACCCGCACTCGATCGTGACCGGTA